>JBAZJY010000011.1:0-3646 GCA_041651115.1 Candidatus Omnitrophota bacterium | reverse complement strand
GCAATATAGAATTAGGCGATGCCGTAACTTCTTCATCCATCCCCGGCACAGGCATGAAAGCAGCCAAATCCGGCAAGATCCTCGGTTATGCCATGGAAAAGGCCGAATTTAAAGATCCCAAAGAAATCAAAGAAATAGTAGTATTCGTGAGCGTAGGGAATTATTTTTCTCCTGAAGATTTAGGCCGTTTAAATAAAAAAGAATGAAAAAACGCATTTTGATATTTATTTTTACTATTGGTTTATCTTCCGCAGCCTTTGCTGCAAATGAAACCCTGACCATTACGACCTACTATCCTTCTCCTTATGCCGGATTTAATAACTTATACGTAGCAAATACCACTGGAGTCGGTACTACTAATCCCAACTCATCCGGCGGCACCCGTCTGACCGTAGAGGGCGGAGCAATATCGCACGCAAATAGTAATAATTTTTACGGCAATGATACAACGCTTGCCACGCATGTAAATTTGGGCATTGCTTCTACAACCGGTATTAATGGCGGTAACTATACACATGCTACGGTTTTCGGAGGATATAATAATACCGCGCGCGCTACTTGTTCGGTAGGAGGTGGCGTGTCAAATGCCGCCTGGATGTATGGCACGATACTGGGCGGATTAGGTAATAATTGTACTAGCACGCTTGGAGTAATTTCCGGAGGCATGAACAATACTGCAAAGACCGACTATGCAGCTATAGGCGGTGGGTATAATAATACTGTTTCAAATGCCTCATTTCTCGCGCAAAGCGCATGTTCGTATAGTGCCGTATTGGGAGGGTATTCTAACAGAGCACTGAATACGCTTTCGGTAGTAGCCGGAGGCGTTAATAATACGGTTCTTGGGAATTCCTCTGTGATCGGAGGCGGCAGTGATAATAATGTCACCGGTAATTTTTCGGCGATCTTCGGAGGAGACGACAGTGAGGTTTCAGGCGACTATTCTTTTGTAGGAGGCACGTATAATATTGCCTCGGGTACGTATAGCACGGTAACCGGAGGCGGAGCTCTCCAGGCAACCGGTAAGGGATCTTTTGTATTGGGCGGCGGGGATGGCATTGCCAGCGGAGTATGCTCGGCATTAGGAGGGGGAGGAGGAGGAGCCAACGTTGCCAGCGGAACGAATTCTACGGTAGGCGGCGGATATAATAATACCGCTACCGGTAATGATACCGTATTTGGCTCTGGCAGCACGACCATATTTGGCGGATTTAATAACTATGTCGGCGACTGGGCAACAACAATCATCGGCGGTGACAGCAATAAAGCGCCTTTTCATTCTGTTGCGATTGGAGGAGGCCATAATAATACTGCAAAGGACTATGCTCCTAACAGTGTCATCGGAGGAGGATATAATAATAGCGTAACAGACGGATATATTGCTTCAGTCGGAGGCGGCAGGTTTAATCGGGCACAAGCTTATTGGGCTGTGGTAGAAGGCGGAGGCTATAATAATGCCACCAGTACTTTTGGCTGGGCAGGCGGTTATTCTGCAGAAATTTGGCATCCGGGTTCTTTTATTTGGGGCGGAACAGGCTCGTGGTGCCGCACTAATGCCGATAATAGCTTTAATATTTATGCCGATGCTATTTATTTTAACGGTATGCAGACTTATCCCGCAGACATTGCCGAGCATATGAATGTCGCAGAAAGCCAAATAGCACAGGAAACAGAGTTAGTTAGCCTAATCGGAACAGATCTTTTGGGTCAGACCAAATCTGCCTATGACGCAAACCTCTTAGGTGTGATCTCAAGTAAAAGGACCGCAACTTTTCACCTTGGTAATGCCCAGGACCCCAAAGAAGGAACCCAGCGCCTGCCTGTAGCCCTGGTTGGCCGCTGCTATGTCAAAGTCTGCGCTGAAGAAGGCAATATAGAATTAGGCGATGCCGTAACTTCTTCATCCATCCCCGGCACAGGCATGAAAGCAGCCAAATCCGGCAAGATCCTCGGTTATGCCATGGAAAAGGCCGAATTTAAAGATCCCAAAGAAATAAAAGAGATACTGGTGTTTGTGAAATTAGACGATTATATTTGCCCTGATGACCTGGAGAATTTACGTAAAATATGAAGCGTATTAAACTAATAATTCTCTTTGTTTTATTGTCCGGTTCATTTGTATCGGCTTTTGCTGATACTAATGAAACCCTGACGATTATGACTTTTTATCCTTTGCCCTATGGCAGTTATGATAAACTGCATGTAGCCAATAAGCTAGGCATTGGTACGACTAATCCCGGATTAGCTAAACTGACCGTAGAAAACGGCGCAATCTCGCATGACGAAAACAATACTTTTTATGGCGATGATGCTTCGGTTGCCACGCACATAAACCTGGGACTTAATTCCACAACCGGGACTAACGGCCAAAACTATTATTATTGCACTGTAGCAGGCGGTAACAATAATTCTGCCATGGGCAATGCCTCTTTTATCGGCGGGGGAGTTAATAATCTTGTCAATATGTCGGCCAATTATACCGCGATCGGAGGAGGGGCTTCTAACTTTGCAGGTGAGAATTATACTGTGGTTGGGGGAGGTTTTGAGAATAATGCCGGCGGCAGCTATTCGGTAATTATAGGCGGTAATTCTAATACCCATGGCTGGGATTGCCCTTATTCTACTATAATCGGAGGCGATAATAATCTGGCTTCCGGTATAAACCTGACAGATGGCAGCGAGATTGGATATACTCTAGTAGGCGGCGGCTCCAATAATAAGGCACAGACGCCCCGCTCTTTTGTGATTGGAGGGTTTAATAATAATGCTTCCGGCGAGGAATTCTCTACGGTTGTCGGAGGCAGGAATAATAGGGCGATTGCCGAAGATGCCACTGTAATAGGAGGATTCGGCAATACTGCCGGAGAAGGCGTGGTTGGTGAAGCTGAAGATTCGGTTGTGGCAGGCGGGTATAATAATACTGCCGCAGGCTGGATATGTGCTATTGGCGGCGGGGCTTATAATACCATTGCCAGCGGTAATGGGACAGGCGGTATTAATGGGACGATTGTAGGCGGCTGGAATAATACTATTTCTATGCCTAATTGTACTATTGGCGGCGGGTATGATAATGTTGCCAGCGGAAACTTTTCCACTATCGGCGGCGGGCATTATAATGTTGCTTCCGGGTGGCAGTTCTCTACGATCGGAGGCGGCAGCCATAATCTTGCTTCCGGAGAAGACTGCACAGTTGTAGGCGGATATATGAATACTGCCGGCCCGGGAGATGATGCTACGGTAATCGGCGGATATAATAATAATGCCAGCGGGTATGCTTCTACGATATTGGGCGGATCTTCAAATATTGCCAGCGGTGATTTTAGTACGGTGTCAGGCGGGCAATATAATAATGCTACCGGTGATTATTCCTGGGTAGGCGGCCGCAGGGCAAACGTCCAAAGTGACAAACCTTACTCTTTTGTCTGGGATGGCCATGAAACAGCTCCTTTGGGCGCGGGAGCGCCCAGGACTTTTAATGTAGGGGCTCTGGGTGGTTTCTTTTTTAATGGTGCCGATGTAGCCGAGCATATGAATGTCGCAGAAAGCCAAATAGCACAGGAAACAGAGTTAGTTAGCCTAATCGGAACAGATCTTTTGGGTCAGACCAAATCTGCCTATGACGCAAACCTCTTAGGTGTGATCTCAA
>JBAZJY010000010.1:0-13524 GCA_041651115.1 Candidatus Omnitrophota bacterium | reverse complement strand
GCTACGCCCCGTTCGATCAGATAGAGATGTTGTCCGGGGCCGCCAAAAAAGAAGGATGGGGCTTGTTCGTTGAGGACCCGTCTGCGGAAGACCGCGTGCCGACCTTGTTGCGCAATCCGCGCTGGATTTCTCTTATTCAACCGGTGCTCAAGCTCCTTGAGATCACCCCTGGATACAAAGAACTCGACATCAGCCCGACGTTCCTTATTTTCTTCAGCTTGTTTTTCGGCATCCTGATCGGGGATGCGGGATACGGCCTGGTTTATTTTCTTTTGACGCTTTGGGCGTATCGCAAGTTCGGCAGGAAGATGAAGAACAGGGCGCCGTTTTTTCTCATGTATCTCTTGAGTTCCTGCGCTGTTGTCTGGGGGGTCTTAAGCGGCGTTTTCTTCGGCCAGGCCTGGTTGGCAAGCCTGGGCGTCAAGGCCCTGGTGCCTCAGCTCAACGATGCCCGTTTTATCCAGGCATTTTGTTTTTGCGTCGGGGCGGTCCATCTGTCGATCGCGCACCTGTGGCGTTTCGCGGTCCTCCTGCCTTCGCCCGTCGCCATGGCGGAGCTGGGATGGCTTTCTATCATCTGGGCGGCATTTTTCCTGGCCAAGACCTTGTTGTTGGGCGACCCTTTCCCGTCGCCGGGGAAATATCTGATCATCGCCGGGATCGCCCTGGTGGTGCTTTTTGTCAATTTCCAGAAGAATATCTTCAAGGCCGTCGGCTCAGGCCTCGGGACGCTGGCCCTGAGTCTCGTGAATAATTTTACGGACGTCGTTTCTTACATCCGTCTTTTTGCCGTCGGTTTGGCGACCATCGCCATTGCCGATGCCTTCAACCTGATGGCTGCCGGCGCGGCTTCAGCCGGTATCCTGGGGGTGGCAGGGGCTGTTTTGATCGTTGTTGCCGGGCATGCCTTGAACATCGTCCTGGGTCCTATGTCGGTCCTTGTGCACGGTGTCCGGTTGAATGTCCTGGAGTTCTCTGGGCACGCCGCTGTTGCGTGGTCGGGAACGCCGTATAAGCCATTATCGGAAAAAGAATGAATGGACCCGCTCGCCAGATCGCTTGAAAATTTTCGCCAGGGTCGGCTTCGCCGTACCGGCGAAAATTTCCTGCGCAGGCTCGGGGTTGATTTTGCGCCGCAGGAAGCGGCGCACTGGCCCCTTCCGATAGGGCCAGGTGTAAGGAATAAACCTCGATATAGGCAAAATCAAGGAGGAAGTAAATGGATACAAACGTGTTGGTACAGTTCAAGGATCTGGGTGCGGCGCTCATATTGGCTTTGGCGGCCTGCGGTTCGGCCATAGGGGCCGGAACGGCGGGCATGGCGGCCATCGGCGCCTGGAAAAAGAATTTTTCGCAGAACAAGACGGCGTCTTTTCTTCTCGTCGCTCTTGTCGGCGCGCCCCTGACGCAGACGATCTACGGCAATATCGTCATGAACAAGGTCCTGGAGCTGGCGAACCAGGGACAGTATCTGTGGGGCATCGGCGCTTTTTGCGGCCTGGCGATCGGCTTATCCGCCATGTGGCAGGGCAAGTGCGCGGCTGTGGCCTGCGACGCGATGGGCGAGACGGGCAAAGGTTTCGGCAACTATCTGGCCGTGCTCGGTATCACGGAGACAGTCGCCCTCTTTGTCATGGTCTTTTCGCTTATCGCCCTGGGCAAGTTTTCCGGAGCGTAACAGAGAAGAGAGGCATTGGGCGGTTAGTTCAGTTGGTTAGAACGCTTGATTTACATTCAAGAAGTCGGGGGTTCGAGTCCTCCACCGCCCACTGAATTTTGTCTCATAAGGGCAAGGTTAAACAAAAAAAGGGACTGCTTATAAGCAGTCCCTTTTGAATTGGCGAGGCAAGGGCTATCGAAGGCTCCTTATTTTCTCCTTTTTTCTATTGATCTCTGGATGCTCATAGGTATGTCTACATGTTTACATATTCTTTGTTTGTCTTTATAAGATGTCGGGAACATATAAATATAATTAATGACCAAAGCTTTTAGAATTGTCTGAGGTAAAATATTGTTCGCTAACTTTTTATTTATATTTTTGATATCTGCGAGAGGGAATTCTCTAAAAAAATCTAATTTTATTGAGATATCAATCATCCTTGTGGCTATAGTATCATTTTTTTCTAAAACCTCTTTATAAGTTTCTGATAATTTTTCTGAACCGATATAATTTGAGATTGATTTAATCAGCCCGTATGAGAAAAGATAAACTATTTCGAACAAAGACTTACGTGATAAATTTTCTATCTTGTTTCTATCGATCACCTTTCTCGATTTAATTATTTTTTTAATATCATCTATTGCACTATCCATATTTTTTTCAAGAAAAGAAAAAAAGGAATTTATTGATCTTAAGCCCATAAAATACGCTTCTTCACAGAGCTGATATTTATCTTGCCTATGTAAAGAGCCATAATAATTTTTCATTATCTGTCCAAGAATCTCTATCGTTTTAAATGCCATGTTAAACTTGGCGATGTAATCTAAGTTTTCTGGATTTGAATCAACAACAACGCTTGAATTAGCCTCTTTCTTTTCTTCTTCTTCCATTTCTTGCTCATCTTGATTACAAAGGCTTTGTTCTCTGTTTTTTTCTACGTCTCTTTCTTCTAAGACGAGTCGTGGAATTTCTATATTCAATTTGTTTATGCTATCTATATCCTTTAAGAATTCAATGGGTTTAAATTCAGCAAAAATCAATTTTGCATTTTTAAGGATTTCTTCCAGAATAAAAGGATCTTTTGAATGATGAGTTAAAAACATTATTATATTTGCAGCTTCTTCATTATAGAGAGCGCTGCACATTGAGGATATTTTGCTTTTAATAGAAGTTTTTGTAATGTTATTAGCTAAATATCTGGCAACAAAAAAATAATAGATATATTTATAACAAAATCTAAAAATATTGCTCTGTTCTTCAATCATTGAAGTGTGATTTAATTTTTCTACTACATCTCTGAAGTCAGTAGTAATAGCAAACTCTTTGCAATACCAACTGTGAAAATCTCTCAAAGCTGACTGTGAAATTTCGTTAATTCCATGTTCAAAAAAATAATAAGCCAATTCTGTTAAGTAATTATAAGAGGCATCAATTTCTTCATTTCTTTTGTCATACCTACCGAGGGCCTGGGTGACTAAAAACTCATAATAATAGCCATACGAACTCGCCCTGATTTGTTCTGGCTTTACGGTCTCTATGGTTTGTAATATTGTCAATAAAAACAATGGATATGATGGAACAAAATTTTTTCCTATAACAGCATCAACAATTTGCTTTGCTCGATCATGCTTGCGGAATAGTTCATCGTTTTCAATGATTTCTTCTCGACCAAGCACATACCAATTATTTATCAGCTTGCTCCTTAGCTGGTGGCCGAATTCTAAAATTTTATATTGTTTATAGATCCCAAAGACGTTTTCCTGGTCTTTGTTGTAAACAATTTTCTCGATCTGAAATAATTCATTAGTTGTAATAATTATATTTTTAAAATTTTTATTTAAAGAAGCTAAAAATCTACACTTATATTTTGCATTAAGTTTTGATTTATCAAAATCATCAATGATAATGATTTTCTTGAGATTGTCCAATTGAAAATAATTGTTGAACGCCTTTTCTGAATATTGCTTCTCAAAACAACTTTTTAATAATTTATCAAAGTCAACCATAGAAGCTGATTTGATTTGATGGCCATCGATAAAAACTGGCACATAATCCTTTTTGTAGTAATGACTGAACAATTTTTTGCATATAGAAGTTTTTCCTGATTTCTCTGAGCCCAAGAGCAATAAATAACCTATGTTCCCATCACAAAATATAATCTCGGAGCTATAGATATTTGGATGATTTTTTGATTCGCGAAAATTTAGCTTTTGTAAATTGGGAAATATAAAAATATCACTTAATTTTAAATTAGTTTTCTCTGGATGATGGAACAATTCACCAACATTATCTAGAAAAAGTGAAAATTCAGCAGAGATTAAGAAAGTTTTTTCCGTTACGATAGACTGATTCAGTGGAATAAAATTATCCAGTTTATCATTAGAAATATATGCTTCCCCGGCCCACTTGAAAAACATGATACATTGCTCTTTTTTTTCTAAGTCTATGATTAGTAAATTAAAACCACTTTTCGCAGCTTCTTTCTCGTCTTGCAAAATATCGCCTTCAATATATTCAACAGTACTATCTAAAAGATTAGAATGTTGACTTTTTGACTGAGAGTGATCATGTCCGGTAAGAATGATGGTTGATGAATTATGTAAATAACTCTTCAGTGTCCTAGAATTACTCGGATTAAACCAATTCAAGGGATGGTGTAGTATGCTAATGGATAAGTCTGGACATTGTAGAGATAGCTTCTCCTTAAAAAAATCAATTGGGAACATTAAAGTTCCAGGATTTTCATATTTTTGTGATAGCCATGAGGTATTATAGCAATTAAAGTAAATTGTCCTTTGGTTCTTAGTGAATTTCAATATTTTTAATAACTTATGATTAAAAACTTTTTCACCATTGCCCTGATATTTTTCTGAAAAATTGAAATAGTTAGTCTGAATCTTGCAGCATTCTTCAAATATTTCATCATCCATATCCTGTATTTTATTGTCAATAACATCTCTAGCAATATTATCTCGAACTGAATGATTTTGAAAATCGCAATCGTGATTACCTGGCACCATGACAATTTCTAATTCCTTATCTAAATATTCTTTTGACCTTTCTTTTAAAAAGTCAAATAATTCATGGACCTTTTCATATTCTATGCTTAGACCTGAATAAGCTAAATCACCAGTGGCAATCATATAGACAGAATCACAATCTTTGGCAATATTTTTAAAGCTATCGAAAATTTTTTCTTTCCTCGCAAGTACTTGATTGAAGCCCTCTTTAAAATGTAAATCGCTCAAATGAAGCAATAGTAATTTCATTTTAAATATCCTCCTCTTAAATATTCATTTGAATTGAATGAGCGGCACGTTTTTATTTTACGATAAAAACAAAAAAACCGTAACTGATTGTTTAATAATCAAGTTACGGCTTATGCACTGGTGAACAACCAGCTAAAACTATAAAGAATGGGGACGATGGGATTTTTGCTCCCCCAGCCGACATTCGTCGGCTTCCTCCGGAACCGGGCGCCCTCGCTCGAAGTGGTGCCGCTCGGGTCGCCTTCAAATCCTGTGACAACCCCGCCAAAAATTTAGGCATTTTGGCGAGGGAATTTTTGGCGGGGACGATGGGATTTGAACCCACGATCACTTGATCGACAATCAAGGGCCTTAAACCAGGCTAAGCGACGTCCCCGAAGTTTTTGCGATAAGTTTCTTAAATGCGCGGCCGCCCTTATAGCGTTTTATCTGCTTCTCTCTTTTTAGGGCTTCCGTCTTTGTAACAAACTCTTCGATACGAACTATCTCAAATGGACCTTTATTTTTCAGCGACTTTGTCTCGCTTCGCTCGTGTTGTTTGATGCGATCACGAACATCCTTAGTTGAACCTATATAAAACTGATGGTTCTTCTGGCTCCTGATTATATACACATAATGCATAGTACAAAAGAACTATTCTTTCGGATCACAGCCAGAATAATAAACCAGGCTTCCCGCCGTCGCTTGCGCTTGGGCGGGATCCCGCCCAAGCCCGAAGGGCGCCAGGCGGGAAAGCGACGTCCCCGAAGCAATCTTTAGAGTGGGAAGATTATACAAAAAATACCTTTCAAATTCAACAAGTTTTTGGCGGACTTGCCCATTTTTCCACAGGGCCTATTTACGGCTTTTTTGTTCCCATTTTCCTGTTTTTGCGTTATGCTGGTGCTTAACGATACGGCAAAAACAGGAGCGATGTCTCGTCTATGAAGAAAATATTTCCTTTGTACCTGAGTTTCCGCACGAAAGTCACCGTCGCTTTCATCTTTTCATTATTTCTTGTTACCTTTTTAAGCAATGTTTTGATCCATCGCGTCAGCCTTGAATCCCAGTTCCAGCAGTTGAGGCAGGGGCTTATCGTCCTGACAAAGACGGCGAGCCTGATGATTGACGGCGATACGCTGATGTCCGTCCCCCTCGACAGGCAAGGGGTCGATAGCGAAGCTTATCAGGCGATCGCCGCGGTCCTGCGCCGGATCAAGGAGACAAACCCCAGGATCCTTTATATCTATACGATGACGCAGACGCAGAAACACGGGGCCTGGCAGTTCATTGTGGACATCAATCCTGTGGTCAAGGATAAGAACAACCGCGTCCTGACTTCTTATCCCGGCGATCCCTATGACGCCTCGCGTTTTCCGGAGATGGAAAAGGCGTTTGAGGCCCCGTCGGCCGACAAGAAGCTGATGGTCGACGAGTGGGGTGCTACCTTGTCCGGCTATGCGCCTGTGCGCGACAGGACAGGCAGGGCCGTGGCCGTATTGGGCATTGATATTTCTGCCAAAGACGTCTTCGACATGGAACGGGAACTCAACCGCCGTTTTCTGATCGTTCTGGCGTTTGGCATCGTTCTTTCTCTTCTTTTGGGCATCTGGGTGTCCAGACAGACAACGGGGCCTATTCTGAAACTCCGGGAGGCCACCCGCCGGATAGCGGCCGGCGACCTGGGCTATAAAGTGGATATCAAAGGCCATGACGAGATCAGCCAACTGGGGGATTCTTTTAATAAGATGGCGGCGAGCCTGCTTGAATCACGCCGTGCCCTGCGGGATTATTTTTACCGCATCGTCGAGTCATTGGTGCGGGGTCTGGAGGCCAAAGACAGCTACACGCGCGGCCACTCGGACCGCGTGGCCGATTATTCAAGGGCGATCGCCCTCCAGATGGGGTTTGGCGCCGAAGAAGCCAATATGCTCAAGGAGACCGCCCAGCTCCACGATATCGGCAAGCTGGGCATCGATGAGAGGATCCTCAACAAGGTCGAGAAACTTACGGATGAAGAATGGGCCACGATCAAACAGCACCCTGTGACAGGGGAAGAGATCTTGAAGCCGGTTTTTCTGGAAAAGAAAATGCTGGCCGTTGTGCGTTCCCACCATGAACGTTATGACGGCAAGGGGTATCCCGACGGGATCAAAGAGGGCCAGATAGACCCATGGGCGCAGATCGTGACCGCGGCGGATGCCTACGATGCGATGACGTCCAGGCGGTCTTACCGCGATGCGTTGAGCAAAGAGACTGCCATTGCCGAGCTCAAAAAAGGCAGCGGGACGCAATTCGCCCCGGCCGTCGTGGAGGCGTTTCTTAAAGTCCTCGCCTGAAAAGATGCTTTTGAAGGACGGGTCCGCATGCAGCCGCAGGATATCCTGTTTTTCCATATCACCGCCGGGAACTCTACGGAGAGTTCGGATATTCCCCTGATCCCCATCGGGACCTTCTATCTGGCGGATTACCTTTCCCGCCATGGGTGGCGGTGCCGGATCGTCCACAAAAGGCTCCTGGAGAAACGGGAAGGGCAGGGGAGCGTCGAGGATCTTGTCGCCGCCGCCCGGCCCCTCTTGCTCGGCATCGACCTGCATTGGCATTATCAGAGCCGTCCCGTCCTTGAATTTGCCAGGAGGATCAAGAAAAGCTTTCCCTCTTTACCGCTGGTCCTCGGCGGCAGCACGGCGACTTTTTTTGCGCAAGAAATTTTGCAGACCTCTTCCTTTATCGATGCCGTCGTGAGAGGGGATGCCGAAGCGCCGTTGGCGTCTTTGTTAAAAGCTGTCCGCAGCGGGGGTGATTGGGGCCTTGTCCCAAACCTGGTCTGGCGGCGCGCGCAGAAAGTCATCTGCAATCCTCAGACCCATGTGTATTGCGAGAAAGAGTTTACCCAGGCCCGCTATCCTTGTCTTGACCTCCTGGTGCCCGGCAAGAAAGCGTATCTGGACTTGACGGCCAGGGCTGTGATCGGGAAAGAAGGCAGGGCGGTTATTTATAACCCTACGCGGGGATGTTCCGGTTCCTGTGTTTTCTGCGGCGGCAGCCGCGGCGCGCAGAAGCTTCTCTACGGCAGGGAGAGGCTTCTGGTGGCGGATGTCGCGGGCGCCATGCGGACGTTCGCGATCCTCAAAAAAGAAGGCGTCGATTTCGTTTTTTTTCCTCTTCATGTCCCCCAGACAGAGCGTTTTTATCTCGGGCTTTTTCAGCGGCTCAGGGAAGAAAAGTTTGGCCTGGGAGCCCGGATGGATTCTTATCACCTGCCCGACCCCGCTTTCATTAAGACGTTTGCCTCCACCTTTAAAAAATTCTCCAAGATCGTCCTTTCGCCCGATACCGGCTCGGACCATTTGAGGAAGAAGATAAGGACGTTTTACTATTCCAACGAAACGCTGATGGACCGCCTTGGGGTTTTTGCCGCCGCAGGCGTGGAGGTGGACCTTCATTTTTCCACGGGATTTCCTTACGAGACCCCGGCTGATTTCGAAAAGACGCTGAAATTAATCTGCGTGCTCAAACGCAGATTTCCTGTTAATATTTATTCAAGCTCTATTTTGCTGGATCCCGCCTCTTCGATGTATCTGGAACCCCGGCGCTACGGCTGCGTGATGCGCCGCAGGGATTTTTCGGTTTTCACCTCGCGGCACAGCGGTTCTTTTCCCTGGGGTTACCGGACGAAGAATTTTGGAGAGCGCCGGATCTCTTTGATGAACAAAATCTTGTGGCATGCGTGCCGCGACGGCTGTGAGAAGAAGTCTCCGGCGCTGGCAGAGGCGTAGAAAGACAAAAGAAAACCAACCTTGCTCCTTGCGTAATCATCTTGTCAATATCTGTCTGCGACCAGTCCTCGCAGAGCTCGGACGGGTTCCGCAGGAAGCGGAATACTGGCCCTTCAGATAGGGCCAGGTGCAGCCATAAATTCTCAAGATACACGTGGAGTTAATCCAGAAAGGGTAGGCCTCCGCATGCCGCAGAAAGCGGCATACTGGCTCATCCGATTGAGCCAGGTAATCCACATAGCGGAGGGCCTAATTCCGCCAGAGGCGGAATGAAGGAATAAGCGTTTATCCCTCGTCTCAACGCTTGTAAATTTTTGCCACGACGGGTCGGCAAAAATTTCCTGCGCAGACTCGGGATTCATTTTGTAACCCACAAGGGGTAGGCCTTCCCCATACCACATAAGGGAAGGGCCTAAGGAAATTACCTCGTTATAGGCAAAATGAAGGAGGATCAGGATGGCGACTCAAAGGTTTACGCGCAAGGAAGCGTTTGGCTTCGGCTGGGAAAAGATGGCCAAACACTTCTGGTTTTTCGTCGGCATGCTCATCGTCGTCATGATAGCGGGCGGGCTCCAGGATCATTTTTCCAAGCTTGATCCCAAGATTTTTCCTGCGGCCCATGTTGTCGGCACCCTCGTTTTCTGGGTCGTGGGCCTTATTCTCCAGATGGGGCTTGTCCGCGTGGCGCTCCAACTCCATGACGGCGTAGCGACGGGGTTCGACCAGCTTTTTGCGGATTGCGCCCTGTTTTTCAAATACCTGGCCGGCACCGTCCTCTATTCCCTGATCGTCCTGGGTGGGCTCATCCTTCTGATCGTTCCCGGCGTTATGTGGTCGGTGCGTTTTCAATTCTACGCTTATTTCATTATCGACAAAGGCGCCGGCCCCGTGGAGGCGTTGAAGTTAAGCTCAAAATTGACCGAGGGCGCGCGCCTGGATATTTTCTGGTTTGACTTGGCGTGTTTCGGCGCGGCAATCCTGGGGGTGTTGGCGCTGTTCATCGGATTATTTGCCGCCATACCGACGATCATGATGGCCAACGTCTATGTTTATCGAAAACTGCTTCCGCAGATAGCGGAACACCCGCGCAATTCCGATCAGCGCGGGGTGTAGCAGTTGGCGGAACACCCGCGCAATTTTCGCCAACGGGCGAACACTGGCGCAAGACCGTTTAGCGCCAGGTGCCGATCAGCGCGGGGTGTAGCAGTCGATGGCATAAGGATATATATGAGATCAACGTTGCGATGTTTAAAAAAGGACCTTGCTGTCCTCGGATTATCGGCTGCCGGATTTGCGTGGTGCGCGCGCCTGGAGGCCGCCTGTAGGATTGTGCGCGCGCCCCGGCCCGGATGGGTCCCCCAGGACCTTTGGCCTATGATCGTCGAATTCGGCCCGGCGTTGGCGGTCTTCCTGGTTTTTTTCGGGGTCTATTACGGATGGAACCTGAAAAGGGCCGGCGCCCTCAAGGCGCTGGCAAGACAGTTCGGCGGCCGCGTGGCAAGATTTTCCTTGTTCCCGGTCTGGGACACTTCATTCGCCGGATACCGCCTGCGCGTGCGCTTGATACCGGAGAGCAGGAATTCACCTTCTTATCTGGAGGTGTATCTTTTTAAAAAAAGCTCGTTTAAAATGAAGATCCAGCGCGAAACGTGGGCGCATCGCGCGGCCAAATACATGGGGTGGCTGCGCGAAGTCCGGACGCAGGATGCGGAATTCGCCAAATTTTTTGTGACATCCGATAAGCCGGTCAGGGCCCAGGCGTTTCTGACCCAAACCGAAGTGAAGCCGGCTGTCCTGTCGCTGTTTGCCGACGGCTTTGAGGTATTGACGCAGGATGAAAAGAAGATATGGATCCGTAAGCCGCGCTTTTCTCTTGAGCGCGACCTGTCTGTCCCGGCGGTGCAGGAGATCTTGAGGCGCCTTCAGGTATTGGCCGCCCAGGAATAAGGCGCCGGATTTCGGAAGGTTTTCAGCAGAGTCCAAGCGAAAGGAAGCGTATGAAAAAAACAGCATTGATGTTCTTGTCCGCGGCGTTCCTGTGTTCCGGGGGCGTATCAGCCGAGGATGTGGATCCTGCGGCCATCCCCCAGATGCCGGAAGTCCAGGGATGGGTCGTCGAGGTCGATTGGGTGGGCGACAAGCTTGTCATCAGCACGGGCGGCGACCAGATCACATTTGTGGTGACAAACGATACGGATGTGGAACAATTTGGAAAGTCTATCTCGCTCAACAGTGTCAACCAGGGCGACCTGGTGTCTGTGAGATACATCGATAAAAAGTATGTCGGTCTGGTCGCGGTCCAGATCACGGATAATGCGGCGCTGCAGAGCTGAGATTTTTCTTCAAGGTCGGAGGTGCCATGACAAAGAAACTCAAGTCCATAAAACCCGGACAGATCAAAGACAACCCTTTTTGCGCGATTGGCAAGGACTGGATGCTGATTGCCGCCGGAAACCGGCAGGCACATAACATGATGACGGCCAGTTGGGGCGCCTGGGGTGTCCTGTGGCATAAGCCGGTTTGTTTTTGTTTTGTGCGGCCGCACCGTCACACCTATGGACTCATGGAGAGAGGGTCTTTTTACACGCTGAATTTCTTCGACAAGAAATACAGGAAGGTCCTGAATTTTTGCGGCTCGAAGTCAGGCAGGGATGTGGATAAAGTGAAGGCAACGGGACTGACGGTGCGCTCGGACAAGAGCGGAGCGGTGTATTTTGCAGAGGCGCGCCTGGTGATCGTCTGTAAAAAGATCTACTTTCAGGATATCGAGCCGCGCCATTTCCTGGATCCCTCGATAGAGGACAATTATCCCAAAAAAGATTATCATCGGATGTATGTGGGCGAGGTGGTGCGATGTCTGAAGGCGTAAGCCGGCGCGGCCGGGTGAAAAGGGCTCAGCTTGACAAAAGCCGCCGGTATTGAGAGAATAAGGGAAAGATTTGAGGGGTTGCGGCCCAGGCCGCGCAGGCAGTTTGCGCGAGAGAAAGAATAAAAATCACAACATATTGGATGCCATGAGGTTATTGAAAGTATCTTTCTTTGTATTTTGCGCCATGTTTTGTTTTCTTTTGTCCGGTTTCGCAGCCGAACAGGGGGAGTTGAAGGCTAACGCCGTCGTCAAGCTGAGGGACGGCGGGGTCGTCGTCGGCCAGGTCCTGGGCAAGGAGGACGGCAAATACCGCATCATGACCGCGACGATGGGTATCGTGACCATCAGCGAAACGGACATCGCGAGCTTCGAGGCTAAGGAGGAGATGAACTGGGAGAAGTACCAGAAAGCCATTACGGACAGTCCCCAGACGATCTCCAGTATCCAGGATTTGTCCAAGGACCAGGAAGTGATGGCGATCGTCTCCGATCCAAAGATCAAAGAGGCGATCGCGCGCCAGGACCTCGATTATCTGAGGAGCAACGAGAAATTTCTCAAGTTCATGAACAACCCGACAGTCAAACAGATCATCCAGAATACCCAGGATACGGTCGAAGCACAGTCAAAGTGAGGCTCTTATGGCAGATAAAGTGAAGCTTAATTTCGGCGCGGAGCTCGTCGATGCCACGCCTATCGACATCAACCAGGCCAATGAATATTTCAACCAGTATTTCCTTGAGGACGGCACCGTCCTCAAGATGAAGCTGGTGGCGACGAAGGTTTTTCGCATCGATGACCGCTATGACGCCGAGGGCAATCCCGTTTACTTCGTTCAGTCCACGAATGTCCTTTCCGTTAATTCCCCGCAGGGATTGAAGAAGAAATAAGCAGTTTTTTGATTTAGCCCCTCGCTTAAGCACTTGAAAATTTTTGCCACGACTCGGCCAGCGAAGCTGGCCAGCCGGCAAAAATTTTCTACCTGGCAAAACAAAGTTTTGCCGAAGCTTCGGGGTTGTTTAGCCCGCCCTTAGGGCGGGCTAAACAAGAAAACGCTTTCTTGAAAAGCCACTTTTTCCCTTGTTTGGGCGGAGATAATCCGTAAACTTGTCTATACAAGAAAGGAGCGGGTGCGAGAGAGTCGCACTAAGCGCTTCACTCATCAAGGCTGGCTAACCCCAGCCTTCTTTTTTTGCCTTGCACGGCTATAGCCGTGCGAGGCACCCCGAAACTTGCGAAGAAAATTTCGTGCATGGCATAACCATGCGGGAAATTTTCAAGTGGTCAAGCGAGGGGTCGTCTCACCACGATTTCTATTCAAAATCCCGCCTTGTCAGGGTATAATAATGTCCTAAAACAGGAAAGAAATATGCCCAATACTTCCTTTGATCCCGTGCTCCAGGATAGCGAGGCGTTCCGCAACGCGGTGATAGACGCTTTTACGCAGGCCTCCCAGCGGATCCAGCGGCCTTCATGGGTGGATGCCTGGGGACAGTTTATCCGTCAGCATCCGTGGATCTCGCTCGCAGCGGCATTCCTGGTCATTTTCCTGATGACGGCGATCATCCGCGAGTTGATCTGTGGCTATCTCAAAACCAATGAGATCCTGGCGCGTTTAAAGAGGCTGGAAGACAAAATCAAGTGAGGGTTACTCCATGAAGACATCGGACGAAAAGATCTATTTGCCGGAGAAGGATATTCCTAGGGCGTGGTATAACGTTGCCGCAGACCTGCCGTTTGAATTGGCTCCGCCCATGAACCCGGCCACGAAGAAACCTCTGGACCCTAAAGAGCTGGAACCGATATTCCCGAAATCCCTGATCAGGCAGGAGTTGAGCCGCGAGCGCTGGATCGATATCCCGGACGAGATCCGCGAGATTTACAAGATCTGGCGTCCGGCGCCCCTGAAGCGGGCCGTGCGCCTGGAAAAAGCGTTGAAGACGCCTGCGCGGATCTATTACAAAGATGAGT
>JBAZJY010000009.1:0-23398 GCA_041651115.1 Candidatus Omnitrophota bacterium | reverse complement strand
AATGCCCGCGGATGGTATTCCGCCTCTTGCTCATAATGGAATTTACTTTTGGCGTACATTTTAAGCTTGGCGTTAGGATACCAGCCGCCATGCCTGATCCAGTAGTCGCCGATAAAATTCCTGTGCGGTATGTTATACCCGGCGAACCTCGGGCCTGCCCGGAATATTTCGATAATCTCATCTCGCAATTCAGGAGTAACGCGCTCGTCAGAATCAAGGCTCAAGATATAATCAAACTTGGCCAAAGAATACGCGTAGTTCCTGTGCGTGCCTTCCTTCTCCCACTTCTTGACATAAACCCTGTCCGTATATTTTCTAACGGCCTCGAGCGTCTTATCCGTGCTGGTATCATCAACAACTACAATCTCGCCCGCCCATCCATAAACGCTTTTAAGGCAAGCATCAATAATCGCTTCGCTGTTTTTAGTCAGGACCACTACCGTCAAATTAATCTTTTCCATAAATATGCTCCTTAAAATAGAGGCAGCAACCTATTATCTTGTATCAAAAATAACCCCGGTCTCTATTTAACAATCTCCTTCACGGATTGAACTATATAGTTTTTTTCTTCTGCGGTAAGTTCAGGATAAATAGGCAAAGCCAGGATTTGATACGCTGCCCTCTCCGCTTCCGGGAAGTCGCCCCTGCGGTAGCCTAAATAGCCGAAACACTTCTGCAAATGTAGCGGCACAGGGTAAAAAACGCGCGAATCAATCCTCTTGCGGCGCAAATACGCCAATAGCCTTTTGTTTGAACCTTCCATCCGCAAGACATACTGGTGATAAATATGCTTGTTGTAAACAGCAACGAAGGGCGTAATGATATTCGTCCCCTCGAAAGAACGGTTATAATAAAGGGCTATCTTGTTCCTCTTTGAATTCCAGGAATCAAGGTATTTGAGCTTGCAATTTAACACCGCTGCCTGGATGCCATCCATCCTGTTATTGCTTCCAAGCATCACGTGATAATACCTGTCTTTATTCCCCTGGTTCCTCAATATGAGTATCTTCTCGGCAATTTGTTTCTTGTTGGTTATAACCATTCCGGCGTCGCCAAAAGCGCCGAGGTTCTTCCCGGGGTAAAAGCTTACCGTGCCGCAATCCCCGAGGGTGCCGGCCTTATTGCCTTTATATTCTGCCCCGAACGCCTGGGCAGCATCCTCTATAACCATGAGTCCAAGCTTCCTGGCCACCTTAATGATGCCATCCATATCCGCGCACTGCCCGTAAAGATGCACCGGGATGACCGCTTTAATCCTGATGCGCCGGTTTTTCCTAAAAATCCTCTCTGCCTCGGCAGCGGTCAGACAATATGTCCTGGGGTCAATATCGGCAAACACCGGAACTGCGCCTATAGCAGAAATTGCTCCGGCAGTAGCAAAATATGTAAATGCGGGGCAGATCACCCCCTCGCCTGGCTTAACGCCTAATGCAAGCAAAGCCAGCCTTATGGCATCGGTGCCGTTGGAGACGCCCATAGCAAACCGCACCCGGCAATATTTTTCTACGGCCTTCTCGAACGCCTCAACTTCACTACCCAGGATAAAATCGCTCTTTTTAATTACCCTTTTTATGGCAGAGTCTATCTCCCTGCGGATAGGGGCAATCTGTTTCGCGATGTCCAATGCCGGAATCTTACGCATCAACGTTAACCTTTCCCAATAATCTTCCCGCCGCATCAAATGCCTCCTGGACGCTTATGTCCTTAAGGCACCGGTTATCACCGGAGCAGACAGCAAGCCTAAAATTATTATAGCAAGGGCTGCATCCCGGGGACTTTCTTAAAACAATATGCCGCTTATTGCCACTGGGGTAAGGGCCATAAGCGAGAGGATCAACCGGCCCGAACAATGAAACGGTCTTTATCCCGAGCGCTGCTGCCATGTGCAGCGGGCCGCCGTCATTGGCGACCAAAAGAGCCAGTTTTGCAATAACGGCTGCCAACCCTCCCAGGCTTGTCTTGCCGGTTAAATCTATTACGCAATTGCCTGCCGCTGCTTTGACTTTCGCCGCAACAGGCCTATCGGCATCGTCGCCAAGCAATAGCACCTTGACTGCCGCTTTCAGATTTAGCATCTCCGCCAATTTAGCAAAGCTTTCAGGAGGCCATTGCTTGCGGGTTGCCTCTTTTCCCCAGCTCGCGCCTCCTCCTATTGCCAGGCCGACAATCGAATCGCCTTCTTTTATGCCCGATGCCAGCAAGAGCCTGCGGGCACCGCCTTCTTCTGCCTGCGGCACTGCAAGTTTAATTTCTCCGCTTTTAGGTATTATATCCAGAAACCCCAGCAAATCCAGATAATATTCAATTACATGTTTACCGCAGTAGCCTGTCAGGTTAATCTTATCGGTAAGAAACCTGCCGCGGCCCTTATAATTAAAACCTATGCGCCTTTTGATGCCGGTTGTCTTCGCAATCAAGCTATAGCGGTGATCCAGGGAAAAATCCAGCGCTACGTCAAAACGAAATCTCCTGAGCTCTGACCATAACGCCAAGGAGCGGCGGATGCTTTCCAGCCTGGAACGCCTGGCTATCCTTTTGGCGTCCCCCCGCGAAAAAGCGAATACCCTGTCAATAAGAGGCTGCCCTTCCAGCAGAGGCCCCACGCGCTCATTGCACCAGTAACCCAGAAAAGAATCCGGATAAGCAATCTTTATCTGGCTGATTAACGCCGTAGTAAAAAGGACGTCTCCGATACCAAACGGGTTTATAAAAATGACCCTTTTCACAGATATTTCTCTAACTTTCTGCGCTTCAGCAGCTGCGTGAGCTTCCTGACATCCTGGGTATTGTCCTTGTGGCAAACCAACAGTGCGTCGTCACTGTCAACCACGATGATATCCTTAAGCCCGAGCGTAGCAATCAGCCGTTTTCCCGCCCAAACTAAAACATTCCTGCTTCCAATGTCAAGGCAATTGCCGCGCAGGACGTTTCCATTCCGGTCGCAAGACATAACCTCCCGCATTGCCAGCCAACTGCCCAAATCCGTCCATCTGTAATCAGAAGGCAGGACCGCTGCCCGCGATGTCTTCTCCATTATGCCGCAATCTATAGAAAAGGAACCAAACCCTGCCCACGCCTTTTTTACATCTTCGTAGTTATTAATCCTGGCTAATAACCTGTATGCCTGCGGCAGAATCCTTTTGATTTCCCGCAGCATAACATCGGCCTTGAAAATAAACATCCCGCTATTCCAATAATATTTTTTATCCCTGCAGAACTTCCTGGCTGTTTCAAGGGGCGGCTTTTCAATAAACCTCTCCACCTTAAAACAACTCCCCCCTAGAATACCCCTTAGCCTCCGGCCCCTCTTGATATAGCCGTATCCGGTTTCCGGGCGAAGAGGCCTAATCCCCATCGTAACAATATAGCCTCTTTCGGCAACAGAAAAAGCCCTTAATGCCGCCCTCCTGAAAAGAGCAGACCCTTTAATAAAATGGTCGCAGGGTAAAACCGCTATAACCGCATCTTTATCGCGTGAATAAATTTTACTTGTCAAAAAGGCGATAGGGGCAAAGGTGTTTTTAGCATGCGGCTCAAGAAAGATATTTTCTTCCTTGACGCCGAGACCCCGGAGATACCCTCTGCCGCCATTCTTCTGCAGGGCATTGGCAGCCAGATAAACATTGCCTACCCCCACAAGGGAAGCCGCACGCTCAAGCGCCTCCGTAATCATAGGCCTCTTAGAGCAAACCCTCAGGAACTGTTTAGGCCTGGACCGCCTGCTTAAAGGCCAGAAACGGCTACCGCTGCCTCCCGCAAGGATTATCGCATATTTCATTTTTAAGCATCTCCTCTGCTTTACTGTAGACTTCCTCCACCCCTATTTCGCGTAGGCTGGACTTTTCCACTACGGCGTGCCCTGCGCCCCACGGACCCCATCTGCGCGCCCCTTTAGCAACAATCCCCGTGCCGAAGATTGCTAATGCCGGAGTCCCCACTGCGGCAGCCAGATGCACGGGGCCGCTGTCACCGGAGATCAAGAGGCTGCACCTCTTTAAGACCGACGCCAGCTCCTTCAGGCTTGTCTTGCCGGTAAGACTTATGAATCCGCCGGCTTCATTATTGAAAATCCCGGCGCTTTTAGCCAACTCTTCCTTCCCGCCTATTGCCACTACCCTGACATTCGGCAAAAGAGACAACCTTGCTGCCAGGGAACGGAAATTTTCCAGCGGCCATTGCTTTAAAGGATCGCTGGTCCAGGGATGGATTGCTACCAAAATAAGTCCGCCCCCTAAGGAATCGGCCTGCGCAAAGACAGATGGCGTATCGCTGTTTATGTTTAATGATATGCTGCGATCAGGCGTATTTGCCCCTGCCAATGCGGCTAATTCTAAATTATACTCTACCTCGTGCTTGAGGCCTAAGTATTTCCTGTCAGGCATCTTCTGCGTCAGCAATATGCCCCATTTACGGTTATACCCTACCCTCCTGGGTATGCCCGCCAAAAAAGAAATCAGGTTAAATTCCTTGGAAGGATTAAATACCACGCAGAGGTCGAAACGCGCATCCTTAAGGCGCCGGCTGAACTTCAGGAGGTCCCCAAAGCGGTGCCTCTGGCCCTCCCATGTTAACACTTCGTCTACAAAATCTATGGCTTCGGCAAGTTCGCTCACATAAGGATTAACCACCAAAGACAGTCTTGAGCCCGGATAAGATTCCTTTAAGGCGCGGAAGGCGGGAATATTCAGAAGAAATTCTCCGAAACGGTCATTTCTTACCGCTAAGATATTTTTTATAGCCATGGGTAGGTTATGCGCTTACCTGCGGGCTTTAACTATAACGCCCGGCAGGGTCGTCAAGAGACCGCTCTTAATCTTATAGAACAGCAATTTGCCGATATGGCAAAAATATAATGCAGTTTCTCTTAACCCGAATTTGCTCCTGCCTTTGGCCCTGCTCATAAAAGTAAACGGGACCTCGCAGACAGAGTTAATCCCGGATTTAACAAATATCTCCAGCCCGATTTTAAATCCGACGGGCGCCAGGCGGGCCATGCCCAGCCTGCTTTTTCTAACACAGAAGAATCCCGAGGTGTTATCCCTTATTCCCGTAACAACCCTACCCACACAGCAAGCAAAACGCGAAATGATCCTTCTGCTAAGGCGCTCCCGGCTGCTGCCGCCTTTTACATAGCGGCTTGCTATTGCCAGATCATATCCTTCTCTTATCTTGTTAACCAAAAACGGGATAAGCTCAGGGGGATGATTTCCATCGCCATCCATTACAACGATAACGTCTCCCCTGGATTCTCTTATGCCGTCTAAGACTGAAAGGGAAAGGCTCCTTTTAGGAGCGCGTCTCTGGATAACCCTTCCGCGGCCTCTCAACGCAAGCGCAGCCGCTGCGGCTGTGCGGTCGGGCGAGGCATCATCAACAATAAGAATCTCATATTCTGCCTCTGACGGGAGGAGGCTCGCCACTGTACGGTCAACGGTAGCAGCGATATTCTCTGCCTCATTATATGTCGGTATCACGACTGAAACAAAGCTGACCCCGGCCATTAAAACAAGGTATAGATAAAAGGCGCTACCGCTGAAGACTGGGTAAAGAACATCAAAAGCCCCAATAAAAGCAACACTACTATGATAGGCGTCAACCACCATTTCTTGCGCACTTTCATAAAATCCCAGAATTCCCTCAGTATGGACATTCTACGCTCCCCCTTATTTTTGCTTTGCCTTAAGCGCCGATAGCGCTATCCTTCAACCTCGGCAGCGCCAAGGAAACCCCTATCAGGTACCAAAATACCATCGCCACTCTTGAATAATAAAGGCTGGTCTCTGTCAGGCCGTTGATTAAAAAAGCAAGCAGGCAGGCGGATAAAGATAAAGCCGCCACATTCAAATACCCATCCTTTAGCATTCGGCCGGCCTTAAGGACCTGCCTGAAAACCCGTAACAAAAATAACAAAAATGCAAACAGGCCCAACAGGCCTATTTCGCCCGCCATCTGCAGGTATATATTATGCGCATATATCGTATCCGGCGTATGCGCATATTTCTCGGCTTCTACGGTCTTATATTTTCCGTAGTTTCTGGAAAATGTATTTACGCCCACTCCGATAAAAGGATGGTGCTTGATCATGTTTAAGGTATTGTTATAAATGCTGATTCTATCCTGGTTAAGCATGAACACTAAGGGGTTATAATTAACGTCTTTTGCCCACTGCTTTATATTTCTGGGCATCAAAAAAGGAGAAATTACGAGAGCCCCTATCAGGAGCGACGCAGCCAGGACCTTCCTTTTTGCAAAACACAAGTACAATATCGCCAGGTAAACCGCCAGCCCTGCTCCTCTGGATAAAGTCAGGCAGATGCCAACCAGCCCCAGGCCGCCTGATAAAGCCGCCAGCAACCTGTTCCTGCCTCTGAAATAAAAAAATGTAAACCCTAATATAAACGGCACGAGCGCCGTCAGGTAAATCCCGAAGACATTCGGATTAGGGAAAGCGGCGGTGGGCCTGGGAAGGCCTATCGCCGACTGGATTGCATTATGCCTTATAAAATCATATCCGAATGCCATCTGCCATAATGCGTCTATGGAAGCCAGGGAGACGCCCGCGCAGATAGAGACAAATATCCTTTGCAGATGTTTCTTATCTCTGACTTCTTCGCTGCATACCAAGAATACCAGCAGGTATTTGAGGAGTTTCGTGATACCGTGCAGGCTCGCATCGTAACTTACGGAATTAACCATTGAAATCAGCGAAGCAAACAGGAACAGCCCGAAGAAAAGCAAAGCATTCCGGTCGGTTGAAAACGGCCGCCGGACGGCCAATCTCTTGATTATGAATAAAACGCTAAAAATACCTATAAAAGCATTAGCAAGGCCGGGAGCGATAGCCACCGAAAACGGCATAATCACAATCGCCCAATAAATCACGGGGTCTAAAATCCGGGTTATCTTCACCTTTTTCAACCTCCTAATCTGTATTTGAGCATCGCAAAGATTGCCTGAAAAGCATCGCCAAATCTGATTTTCTTGCCTTCTCTGTAAGAGCGCGGACGGTAAGAAGCATGGGCCTCCTTGATCCTAAGCCCCCTCCTTAAGGCCTTGCAGATAATCTCAACGTCAATATCAAAACTCGCTGCCTTAAGCCCCAGGGAATTAAACACCTCCCTGCGCGCCAGCTTATAACAGGTTGCATAATCGTTGAGGTCTGCGCCAAAGAGAAAATTCAAGGCAAACGTCAAAAACCTGTTCCCTGCCCTATGCATCAATAGCCCGTGATACCCCTTAAAAAAACGGGCCCCTAAAACCAAATCCGCTTCCCCGTTTTTAATTGCCTCAAATAAGGCCAGGTAATCATTAGGGTCATACTCGAGGTCTGCGTCCTGGGTAATAACATATTCACCGCTGGCATTGCTTAAGCCGGTCATAAAAGAAGCTCCCTTGCCGCGATTAGTGCTATGATAGATAATCTTCAGGTTATCATAACGCAAATCCCTTAATATTTCGTGAGTGCCGTCGGTAGAACTATTGTCAACGATGATAATCTCCTTGTCTATATTGACACAGCGGACCTTCTCGATTATCTGCCTTATCGTGTTCTCCTCGTTATAGACCGGAACAATTACCGACAGTAGCGGCATAGCCAATCCTCGTACCATCTATAGGTTATCTCTAATCCCTTCCTAAGCGAATAGCGGGGTTTCCATCCTAAAACCTTTTTTGCCTTGGCGCTGGAAAGATACTGCCTGTCAATCTCGCCCTTTAACTTTGCCTTGCTTAAAACTCTTGGGTTTAGCCTGGTATTGCCTGAAATAGCGAGGATCATCCTCGCCAGCCTAATTACGCTTACCGGCCTGCCGGTTCCGAAATTAAAAGCTTCCCCAAAGTTAATCTTTTTCTTCAACAAATTGGCGGCCAAGGTAAAATAAGCATCAACGATATCTTCTATAAAGGTGTAGTCCCTTAAGGGTGTGCCGTCGCTTCTTATGATTGGGTCATCGCCACGGATAGCCGCGCGGCATGTATCCGGTATGATCCTGGAAAAATTAAGATCGCCGGGCCCGTATATGTTGGCGCAACGGGTAACTGCTACCGGCAGCTTATAGGTATTAGCGTAAGTCCTGCTTAAGATATCCGCGCAGGACTTGGATGCATCATAAGGATGCAAAGCGGCTAATGACGCCTCTTCTTTATAGGGAAGGATTTTATGCTCCCCGTAGGCCTTATCGCTTGAGGCGACGACCATGGCTCCTACTCCAAAGACCCTGGCTGCCTCAAGCATATTCCAGGTCCCTTCAATATTGGTCCTGAAGGTACCGAGCGGCGATTTATTGGCTATCCCCACGATTGCCTGCGCCGCGATATGAAAACAAACATCAATCTTATTCTTTTTAAATATTCCGTTTATAAGCTTGGTATCAGAGAGGTCGCCATGATAAATCTTAACCTTCTCGCTCATCCCCTCAAGCTCAAATAATGAAAGGGGAATATCTTCTTTTATAAGCGTAATCACCTTGGATTGATATGCCAGAGATCTTTTTACCAGATGCGATCCCAGGAAACCGTTCGCACCCGTAACAAAAATTACTTTATTTTTCCAGATATTCATCATCTCTCCTTGCAGGTAAATACACCGCCATGCCGCTCAATACCCTATGTCGATGGGCCCTATATCTTCCAGGCTGCCCTGCCTCTCTTCCAGAGGTTATTCAATTCAAGGTTATCCTTATAGGTATCCATGCACCTCCAGAAGCCAAGGTGCTTAAAGGCATTGAGCTGTTTGTTTTTTAAGATCCGGCTGAAGCTGTCTTTTTCAAGTATATCATCATCCTTAAGATAGCGGAAAATATTTCTGTTAAATACGAAAAAACCCCCGTTTATCCAGTGGTCGAGGATGGGCTTCTCTTCAAAATGCGTAACTGCCTGGGTGCGCGGGTTAACCCCTACGATGCCGAATTGAGAAAAAGGCCTGGTTACGGTAATAGTGGCGCTTTTATTATGCCTCAGGTGAAATTCAACGAGCTTCTTAATATTGATATCCGCAACCCCGTCACCGTAAGTAGCGAGAAAATAATCTTCCTTGATGAAACTCTTTATTCTTTTAATCCTGCCTCCGGTATTGGTATCCTCTCCCGTCTCCGCGAATACTATTTTCCATTTGTTAGATTCCGAAAAATACCCCCTTATCTTTTCTCCCTTATACCCGAGGCATAATATAAACTCATTAAATCCGTAATGGGAGTAGATGTTCATGATATGCCAAAGAATCGGCTTCCCGCCTATCGGGAACAAAACCTTGGGCAATTCGTCTCCGCCCATTCTCGTGCCTCTTCCGCCGCATAATATTACTGTTTTAATTTTCTGCATTTTTATAGCAAATAAGCCGCCAGCTCTTCGGACGGGTCAGCATCCTCGGCAATATCGTAAACCATAACAAGAATCTCTCAAGCTTTTGGTGCCTCTTTAAAAAATATGCCAATCTCAATTTAAAATCAACCTTAGCCCCTCTGTTCCTGCGTCTAGTGACGTAGTCAGCGGCCAGGGATAAAAATTCTACCCTGGCATTCTTGAATCCTCCGCCGCGGGCGGCCTTGTTCCATTCAATCAATGTATAAGCGGTATCGCCGTAGCCCTTTTCCTCCATCTCTTTATAAACAGGGTGTATTCTCTCCAATACTCCCCGTGAGGTCTCATTAATCAGAACCAGCCTCCCTCCCGGCTTTAAAACACGGTAAATCTCGCTAAAAACTTTCTTTAGATTCTTGCTGTGGTGCAAGACAGCAGCGGCGAACACCATATCAAAGGTATTATCAACAAATGGAATATTATGCATATCCGAAAACATACGATCATAATATGCCTCCCCCACAAAAAGCCCTGAGACCTTTAAATAATTGCTTATATCCGTTGCCACGACACTACATCCTTTTTGGGCGAATTTAAAAGAGGCGTATGAAAAAGAGGCCCCAATCTCCAATATTTTTTCTCTTCCCGTGAGGCGCAAATGATCCAGGGTAGAATAAAATCTGTCCGAGGCTTCCGCTATAGTCTGGAAGCTTCCCCCTCTTTTAAAAAAATACGAGCCATCCCCTTCGGGCAAAGCAAGGAATACATCGCTGAATTTCCGGATGCTTTCGGAATTTATCTTGTATTTATTACCATCCTTATCTTTTATATAATCATCCGCATCCATCGCGTTCCTCTCGCGGGATATGGCCTTGTTCATATCGCCGAGAAAATTAACGATCCCATTTTCAATCTTATAGGATGCCCCGCATTTATTACACTTGAGCGTTCCATTGATTATCTCAATCAAATCAGACTCGTCTCCCGCTAAGGAAAATGAATTACCTTTACAATCCTGGCTGATACACATTAGACTAACTAAAAGTGGTTTTCTCATATACGCCTACATATGCATAAAACCGTTATTTCTGCATATCCCGCAGATTGTGGCCGCCTTACGCCTCCGGTTGATTATTTCTTTACGCGCCTCTATATATTTTTCGTTATTCCATATCTTAACAATAGAATCTTTGGTTACATCTCCAAAATTGAAATCATCGCCGTAAACAGCGCAACAGGGAAAAACCTTACCATCCCAATTTATAGATATTTCTTGCCAGGGTTTACGGCAAGTTTTGATGGGTTTCTTAGTAGCTAAGCCTTCTTTATCGTAAGCGCTGTAATCAGGATTATCAGGTATCCACTCCTTATCCTTGGCGATTGCCTCTTTATGCGGTTTTAATATCTCATCTTTCATCGAGGTACGCATCAATCCTACACGGAATTCAACCCCGATCTCTTCTGCCATTTTCCTCGCTTGATCAACCATTGTTTCATTATGTTTAAAAACAATAAAATTCCAAACCAATTTTGATTGTAATTCCCGTTTCTCATTAATATCTGCCAGGTATTTCATATTTGCGATGACCAATCCAAAATCTCCTCCCCTCCGATAACGCGCATAAGAACTCTGGTCTATCCCATCGCAGGAAATGATAACCTCATCTATCCCGGAGCCGATAAAATCGGCAAGCAGTTCATTGTTGCGCACGTTCAAATTTGTACTAGTTGCGATTCTCACTTTACTGCTCTTTTTCTTAGCGTATCTTATAATGTCAACCAATTCCTTATTTAAAAACGGTTCGCCCCAACTATAAATATTCATTGATTCTATTGAATAAAATAATTGATCAAAGATAACTTTGAAGACCCCGAGATTCATAAGCCCCTTAGATAAACTTTTATCTCCGCTTCCGGTCGGGCACAAAGGACAATGCAAATTGCAAATGTTCCCCGGTTCAATATTCAAAATATAAGGCAGTACCGGCAGCTCGACGATTCCGAGCAACTTAAATAATTTTGCTTTTCTTTTTCTACTTAGGACCATCGCCGTTTCCAATCACAAAAATAAATTCAACCAGATTTTCTTCAGAATAAAATTCAAAAAATATATAAATTATATGCGATGTCTATCGCTCAGGAATTTCTCCAGGAAACAATAAAGTATAATAAAAAGATACCTGCCCCCCAACTCCTTAATTTTAAATTTTGAAATTCCTTTTTCCCTGTTCATCCAGGAGGTAGGGATAACGCAATAACTGTATCCTCTTATGATTGCCTTTAACGGCATCTCGACAGTCAAGTCAAAATGACGGCTCAACAAAGGCTTAATGCCATCCAGAACTTTTCTTGTATATAATTTAAACGCATTGGTTACGTCGTTGTATCTGATTCCAAAGAGGAGCGCTATCAGCATATTCCCTAACCTGTTCAAAATAAACTTATGGACAGGATAATCGAACACCTTGGCCTCCGCTATAAATCTGGAACCAAAAATACAATCATAACCTTCCTGCATTTTTTTATAATACCTTACCAAATCCGCAGGGCTATCAGACATATCGGACATAACAATAGCCACACAATCGCCATTAAAGTTTTCTAACCCTTCCCTGACCGCAAAACCATAACCTTTTGGCGAAACGCTGTTAATATAATTTAAATCTTTTGCCTTGAGTTTGAGGCTTTTAAGAACCTCCTCCGTGTTATCCGTACTGTTATCATTAACAACCAATATTTCGTGCTCTATCTTATTAATTTCTAACTCGTTGCTAAAAGACAAGGCAGTCCTTTCAATATTTTGCGCTTCATTATGCACAGGGATTATTATGGACAGCTTCATTTTATCATATTGACAGAATTAAACAACTTTACTGCCAAAAAAATATCCGCGGAAAGGACTCTCTGCAAACCTTCCGGAGAACACGGGTGTTTTTATCCGAGTGATAACTTGTATATGTGCGCCAGTGAATTTTTAAATACCGGCTCAAACAATTCAGGATGCGCAGAGGCCCATTCATCCTCAATAGGAAATTTGTCGGCGTCGGGGGATTCCCTGTTTTCAAAAACCGGCTTAGCTACAAACAAATACTCAATCTTACCTCTCTTGAGGTTTCCTATCCAGGCCGAGGAATCCCTGGCTTGCCGATAGCGTCCGTCAGGATTATTATACGGAGTGATTTCCTTCTCGTTAACAGAAACATACTTTACGTTATTTTTAAGGGCGCTGCCGTACAAAGGATAAGCCTCCTGCCGCCCCGTATACGCAACCCTTGCCCCTTCTCCGGTTGCTTCATTAAGCGCCTTCCATCCTTTTCTCAAGTCAACCTGCCATTTCTCATTTTTGCTAAGGCTGGATACATAGCGATCGTATTCTTCGCTATTGTACTTATTATTCGAGTAAATCAGAAATGCGCAAGCTACAATAAAAACAACCAGGATGAATTTAATGAATTTTTTATTTTCGTAAAAACCTGATAGTTGTTCCTTGCAACCCAAGAGAAGCGCAAAGCATGCCGCAGAAAGCAGAAGAGATATAACCAATTCGTATCTATGCGCCATCTGAAAAGCGGCATAAAGGATAGATACAAAGGAGACGGTATAGAAATATTTCTCCCCGTGCGCAAACCTGGTCACAAATATAACGGCGGTTAAAAGGCCTAATCCTAAATATGGAAATAAATAACGTGTTACATATGCTCCGATAAAACCCTTGAATAAAATAAGCGCTATCAGTGGGGCAAGAAATAAGAACAAATACTCTCTGGAAGAAGCCATTCTCTTTTTTAAATAACCCCCGAATAACAGAGAAAGAAAGGTGCAGGGAAAAATTAAGAGAAACGACTGCGCGCCCAGGCCTTCCCTAAAAATCCTGCTCAAGCGAAAAGAATCATCGCTAAACAGCATTTTATACGAACTGCTATCGACAATCCCCTTGAAAATAGTCTTGCCAAATATCTTCAAATCTACGGGGAAGATTGGATCTCCCGTCAAGAAATAATTTTTTATATACATATATCCGCCGAATAAAACAACCATTGAAACAATAACGCCTACAAAACCGCAGAGCTTAAGAGGCGGAAGGCGACTCGTGCGTGTTTGAACGTAAAAGATATAAGATATAAACGGCAGCAACGCCACCAGCCAAATAACATTATTAAACTTGGTTCCGATAAAAAGCCCCAGCGAAATTCCAAAAAGGACGGCGTTTTTAAAAGTGAAGTTGAATTTAAGCAATAAAAGCGCAAAGATTACCAAAAGAAACAATACCATGCAAATAACATCAGTTTGAGCGGCTGTTTTAAGCTGTTTGAAGATGTTGGGGATGAGAAACAGGAGAAACCCGGCCAATAAGGCTGTTTTTTGGGCCAAGCCGTACTTTCTCAGAATGGAAAACACGGTCAGGATTCCTATAAAATAAAACGGCACTTGCCCTAGGTCCGCCAGGAATGCATTTCTTAACGGAAGCATGAGCCACAAAAAAAACAAATCGGCATTAATGGGGAAATAAGAAGGCGGGCTGAGCTCCAAGGATCCGGGGGTCATAACAGGTGACGAACTGAATATGAAAAAGGGCGTATTAAGACTTGCGCTTTTAATCCAGGAGGCAGGGAAAGCAAGGTGGTATATCAGGCTATCGGCGTCTAAGGGAGGATTTATCAAATTCTTATATAAGCTTACCAGGGCAAAAGAAGAAAAAATGGAAACGGCAAAAAGCAGCAACTTGCTATCAACGAAAGGTCTCAAATCGGGTTTTATCGGCAATGGGGTTGTCTTACGCAGAAAAAGCAATGAAACTATTAGTAGAATTATGATATGAGCTATAAATACATTAATAAAATACAACTTACCGATAATTCCTAAAAAATTGGCAACCAGAACAACCTGAGCAAAAAACAGCAAAAAAGATACCAGGATTGAATCGCTGTAGCGTTCTATGCGGAAGAATTCTTTCGCAAGCAGCCAGGAACTGGCAACTACAATTAAAACCTGTATTATTAAATATAGCATCGCACGGTTTTTTAACTAACTATCCTTGGCGAAGGAAGAGGGATAATGTATTTGCCTTTGTATCCTTTTTGTCTCAATTTGGGCATCAATTCATCCGCTATGTGCCAGGAGAGCAAAAGGGCATATTCAGGCTGTTCCTTAAAAAGCAGCGATTCTTCAAGTATCGGTATAAGGGTCCCGGGCATATATTTGCCGATTTTATGAGACCCTTTGATTTCCAGAACACAATCCAGGATTCCATCGTCGATCCCCGTATAATTTATCAACGTGCTCGCACGGGAAGGGGCACTTATCCCATAAACCCTCTCCTCCCTTTTCTTAATGTCATTGAGCAGGGAATTTAACCCTAATTTGGATAATACTATCCTCTCTTTGAACTTCAATAAACTCTCTTTGCTTAGAACAACCGGCCTTTCCTCTTCTAAAAGCTCTCCCACCGTGTCCTTGACCGAATAACACCCTTTTCTGGCAGCGTATACCCTGACAGACCCTCCATGCGTAGGTATGCGCCTGGCATGGAATATCTCCAATCCGTGCATCTCTAGAAGATACCGCAGGCTCTGCAGCGAATAATAACGCAGGTGTTCATGATAAATTGTGTCGTATTGCAACGTCTCTATCAAAGGCAAGAGGTAGTGGGACTCTGATATAAAAACCCCGTCCTCCGAGAGCAACCGCAGGATACACCTGGCAATCTCGCTGATGTTCTCTATATGGGCGAAGACATTTGTCGCAGTAATGACCTTTGCCTGCCCTTTTTCCCTTAGGATCCTCTCTGATACCTCCCGGTTAAAATAATCAATAATCGTAGGTATGCCCCTGTCAATGGCAATCTTACCGATCTCTTCAGGGGTAACCCCAAGCACCTTATGGCGGTCTTTGAAATTGCTCAAAAGGTTGCCGTCGTTTGAGCCGATGTCTATCACTAAATCTTCGGGCTTCAAATCAATCAGGCCCCTGCATTCTTTATATAACTCAGCGAAGTTTTCCCTCAATATCCTGGTGGTGCTGCTGGTATAGGGGTATTCTGAAGGGAATAAAATACCAGGGTCAACAATAAGGCCGAGTTGAACTAGGTGACAGCGTGGACAATATAACAATTGAGCCGGATAGCTGCTTTCTTCTTTCGGCCTCTCTCCTATGTTATGCATCTTATTTACCGGAGGAAGGTATCCTAAGAACAGGACCGGCTCCAGCTCCGGATTCCCGCAAACCTGGCAATCCCTCACGACAACGCTCGTTCCTGTCTTAAAAGCAATCTGCGCTGAATCGTTCAAAGTCGCCCTCCCTATTTTTATCAGTTTGGCCTCTTGTCTGAATTTTTATCATACCAATCAAGCGTAAGTTTTAACCCCTGACTGAAGGTAACCTTTGGTGCAAAGCCTAGCTTTTTGAGTTTCGAGATGTCGGGGCAGCGGCGCAGAGTCCCTCCTTCGGCGAGTTCACCCGGCACGATGACGACGTCTTTTCCGAAATGCCTCCCTATCTCAACGGCTACCCTCTCTATGGTTATCTCCTCCATCGTACCGATATGATAAACTCCGAGATGTTCTCCCTTTTTCATCACAATCATCAAGCCATCAATAAAGTCTTTTATAAAAATAAATGCCCGCGTCTCTTTTCCGGTACCCTGGATTGGTAGTTGGATCATTCTATCGTTTTTCCCCTGGCAGAGCGCCTTAACCTTCATGCCAAGCTGAGGGATAACGTGCTCCCACCCCATATCCGGGCCGTAAACGTTGTGCGGCCGGAATATAAGAACCTTATCAAAATGCTTCCGACCATAGTTTATTGCCATAAGCTCGCTGATTATCTTGCCCCCGCCATAAGAATAACGCGGATTGAGCGGATCAGGGATGCTTAAAGGTGCTGTTTCGTCCGTTGGGATTCTTGGCGGGGTTTGGTATACCTCGGAACTGGAAGCAAGTATTAATTCCCGCACCCCCTCCCCGATACAACCGTCAATGACATTGCTTATTCCCTTTACCCCGATCTCGAGCACCAATTCCGGCTTGCTATAGAAAAATTCCGTGCCATTCAGATAAGCAAGATGGCAGACAGCATCCACTCCCCTGCATGCCTCCTGGACAGACTTCAAATCGCGCACGTCCCCCTTGACTATCTCTACGCTGGATGCGAATTCTTTTAAACGGCCGGCATCGCCTCTTGAATCATTATCCAGTACCCTTACCCGGTTATTTTCTTCCAGTAAACGACGCACAACGGCACTTCCTATAAACCCCGTTCCCCCGGTTATTAAATATTTTTTCAATTGGCGCTCCTCATAGGTTAGCCGTTGCCTGCGGGACCCTGACCTGTGGCCTCTCGGATCTCCTTGAAACTGGAAGATGCTTAATACCCCAGACAAACCACCTTAAGTATTCCTTAACCCACGGCCACAATAAAAACGTGGATTTCCCGCCGTATAAACGGTCTATGGAAATAATCGGCACCTCTCCTAACCTGAATCCTTTATCTTGCGCTTTCACTGCCAGCTCGAAAATAAAAGCCCAGCCTACCGGCCTCGATTCCAGCGGTATCTCTTCAAAAACACTTCTCTTGAACATTTTGATTCCGGTAGTAGCATCGGTAAATACGGAACCGGAAAAAAGACATAGCAATTTATTGGCGAGCCGGGAAAGGAACCCTCCGATTAAAGAACCCCCCAGGCGCCTTCCGCCGTAGGCATACCTGGTGCAACTGACCAGGTCGCACCCTTGGTTCAAGAGCGCAGTCATATCCTCGATAGCCAATACCGGGCCGACCTCATCGGCTGCAAAGATTAAAATGTAATCCCCCGTAGATGACCTTACCCCTGCCGTAACCGCATTGATTACCCCTCTGCCAAGGTTATTGTACACAAGCCTTACGTTAGGATAAGTTCCTTCAATGCTTTTTACCGCCGGTATGGTATTATCATCCCAAGAGTCATGAATAACCAAAATTTCATGCTGCATGTCGATGACGGCATTAAGGATCTTCAGCATAATCTTGATATTTATGCCTTCGTTACGCACCGGTATAAGAATAGATATTTTCATCTCGATGAACGGCCTTTCGCTAAAATTGACCTGATAGCCCCGGAAACAAATTCCGCCTGCCTCCTGGTAAGGTCAAAAAACGACGGCAGCCATAATCCGCGTGATGATATGTCCAAAGCGTTAAAGAATTTAGCGTCTTTTCTCAGATAAGGTTTTTGTGTATGCAACGGATACCAAAACGGACGATACCCGATATTTAATTTAGCCAGGCCGGACTCAAGCTTTTTTCTATCCTGGACCAGAATATCGGCCCATTGCGCTACCTCGCCATCCTGGTTCTGCCTGCAGGGAAGCACCAATCCCGGGCAATCCGACAGCATATCCTGATACCATTTATCTCTCTGCCTGGCTTTGGAAAGACGCGCCTTTAACTTCTCTAATTGGGCAACACCGACGGCAGCCTGCAGGTTAGTAAGCTTGAAGTTGTATCCTAAAACGGGATGCAAATCATTGCCTCCGGTACCCTGGAAACGGCGCCCCTGATCCTTTAATTCAAGAAGCCGGTGATATAGCCTGGTGCTATTCGTAGCTATCATCCCGCCCTGCCCAGTAGTTACCGTTTTATTCGCGGAAAAAGAAAAACATCCCGCGTCTCCAAAGGTCCCCAGATATCTGCCCCTGTATCGGGAGCCCAACCCCTCTGTTGCATCGCAGACCATAAACAAACCTCTTTTTTTAGCCAGCGGCTCCAGGAGCCCATAATCCGCTGCTCTTCCGTTTATATCAACGGGAATGATGGCTTTAGTGCGGGGGCCGATATTTTTGATTACTGCCTCTATATCAATTCCGAACCTGCATGGCTCGATGTCCACCAGCCTTACCGTTGCCCCGGCTAAACGCACAGCATTGGCAGTAGCAATAAATGTAAGATCGGGAACGATGACCTCATCGCCGCGGCCGATACCCATCCCCATTAAAGCCAATGCAATCGCGGCCGTCCCGCTGGTTACGCCGACGCAATGCTTCGCTCCGATTAAAGCGGCAACTTTATTTTCAAAAAGGCGGGTATAATTACCGTCATTAAGGTAATTGCTTTCAATTACCTTAATTACCGATTCTTTCTCGCGCCTGCCAACCTGGGGAGAAAACCACGGGATAAACTCTCTTTTCATGGTGCGCCTTTTATTTTGTTATTATACCCCAAAGGTCAATTATTTCTTTCTTGGGTGATATCTTTAAGTTGCCATAAGCAGAATGCGGAACTCCGATTATAACGATGTCGCTTAGCTTTAATAGTTTTGCCTTGCTTACAAAGGTCTTGTCCTTTACGTATTCGTCAGAATAATATACCTTTGCTCCGTGGAATCTTAAGATTTTTCCAAGTTTATACGAAAGCGAATCCCTGCTGTCGTCTATATCGGCCTTAAAGGCCATCCCAAGGATGCCGACTCTTGTTTTGCTCAAATCGTATTTTTCTCTCAGTTTATTTACCAGGAAATTAGGAAGCCCTTCATTAATCATCATTGCCGAATGCCCGAGAAGAAAATTATTATTGCTGAAGGCCGCCAACTGCATGGTGTCCTTCAGAAGGCAGGGGCCGGCAGCAAAACCGGCAGTAGGCAAAGTCGCTGCCCTTCCGTAGCCCTCCATCATCACCCGGCGCACCTTTTGATAATCCACGCCGAAATCGCTGGCAATCATGTAAAATTGGTTAGTTACCGCAAACTGGATATATCTCCAGGCATTTGAAAATAATTTTGCCAATTCGGCCTTTCTTACCGAAACCCTGATTATTTTGGGAGTAATTTTATCAAAAAGCTGCGCCGCCGCATCTTCTGCATCCTTGGTCATCCCGGACACAATCTGAGGCAGCTCCCGCAATTCCCGCACAGCGTACCCCTGGATAATTCTCTCAGGGCAATAAGCAATCTTCCAATCTCCGCCGCCAAGCACTCGCCTCAATTGTTCGCAGGTATGCGGGTAAACGGTGCTCCTAATGACTATCAGCTGGTTCTTATTTAAGAATTTCTTAAAACCGTTAAAAATATCCAAAAACTGCCTAACCTTAGGGTTAAGGTACTCATCGACGGGAGTCCCCACTGCGATTATCACTATTTTAGCCCCTGAAAGGCAACGAGGATGCTCCTGAATAACCAGATTACTCCTGGCCAGAGCCTTTTTCAATAGCGGCTCTGCGTCGTATTCGACAAAAGGCATCTTCCCGCCTTTAACTATTTTTGCGAATTTCTGGTTAAGGTCATAAAGCGCCACTTTCATTCCCTGCGCCGCAAACACTATCCCTAAAGGCAGGCCTACATGCCCTAAACCCCCTACGATAGCAATGTCGTAGTTAAATTTTTTATTTGTTTTTTTCATGTCCGCTCTTGGGCCTTTCGTTTTTCCTGATAATTTTCTGTTTATCCGCTACTAAACCGAATTTATACCCATGGATTATGACATACGGGCCGGGAAACCTGGAGTGTCTTGCAGCCTTTATTTTTTTAATAAATTCTGCCTTCCTGCGGGGATTCAGGATAAGCCACTTTTGAAATTCCTTCCTGGTCAGAGGCCTTCTTTTCCATTTTTCACCGCAAGGCAGTGGTAAACTATTGTGCCGGGAAATGTATTTTACCGCTGTTTTAAAAAGCTCCAGGCATGCCTTCTTGCCCTTTTCAAACAACTCTTCACATGACTGATTCGGTAATATGCGAAACTTCCTCACTAATAAAATTTTCCCCGAATCCACCGATGAATCCATGATATGCGCAGTGGCCCCGTAATACCTGTCTCCGCGGAATAGCGCCAAACTTGCGCTTCCTCTGCCGGGCAATTCGGGAAGGGCAGGATGAAAATTTATATTCTGCATTTTAAGCAACGGTCCCTTGAGGATTTTATCACTAAGGAAGTTAAGAACAAAACCGGGTTTTAAAACAGCGGCCTCTGCCTCAGAGATTTTTTGTTGACGAAAATTGACGACTGCCTTAACTAAAAGGTGCCTTCTGGCAAAGGCAACTGCTTCCTTATTCAATTTTAAACTATTCCCTACGAGTATAACGCAAGAGGGCTTCTTCTTCATTGCTTACAATCCAATCTGCTGTTCCTTTCCGAAGGAATCCGGGCTTGCATCGCGCTGCCACTCCATATCTTAAAACTGCCTCTCATAAGGGGACTCCCCATGCAAGAAAACCTCCTTCTTTTTCCAGTAAGAATCCCCGGAGCGCTCTATTTTTCTTTCCAGGAGGTCCTTGCCGAACATCCGCATTAGTAAGCCCAGCGGGGCAAATACCAGATAAAAAACCAAAATCAGGATAATCCGGCTGTTAATCCAGCTTAAAGTTATGGCAAACTTCATCCAGAATATGTGTATCGGCTTAAGAGCAAAAGGCAAAAAGTAAGCGATCAGGAAAAAAAACAGTGATGTTGCCGTCAAGGGCATAGAAACGCGATGGTGCTTAAGATAAGCCAAGATGGTGATCGCCGCCAGCGCCACCCCCATCGTAATTCCGAATTTCCTAAGCGCATTATTATCGGTTTTCATCTATTGCATCAATCCAGTTCAAATGACTTCTGCCGGAAGACATTACCTTCGGGCTGCTTTTGTTCCTTTTTATCCAGGAGAAAATTCCCCATTGCCAGATAATCCATTCCTGTGCGCATGAAACACCCAAAGGCATCCCGGGGCGTACAGACCAAGGGTTCCCCTCTTACATTGAATGAGGTATTTATTATAACAGGGCATCCCGTCTTTTTGTAGAAAGAATTTATCATATTGTAATAAATAGGGTTATCTTCTTTCTTGACGGTCTGAATGCGTGCGGAGTAATCTACGTGCGTAACCGCGGGTATCACGGAACGCATAAGCTTAAGCATCGCAAAACCTTCTTGCGCATCTTCGCACCTTAATCGCCTATCCTCTTTGACGCCTGCCACCAAAAGCATGTAAGGGCTCTCTCTATCCAGCTCGAACCAATTACCTGCCTCTTCCTTCAATACCGTAGGCGCAAAAGGACGGAATGACTCCCGGTATTTTATCTTAAGGTTCATCCGCGACTGCATCTGGGGATTGCGGGGATCGCCGATAATACTCCTTGAGCCTAAGGCACGCGGTCCGAACTCGAGCCTCCCCTGGAACCACCCCACGACGCTGCCCGAAGCAAGGAGCTCGGCAACCTTATCAGGTAAATCCTGAGATGATAATTTATGGTATGGCGCACCGCTCATCCTTAAGAATTCCTCTATTTCAGCGTCGCTGTAAGAGGGGCCTAACAAAGACGCCTTTTGCTTATCGCTTTTCTCATCGGCGCTGCGCCTGTTACCGAGGTATTTATGCCATACAAGCATTGCCGCGCCCAGGGCACCGCCGGCATCTCCGCCGGCAGGCTGAATCCAAATCTCCTTAAACGGGCCTTCGCGCAGGATACGTCCGTTACCAACGCAATTGAGGGATACCCCGCCTGCCAGGCACAATTTATCTTTGCCTGTTACGGCGTGGACATGGCAGGACATGCGCAGCATAATCTCTTCGGTAACCTTCTGGACGGAAGCTGCGATATCCATATCCTTTTGGGTAATTGCGGTTTCGGGTTTGCGGGGAGGCCCTCCAAAGAGCCTCTCGAAACGGGCGTTAGTCATCCTTAACCCGTTGCAGTATCCGAAATATTTCATATTTAACTTAAACGAACCGTCATTCTTAAGGTCAAGGAGGTTATCCATAATCAAATTGAAATAACGCGGCCTGCCGTAAGGAGCCAGCCCCATCAGCTTATACTCTCCGGAGTTCGCCTTGAATCCTGCGTAATACGTAAAAGCGGAATAAAATAACCCGAGGGAATGCGGAAAACGCAGATAATACTGCAATTCGATATTGCTGCCGCTGCCTGTTCCGAAACTGGCGGTTTCCCATTCCCCTACCCCGTCCATTGTCAGGATAGCCGCATCATTAAATGGCGAGGGGTAGAATGCGCTGGCGGCATGCGACTCGTGGTGCCCGGTAAAAAGTATCTTTCCGGAGTATCCTGCCAGTTCCTTACGGATGAGCTCGGGTATCCAGAGCTTCTGCTTCAACCATAATGGCATCGCCTGGATAAACTGCCTTATCCCGCTTGGGGCATACATCAGGTAGGTCTCAAGGATCCTCTCAAATTTGATAAAAGGCTTGTCGTAGAAAACTACGTAATCCAGGTCCTTTGGGGTGATCCTGCCCTGGCTAAGGCACCAGCGGATAGAATGAGTGGGAAAGTTAAAATCGTGCTTCTTGCGGGTAAAACGCTCTTCCTCAACAGCGGCAATAATCTCGCCATCCTGCAGGAGACAGGCGGCGCTGTCATGGTAGAAACTTGATATGCCAAGAATGTTCATCTTTGAGGTATCCTTGAATACCTGCAATAGAGCAACATTATAATAACCATACTGGTCAGGGTAACGGCATTGGCGGTAATGATAATGGCGTCTTCTAGATATATCCCGTAGGCTATCCAGAGGCTCACCCCGAAGGCGAGCTGCAGGACAGTCGCGATGCTGATGTCTTTGGCGGATTTAGTCCTGGATATCTTGATTATCTGTGGGACAAAAGAAAACATTGTCAGAATAGCGGCGCTAGCGCCTATTATTGTCCAGAGCATCTCTTATCCTTGGTTCTCTTCTGCAGGCGTATAAAATGAGATTCGAAAGCGGGCACTATTTCTCGAGCTTTAGGAAGCGGTGTTTGCCTATCTTGAGGATGCCGGGGCCGGAAATAAGCGCATCCTCTTTTTCTATGCGGGAACTGTCCAGATAAACTCCGCCCTGAGAAAGCAGGCGGCGGGCTTCATTTCTACTCTTCGCCATAGCGCTATCAACGAGTATTTCGATAATCTTATCTCTGCCCGTCTTAATCTTAAAAACCGGCATCTCTTCCGGCAGTTCCTTACGGCTGAAAACCCGTTCAAACTCCAGGCGCGCTTCTTTGGCAGCGCCAACGGCATAATAAGATGAAACTACGGTTTCGGCAAGTTTAAGCTTGGCTTCCTTAGGATGCATTGCCTTTACTGCTGACAAATTCTCATCGGTAAGTAGCTCGTAATACTTAAGCATCATCTCGTCCGAAATAGACATAAGCTTGCCAAACATAT
>JBAZJY010000008.1:0-25503 GCA_041651115.1 Candidatus Omnitrophota bacterium | reverse complement strand
CTGTCAGCTTGCCATGAAATGTAAAGTCCGTTACTTCGCCCGAGCTCCGCTCATCTTTCAATTTCAAGCCGATATGATACGCTTTTAGCACCGTTCGGAGGTCGTCAAGACAGCCGCGCGGAAGCGAAAGATAATCGTCCACAATTTCAGAACAGCAGATAACGCGAGGTGTGGCATGCGTTGAAAAGCGCATTTTTTGCTTTTTGTAGAACTCCGGGTTTTGAAACGCCGCCAGTCGTTTAAGCCGGTTGAGCAAAACGGAGGGGCATTGCCCTGTCTTTATGTAAATCCTGTTGACAAGAACAGCTTCAATGCTGGCTGGCGGATTATCAATTTTGACTACAGGAGAACTTTTGCCCGGAGGCAATCTGTTCCACGGCTCGTCCTGCTCGTCAATCGGACTGCGGCGAACATCCAGTATCGTCCCGGCCTTTGCCGCTGATTCCGCGATTGCTTTAACTTCATCAATAGCCATTTTCTGCACAGACGCCAAATAACCCCATTGGTCGGGGTGCGGAACGGCCTTGTCGTCTATGAAAACGCTGTTGTCATTGGCTATGGCCTCTTTCTGAAATGGCAGGGCTATCAGATTGCCGAAGCCGCCCTTGGGCAAAGTATCCTGATTGGGAAACAATCTGTCATAGCTTTTCATGTCCATCTGATAGCGTTGCGACATGGTTTTGGTTATCAGAAAACTTCCCAGCCGTCGCGCTGTAATCGCGGGGATTTTATCAGCGAAAAATATCCAAAGGTGCCCGCCGTCCCCTGACCGCGAGCGTTCTATTGCCGCCGGGATATTGGCTTCGGCGCATGTGTGTTTTACGGCAAAAATATCTTCACGCCATGTTTTGCCGTCAAAATCTATCGCCAGAAAAAAACAAGTTTCATCCAGTAGTAGCGGATACGCGCCGATAACCTGTGTGCCGGTCAAATGCTGGCGAATGGCAATGTCATCAAACGAAAGGAATGCTCTGTTAGGGCAATCGGAACATTTTATTGCAGGCTTGCTGCAAATATCGCGAGCCCATTCATGTTTACAGGCAGGGCTGTAGCCGCTTTTGCCGGTCCTGCTATTGCACCAGCGTTTTGCATAAACATCTTCACGCCCTTGGAAATAGCTTTTGAATATTTTTATCTTGTCGTCCGGTGTAAGATTTTGCGGTGTGGGATTTGTTACGGCGGGGACATTGCTTGCATCTGTGGACAACTGGTTTAAGAGGCGGGATTTTTGCTCGCTTAAGAGCGCAATCTGGCCCTCTATTTCCCGTATCTGCCGCTCGATAATATCCTTCGGATTGGTATTGTCGTCCATTATTCAAATTTTACCGAAATCCTGCGGGCAAAGATAGTTTCAGAGATGCAACGGGAACCTATTTCCCAGACGATAAAATAGCCTCCAGAAAAGCCTTGAACTTCACGCGAACTGATTGTAAGGTTCACATGAGGCTAACGAGGAGGCATTATGAAGACCAAAAAGCAGGCGGGATTCGAGCTGATAGCGGTAATACCGAAGACGGCGGCGGACTGCACCATACACCGGGAACTGGGAAGCTTTGAAACGCTGGAGGCCGCGACCGGGGCGGCGAAAGAAAAAGCCTTTTTGCCGGAGATAGCCCGCATAGACATCTGGCAGGGCGACACCATGGTCGGGCGCGTATACGCGAAACAACGGAGGACTATATGAACGGCAAGACGCTGAAGTCGCGGTACCTTAGCCTCAAGCAGGACGGCGCGGAGATGTATATCGAGGACGTGCCGATATCCGGCAAGACCGAGGATTATATCCCGGTCGCCCTCAAGAAGCTGGCAGTGGTCCGCAAAGCGCTGCCGAAGGCCAAGTGGAGCATCACGATAGAGGAGCAGTTCATACACGGCCTCAAGCCCAGCAATATGCGCTATTTCACGATACGGGACGCCGAAACCGGCGAAACCAAACACTCGGAGTATTCGCTATGAAAACCAAAATCACGCTGGATTTGGAAGTAAAGATGGGCAACGCAAAGACAGTCGGCACCAACTGCGTTGGCTACATGCCTGACGGCACAACCTACAAAGACCTTGTGCGAGTATTCGGCAATCCGCAGCAGGGCCTGTCCGCAGACGGCAAAATACAAGCCGAGTGGACCGGCAGCATAAACGGGCTGGCCTTCACGATTTATGACTACAAGGCCGAGACCGGCCTCAAGGCCAACAGGAATTGGCACATAGGCGGCAGAACGCCGCTTGCCGCCGAGCTTCTAAAAGCTTACTTCAACTCCGTGAAAAACAACAGGCATTAGAGGTTTGCAATCGACCAGCATGTGCAATTTATGCACATTGCTTTTGTCGGGCGGCCTTGTAGGAGAATAGACACTTTTCCGGTCATGTTTCAATTTTTTTATTACAATGAATACATGGGGCAATTCTCAGATTTAACTTTTATAACCAACGAGGCTGGACGCAGCCTCTTGGACCGCTTCAAAGTTCTTACCAAAGACACCCGCTTTTTCGATGTCTTGGTGGGATACTTCTATACTTCCGGGTTTTATGCCCTCTCGGAGTCATTGGAAAAGACCGAGAAAATACGGATTCTAATCGGCATAGGCACTGGCAGCGATACGGTCCACCTTATCAACCAGTCCCGACAACAAATCTTCCAATTCTCTCACGCTGAGGCGAAGGAAGAATTCTCCAATCAAGTCGCTTCCGAGATGGAAGGTTCCCCGGACAATAAAATCATTGAGCAAGGCGTTCACCATTTTCTGGAATGGCTTAAAAGCGGAAAGCTGGAGATAAAAGCGTATCCGTCGCAGAATATTCATGCCAAGCTCTACATAATGACCTTCGACGAGGGCGACCGGGACAAAGGCCGCGTAATTACCGGTTCCAGCAATTTCACGCAAGCGGGGCTGGTGGATAATCTTGAGTTCAATGTGGAGCTAAAAGCCCGTTCCGATTATGATTTTGCCTTGCAGAAATTCAACGAGCTTTGGCAAGACGCCATTGATGTAAAAGACGAGTATGTGCAAACCATAGAAACCCGCACATGGCTTAACGATACCGTTACTCCATACGAGCTTTACCTCAAATTCCTTTACGAATATTTTAAGGACGAAATCAGCCGGGATGACGAAGTCTATTTTGAATATCTGCCCTCCGGTTTTAAGAAACTTGAATATCAGGAACAGGCGGTATTGAACGCCAAGAAAATCATTGAAGAATACGGCGGGGTTTTCATTTCTGACGTCGTCGGATTAGGCAAAACATACATCTCCGCAATGCTGTCCAATCAACTGGACGGGCGCAGCCTTGTTATCGCACCGCCGGTCTTGCTTGAAAAAAATAATCCCGGCTCATGGCCCAATGTGTTTTCCGATTTTGGCGTGCGTGCGCCTACCTTTGAGTCCATCGGCAAGCTAGATGATTTGGTGGCGACCGGCACGGAAAAGTTCAAAAACATTTTTATTGATGAGGCTCATCGCTTCCGCAGCGAGTCTAACGTTACCTATGAAAAACTAGCCCAAATTTGCCGGGGCAAGCGCGTCATTCTGGTGACTGCAACGCCCTATAATAATTCGCCCAAAGACCTGCTCAGCCAAATCAAGCTGTTTCAGAATGCCCGCAGAAGCACTATCCCGAATATCGCAGATATTGAGGCGTTCTTTGCCCGCTTGCAAAAGCGGCTGGACAAGTTGGACCGGCATGAAGACCGTGAAGAGTTTATCTCTGTCTCGCGCCAAAATGCCAAGGAAGTCAGGGAAAAGGTGCTGAAATACCTGATGGTCCGGCGTACCCGTAAAGAGATTGAACGCTATTTCACCGACGACCTAAAGAAACAGAATCTCAAGTTCCCTGATGTCGCCGACCCGCAGCCGGTTTTTTACAAACTCAATGACAAAGAAGGGCAGGTCTTTGACGAAACGATAAAGCTAATCACCAAGGAGTTCAAATACTCCCGTTATACCCCGTTGCTTTACTACAAAGGCGAAGTAAGCCAGCCGGAAAAACTAGCCCAGACCAACATGGGCAAGTTCATGAAAATCTTGCTCATAAAGCGTCTTGAAAGCAGCTTCCATGCGTTCAAAAACAGCTTGGATAGGTTTGTCCATTCCTACGAGTTGTTTATCAAAGAATTTCATAAGGGCAATGTTTACGCGAGCAAAAAACACATCAACCGCATTTTTGAGTTCATAGACGAAGATGATTTTGAGTCCATACAGCGGCTTATCGACGAAGATAAGGCCGAACAATACGCTTCAAAGGATTTCGGCGACAAATTTATCAAGGATTTGGAGAGCGATTTGGAAGTCTTGAAAGAAGTCCAAGCCTTGTGGTCCGAAGTTAAGCGCGACCCCAAGCTGTTGGAGTTCGTAAAGATATTGCAGGAAGACGCGATACTCAAGAAAAACAAGCTCATAGTTTTTACCGAGTCAAAAGAAACTGCGGATTACATCTCGCGCCAGTTGGACAAGCATTATCCCGGCAAGGTCCTGACTTATACAGGCCAATCCAGCGCGGAGGTGCGGGTAAAAGCCATTCAGAACTTTGACGCAAAGGCCCGCAATCAAGCCGATGATTACAGGGTGCTTATCGCCACCGAAGTTTTGGCTGAAGGCGTAAACCTGCATCGCGCCAATGTGGTTATCAATTACGATATCCCGTGGAACCCGACCCGCCTTATGCAGAGAGTAGGCCGCATAAACCGTGTTGATACCGTGTTTGACACCATCTATACCTACAATTTTTTCCCATCTACGCACGGCAACGACCAGATAAAGCTCCGTGAGGCGGCAGAGGCCAAGATACACGCTTTTATCGCCCTGCTTGGTTCAGACGCCAGACTTTTGACCGATGGCGAAACGGTGGAGTCGCACGAACTCTTTAACCGGCTGATGTCCCGCAAAACCATAACCGGCGAAGATGAAACTGACGACACCGAGTTGAAATACCTGCAAATTATCCGTGATATCCGGGACAAGAACCCTGACCTGTTTTCCAAAATCAAGCGTCTGCCTAAAAAGGCAAGAACTGCGCGGGCCATTTCTACCGTAGGGCACAACCTGCTCACCTATTTTCGCAAAGGCAAAATTCAGAAATTCTTTAGCGCGACACCGGACACCTGCGGCGAGCTGGACTTCATGACCGCCGCGCAAACGCTTGAAGCCGAAACTTCCGCCACTCGCGCGCCATTGGGCAAAGATTTTTTTGAGCTTTTAGAAAAAAATAAGCACGCTTTTGAACTGTCTACCATGCCGGATGACGCAGACCCGTCTGCGCGCGGCGGGCGCGACAGCGCGACGCAGATAATCCGCATCTTAAAAGCAATCCGCGACTTCCGGCAGTTTACCGACGAACAGGAATCCTATCTGGCAAAGTTGCTCAAGCGTCTGGAAGAAGGCGGCTTGCCCCGCCAGACCACAAAAAAAGCTTTGCAGGAGCTTAACAAGGCTGTAAAATCCGGCGGCAATGCCATTAACCCGCTCAAGATACTCGCTTTGGTCCAGAAATATGTGCCGCGCCAACTGCTGGAAGGGCATTTTATTGACTCCTCCGGCAACATAAATAGCCCCAGCGAAGTAATACTTTCCGAATATATGGGCGGCGCATAATCATGGACAAAGCTTTAGCCAGAAAACTTGTAAAAGAAACCCTTCAAAACCCTTTTGACAAGGAAAGGTTCACCCGTCTTGTAAAAGAAATCTGCAAAAAGCCGGACGCAAGCAAGGCCTTCCAACCCATCCAAGGCGCGTATCTGCGGGAAATTTTCCGTCCCTATATCAAGAGTTATGAACGCATCGCCACCTATACCGACCCGGAAGGTAAAAAGACCGATATTCTTATTGTCAATCTACAAAAAGAATCTTCGCTTGAGCGGGCCAGAACCGCCCAGCGCAATTTCATAGCCCGATACCTGAAAGACCGTGATGCCAAGGATGCCGCGATAGTGGCCTTTGTCTCGCCGGATGATTCAGACTGGCGATTCTCTTTCGTAAAGATGGAGTATAAGCTTGAGGCGACCGACAAAGGCAAGCTCAAAGCTAAAGAGGAGTTCACCCCAGCCCGCCGGTATTCCTTCCTAGTGGGCGCGCAGGAGAACAGCCATACCGCACAAAGCCGACTTTTACATTTGCTCGCGGACGACAAGCATTTGCCTCTGCTTGCCGAACTGGAAGACGCTTTCAGCATAGAGAAAGTAACCAAGGAGTTTTTTGAGAAATACCGCGAGCTATATCTTCATGTCAGCGAAGCGTTGGACGGCTTGGTCAAGGATAACGCCAAAATCCGTGCGGAGTTTGAAAAGCAGGGCGTTGAAACTGCCGATTTTGCCAAAAAACTGCTCGGTCAAATCGTATTTTTGTATTTCCTGCAAAAGAAAGGCTGGTTCGGCGTGGGGCGGGATGAGGACTGGGGCACCGGCCCTAAAAACTTCCTGCGGAAACTTTTTAACAAAGATGCCGCCGACTATAAAAACTTTTTTAACGATATTCTTGAGCCGCTTTTCTACGAGGCATTGGCCCGCGAGCGCGACAGCAATTTCTACAACCAGTTTAACTGCAAAATCCCGTTCTTAAACGGCGGTTTGTTTGACCCGCTAAATAACTACGACTGGGTTCACACGGATATAAAGCTGCCCAATGAGCTGTTTTCCAACGATTACAAAACTTCCGAGGGCGACGAAGGCACCGGCATACTGGATGTCTTTGACCGCTATAATTTCACCGTCAAGGAAGACGAACCGCTGGAAAAAGAAGTCGCCATTGACCCTGAAATGCTCGGCAAGGTGTTTGAAAACCTGCTGGAAGTAAAAGACCGCAAATCGAAGGGCACCTATTACACCCCGCGCGAAATCGTCCACTACATGTGCCAACAGAGCCTTGTCTATTATCTGGCTAATGAGCTGGACGGTAAGGTATCCAAAGCCGAGGTGGAAACTTTTATCAAATATGGCGAGTCTGCCCTTGAGCATGATGCCCGCGTCGCGGCAAAAGGCAAAGAGACGGACGATTACTCCTACAAGCTGCCCGCATCAATACGCGAACACGCCGGACCGTTGGATGCCAAGCTTGCGAAAATAAAAGTTTGCGACCCGGCGGTAGGCTCCGGCGCGTTTCTCGTTGGTATGATGAGCGAGATTGTCCGGGCAAGAAAAACCCTTAACGCCTATCTGGGCGATAAATCCGCCAGAACGCCCTACGAATTTAAGCATCACGCCATACACGGCAGCCTTTATGGCGTGGATATTGACCCAAGCGCGGTTGAAATAGCCAAGCTCCGGCTCTGGCTCTCGCTGGTAGTGGACGAGGACGATATAAAGCATGTAAAGCCACTGCCGAACCTTGATTATAAAATCATGCAAGGCAACAGTCTGCTTGAAGAATACGAAGGCATAAAGCTTTTTGACGAAAAGTTTATCCTCGGCGCGGAATCAGAAAAAGAGCAGACGGCGCAGCTTAAGGAACGGGAACGCAAAATACAGCAGGAATATATCCGGCTGCATTCCGAAGGAAAACTCACACGCGCTAAAAAAGCGGAATTTGACGCGGAGCTCAAGCAGATTAAGGCAGTCCTGAAAAAAATAGAATCCGGCAAACAGATACCTGAAAGCCCGATGATGTTTGACGAAATGAACGAGGCTCGCCGGAAAGTGGAAGAGTTGCAAAAATTACACTTGGAATTTTTTGAATCTTCGCAAAAAAGCCGCAAGGACGCCATCCGTGAACAGATAGACACCCTTGAATGGGAACTTATAGAGGCCACTCTAAAAGAAAACGGCAAGACCGACGCGCTAAAAACATTGGCCCGCTATCGCCAGACCAACACAAAGCCGTTCTTCCTATGGAAACTGCATTTCTCCGATGTCTTCCGCGACAAGAAAGGCTTTGACGTCGTAATAGCCAACCCGCCGTATGTTAGTCATGATAAGATTTTCACAAAGAATGAATTCAAGCGCAACTTCCAATGTTTTGAACCCTTTGCCGACATTTATTGCTATTTCATAGAACTGGCCATTCGCTTAGCTAATTTAAGCGGAAGCCTGTGCTACATTACTTCAAATAGCTATTTGAGGGCAGACTACGGCAAGAATTTACGAAAAGCACTTTCAGATAAATGTTCACTTCATGCTGTGATAAATATTGAAGATTTTCAAATTTTTGACACCGCCATTGTAAACACTGCAGTTTTGCTCGCTCAAAATAAATCAAACCATAAAGAAACTGCCTGTTTGGTTGTAAATGCGATTCTTCCTAATAGCGTAAGTTTTGATATTTTTGTCGACGATAATAAATTTTATTATTCCCAATCTGATTTTTCTGGAAAGTCGTGGACATTAAATTCAACTGAGAGAAATGCGCTGCAAGCCAAGATTGAAAAAGCTGGGAAATCCCTTGAGGCATTGAATACAAAAATAAGGCTTGGAATAGCTACCGGAGCAAATGAAGCATTTGTAGTTACTGAAGCGACGAAAAACAATCTTATAAAAGAGAATCCAAAGAGCAAGCAAATAATTAGGCCAATTCTAAGGGGGCGCGACATTTCCAGATATGCCTATGATACGCCCAAGCTGTATATACTTCTGACCAAGAATGGAATTGATATAAAAAATGAATATCCCGCCGTCTACAATCACTTGGATGCGTTCGGGGCGGAGTTTAAGCAACGAGGCGCACAAGGCCAACATTGGACAAATCTTCGAGCCTGTGCGTTTTTTGACGATTTCAAAAAGGAGAAAATAATTTGGATTGAGTTAGCTGACAAAGGGCGGTTTGCGCTATGCTGCGAAGAAGTCTATTTGTTAAATAGCGCATATTTTTTGCTTCCGCCTGACAATTTATCCTCTAAATATTTATTGGCCATTCTGAATTCACGCTTAATCGAATTTTATCTCCATCTAATATCTGAAACGAGCGGAATGGGCACCTGTCGGTGGATAAATAATTATGTCAAAGAATTTCCTATTCCTGAAATTGCGATGAAGGCACAGCAATCTTTTATTGCATTGGTGGACAAAACACTGGCGCTCAAATCCCAAAATCCTGACGCAGACACCACCGATTTAGAAAATAAAATAGACCAGCAGGTCTACAAACTCTACAACCTCACCCCGTCCGAAATAGCCATCGTCGAAAAATCAATCAACGTATGACGATATTTGATAAAACTAGAAAAATTTTATGGGGTCGCTCTGGCAATAGATGTGCCATGTGCCGAAAAGAACTAGTGTTTGAAGCAACTGCTGCGGATGATGAATGCGTAGTAGGTGACGAATGTCACATTATTTCACCGCAGCCCAATGGTCCTAGGCATGACTCATCACTAAAACCACAACTATTTGATGCCTATGAAAATATATTGCTACTTTGCAAAGTGCATCATAAGCTAATAGATGACCAAGCTTCGACATACACGGTTGATTTACTACGTCGACTTAAGCAAAACCATGAGGCTTGGGTATCTCAAACATTGAGTGATGTAACGAAACCCAAACCCGTGCGAATACGCAGGGTTGCTGAAAATATTCCTAGCCATCTACGGCGAGTGGCTAGTGGCAAAGAACTATTGGAGATAGTTTCGGGAACTTGCGCGTGGCAACAAGATTATGATGAACCTAAAACAAGCGAAGAAACCGATTTAATAGCTAGCTTTTCGCAACTTGTAAGAGATTATGGCGAACTAGACCTTGATGAACCAGCAGAACGTATACATGCCGCCGCCAATATCACGACAAATTTGAAAGTTTTAGAGGATGCCGGTTTTTTTGTGTTTGCCGGAATTGAAAAACGAATACTTGAGGGCGGCAATGGACACCCGCAAAACTTTCCCATAGCGATTGTCCATATTCTAAAGCAGGATAACAAATCAATAATCACGAAGCCGGTAGAACCATAGAGTTGGCGAAGTGTAATAGGAGCTATAGTTAATGGCCAAGTTTTCAATACAAACCATCACAGCACTCTCCGAAGTTATCACGGGCGGGGCGGGCAATACGAAGCCAAGCGAATCCATTGGCATTTATCGTAGTGGTCCTACGCTTCAAACTTGGTTCGGGAATTTGAATTTGGAATTGAATATCGGATGGTCCTCGCGCGTGCCGAGTGTGAAGGCCCTTTTAACTGAAGTTAACCAGCGTTATGACGGGCAGAAAATTCTAATCGGAGTAATCAATGCTGTAGTAGATGTTAGGGATTATTTTGACTGCCCGGAAAAACTCGAGACAGTGGTGCAGTATTTAAACAAAAGGCTGGAACATGATGGATTTCAGATTAAAAAAATAGGCAAGCAATACAGACTTGTCTCTGCTTCCACTAATGCGAAGGTAACCCAAGCCCTTATTACTACAGTCGATACTTTGTCATTCGAATCCGTGAAACTAGATTTTGAACGAGCAATAGAAGAAGCCTCATCCAATCCGGAGGGCGCACTTACTTCCGCATGCTCTTCGGTCGAAAGCACCTGTAAGTGTATCCTTGATAAATTAGGTCAAGCGTATCCCACAAAGCAGGATATTAGCGGCTTGGTTCGAGCCGTGCAACAACATCTCAATTTGTCACCTGACCGCAAGGACGCGGAAGAAGATATCCGAAGGATTCTGGGAGGCTTGGGAAATGTAGCTGGTGGTATCGGCGCATTGCGAACCCATGCCGGTGATGCTCACGGCAGAGGAAGCAAATCGTATCGTATTGATACAAGAATTGCCCGCTTGGCCATTCATGCCGCCAGCACAATAAGCCTGTTTTTTATAGAAACATGGCAGGAAAGAGCAAAGTGAAATGTATTTATCACGATTAATTATCCATAATTACCGTTCCATCAAGTATTTGGACTTGGCTTTCGCCAAGGGCAAAAATGTCATCGTTGGCAAAAACAATGCGGGCAAAAGCAACATAATTAAAGCCATCGACCTGGTGCTGGGAGCCAGCAGCCCAGATTGGGAAAAAAGCGACAATATTACCGAAACTGATTTTTTCAAAACCTCTTCGGAAATTTTAATTTACTGCGAATTAACCAGAGAATCTGGCGAATTATTAAATTTTGATGGCTTATATAAGTGCTATGGATTTTACAGGGATAATATATGTCACAATATAAATCCCGCAAACAAGGACGAGTTGCTCAGATGCTTCGAAATTAGCCCTGATGATGGGACAAGACGACCTTATATAAATCCTAAATTACGGAATCAAAGAAGTTTTGAAAATGAGTTAGATGATAAACACATTTTTTCATTAATATTTCACGCTCATAAAGGGTCCGATAAGAAAGTGCGTAAAGAACTTCGGTTGCTATATAGGCAAAATACAACCGCTCCCTGGTATCTTGCGTTTAAGGCTGCAATACGCTCAGAATTACTACAAAGCGCTATCATTCCCTCATTCCGGGACCCGCAAAATCAACTTCGGATTTCGAATTGGACATGGTACGGCAAACTGCTTAAAACCTATCTATCAGATAAGCACAATGAGAAGCTAATAAAGGCATTCAATAAGGTTAAAAAAGTTTCCAATTCGCTATTCAGGCAGCTCCATGAGTCTATTGGCGATAGCAAAATCAGAGTCGCATTCCCCGGCACAAAAATTTCATTCCAATTTAATCCAGACTGCAAGCAAGACATTCATAAGAATGCCATTATCTATGTCGACGATGGATTCAATAGCCTTTTAGAAACTAAAGGTGCAGGAATCCAAAGTGCTGTAATCATTGGATTATTCGATTACTATACTCGGAAAATAGTTCACACCGGCAGTTCTTTGCTGGCCATAGAAGAGCCTGAATTATACCTTCATCCACACGGAAGAAGAATGTTATCCGCGCGCTTAGATGACTTTTTAGATAACGGGAAGAATCAAGTTATTGCTACGACACATGCCACGGAATTTCTTAACTCTGCGCATGAAAACTTAAATATAATCGTGGTGCGAAAAACCGACTCAAATGGTTCTGCCGCTAGAAATATCACCATAAATTCTCTTAAAGAAAAACAGATTTTGCTTAAGAGCCAAAATATAGAAATGTTTTTTGCCGATTTTGTCGTGCTTGTCGAGGGCAATGGCGATAAGTATATCTTTGAGGCGATATCGCGCGAATATGGGAGTCGCAAAAAGAAATTAGGTGAAAGCTGGCTAGATGAGAACAATGTTTCCGTAATTGCTGTAGGTGGCAAGACTGAGTTCCTGAAGTATGCCCAAAAACTTAACGAGCTGGACATAAAATACGTTGTTGTCGCGGATTTCGACTTTTTTATTGATGGTATTCAACAATACTTAACCGCCATCTCCAGAACTGATTTAAAAGACAAACTAAATGCCTGTTTATCTTTAATCTCGCCAGTATCATCCAGTTTGCCCGAAAATATAGATAATCGGTTGGATGCGTTTTTTGATGGCATAGCAGAACCTCGTATTAAGAGGCAAAAGCTCGAAAAGGCAATCAAATCATATCTCGGACTAGCCGTAACATACAAACAGCTTTCCTTGTTAAATAGGAGTTCGGTGCGTGAATGTGCGGCTCTGATAAAGGAGCTTGAAAGTGTCGGAATATTTATTTTGACGGGCGAGCTTGAGAATTTCTATAAAAAATCCACCTCTGATATTCAAGCGAGCGGAAAAGAGGAACGAGCCTTGGCGATTGTGGCACAAGCAATCGACAAAGATGAACCCATTTCCCGCTATGTGAAAACACGGGAATATGTCAAAATCCTGAAGTACCTTAATACCAATTTAAAAGTTAAAAAGAAGTCAATTGATGTTTTCTCCGAACCTTTCGCTGTAGAAATAGACACAACCGCTGCGACTGACAACTTGGATGATGTCCCATTTTGATAATTTATGCCAGATAAAGAAATCAAAACCATTCCGGACCTGATTCTTTATCATGCGAGCGGACAGAAGCGTAAATCAGTAGGTTCCATTTTGGAACATGCTGCCGCTGACGGCAAAGATAATTTATGCCGCGTGTAGAAAAAATATATAAGGTGGAATAGGCAAATGAGCAAGAAACTACCTGACAATCAAATAGCTTTTTATCAATCGCCCGATGGGGCTGTGAACATCGAGGTATTATATGCGCAAGAGAATATCTGGCTGACGCAGAAAAAGATGGCGGAATTGTTCAATACAACCCCGCAAAACATAACGCTGCATCTGAAAAATATATATCAAGAGGGCGAAGTCGCGCCGGAAGCAACTTGTAAGGATTTCTTACAAGTTCAAAAAGAAGGCGGACGCGAAGTCTCCCGCGAACTGGCTTTTTACAGCTTGGAGGCCATCATCGCGGTAGGCTATCGGGTAAATTCCGAGCGCGGCACCCAGTTCCGTCAATGGGCAACCGGAATACTGAAAAACTACATACACAAAGGCTTTGCGCTGGATAGCGACCGGTTTAAATACGGCTCCCGGTTTAGCGCGCGATATTTTGACGAGCTTTACGAGGAAATCCGGGACATCCGCTCAAGCGAACGGATGCTGTATCAGAAAATAACCGATATTTACGCAACGGCCATAGACTATTCGCCGAAGGCATTTGAATCAAAACAGTTTTTCGCTACCGTGCAGAACAAGCTGCATTTTGCCATTACCGGCCAGACTGCAGCGGAAATTATCAAAGAACGCGCCGACGGCAAGAAGGCGCACATGGGCCTTACCACATGGCGGCGTGCGCCGAAAGGCAAGATTATGCCCAGCGATGTAATGGTTGCCAAGAACTATTTGAACAAGGACGAGTTAACCAGCCTCAACCGCATCGTGAATATGTATCTGGATTATGCTGAAATGCAGGCGGCGCGGCACATCCCGGTGACCATGCAGAGCTGGATAGACAAGCTGAACGCTTTCCTGCAATTCAACGAACGAGAGATTCTTACCGATGCCGGAAAAATCAGCCATGCGGTGGCACAGGAATTGGCTTTGAAGGAATATGAGCATTACCGTAAAGTTCAAGACCGCGAGTATATCTCGGACTTCGATATTGAAGTCAAAAAAATGCTGGCAAAAGACAACGCGGCTGCCAAAAAGTCCAAAAAACCAAAGAAGGGTCCAACCCAGTAAAGACAGAATTATGTTGCCGCTTAAGATTGCCCAGCGAATGCTTCAAGAACGAGGCTCGGTTGATAAACAAACCGAGGCCTTGATAAACCGATATGCACTCACCTTCCCGCGAGCACGGGTGGCGAAGCTTGTCAAACGGCTGGAAACGCTGCCGGAGTTGAAGCTCAAGGGGTTCAACGGCCCGGCGTATAGACTTACATTTTCGGAAGTATCGCGTCACCTTGGCCCCAAGGGAGCTTTTCGCCTTCTGGAGAAAGCGGACCTTGCCGATTTACAAGCTAAAGCCGCTTTGGTTGCCGCATGGTCCAGCCGGTTGGACTTCTTTTTCCAGTGGGGCGAGTTGTTCCAGCTTCTGCGCGATTTTGACGAGCATATAGAGGTCAGCCGCGAACCGCTTCTTGCTGACGGGCATGTGACCGAGTATGCTTCCGAATATTTCTCGCATCCGTCTATATTCTTCGACTTGCTGCATCTGAATAATCCCGTCTATCCGGCAAAACGAGATATTCCCGAGTTGGTCTGCGCCGGTTACCAAGGCAAGATGCCGTGGATGGAGTATCAGGAAACGCCGGAATATAAAATCAAATGCCAAACTTATGCCGAGCGGCAGATTTTCAACTCCGTTTTGCCGAAAGACGATGTCGCATTTCTCGAGGATGTGCGTTCAAGGCCCTATCGGCTTAAGCGGGAATTGTTTCCAAAGCTGGGCCAAGCTATCTGGTGCGCTGACGGAATTGCCGATATGCGCCGCGAATTCGGCAGCTTGGCAAAAATTACCCCGGTAGCAACGGTTAAAATTCTGGAGCGCGGGAAGCTGATTGAAAATATTGTGTCGGAGCATATCGCCAAGGCATTCTCGGCCCCGGAATACGACAGGCTGATAGCGCTGGAAAAGAACTATGCAGAGGCTTCGGTTTGGCGACATGTTGAATGGTTGCGCCAGTCTGGCAGCCTATACTACCGGCAGATGCCTTCGGGCGGTTTGAGTAGCCTGATTACAGCGGTAGCCATGCTCCAACATGAGATAACAACCGACCGGGCCAATACCGTCAAGGCGGATTTTCTGGAGCTTACCGGCGGCAAAGAGATGCAAAGCTATTTCCAATTGCTTGGCGCGAAAAACATTAAAGCCGTCGACAAGTTTTTGGTGGAACAGTCAGATTATTTTAGTCGTTCCGTCTCGGAAGAGGATATCGAATCGCTTATCAAACGGATGCGGCCCAGCCGCCACGCTGAAGCGGCGGGAACGGATTCCACCAAGTTGCTGGCCCAATTAAAAGCCATGCTTGAGGATTCCCGACGCCATCAGACCCCGCGAGAAGAATCTTTTGCAATTCCGCCGCTGAGCGAAACCGAGAAGTGCAAATACCGCAATTATCCGAGGAAGGATATCATCGGGTTCAAAAACTGGCAAGCGGGTTCCCGTTCCTATGAGCTGCTAGTGAACGGCAAGCGCGAGCGGATTAATTATCCGCAGTTTCTGGTCCTGCTGTATCTGGCGATTGCGCTCAAAAAGGATAGCCACAATGGTTGGGTGTCGGTCGAGCAGGCCATGACAGATGCGGTTGTGGACCCTGAAGACGAAAGAGCTTTCGCTCGAGAGGTTACGGAACTTAATCAACGCTTATCGCGCCATGCCGAGCCTAACTCCGCAAAGTTTATTCAGAATCTCAGAGGCGAAAGTAAGTATCGGCTCAGCACCATGCCTTCGCGTATAAAAGCTCCTGATACGCGCTGGCTGAAAAATAAATTTTCCGAAATTCGGCGCGAAGTTATCGCCGAACGCAATAAGCGTATCCGGCAAATAAAAGAGTCCAAATCCCTGCCGAAAGTCAGCTAGAAGGTCAACCTGTGATTAATACCCTGCGCGTCACCGCTATTGCCAATCGGGTTTATATTATGCACAATATCTATAATAAATCTAGATTTAGTGTATGCATAAAAAACAAGACTCAGCGAAAAAACTATTTGCAATAGCGACGGCACAGCAGGGGTATTTTACCCATCAGCAAGCTGTCGAGGCTGGCTATGGGAATAGTGCCGCAGTTTTTCACGTAAAAGCAGGCAACTGGCTGCGCGCAAGGCACGGTATCTACCGGCTTGCCCAGTTCCCGCCTCAAGACCGCCCCGACCTTGTGCTCTGGGCGCTTTGGTCAGCTAACCGCAAGGGCGAGATTCAGGGAGTATATTCCCACGAAACTGCGCTGTCCATTTACGAGCTTACCGATATCATGCCCGCTAAATTTCACATTACGGTTCCCAAGCTGTTCCGCAAAAACAGCGCAATCCCGCATAACATAGTTCTTCACCGTGCAGATATAAAGCCGCAGGATATCCGCAAGATGCAGGGCTACCTCATTACGACGCCTGCAAAAACTATAATGGATATGCTGAAAGCGGAAACCATACATCCGCGCGATATAATGGCAGCATTGAAGCAGGCAACGAAAAGCGGTCTTGTCACGCAAGAAGAAGCCCGCAGAATTCGCTTCACTAAACAATCACATGACCAATAACCGTTATAAAACCGCCGCCTCTTTTCGCCGGGCACTTGAGGACCGCCTCCAGATTCTTGCTGTGAAAAACAATCTTGAATTGCAACGTATGCGACGGAGGGTGGCGTTCAATCGCTTTCTCGCGCGCATGTTCTCAGACAAAACTGCCGGTTGGGTTTTGAAAGGCGGCTATTCAATGGAGTTGAGGCTGGACAATGCCCGTTCGACCAGAGATATAGACTTGAGCTTTAGCGGAAAGACCGGGGCAACCGGGAATAAACCGCACAAATTTATACTGGAACTTTTGCAGAAAACTGCTGCTACTGATTTGAATGATTTTTTCACTTTCCAGATAGGGCAATTGCAGATGGAACTGGATGGGCCGCTTTACGGCGGAGCAAGGTATCCTGTGCAGGCGCTGATTGACGGGAAGCTATTTATCGCGTTTCATGTTGATATTGCTTTGGGTGATTATATGCCCGCCGAACTGGAAATTGCCGAAGAGCCGGACTGGCTTTCTTTTGCGGGAATAGAGACTGCCAGATTTAACATGATTCCTCGTGCCGTGCAATTTGCGGAGAAACTGCACTCTTACACATTGCCCCGTGCCGTTCCAAATTCCCGCGTCAGGGATTTGGTGGACATGCTGCTCCTGATTAAAGAGGGAAAACTGGATAAATCAAACCTAAAGCAAGCATTAGCGGCGGTTTTTGCCAGACGGAAAACGCATGAATTGCCTGCGCGGCTGGATGTGCCTCCTGACATATGGGCAAAGCCGTTTCAGTCTATGTCCGCTAGTTGCGGACTTGCGGAGGATATCTCTGGCGCGTTTGACCTTCTTAACCTATTTTATTCCAACCTCTAGGCTGGTTCACTCACTATTTGCGTTTCACAACACCGAGCGGGCAAACATTAAATACCTAGTTACTGGGGATATTATACATGTCCGTGAACTTGTCGGTAACGCTTTTTACTGGGCGATAGCGGCTTGCTGGGTTTGGGCATCCATCTTTGCCATTTTCAGCATCTTTTTGCCGGAAAACTCTTTTAGCTTCTCGCGTTCCTGACACTTGGCCATGTAGGCTATGAATTCGGGTGGCAAGGCCTTCAAAATCTTCAAGAGCTGTGAAATCCGGGCCTTGGTAATGCCGAATTCGATTGCGGCATGGCGATAGCCCAGCTTCGGGTCTGCGGCAAGGAAATCCCGCACTTTCAAGGCCTCGGCGACGATGTTCTTGGGCATCGGAATCTCTTTGACCGGCTTGCCGGGGGGAGGGTCTCCAAGCGCAATCCTGGAAGCGTGCTTCTGTTTGTAGCGATACATGTCGACGAGAAGGCAGACTGTTTCTGAAACATGTTTCCTGTCCGACGAGGGGAGAACTTTCTGTAAGTACTTGCAAAAGTGATACAAAAGTTAGCAAGCAAATTTTGATTTTCATATTTCTCGACGAGAAATGCTGTGCAAAAACGCTACAGTTCGAACGTAAAAATACTAATGCTAATACTTGCAAGCACATGCAAAAGCGATACCTATTCCGGGCATTAGTGGTCATATTAAGTGCAATCGTTTGAATTTCTCCATGTCACCACACTCGTCACTTCGTTGAAGAATGTCAGCCCGAACGATGTTTATGCCGGGAGGCAGGAGGAAGTGTTGAACGCAAGATTGGAAAAGAAACGCAGGACGCTGGCAAGACACAAAGCGATAAATCTTAAACTGGAGGAAAGTTCAGGAAAGTTGTAAACTGACAGAGGCGCACCCGGAGTTACACATTCGCAAATAGGCGAAAACTCCAAAAAGGTCAAAAGACATACACCCAAATCTCCCACGCCCGAGACGTACCAGTTGCCTTCCACGGAGGCTCCGTCGAACTGTCCGCGGTGCTACGACGAGGCGTCCGACGGCGTTTCCGTCAGCGGCGATCCGGCGGTCTATGCCCCCAACTTCGCGGGGCCGGTGGATTCCCGGGTGTTTTATCTCAGAGACAACCAGGACGCCGGCGACATCGGCAGGTCGTGGCGGCATTCGTTTGAATCATCGGTGCGGGTGTATTCGGCGGCGCGGCTGCTGGCGTCGGCCTCGGTTGCGGGCGGTTGGAGCGACCCGTACAAGAGTCCACGCCATCGCTGAGTATATCCGCCAATTCATAAATCTTTACGGCCCGCACGCCGCGCGCGAGGATGCTGTCTTGTTCCCCGCCATAAAATCCGTTATTCCGGTCAAGGAACTGACCGATATTGGCGACCGGTTCGAGGACAAGGAGGAGCAGTTTTTTGGGAAGGGCGGGCTTGAGAAAATGGTCGCCAAAGTTGCGGATATAAAAAAGCTTGGCATTTATGAATTATCACGGGGCAGGCTGGGTGGAGAAAAGTCAATATAGTATGGAGAAATACTGTTAGAACACGCATGGGCAATCTGTAAAATTAAAGAAAGCTGGAAATATATTTGTGAGTGTGTATGTATTTCGAGAATAGAGAAGACGCCGGACGCCGTTTGGCCGAACTGCTGGTCGAGCATAAAGGCCCAAATACAGTTGTTTACGCGTTGCCTCGCGGGGGCGTTATGGTGGCTAAGGAAATCGCGGCCCGGCTTGCCTCGCCGATGGATCTTGTTATCCCACGTAAAGTGTGTCATCCCGAGCAAAGCGAATACGCAGTGTGTGCTGTTGCCGAGGACGGGCATGTGATGTGCGATGAAGATACGGAAGCTTCCTTGCCTAAAGCCTGGCTTAGCGCTGCGATAGAGCGTGAACTCAATGAGGCTCAACGGCGGCGTGAGGTTTATCTGGAAGGGCGCAAACCTATTTCCGCCTCCGGTAAGACCGCTATCATAGTTGACGACGGCGTAGCCACCGGCTTGACGCTGCTGATGGCTTTGTTCGAAATAAAACATCAAAAGCCTGCGAAAATAGTTGCGGCGGTTCCGGTTGTGCCAGCGGATGTCGCCGCTAAAATCAAGCGTGATTCCTACGAGCTGATTGCGCTGGATATTCCGGTGGTCTATAAAGGCGCGGTGGGTAGGTATTACAGGGAATTTAACCAGGTGGATGATTCTCAGGTGGTGGAAATTATGCGAATGGCGCATTCGTATACTGGCCGCAAAAACGTTTTGTGATGGCTGCGGTATGTTTTAGCGTCAGGCGGTTCTTGTAAGAACACCTGTTGGCAAGCCGGGCTGTTAACGGCTCAAAAGTTATTAGGGAGGGTAATATGAACACCGAAGAAATAAAGAAACTCTATACTGCCGTGGTCACCACTCGCGGCGGTAGGCAGGGACATGTGCTTTCTGCCGACGGAATCCTGAATATGGATTTGGTCGCTCCCAAAGAGATGGGCGGCTCAGGCGCGCAGGGCACTAATCCGGAGCAGCTTTTCGCGGGAGCATTCGCGGGATGTTTCGAAAGCGCACTCAGGCTCGCCGCATCTTTGCGCAAAAAGCCGCTCCGGGATGCCAGCATAACCGCGCATGTCACGCTTAACGCCGCCGAGAAAAATAATTTCTTCCTTTCCGTTGAACTGCACGGCAAGCTTGACGGCATCTCTAAAGACGAGGCGCTGGAGTTGATGCGCGCCGCTCACGAGATATGTCCCTATTCGAAGGCGACACGAGGCAATGTTGAGGTAAAACTGTTCGCGGACTAGCAGTCTGCCGGGAGCCGGTTTCACTATTCCGCATCAAGTGGTAAAATACTCCTGTTGGGAGAGTTTAGCTGTATGCGCGATAAAATATTGATGGTGGATGACGACAAGGAGCTCCGCGAGGAGTTCTGCGACTGTTTCGATGAATATGACGTTACGCAGGCTGCCTGTGCCGAGGACGCGTTGTATATCCTTAAAAAACCCAACGAATTCAACCTGATAATCATGGATTTCCGCATGCCCGGCATGGACGGGCTTACCGCGCTCGAGAAGATAAAGGCGTTGTATCCCGAGAAAAGCGTGATAATGCTGACGGGCCACAGCTCGAAGGATGCTGCAATACGTGCGTTGCGCGGCAAGGCATGTAATTATATAGAGAAACCTTTTGATATTGGAAAGATGCGCGCCGTTATTGAGGCAGAATTGACGGAGAAACGCGGCCTCGGTGATCTCGGCACCGTGGATTCAGAGGGCAAGATAGAGCACGCCAAGCGGTTTATCGAGAATAACTGCTTTAAGAAAATCACGCTTGAGGATGTTGCGCAGGCTGTTTGCCTGAGCCCTAAATATTTAAGCCGGCTATTCCAGGAAACCGCCAGGATGGGATTTAACGATTACAAACTGAAAATAAAAATGTCGCAAGCCGATAATCTGCTTAAAACCACCGGCATGAGCGTGGAGCAGATATCTGCAAAGCTGGGCTACGAGAACCCCGAATCTTTTATCCGCCAGTTCAAAAAATTACGCGGCACGACTCCTGCTCGTTGCCGCAGGAAAGTGCATGCGCGTTCCAGATAAGATAATCCTTCTGCCTGCCTGGCATTTCATAGTTGCCACGCTGGTCGCCCTGGTCTTATATATAGTCAGCCTGCAGCACTTTCTTCTTTTCCATAATTTAGCCGAGATTTTCAGCATTGTCATAGCGTGCGGGATTTTCATGTTCGCCGTAAATTCCCGCAAGTTCCTTGATAACGGTTATTTTGTATTCCTAGGCACGGCGTATCTGCTGGTGGCCGGTCTGGATATGCTGCACATGCTGGCTTATAAAGGCATGGGAGTTATCTTCGGTTACAGTTCCGATCTGGCGACTCAGATATGGATAGCCGCGCGGTATCTGCAGGCTCTCGCGTTGCTTGTCGCGCCGTTTTCCATAAGAGACAGGAAGCGGCTGCCATATCTTCTTGCGGCGTTCGGATTGGCCGCAGGTTTATTCGTTCTGTCTATTTTCTACTGGCGGACATTCCCGCGCTGTTTTGTCGACGGACTCGGAGTTACCGCATTCAAAACGGTCAGCGAATACTGCATCATCGCCATGCTGGGTCTGGCTATTTTTGTCACAGCGTGGTTCCGCCGGGCTTTCAGCGCGGAGGTAATGTCGCTGCTTGCAGGCTCTATCGTTATAACGGTTTTCTCGGAATTCGCTTTCAGTTCCTATACCGATCTTTACGGCATTGCCAATGCTGCCGGCCATATTCTTAAAATCGCGGCATTTTACCTCATATATAAAGCGGTAGTCGAAACCGGCATTAAAAACCCGTATGAAATATTGCTCAGGGATTTAAAGCAGAACGAGGAGCGATTGCGCGCCAGCGAGGAGCGGTTTAAAGACATCTCCTATTCGATAGCCGACTGGGTGTGGGAAGTTAATCCTGACGGGATTTTCACTTTCTGTTCTTCCAAGGTGGAGGAAGTGCTGGGTTACACCGAAAAGGAAATGCTTGGGAAAATGCTTTTTGATTTCATGGAACCCGGCGAAGCCGTCAGGAATAAGGCCCGGTTCGAAAACCTAAAAACCAATAAATGGCCCATAAAAGACCTTGAAAACTGGAATATAACTAAAGACGGCAGGAAAATCTGCCTATTGACCAATGCCGTGCCTATTCTGGATGCAGGAGGAAATCTTTTGGGCTACCGCGGCGTGGATAAAGACGTCACTCTGCGCAAAAAGGTCGAGCAGCATGTGCGGTGGCTCGCCTCCTTCCCGCGCAAAAATCCCAATCCGATTGTGGAATTAGACCTCGCCGGGCATATTTATTACACCAATCCCGTGGCGCGGGTTACTTTTCCGGATATGCAATCTCTCGGAATAAATCACCCGCTTTTTGGGAATTGGCGGAATGCGGTGGAATTCTTTGCCCGGCCCGGGGAAACGGTATACCGGCGTGAATTGCAGATAGGTGGAAAATGGTTCCACCAGACTTTCGCTTATGAACAATCGCGTATACGCATTTACAGCGTAGACATTACTGAACGCAAGCAGGTTGAGGAACTGCTGCTAAAGAAACAAGAGGAGATGGAGATAATTTTCGATTCGGTCCCGGCACTGATATTCTATAAGGATAAATGCAATCGTTTGCTCAGGGTGAATAAAGCTTTCGCCGAGATCACGGGAAAGACCAAGGAAGAACTGGAAAACCAAGCTCTTTTTGACATGTATCCCAGAGAACAGGCGGAAGCTTTTTTTAAGGATGATAAAGAGGTGTTTTCTTCCGGTAAGCCCAAGTTTAATATCATTGAGTCGATAAATACCAAAGATGGCGTGTGCTGGCTGGAGACCAACAAGGTGCCGTACCGCGACGCGCACGGCGATATTATAGGTGTTATAGGTTTTGCTATTGATATTACCGAGCGCAAGTATGCCGAAGCCGTAATCCGGGACAGTTTGCAGCGGTTTGAGCTTCTTACCGGAACGGCCGAGGAATTGCTGAAGTCCCCTCATCCGCAAAGGCTGGTGGAATCGCTCTGCCGGAAAGTCATGGAGTTCCTGGATTGCCAGGTGTTTTTCAATTTTCTCGCAGACGAGACGTCGAACCGGCTTCACCTGAACGCTTTCGCAGGCATTCCTGCGGCGGAGGCCCGCAAAATCGAGCGACTGGATTACGGCGTGGCCGTCTGCGGCTGCGTGGCCAAGTCGGGCGTACGCATAGTGGCGGAGCATATTCCGTCAACTCCTGATGCGCGCACTGAACTGGTAAAATCATACGGGATCAAGGCTTATGCCTGTCATCCCCTTATAGGTTCCGACGGCAGCGTCGCGGGCACGCTTTCCTTCGGTACCACCAATCGCGAGACTTTCAGCGCCGAGGACTTGTCGCTTATGAATGCGGTGGCTTATCAGGTGTCCATCGCGATGTCCCGGCTGCGCAAGGAGCGCCTTATCCAAAGCATACAGCTTGAGATCTCCAATGCAAGGCTGCTGAAAGACGAGCGTCTACGGCTTTACAGCGTTCTGGAGACTTTACCGGTGTATGTGATATTGCTCAGGCCCGACCACCACGTTACTTTCGCCAACAAATTCTTTCGCGACCGTTTCGGAGAGGATAAGGGCCGGCCCTGTTTTGAATACCTTTTCAACCACCGCGAGCCTTGCGAGAACTGCCAATCGTTTAAGGTGCTGGAAAATAATTCCCCGCATCAATGGGCCTGGACCGGGCCCGACGGCCGCGATTACGACGTGTATGATTTTCCGTTTAAAGAGTCAGACGGCTCCATACATATATTGGAGATGGGCATAGACATTTCCGAGCGCAAGCGGGCTCAGGAAGCCTTGGCGAATGAGCAGCGGGCGCATGAGCAGGCCAAGCGCCTTGCCGATGTCGGCGCGCTTTCCGCGACTGTGGCGCATGAGCTCAGAAATCCGCTTGCCGCCATAAAAATGGCCGCGTATAATGTCATGCGTAAAGCCAAGAATCCCGAGCTAGATAAACATTTGCACAATATCGACAAAAAAATACATGAAAGCAACCAGATAATAAGCAATCTTCTATTTTACTCGCGTATAAAGCCGCCTCAGCGGGAAAAGACGCGCCTTTGCGATATAATCTCGGAAGCTGTTGTCTCGGCGCAGGAACGGTTCCCCAAGCATAAAGCCGTTCTGGAGAACCATATCGATGCGGCTGCTGATGTTTTTGTGGAAGTCGACCCGGTGCAGATAAAAGAGGTCTTCGATAATGTTCTCAACAATGCCTATGATGCCGTGAACACCGACGGCGGACATATCGGAATAACGGCGAAGCCTTCAGAAGACAATATCATAGAGATACACGTGCGCGACAACGGCGGCGGTATAAGCGCGGAGAATCTCGGGCGCGTAAAGGAGCCGTTTTTTACCACCAAAGCCAAGGGGACAGGGCTTGGTCTTGCGGTTTGCAGCCAGATAATACAGCTGCACGACGGCACACTCGACATTGCAAGCAAACTAGGCGAGGGAACGGATAATATTATTAGACTTCCGGTTTGCGTTGGCGGTGGCGCATGAAAAAAAAGATATTGATAATCGACGATGATGCCGAGCTTTGCGAAGAGCTTGCTGACGCGCTTGCGGGCGAAGGCCATCAGGTTCAGACCGCCTGCGACGGCGTTTCCGGTCTGCGGCTTGCGATTTCCGGGAAATACGATGTCATAGTGCTTGATTTTAAAATGCCCGGCATGACCGGCGACGAAGTTCTTAGAGCAATGGGCACAAAACCTGACCGCCCGAAGATATTTTTTATTACTGGTCGTCCCGAGATAGAAAAATTCGTAATCGATGAAAATCTCTCCGGCCTGGTTGATGTGGTGATGGGCAAGCCTTTCGATATAGATATTTTCCTGGAAAAAATAAAGACCATTTGAAGAGTCTCTTCCTTCTGGTAGAAAATAATCAATAAAAGTGCGAATCGTCCTATTACCTCCTTTATTGCGCTGCGCTAAAATGTATTAAGAACGCTGAAGGAGGTTTATTTAATGGGGTTTAAGAGAACGATCGTGCTGGTGGCTTCCGACGATAATTCGTGGGTTCCCAATATGCAGCAGATCCTCGACACGGTAGGTTATATTCCGGTCCCTTTGCTGGATGTGCGCAGCATGCTGGATTCTGTCGAAGCGATCAAACCAGATGTTGTTCTGCTGGGTCCGGCAATGAAACGGAAAAACGCGTTGAGCGCGGCGCGCGGTTTGAAGGAAATTCTTCAAATTTCTACCCCGGAAATTGCAGTTGGATTGCGGAATTCGGCGGCGGCTGGCGGTCCAGGCCTGTGCAGAATTTTCCTTACATACCCTGAGGGTATGCTCGTCAAATTCTGCGTCGGACTGTCCGCGCCATCCGCCGCCTCGGTTCTCGCAACCAACTGCAATTTCCGGGCTAACATGCCACTTTTGCTTGTCGGCGGTTATTCGGGCGGAAAAAAACGTCTGGGAGCATATTCCCCTTATGTAGATTCCTGGGTTCGTAACCCTTTCCGGTGTAAAGTTGCAACCAAAAATGACCCATTAGTTGCAACGAAAATTGACCCGCCCTTAATGCATTTTTAACACATTTCCGCTGGTCTGTAAACCTTTGCCAGCCTTTCCTTTTTCTCCTGCTTCCT
>JBAZJY010000007.1:0-28416 GCA_041651115.1 Candidatus Omnitrophota bacterium | reverse complement strand
GCTCAACTATGCGGCCCTGCCTGGAGGCGTTCTCAAGTTCTTCTTTAAAGTTTTGCAGCTCTTCCTGACTTAGGCCGCGGGTCAAGGGCGAGGAGACTTTTAAGATGGTGGTAACGCAGGCGCCTACAGGCGAGGATGCATGGATCAAAAGCTTGGTTTTGTTCTCAATGGTTGCGCCGATATTGTCGCTGTAACCGGTCTTTAGGTATTTGATCAGGCCTGCGGTGTCTACTGTACCGGCTATTTCTATGGATTTGAATTCAGAGAGCATTTCCTGGCCATGGCCCTGCTCCAGCCTGAACATCAGCCCTAAGAGCCTGAGTTTGGAATAGTAGGGCAGGCTGCTGATGATCTCCTTAGTGTAGTCCGTCTCCAGCTTAAAGCCGGATCTCTCAATCATGCTGGCGGTAATTCTTTCTTTGTATTTTTCAAGCCAATTGGCCAGCCTTAAGGCCATCTCCTGGCGGGAGATCTCACGCAAGTGGCGGCTGTAGAGGTCATATTTACCCTTATAGACAGCGATCTTTTTCATTAACTCCCTGACCCTGCCGCGCTGCCAGCCGAACTTGATCACGCTGCCGCTAGAATCACCGTCAAAATAGTGGGCATAGGTCCATTTGCTGGGGTAGACCAAGTCATGCTTTGATTCCTTGATCTTGATGTCTATGTTGTGGTAGATATTGTATGCGCCGTCGCGGGTTAGGGCGGTGCTTTGCAGCTGGCTGCCTTTAAATTCAAGGCCTTCTTCGCTGTAATAACGGTAGATATAATCGCCTTCAGCTTCGCCTGTTAACTCGCCGCGGATGTCGGATTCGCAGATAACGGTATTATCCGGTATATAGATGGTCTTGTCTGTTTCCAACTCGATGCGGCTGCATTCAACGGTCACGTTTTTGCCAACGACTAATTTGCCTGTGCCTCTTAGAATGATCACTGCTTCTTTATCCAGGCGTACCGGGCCACTGAATTCCACATTCCCCCTTACTACTGCCTCCTGGTGGATATTGATATTGCCGGCAGGCACCCTGTGGCCAAAGAGGCCTAAGTATAAGGCCCTGAGCAATAAGTCCTGATCCTTTACTCCCATATCCAGGGCGCCTTTTGATTCCCTGGGGTTACCTACGTCAATCCAAAGCGGCACATCTACGCACAGGGGCTTGCCGCCTGAGGTCTTATTGATCTCCTGGGCGTTATGGTAAATCTTTTCCCATGCTTCTTTGGTATAGGTAGTACCTGCCTCACCCTTGGCCTGCCAGATCTTCATCCAGGTATCCTCATCCTCAACCATCGGGGTTAAGACATGGGTTGACCAGTCAAAAGGCTCTTTGGCCCTTTCATTATCGGTGGTATTGCGGTTATATATCGGCCCGTAGAACTCATAGATCTTCTCTCCTACCGGCCGGCTGAATAAGAAGTAGAAGCTGTTTAAAAAGCTCTTGCCCCTGTCGCCTGAAGACAGCTCTTCTACCAAGGATTTTAGTTTTTCATTTTTAGCAAGGTCATAGGCGTTATCCCAGTACCAGCTCCATCTGCGGTCATCGGTGTCTGCCGGCTTGACGCGGCTCCAGACCTGCTCATGTACCACAAGCGGCATGATCAAATAAGTGATGAGGTCATTGTTATATTCTTCATTTAAGTCTTTAACGGCCTTGCCTAAGGCCTTGGCTATTGCCTGGATATAGCCTTCCTGGGTATAGCCTGCCTCATCTATGGCATTCTTGATTACGTTTTTAATCAGGGCGGGAATAGCTGCCTTCTCAGCGAAGTGCTTGACCGCGTAATTTGACCTTCTTGCCATCTGGCCGAATGCCGGGCCGAAGGTATCCAGCGTTGAGTAGTCTGAGCCAAGGACCTTCCATTTTAAGGCGTAGAGATAAAAGCCGATGTCATTGGTATAAATATCCGAGATGTGGCTTAAGGGCAGCATGATGTTATCGGCAGGGGCAACGAAGAACCATTCGCCAAATACTCCTTTTTTCAGCATGCCGGCAGCCATGGCCTTTACCTGTTCAATATTCTGCTCACTTAAAGACCTGCCGTACATATGCACCTCGCCTTTGACATTGCCGCTTGAGATGGTCAGGAAGGCATCGCGGGAACCGACGCCTGCGTTTAAGGCAAGGATGTGCAAGATAAGTTTTTTGTCCTTGATCGCCTCCTCGTGGCGGGAGGAAGCAGCCAGGCCGTTGTCTTTATTAAGGTAAATATCAAGGACATGGTAAACCCCTGAGCCTGAGCCCTGGTCTTTATTTGCCGGAAGCACGTAAACCCCTTTAAAGCGGCCGGCCTTGAACATCTCAGACTGCTTATTCCTATAGTCATGCTCGATCTCCCGGCGGCTCTCCTCGCCTACCGACTCAAGGATGGTCATGGCCGTGTCTACCTCAACCTCTTTTGCTTCAATGGCCTTAGGCAGATCGTGGTTCATGGCCTTAATCATCGTAAAGGCATCCAGCAGTTCCTTTTCCGCGGACCTGCCCATCCTGTCTAAGATGGATTCTATCTCCAGTCTTAGCTTTTCATCCAGGGTATCGGAATAACGGCTGATCAAGATGTCCAGCTGCTGCCTCCTGATATTAGAGATGATCTCCTCTGCCTGGTCCAGCCGCTCCTGCTCGCCCGTAAACAATCCCCTGGCTGCCTTGGCCCCGTACAAGAGAAGCTGGGATATCAGGTGGGTGCCGATCTTGCGCTTTGAGAGGTCTTCGATCAGATGATATGATAAGATGATTTCTTTTTTGCCTTCAGCCTCTCTGACATAGCTTAGGGCGAATTTATCCTCTGCTTCATAATATACGTAGCCGGCAGGCGAATGGCTGTTTAGCTCATGGCTGGGCTTCATTAAAAGGTAGGCTGTTTCATCAACCAGCGTACCGCTTTCAAAATCGGTATTGTCGTAAAGATAAGTCTTTGCTTCATCAATCACGGCCTTAAGCTGGCCGGCAGGCTCAACTATGCGGCCCTGCCTGGAGGCGTTCTCAAGTTCTTCTTTAAAGTTTTGCAGCTCTTCCTGACTTAGGCCGCGGGTCAAGGGCGAGGAGACTTTTAAGATGGTGGTAACGCAGGCGCCTACGCCCAGAGGAGATGAAATTCCTTCTAACATTTTGCCTATTTCCAGTTCCATTGTGCCATTAAACGCCTTGAATGGAATACCGAATAAATTAGTCCAGCCGTTGGCAGCAAGATAATCCCTAAGTTTAGTTAAAGATAAGTCTTCTGGAATATCCTTAACTATGATATCTATTATTCTCTGCCTCAATTTTTCTTTTAATTCCGAAGGCATAAGCCAAATATCCACATCACAATCAATACAAGTTATAAAATGGCCGTTTTTACTTAAAGATAATTCTGAAATTTCAGCAAATAATTTCATTAATTTTACCGTAGCGTCTATGCCTTCTGTCTGTGAGATCATCCGTAATAGAGGATATGGGCCTATTATCTCAGAAAGCCCTTTGCTCATATGATATGCAAAAAATGCGTATTCCTCATGAGGAACTATCTGCCTTACGGAAGTAACAACTTTGGCGGTCTCTTGCTCAGTAGCAGGGAGGTCAAGGTCCTTCCTTGTTATCTGCGCAAGCCTGTATTTCCAATGATTCATATCATTATCTTTTGATTCCAGATATCCACTGTTGCGATACTTTAAAAATTCCTGCAAATAACATAAAGGTAGGTCGCTGCCGCCATTATGATCATAACCTGCCGTATCCAGTGAATTAATTACGACTAAAGAATCCAGGAATAAGCTGCGTTCCTCTTCCGGGATCTCTTCGATTTTAGCCAGCATAGCGGCAGGAGAATATTCTCCTGAGTAGGTAGTTAAACCTATAAAGACGTGTCCGGAAATCAGCCTTGTAATCATACTAATGAATTCGGCAGAATAACCCATTTTTCTAAGCATTGACTGCGCATATATAGCTCCGTATTTCGGATGCTGAACCATGCTTGATATAAAGCCAAGGTCATGATTGATCGCCGCGACAAAAAGAGCCCTTTTCTCCAGCTCGCCAAGGCGCATATAAGTCTGATGTAGTTCAGTAATAGCCTCAAGATAGTTTTCTTCGGTAGCGATACCATCATGTTTATATTTATCTTTCAACTCTTTCCAGAAGTATCCGAGATTTCCCCTGGCCAGCTTATGCAGGCATTCGGTTACTCTCAGCGTATGATTTAATTTTGCATCGCTGAGCAGGGCCAGCTCCGGAAATGTCTTTATGATTGCGGCTTTAATATCGTAATTAAACGGCGCTTCGGAAGGCAGTTCCATCAAGGTATCAACTAATTTTTCCAATGGCATCCTTTCCTCCCGCGTCCGCATGCCAATAAGTACATCAAGAACCTCTGGAGCATTAAACATCTTTCTTTGTGTTAATAAAACAGAATCTAATTCCCGCGATTTCTTCTTTAGATTATTATCAACCATGTCTTCAAGGCGATAATGCATGGTTTCTCCCAAGATAAAAACGTCTAAATCCCTGTCAATCATTTGTTCCAACTCGGAGTCTAACTCTTCAAGCTTAGCGCAATGTATAGCATTGGCAATATCGGACACGTGGCTTCTATTCTTTAACCCAAATTCATTTATGGCTTCCTGCACAACCCAGCGCAGGTTTCCTTTTGCCAACTCTTTTGCCACAAGCATATTCCTTACTGTTCCCCACTTGGCAGTAAAAGGATTCATTTTCCCAATAAGCATTTTGACAAAATCCTGTTCGTCAACAAAATTAATATTTTGATTCTTCAGGAGGCTCCGGGCGGTGGCCTTCTTTATCCGGGCCATATTTAAGACTTCCTCTCTGGAAATTGTCCTCCGGAGTAAAAGCTGTTGCGACTTTGCCGCCAAGTATGTCATCGCATAGAGTAATTCTCTGCAGCCCATATCATGCGGATCAATTTCTCTGGCCCTCAACAGCCAATCGTGAAATGCCCTGCCCTGAAAAGTTTTAAGCAAAGCCTCTCCTTTGGATATAAAATCGGCATCGAAGCGCGGGTTTTTCTTCATTGCATTAAACGACCACATAATCCCCGTTGTTCCCCAACGCCTCAAAACATGCCTGCGCTCTATTTCAAATTCTTCTCCCTCTATGACTTGATAACCAATTTTCTTCAAATAAGCGATTATGGGGCCCTTAAGCCAAGGGCTGAGCCCTCCCCTTGTGCCTCCTTTTAATAAAACGGTAGCGATTGTGCCGCCCTGGTGCTTAGCCTTGTTTCTTTCTAATAGGCCTTTTATACTATGCACTTTCTGCATGTGTGCAGCATGATACCCAAAGAAACCCTCAAAGATAAATACCTTGGCAAGCTTGCCTTCTTCACCTGACCTTAGGCAAATGATATATGGATTATTTTCTTTATCTTTAGCCAGGGATACGGTATACAAATTGCTGACATACAAATCTTCCTGATGTTTTAAATCTTGAGAAGCCAAAACAGGATAAGTCTTTCTTCTGTTTAAAAGATCAAGTACAATTTTTGCCTCGATAGTCCTTAACGATCTATCAAGCTCGTAATGAGTAGAATTCAGTAGATCCTCAATTGCCGCTGAAAAATCATGAGGGAATGCGTATCTTATCGCGGATAATGGGACGCCGTGTAATAAAACGGCTAATATCGATACTATGTCTTCGCCAAATGCGCCCAATAATTGCGCAATAGCTGCCTTTTCAAAAAGAGGATTTTCTCGGGTAGCATATCTTCCTGCCAGGAAATAAGCCTTGCGTACTAATTCCTCTTTATCTTCTCTTGTTTCCGTGATCTTATCGGAGATTCTCTTTATTCTCTTAGTTTCATAATCCACGTCCTGGTAGGGCAAGGCTTGTTCGCTGCTTACCGGCTTGCCATGCCTTAATTGTATCACTTCCATGTGGTCTGCTTCTTCGGTATCAAACAACAAAATACCATCTTCATTGAGGTAGCTTAATAAATTGTTCTTGAGGATAGCTAATACTTCCGGTTTATTACCATACTGGACTGCCATCCTGGAAGAAATTACAATATCGTATCTTTCTTGAGGTATGAATTCCTGAGAGACTACGTCCCTTCTCGGATCGCCGATATCAACCTTGATTAATCTTATCCCGCGTTCTTTATCATCATAGACTCCCTCTCCATTAAAAACGATACCTCTTTCTTTACCGCGATATGCACCGTCATTATCAAAAACGCGTATCCACTCAGGGAAGTTAATGTCATCAGCGTGGATCTCTACTTCCATTCCGGGAACGACGCTGTTTAATATTTTTCTTAAAAATATTACAGGAGAATAGTCGCCGCGAAGCTTTTCGGCGCTGCCGCTAAATAATATTTTCATGTTCTTCTTATGCGGGTGTACCAGTTTATTATCGTTCAGCTTATCGGCTAGCGGCAAAGATGCCAATTCCGAATTACCGAACCAGGAATGGCTGTTAAGGCTGAAATTATCTTTAAACAACTCTTCTTGCTCGCTGATAATATTTCTATCCCATATAGGCCGCCCTAACAGCCAGTTAATCAAAGCTACAAAAACCGGGGTTTGCCTGTTGCGGTAAGAATCCTGTATCTGATTCACTAACACAAAACTGATAAATTCCTGTCTTAACTTATTCTCGTTGTATATACCATGTAATATCTGCCTGGCCCTTTCCCTCTTTTGCTCAACCTCCAAAGCTGTCCGGTCCACCATATTGTCTTCACCGGCGAACTGTAGCGCTAAATCCTCAATCTGCTTCGGTATGCCTCTGGCATATTCTTTTGCCCTATGCAATGTCTCTTCTTTTAAGTCCTTGACATAATTAAGATAATCATCAAAATCGGTAAAATCGGTACGGTATACATCCCCGGATTGCTCAACCGGCTGGTCGAGGCCCATATTGGAAGCGTGGACGTCTATATCCGCTATATATTCCTGAAGCGTATCTTTATCATTAATAATAACCAGGTCTATTTTATGCGCAAGCACATGCTCTACTTCCGACTCCGTTCTATGGGTATCTGTCTCTCTGTCTCTCTCTATGGATGGCCTGATCACCTTCCATATCTGCCCGCCGGCCGCCTTTACGGCATCCACCTCTTCGTCTAATCTCAAATCTCCTATTACCCATCTATTAGTAAAAGTAGCCGCCTCCGATGCGGCAGGGGCATAATTAACAATATGGTCAATTACATAATCTATATAACCGGTAGGGTTAATTTCATTGATAAGGTCAAATAAATTGTTCAATATATTCCTGCTTTCTTCGGTCTTGGAATCAAACATCTCATAATGCGTTAAGCCGTAAGCATACATGGCGATTTGTTTCGGCTTTATAAAGAAATCGTACTGCTTGAACCCGTATTCCTCAGCCAATCTTTTTGCCAGGGCGCTCTTTCCGCTCTCGCGCTGAGCCAATATGCCTATTAAAACAAGGTTCTGTTTCTTGGCTGCGGCATGCTGAGTATCTGACGATGACAACCGGTTAAATGACTTGGTAATGGCAGGGGCGAACAGTTCGCATAAGCCTTTTTCTAATACTATCTTTTTTGCTACCTTGGTGCCGATAGACAATAAGCCGCTGGCGACAAAATCATCTATGGTCGCGTACATACGGTTAACCGCATTTATAAAATAAATATTGGCGTTATTCCGCGGGCTATGGCTGGCTGCGCCCATGCGCAATAATACTTTCCCGAAAAGCTCGTACGAAGGATCCATCTCGCGTATCAATGTCAGCACCTGCAATACTTTATCTATTTTCCCCAAGGCCAGGATCTTCAGCGTTAAGGCAGATAATAGCGTTATTTTATAATTTGTAGATAGGGCAGGCAGAAATAGCTTTTGAGGATCACACAATAATTGTCCTACAATAAGACGCATTTTTGATTCAGGATTATTAGTTATTACGTAAGATAATCTTTCTACGTCTTTTGCAGTTTCGGCAACGCTACTGAAATAAATACTCGCTTCAAGTATCTCTTCTTTGTCTTTTCTGTGTTCGCCCTTAGAAACAAACGCTCCGTGGATATGTCTTGCCTCATGGCCGAATATCCTGTAGAGGAACTCTATGGCATTATGTTTAACGAATAAATCAATTAACGGATAGGGTATGAGGACGAGTTGCTCGTCGCGGTATTCATAGGTAGCGGTAAGAAGGAATCTATCTTCGGAATGATACCATAGATAATACGGAGGAGAATGCGCATTAATATCCGAATCAGGCATAACAAACCTGAATTCTGAGTTTTCTATCAGTTCGGCTATGCCGTGTTCTCCCTGCTCTCTCATATGTTTAGCGGCCTGGATAATGATGGCTTTTGTCTTAAGGTCAGGCTCAACTACCCTGCCATTCGTGAAGAGTAAATCCAGCGCGTTATTGAGCGGCGCTTTTTCCTCAGAACTTAGCCCGTAGGAAAGCGGTGAGCTTCCGCGGTTTTCCGTAGAAATAAAATCTATGGTTTGTTTGTCAATAATATTGCATCCGACATAAGAGCTGGCTCCCGTCCTTAAAAAATGTATGAAATCTTTAAGGCTGACTTTTGGATTAATATAGATTCCTTTTACCTCAATTAATTCCTCCTGCGATAAGGTATTTTCAAAATGCAGGAATAAACCGGTCAAACGGAGACGATATAAGGAAGGCAAAGCATTCAATACTGCTTTAGTATGGTTGGTTCCGGTATGGTTAAAAGAAGCAATGCCTACTTTAGCCAATATTTCCGTAAACGAGAGTTGCTGATAATTTTTCTTACGCAGGATATAAGCGAGGCCTAAGGTATGAGTAGTTCTTGAAGTTACTCTCGCCAAGCCTAAATAAAGATCGTTTTCCTTTTTAAAATATGCCAGCTTGGAACTCAGGTCTCTTGCCCTACCGCGCTGCCAGCCGAAATTAAGCACCTTGCCCTGGCCGTCTCCGTCAAAATATTCGGCGAATGTCCAGTTCGCACCGGCAACCGGCTGATGCTTGGCTTTACCCAAGTCAACGTCTATGTCATGGTGAACGTTAAATTGCCCTGCGCGGGTAAGGGCAGTGCTTTGCAGCTGATTGCCTTTAAAGCTTAAGCCGTTGTCTGAATAATAACGATAGAAATAATCTCCCTCTTCTTCGCCTCTGAATTCGCCTATAATATCGCATTCGCTAAATAGCGTTCCGTCAGGAATATAAGCATCCTGCCGGTTCGTATCAATCTCCAGGTAGCTGTCTTCAATAGTAACATTATTGCCAAAGACGGCCCTGTTCCTTCCCTTCACGATGACTGTAGAATTAGCATTTATCCTGATTGATCCGCTAAACTCAAGATTGCCTTTTAATACCGCCTCCTCGTGGATATTCAGGGCATCGCTTCCTATGGGCTGGTTAAAGAGAGAAAGATACAGCGCTCTTTCAAGATAATCATTGTCCGAAACCCCCGCGTCTAATACCAGCTTTGTCTCTTTGGGGTTACCTACGTCATTCCACAGCGGAACGTCCACGCATAATAGCGAACCACCGGCGATCTTAAGTATATTCTGGGCTTTTTCATATATTGCCATCCACTCCTCTTCACTATAAACATCCGCGCCCTTGGCTCTCTTCAGGTGCTTTTCGCCTATCCCCTCCCATAAACGATGCCAGCCTTCGGCACTTTCGGTCATCGGAGTAAGCAAGTGGGTTGACCAGTCAAAAGTCTCTTTATCGCGCATTTGCTTAGTGGTTTCTCTTTGCCAGATATCCGCATATTCTTTATAGATCGCCTCGGCTACCGGCCGGCTGAATAAGAAGTAGAAGCTATTTAAGAAGCTGTGCGGACGGTCACCGCTTAATAGCTGTCCGATCAGCTCTTTGAACCGGATGTTGTCTTTAAGGTATTTTTGCGCCTGGTGATAGAAATTATCCCATTTATTTTCAGCGATAATATTAACCCCCTTCTGCCTAAAGAGCTCCTTCCAGGTATCAACCTGAACCATGGCAGGAAGCACCAAATAGACCAGCGGGTCATTATCGGGATAATTCTGTTTTAATTCTTCGGCGGTCACGCCGAAAGAACGAGCTATTTCATTGATTAATGCTTCCTCATCGGCAAAGCCGGCTTCCTCAATGGCATGAGCTATAACATTCTGGTGCATGTCAAAAAGCGGGGCCTTTTCACGGAATACTTTTACTTTATAATCGGAAGTCCTTGCCATCTGACCAAAGCTGGGCCCATAGCGATTGAGATCTTTGAGACTGCTACCTAATACTTTCCATTTCAACGCGTAGAGGTAGAATCCGAATTCGGGATTATATATCTGGGAAATATGGGCAGCAGGCAAAAGCAGATTATCAGCAGGCGCGACAAAGAACCATTCGCCATAGATATGTTTTTCCAGCATACCGGCGATAAGGCCTTTTACCTGTTCAATATTCTGTTCGCTTAATGTCCTTCCGTAGATATAAACTTCGCCTTTTATGTTTCCGCTTGAGATAGTCAAGAAAACGTCGCGTGAACCTACGCCGGCGTTAAGGGCAAGAATATGGACAATGAGTTTTTTATCGTCTTTGGCCTGTTCATCCCGCGATTCTTTGGCAAGGCCTGACTGCGGGTTAAGATATGCTTCTAAGAGATGGTATACTCCTGAACCTGAACCTTGATCCATAACTTCAGGCAGGGTATATACGCCCTTGAATCTTCCATTGGCAAACATTGCTGACTTCTTATTCTGATAGTCATGCTCGATTTCAACGCGTCCATCTTCTCCCACCTTTTCAACTATGGTCATAGCTACATCAATTTCAATATCGCCTTTTTCAATCGCCCTGGGGATAACCTGATTCATTGCCTTGAGCATGGGGAAAGCATCAAGCAGTTCGGCTGCTTCGGTGCGCCCCATCTTTGTATAGATACGCACAAGCTCATCCCTTAACACAGGATCATGCGACAGGCTATAGTTATATATAAGCAGGCCCAGCATATAGGAACGGACATCAAAGACAATGCTCTCATCTTCGCGATCGTGTTCTTTTTGACTGGCAAACTTATTGTGGGTATGTTTTGCTTCGTGGAGGAAAATGCTGGCGACTGTAGAGATGGGGGCGCCGTGGTTCAGGAGATGGCTGACCAGCTGATAAGGAAATACGGCGTAGAGGTTTCCTTCGTGTTCAGCAGTAGCGGCTAAGACGAATTTATTTTCGGAGGCATACCAAATATAATAAGGTGGCGAATTACTGTGGATGTCTGAGTCCGGAAGCACAAACAGGAAGTCTGTGTCTATGATTAAGTTGGCAGCTTCGGAATTATTGTTTTCCATAAGATAATCAAATACATCATCAATTGCCTTGCGCATAAAATCATCGGGATCAATAACCCGGCCGTGAACAAAGGCTAAATCTATAGCCTGATTGATCGGGGCATCATCTTTTGAATTCGTGCCGCGGGAAAGCGGAGAAGAAGTGCCTGATTTTTTCGACTCTATTAAAGCAGTAAGTTTTTCTTTAGCAACTGCTAAAGGAAAAGAAGAAATTTTCGCCCAATCATCTTCAGTAGTGGTAGGTAAGGCGTAAGTATATGCTTTTATTACTTTCCGTTTTTCGCCCTTACGAATAAAGTCAATGACATAAATTGGGCAACCACCTGGCCCTGGACCATGAAAGATGTTTATTATTTCTCCCCCCACATGAGACATTGCCTCTTCTAAGCTATAGCCTTTTGCCTCACCACACTCATCAGGATCTGCTTCTATTGTTTCGAAAGTTAAAATTGTTGTTATAAAACCTACCGAATTAATTTCAGCCTCCAATAAGGCTCCTAACGTTTCTCTGCTTGAGAAAACTTCTATAATTACTGGAAGTTGTTCTATTAACTTGCCATCTCTAAAGTTCTCGTCTCTGACTCTCTTAAACCATTCAGGAATAAGCTTAGCTACTTCTAATGATTTTTTAAACTCATTCGGATTAGTTCCAAATTTTATAATCGCTTCTTTTCCATAAAATAGAGTTTCATAAGGATTAGACGGATGCAGATTAATTGCTAAATCTTCTAACGCTTCTAAGTTTTGTTTAAACCAATCTAAGTTGTTTTGCGAAACTTGAGCTGCCAAAGGTACGCCATATTCAATAGTAGAGCATGCTGGCATATCGGCATCTTGTCTTATTCGTAAGGCTAACTTCACAACAAGCTCTGTCGCTTGTTGCTTAGCTGCCTCTTCGAAATATCTCCTAATACTCTCTAGGGCTACTGGAGCAGCATTTTTAAGCAAATGTTCGGTATTTATTCCTTTCTGCCTTAAGACTTGGATAAGTGGCAGGAAGATTGGAAAATCTAATAAAAATAAATTTTCATTAACAGTTGTATTTTTTGAAATCGAGAGTTTATTTAACAAACATCTATTTTCTGGCTTTGCTTCAGGAACTCCTGCTATTTCGATATATTCATTAGCCATATCTTTATGAATAGATGGAACTAAATTTATGGCTTGGAGGTAATGTGCAGCTATTTGCTCTCTGGTAACCCCTATCTTTTTTAACGATTGGACAACGTGGGAACGGACAACCGAATCTCGATCTCCTAACCTTTTAAATAAAGGCCTAATTGCACGCTTACCAAAATTACCTAATGCTATGGCTGCGCACGCACGCCTATAACTGTCTAAACTTCTTAATCTCCAAAGATGAATCCATGCTGATAAATAAAACAACATAGTATGCATAGGAGAACTGGCATTTTTCTTATTCTCCCCTATCTTTGTCTTTATCAATTTACTCAAATCCCACACCAACAGTACTATGGAAAATGTTCTAATCCAAGGCCATAGATTCGTACCATGTATAAGCCCTCTTCTATTTACAAAGGTGCCATATACATTCATACCAGATATAAAAGCAGCTGAAGCTAAAAGATAAGGAACTAAGATTTCCGGGCCAAGGGGCATCATAGTAAAGAAAGAAACCAGCCATCCGGTAATCCCGGCAAAGGCAATAATATGATTAAGCGGCAGCCCTTTCTCGGAGAAAAGTTTAAACAACATAACCCTGGCATAACGCTCAGCCTTGCTCCAGCCCTGTAAGGTAGCAGTCTTGACCGTATCAATAAAAGAGTATATCTCATTGGTGGCAAACCACACACCCTTTAAGAATATAGGCAGCAGGAACAAATAGAAAGGTGTGGCAATGAAAAGCTCAAATATGGTAAGCGGTAATGCTAATAATACGCTGCCAGTTGTCCGCCAATGCCTGATGAAATTATTAGTATTTATTGCTTCCATAAGGATATAGCTGACAAAAATGAAGTAGAACGCCGGCTTTAAGAAAGCAAATGCGCTAAAGGGAGCAAGATAGGGTAGAAAAATAAGCAGCGCCAGAGCAAAAGGTATGATGAAATAATGGAACCATAAGAATAAGTGGCTAAGTTTTTTATCATAGCCGAGCTGTTCGTTGTAAAATACTTCATATTGTCCGCGGTCAGACATAAAACGGGTGGTATTGTAAGCATAGCGCATTTCCGTGTTAACTATGGATTCCGAATGCAGGGAGGGCCTGCCCCATTCCCAGAAGAACCAGTCAATCTGGGTAGAGGTATATAAAGCCTGAGTTCTTTGCAGCATTAAATAGCTGCCCGAGTCTTCTCCGGGACAGGTATACACAGAGCATCCTGCCTGGAGCAGCGCGCATTCCTTGCCGTAACCGGTAAGCCCGCCTCTTCTTGCTCTCTGCACATCTCCGGTCCAGACTTCCTGCGCAATATTGTAAAGCTTAGTAACCGGAAATGCCCAACTGCTGGCAGCCCAAATCTTCATTGCCGGGCTAATTACTGCAAGCTCAGGATTCCTGCTGTGCAAACTTGAATAAGACACCCTCCAGACATTCTGTCCAGGATAAGCCCTGACATGCGCATCATAGTTAACCTGCCGGGTATAGCCTAACCAGAAATCTCCGGCAATATAAGCATTCTTATAGTAGAACATAGTTTCTTCGTAGGTATTGCAAAAAACTATTTCTACATTTTTCTGGCTACATTCGATAACCATCGGACATAACTGAGCAGTTAAACGATTCCATCCCCCTCTTAAATGCGGATAGCGTGTAACGAGATCCGTTATCACTTTAATATGTCTATCTCTCCAAGCGACAAACTCTCCGCACCATATGGCCAAACTTTTTCTATCCCCGGTTGCTGTCGGAGAAAGTAGAAGTGTTCCTGCAATAACGCGCGAACGGTAATCTGCAATAGGCCCTGTACTAAAAATCGTCTTTAATATTTTTCTGTCTTTATCGGGAAGATTCGGATTTGCTAAAAGTTTCTCCAAGGGTAGTAAGAATGAAGGCACATCATAATCTTCCATACTACCACTAAGGGGCGGTATATCAGTCACGATTGCCTGATCCTTGGAAACCATAACATTCTCATCCCATAAAGCAGCATCTTCAAAAATCTGCCTAAGTTTGATATCTACGAGTTTTTGATAACGTACATAGTTATCCACAAAATATTGCTCTGAATCCGTTCTCCTTTCTTTTAAGGAAAGATCTGTGTATGCCTCTTTTAAAGAAGGATATATCCTGCCTAATTCTTTTACTGCCTTATGATAAACTAAGTCGCCTGACTGATAGCTGGCATATAAATGATATTCCATAAAATCCAAAGCCATGGATTCAACTACCGCAGAATCAGAAGGCCGGAGCTCATTAAGCAGGCTGATTATCGAATCTATAACAACCCTGACTTCAGAAGGAGTTAAAGTACTATTAGCACCGAATAAAATATCGGCTATATCAGACCATTCATTGACATTTTTCAGCGCCGCGATTTCCGGCTTATTGCCTATTGCTCTCTGTGCTGCTTCCAGCATATTATGCCATTCAGGCCGATGTCTTCTTGCTATATATCCTGCCAGAGAACTCTTCATACTTTTCCAATTATGTGTTATTACGAATCTTCCAATATAGCTTCTTGCAATCTGTTTTTCTTCATCGTTTAGATTATTACAACCAGCCAATACTATCTCTAAATTATCGGGATTAACCATGCTTCCTAATATATCAATATCTCCATGTTTCTTGCCCCTGATTTTTTCATTATCATTGATCCCTATCTGCCCTTTTAGAGTATATATAAGACCGGCTAATAGCGGATGATTATCGAAAGTTCCTAATGATATACTATTTTCAAAAGTATGGCTGTATAATTCTCTCCATGCCATCACGTGGGTTGAGTTCGGCTTTAATACTGCGTAAACATCTGCTGTCGGCTTAATCACGCTTAAGGCAAAGAAGGCATTATAAAGTATTTCAAACGCTTTCCTTGACCGCGGTTTAACAAATTTTCCACCATCCTCTCCTCTTAGCGCAGCCACCCACAAACTATATTCCCTATCGGATAACAAAGGCTTTTTGTGTAATCTAGACTGGTGCATCCTGGTGACCAGATCTTCAAAATAGTCGGCCACAGATTCTCCATTCGGCAGAAGCGGCATATAATTTTCTTCAGTTTTTTGAAATTCGGCAAACCATCTTTTAAAGAACCTCTTCCACCAAACCCCGGTAATTCTGATAAACGACCAATAGTTGATCAAGGAGCGGGCTTTTTTGCTCCATAATTCATTATATAATGTGACATAACTCCTGACTGTTACTGCTAAATGGTAGGCTGAGATAATTGTAGGAATAAAGGTTAAGAGCAGCAAGGCAACGGTAAAATGGAACCCGATGCTGCCGATTACTCCGGAAAGGATCACGATTAACGGCGCTGCGAATACGCCGAATATTAAGAGGAACTTCTTAAGCGGGGAAATTCTTGCCCTCATGAGTGAAACGCTTATTAAAGAAGGCACGATTAAGGCAATCGCAGAAGCAATAAGATCGGAGAGCTTAATTAAGGCCGCTGAAACAAAGAGGTGATGGACCATTAAGCCAAAGACATACCAGGAAGCGATCAACATTATAGTTGCCCAGAATATCTTTTCTTTTGCAGAAGTTGCCTTGCCGAATAATATCGGAGTAACCATAATCACTGATACCATAATCCCTGTGCCCACTGCCAATAAAGGAGTAAACAAGATAAAATATAAGCCGGTGACAACTGCGATGAAATCAAAGATACCTACCAGCCACTTGGCAGTCTTGCTAAAGCCCCAGAATTTAGCGCTGCCAAAAAGCCTAAATATTCTATGATATAAGCTTAATATGCCCAATTTTTCCTTTACTGTCCTATTCCAAAGCCTATTGATAGATGCGATGTCATCTTCGGACAAACCACAGCCAGCCAATACCTGCGCATCCGGCCAGAAAATATCCCATTCCACGTAATCAGTATTATCTCCTTGTTCTCTGACGATTCCGCCTGCCAAGAGTTTACTTAACTGCTCTGCAGTAAACCTGTGTTTAGAAATAGGTTTCTTTTGCTTAGTGAGCTTATCCATCTTGGCAGCTTCAGGACAAGTCCGCTTTGCTAATTCCAAGGCAATCTCTTTAAGTTCTTTGGCTAACGCTTTCAGGACTATGTTTAATTGCTCAAGTCCGGCCTTTTCATCTGCTGCTGCATGAGCTTTTTGGATAGCATCATTGGTTCCGGCTGCAGCCCTGATTCTCTCTGCCCAATCATGAATATTCCCACTCATCCTATCTTCTATGGTTTGACCGTTAAGAGTCAACTTTTCAAATAGATCATAAAAATCAAGGTCAGATAATAAATCTACTAACCTGATTCCTTTATGAATATTCCTCTTATCTGTAGATATCCATGGTGTTTTAGTTTCGGTTATAGCCTTTAGCACTTTAACCTGATGCCTTACCAACGGGATAAACACTATTGCACAGTCAGAGATAAAGTTCATACTCTCTGTTTTTGCCTGGGCATCGCTTATGCCGGAGTCAATGATGTCCTTAACTTTCCTTGCCACATATAACATAAAAGGCCAGAATCCTGATACCTCGCCAAAAGAATGATTATTTGTATCGGTAAGATTAAGCTGGATAAATTTCAGGATGATCAGCTCTTTTAAAGTAGTGGGTTCAATAGCCTTATTTAAGGGGAAGCGCACATAATCCAGGTCCTGTCTATTTATGGAAGGATTATTGGCCCTGTCCAGAATAGAAGGATCAACAGCAATAGCTGCGAATAACTCCGCCACTACTGCCTCAAAAATAAGATCTATCTTTGGCTGATTAACCACAATGCCTGCAAATGTTCTGTTAAAGGTATAGTCAAACAGCGGCCTGACTACCTTTTCCGTAATCAGCTTTATGGCAAATTCCTTCAACGAGCTATTGTTATCCATACTGCGGGCTATTTCTCTCATTACAGGACGGGATACCATTTCTTTTTCCAACAAATACCGCAATATTTTAACTTCAGGAGTAGGAAGCATATTGCTTAGAAGACCAAAGTTTCCGGCTGCTATCGCTACCAGCGCTCTTTGCTGCGCAAGATTAACTAAGGTTTGCTTAAGGTCCTGCCAGATTAAAGAACGTGCTCTATGGCCTCCACCGACAGACTGACCATAAGCAACAGTCAGATCATCTTCCCTGATCAGATTATTATTCAAAAGCTCAGCGATCACCAGGGCCGGGCCATATCCTCTTTGCGCTGCGCTTTCCACCTGCGCCCTGTTGATTGAACCGTTGCTTACGATCACCGGCGCTTTCATCATTGTCCGCGGATGGATGTTCTCTTCCTTAAAGTTAAGCTTGCCGCTGTTAAATAATTCCCAAACCACTGCAATTTCTTCCTGGGAAAATCCGGATGCTGAAAAATAGCTTTCCAATGCCGTTCTCTTCGCGGCGGTATCTGTTAAATGCTTGCCTAAAACAAATATACCCGATACTTCACGCAGGATTTTCAACTTTCTTGTCAAGGCGGGAATATCTAAGGGGCTGCTGGTCTTTATCCCCAGCTTGGCCGCAGCCTTGGATAATTTAGAAGCCAGGGTCTTGTAGCTGGCGAAATTGGCATTCCGTCTCATGCGCAGTCTCTTAAACATAGTGCTTCCGGCTAAAGTAACAATAACCGCAAACAGGATAAACAAACTTCCAAGGAGTAACCATGGTGAATTAAGCAACTTTTTCTCCCGGTCAATAAATAATTTGTTATTGCCAACGCAACAGCCGTCTCTTTTTAACTTTAAGGCCAAGCCGTTTTCTTTAATATCAGCAAGCACGTCTTTTACGTTCTTGCCGTCTTTCATGAATCTGCCTTCCTTAAAGAGGCTGCCGATCGCTCCGGCCGGGGAATTCAAAAATTTGTCCTTAAGGGTGGTGCGATATACGTTTGTATGGACGAATTTATCTTCAATATTGATCCAGCGTATGCCATTATAAATAACGTCAACTCCGGGGTTGGCTGCAGGTGTGGGAGACTCAATATCCTCAGATAAGAGTAAGTATTTATCATTTCCGTCCTGATGAATCTTATAATTGAGGCTGCTGTAGCGATATTCATCGCCATCGTTTCCGATCATAACATTGGTAGCGGGAAGCTCGAAGGCGTTATAATAAGCCTTGGCTACGATAGAATTCTTAGATTCCTGATCTCCTCTTCCATAGCCAAGATAGCAGGTCCTGCCGTCTAATGTTAATCCGGAACGGAAGACGAATTTATCATATTTGTTATTTATATGAGTATAGCGGATGAGCATTGTTGCCTTATCGGATTCTATAACCGGGTTTATTGTGCGGCCGATAGAAACAGACCCGGCATAATTGGCTTCATCCATTCCCTTAGCCGGATCATAATCATAGGCAAAGCTGCGGGGAGCAAAACCCTTAATAGTTAAAATGCGATCAATGAAAGGAGTATCGTTATCTACCTTAGTATCCGGAAAACTAATCCATAAAGGTTCACCGGTAACAAATCCATTCTCATCTGTCTTGGAATAACCGTCTTTACTAATTGCCAGCATACCATTTGCGTCGTAGGCCTTCGCTGTAGCCTTGGTAATAAGATCAAGTACTAACTTATCTTCCTTCAACAGATTATTCAGCGCAGCATTATTGTAATTGCGGATAACTAAGATAGCCTTTCCGTTGTTAATCTTGAAATTCAATCCCTGCTTTTCTCTAATATGGATATTGCCTTGTTCATCCAGCTTATCGGTCTTGGATAACGAGTAGAGATACATTCTACCGGATAAGCCTTCAACCTTAGAAGCATTGATTGTTTCATCAGCCATGAATCTTGCGCCTCTATCCGCAATTTCATCATCAAATCTGCCGCTGTAATAGTTGACCGTGGCTAAGTCGCCTGCCTCTAATACGTATTCACCTTTATCATTAAGCCTGCCGTGCCACAATTCCACGGAGCGGCCGCGGTTATCTTTGATCTCAAAGGTTTGATACTGGACACGGGTAAGGTCTTCGTTTTCATTCAGAGCTAAGAAATCGTGATGCTCAACAAAGCTGACACGCATTTTTTCGCCTTCTGCTTTGGGAGCTTTCAACCAATACATCTCAGAAGTGCTGGTAGTGATGGGATAAAGACGGGTGCCGTCTTCCATTTTCAGGTCTTCCAGATTGATCTTATAGGGCAGCAGGGCATCGCCTAAACCGGATAAAGGATAAATATTACCGTAGAAGTTTTCCTTCGCGGCATCGCCGACAAAGATGTAGCCTTCTTTTGTGGTAGGATAAACTACGGATTTGATCGGCGAATCGTGCATTTCCAGGTAAAGCGAAGCATAAAGGCTGAGGTCAGAGGCGAAAATGCCTCGAGAGTTCCGGAAATCACCATAAATGTTTTGGACATAAGCATAGCAGTTATAATTTTTAGCAATTTGGGCAATCTGCTCACCTAAGAACGCTCCGCTACTTTTCTGCAAGTCCAACACTAACTTATAAGTAATATTATCCAGTTCGGCATTATTGGAATTATTATAATAATAAGCACTATATTTACCAAGAAGGCCGCCGGTAGAACCAGCTGCAATGTTTCTTACTTCAATAAAATAACGGTTATTCCTTAGATTGTGCACTAAGAGAACTTTTACTTTTCCGCTAGCTAACTCATCTATGCCCTTTAATATAGCTACGGAGAAGGGGCCTTCCTGCTTCTCAGCCTTGCCGGTGTCAGGATTAATTCTCCAGCCAATGCCGCAGTTATCTACTTGCGGAGTCTGTAAATTAAGCGGCAAGTAGTCATAGCTGACGCTTCCAACCTGCTGGCCAACTTCGTTGTATAAAATAAACCTGATTACCCGCAATTCTATATTAATCTGAATTTGTTCCCTACCGCCGTCATCAAAGAAGGTGATCCAGTTTTCTTCCAGGGGAATCCTCGCTCCCGATAAAGGTTGAAAATACTGAGCGTGCATATACGGATAGCGATTGAATAATTGATCGAAGCCGAGGCTTTTCAAGGCATCTCGTAAACAATCATTATTTATTACCTGCAGCGGCTTTAAAGTAATCTGGTCATAAGTAGCGGGATCGGATAAATAACCTTGTTCATCTTCTCTCAATCCGATAATATCATAATCAGTGCCTCTCTCTTTTGTAAAATCACGCTGATTAAAAAGCGGAACATTTGAATTAAGATCACTTTCACTGCTAAAACTAACCACAGTATTATTAGATCTATCGGCATTCTTAGTAGTATCGTGGCTATATTGATAAATATAACGGTTGGGAACTTCAGCGGCATTAGCAGAAGCAAAGAGCGAGAATCTTGCTCTTTGGCCGCGGGAATTACGATTTTCTGAAGTAGGCTTATTCCTCTTATTCTTTTTATTTAGTTCTATCTTTTTACCTACTGATTTTGAAGGTAGGTTAGTCTGCGTTTTATTGGTATTAGAATTGTTATTTTTCTTATTACTCTGCAGGTTTATCTGGCTGCCTTTGGCCTTTGTAGGAATATTGGTAGGATAATTACCAGAGGTTGATCCCTTGCCCGGGACTTTATAGCTATTTACTGTCCAGATCAACCTGCCTTCGGCAAACTTATAAATACTATTGTCATCACGAAGAATAAACCTGTCGTATCCTGCCACTTTCTCTCTTAACCCCGGAGGAACCTGGCCTTTTAAAACAGTTGCCTTTTCCACAGGGTCAAGTTCTAGCGAACGAGAATGCTCTAGTTCATAACCATCATAAAGGCGGTGGATTCTATATTGATAGTATATGGAATTTTCAGCGGTAAAGAAAACATGTACTAAGACCGCAGGGATTCCCGGTAAATCTTTTCCTTTGTAAAGGAATCTTCCCTGGGCATCAAAGAGCTCTGCTGCACCAAAGCAATCTTGAATATCGCGCGAGCTTAATTCAAAGAATCCATAAACTGGCTCTATGTAAATGGCCATAACGTTATCTTTTCCGTAAATACTAATACCTTCCGTTGCCTTGATATCCTGAGAATATTTATAAAGTTCACCCCACGAAATAGAAGGATTAACAGTTTCAAGTATGGGAATAAGCGGACGGCGGTCAATGTTCAGCTTAATCTCGGTAGCACGGATATTATAGGCAGTGAAACGCTCGCTTCTAAGGTCAACGGGAAGCTTCTGGCTAACCAAAGCTTTAAAATCATTCCAAACCGGATTAGGCGTAAAGGTATAATTACCGGCAGACTGGCTGATCCTGAACCAGCCAAAATACTCTTCATCTGCATGGCCGTCAGGATAGAATCCGCTAGAAATCCTTCCACCCGGGTTCTGCACGCCTTTGGCATCGGGTATTTCATTACCCTTGATATCTTCATCCCATTTCCAATGCTCGTCATTAAATTCAAACCAGTTAATACCGCTGACCATGCTGTATCCGGCCTTTCCGTTTACCGGCACATAATGATTGTAAGCATAGGTAACGCGGTAGATTTTGCTAATAGCTTCTGCCTGCGCCTGAGGATCTTCTTTATTGAACCGGTCATCAAAATAGTCAACACCGGCTTCTAATACAACTAACGGCTTACCTTTAACGTTTGCCGGGAAATCATATTCGTTCATCATAGTGTTATATTCAATAAAGGCAGTGCCGGGATTAACATGGCGATAGATATTAATACCCCAGATATCGATGGAAGGAATAGCCCTGATCGCTTCAGATGAAGGCAGGTCAGTCCAAGCAGTGGTAACCATGGGCGCATCTACAATACCGTTATTTTTAATTAAGCCCTTAACTGACTTGGCAGCATCATCAATAAACTTATAAACATTCTCCAATGAGCCATAGCGCTCGGCACGCTTAAGATTATCCTTCTCTTCGTTACCCAGAACAATCATACCTAAACCAGGATGCAGCACTTTTTTGCCAGAGGCATTAATAGTAATTAAACCCTGCAGATAGTTCAAGTAAGCGCCATTAACAATATCTTCATACCTAAAGCCCATAAGCACATTGTAACCACGCTTCGAGACATAATCCAAGATATCTCTACGCAGTGGCTCATAGCTTCTGAAGGTAGTGAAGTTTCCTTCGGCAACTCCATTAGTAACCCTATTAAGCTCGTCCATCTTATCTAATACCGCGGCATAATATTTTACTACTTCAGCATACGGCCTGGTATCATCAATGCTGCCGATAACAATGCCGCCAGCGGTCTTTGCATGGACAGAGAAAGACTGGAAGAAATCGCGTCCGCGATGCTTGTAATGACGCACGCCTACTTTATTTACTTCCGGATCGTCATATTCTACAACTTTAGTCTGGGCAAAACCCTTATCTGAAGTCCCGGCAAAGACCTGGGTTTCAGTTGCTCTGGCGCGCACGCCCCTGGCTTCAACCAATTTATCCAAAACCTGCGGTAAGTCAGAACGCTTAAGCAGGCCCATCATAGCGTTCACCGGCTCTTTGAATTCTGTGCTATATTTTTCCGCATATTCCGCAGAGAACTCTTCTACGCCTCTGGTTACGGTAATTCCGTTTTCTTCGGCAAAAGTACTGATATCATAACGGAAGGTAAGCACATCCCTGTCAGTCCAATCTAAGAAATCTTGAGGAACGAGTTTATATACGCTCGTCTTCCAGCCGTTGCGCTGATTAATATCTTCAATGAAGCTGGCAACCGGCCATAAACCAATCTTATCAGCCGGATGGCGAGCATCTGAAGGCAAGGAATAAAGCTCGATCTTGATCGGTACTTCTGTGGCGCCATAAATGACCACCGGGACTAACCCGCCGGGAGTCATCGGCAGGTTGCGATAGGTTTCTTTAAGGATACCGTTATTGAAATATTCGGTGCTGGACTGACGGTTGGTGGCGCCATGATAGTAGACAGTAAAGTTACGCTTAATTTCATCTTTGCTTCTATCCGACCACTCTTCTCTTCCGGCCTGGTCTAATCTCTCGGTATAGCTGTCATAGAGGGTACTGGCGGTATTGACATAAATATTGACCTTGCGCTGCAGCTTACCGTTATCCAGGCGCTGGTAATTATCATATTTCTTGATCTGGCGGTTGCCGTTCACCAAGTAAACATTCCTGCCGACCTCAAAGCCCCAATTGCTATTGTCGCTGCCATAAACCGGCGCTGATTTGTGGATTTGGGTATTGCCGGGTATGCCAATGTAGGTTTCATATTCTCCACCTAAAGCATTCATGCGGATGGTGGATATGTTTAACTTCTGATAAGGATTGTAATAATAGGTTTCTTGTTTGGTTATTTCTTTGATCACTCTCATGCCAAGCTTGTCTTCCCAAAGGAATTTACCTTCATCCCAGCTGGCGCTGATTACCATCTCGCCGCTTCCGTAAGTAACGCTGCTCTTGGGCAAGCCATAAGAATGATAAGCAATAGAGGTGTTGCGGCCGATAATAGGTAATTCAATAGATGTCTGCCAGCCGGCAGTATTGGTTGTGATGTTGAATACCTTATGATTAATAAGGTCGTTTACTATTTCTTTACGTCCAGCTTCATCATCAACATCTGTTTGGGTTGCCTGGATTCTGTTATTACCCATTTTCTGGCTGATAGTATAACTGCTTTCCTTAATACCGTTCTTGCGATAAGTATTGTAGGTAGTGCGAGTATCAGTGCGTTCTAATGCAGTGCGGTTATCATTTCCAGGAATAAACTCTCCAGTAACGCTGGTTAACGCAGTCAACCCACCCTGCGTGCTGACTAATCTTTCGCCCTGCTGGCCGTTAATATTCAGGTAATTGGTCCAGAGCTGCTTCTTGTTCCAATCAGTGCGGCCTTCATTGATCCAGGTCTTCTCAACAATCTTACCGCTCAAGTCATCCGTGATACCCGCTATTGGCCGGCCCCTATAGTCGCGGCTGATACGGGTGGTGTGGCTGGTAACGTTAGAATTATCCAGCTCTATGCCTTCGTTGATAACTATCTCTTCCAAACCGAACAGCGCCGGGTTAACGCCTGACTTGCCCTTTGACTGATCACGCTTCTCATAGGTGCTGAATATTACATTCTGCTTTCTATCTAAGGTGGATTCTTTACCTAAATAATATCCTGAGTTAGAAATCCAGTTATTGACATCATTGGCAACAAAAGACTGGTCGCCGTCCTGCATAAAGTAGGACTTGTTAAGCTGGGCATCATATACCGGGCCGTAATGCTGCTGGATTTTCCAATTTTCGCTTTCGTTAGCCTTATTATTGGAATCCCATCCAGTCTCGGCCTTTAACTCATATTCTTTTTCCCAACCCGTAGCTGCGTCTTTGGTAACATCAGTCCACTGCGTGCCGAATGACCAATCATAGGTAAATAAGCTTTCCTGGCTATCCCTATTGATACCGGTGCGCTTGCCTTTCAAGATCCAGCTATCTTTATCGCCATCCACATAAACAATAAAGCTCTTCACGCGGTTAAGCTGATCATACTCGCGGTCAATGTTCCAAATATACTGCTGGCCGCCCATAATAACCTGCTTGCGGAAATCATTCTCGGTGTTATAAGCAGCATCCTGCAGATATTCAGATTCGCTTAAGCCGTCAAAATTGATTTCTTTCTTTTTCAGCGCGCCTTCCAAGACTTCTAAGACTTCCGTGCTTCTTAAATCCGCGCTCTTTATATAACTTACCTGTCCGGTTACCGGATCAACCGTATATTTATGGGCCGTGGTATTGGTGGTGGTTTCAAATTCGCGCTCATCATAGTCAATGTTGGTATTCAGCACTACGCCGTCAAACATGTTTTCCCATCTCAAATCATTGCTTTCTTTACCCGGATACAATCTCATCTTTGCGGTCAAGCCGTTATAGAACATACGCACATATTCAATCGGCGCCGGCTCATAAAGGCCTAAGAGCTTTAAGTCAACATTCATTTCTGAAGGACGAATGGCTTTTTCTGCTAAAGCAGCCTTGATACGCTCGCCGGTAACTTCATCATACACAGGCAGCGGCTTGCCAAGGGCATCAACTGCGCTAATGGTCCTTTCTAACTCGCCATGGCTGTTATATTTTACGCTTTCAGATTTAATGCCTAAGCTGTTGTATTTGGCGTCAATGGTAATGTCGGATTCAGGAATGTTAGTGCGCATCAAATCGCCGGTAGCCAGGGAGATATAAAGATCCTTATTTAAGTAGGCCTTATTCTCGTCAGCGTCCCTAACCTTGGTTTCGTTCAATTTAAGCGTCTTATATGTTCCGAATTCGGTGGTAATTTCTTCAATCCTGTCGGCTCCAGAGAAGCTGATCAGATCGCCTTCACGCTGAGCATTGCTATCCCATACCCTGCGCTCGGAATAAGCGGCAATGCCCCTCATTCTCCAATAGTTGGCAGCATCCACGCTTGACCGCGGTTCATAATTAGATATGGTTACGTTATCGGCAATGATCTTTCCGTCTTCATAGCGGACATCCTCGCCCTCAAATACTCTTAATGTGCGGGCCTTCTGGCCTAAGATGGTAATAATGCTGGTTTCTTCAATCAGCTTATCCTGCTTTAAGGTTGTGCCGCCGAATTCATTGAAATCTAAGAGGTGAGTATGGTCAACCTGTAACCCGGTGTGCAGATCAAACTCTTCAACCAGTTCCGGCTCCATAAACCCGGCCCATAAAGGATTAAGGAAGTAAGAAATCGCCTCTCTGTTCAAGCCGTTATTATCTGTCTTAGTCTGACGATAAACTTTACCTAAGAAGTCTTTTTCCTGAACCTTTGTAACGTTATGGAACAAATCATTGACCGTGTAACGGATGCGGATACCCTCTGCAGCCTTAAGAATATCTTTGCTTTCATCAAATTCTACGCTTTCCAGCAATTCACCGTTATCATTGGCATATTTATTAGTGGTTTTGGCAATGCCTAGGAATTCATAGAAAGCTGAACCATATTCGTATTCAATATAGTTATCCTCGTCCTCTTCTGCCAGGGTATTGCCGGCGCCAATGTTCATAGTAGTAATTGCTTCACGGCTGACAAATCCCTTAGGATTATAGTACGTGGTCCTCTGGGTCAACTCTTCCAGCCCGAAGTTGGCATCCAGATTAACTGTTTCAGAATAAAGCACGGACTGGCCATCAGCCTCTACCCTTACAGTAACGGCCTTGGGTATGAAATACGGCTGGTGCATAGAATCATAGAAGATCCATCCGCCGTTATGATTATATTCTTTAACCAGCCTATAGCCGGAGGAAATATCCTCAACGATCTCTTCCAATATTCTTCCATCGCTAACATCGTATCTCTGGCTGACTTTATAGAAGAGGTCGCTATCTTTGGTAAAGTAATATTTATTTACTTTGGTAAGCTGAATATTCTTATGGTCAAGCGGCGCTTCTCTTAAACTGATGGATGTGATGTACTTGGCATCCCGGATAAAATCAACGTCGCGGCTAAAGCGGCTTCTGGCTTCTTTAAGGCTTCCGGCATCGGAAACAAAGCTTACGCCCATAACCGCCACGCCTTCGGGCTGGATCTGCGCCTTAATAATATTATCGTCATACATAAATATGCTAACCACGCCTGACAAGACCCTGTAAGAGAAGCCGACCTTATCCGGCGACCACTGAATAGCCTTACCTTCTGCCTCTATTGCGCGGGCCTGGATATCATCCCAGTTGATATACATTTTATAAATTGCCTCTAAATAACCCTGGGCATCAAACTGCGGCTGATTCTCTGACTGCCTCATAATATCCGCCAGCAAGAATAACCTTTTGCCTGCCCGGCCAAGGTCAAAAATATTTGCATTCCTGGGATTAAGCGAGAAATTAATGCCGTAAGGAATATTTAAGTGGAAGAAGAAGTTCAGCGCGTCTATATACTGGGGATTAGCCTGAATTTCTCTAACCAGGGCGGCAACGTGAGGGATCTTTCTTGCGAAACCGTACATATCAAAGTAGGCGGTGTCGGTAAAATCACCTTCGCTGTCGCTGATGATCATGAATAAAACCGCTGCGAATTCAGCGTCTGAATCTTCAAAATTGAAAACAAAACCGTAGGAATTTAACCCATAGACAGTCATGAAGTCCTGCTCATCAAGATTATATTCCCCTGCCTTGTCCATGAAGAACTCCATAAAATAGGCTAAGGTAAAGATGCTGTCGGCAAAACGCTGCATATTATCCGCGCCGTAAGAAGCATTAGCAGTAGGATTAAGGTTGAGAACAGCCGGCATGCTGTTTAAGCTGAATTGAGGATTCTTCTTGGTCCAGTTAAGATATGCCGCAGGAGAAATATACCCATTCTGAAGGCCTTTTAAGACAACCGCAGCGTAAGGCAGGTAGGAGACCATTTCTTGTATTTCTGCTTCGGTTTTGATTCTATGCTCTTCCTTGTTGTATAAGAGAGACGCGAGCTGGGCGAAGATCTTTTTTCTTTCTTTAAGCTCGGCATTGAAAAGGTCATCAATGTTTATAGCAAATACTATCTCAAAGGCTTTTTTGGCTGAAGGATCGCTGTCTAATAAATCCTTGAGGTAAATTACTTTCTCTAAAGTATCGACGAAAGTTTTAGCGTCTGTATAGCTATAGTCATTCTCATCTATAATACCATCGCCATTTAGATCGTTCTTGCCGTTAACAATGCTGGCCATGGTTCCAAAACCTTTTAAGCCTATGCTTGATAAATCCGCAGTTAAACTGGTGCCGAATATTTTATTGAAATTATCCTGCTGGTTACGACGGACTAATTCGGAATGCAAGTCTACAACTTTAATGAGGGTATCAACGAAAGTTTTAGCATCTGTATAGCTATAATCATTATCATCAATGATGTCGTCGTCATTGAGGTCCTCTTCTCCATTTACAATGGTAGCCATGAATTCATAATCGGATAATTCCATGGACATGTTTCCGGCATTCAAGCTGACATACTGGCTAAAGATCGTGTTGAAGTTTGTGATCTGGCCGCGGCTGTTCAATTCGTTATATAAGGCAACGACCCTTTCTAAGGTGGTGACGAACTGGGCAGCGGCAGTCTGGGCAGTTAAGGTGTTGCCATTGGCATCAAGCATGTAATCATAGGTATAGCCATCATAGACCTTATGGCCTCTAACAATGGTAGCCATGAATTCATAATCGGATAATTCCATGGACATGTTTCCGGCATTCAAGCTGACATACTGGCTAAAGATCGTGTTGAAGTTTGTGATCTGGCCGCGGCTGTTCAATTCGTTATATA
>JBAZJY010000006.1:0-31316 GCA_041651115.1 Candidatus Omnitrophota bacterium | reverse complement strand
CGACGATCCTGCCTTCCTTCAGGAGCGATGACGCCGTCTCGCAGATATCGGCGCACTTCTCAAACCTGAACCCCGACGCTTTGAGCACAGGCTCGATCTGGGCGTTGGTGAATTCAGGGCCGAGATAAGCGTGTTCCATCGGGGCGATGGTATCGCCGAGCTGGGCAGCGGCATAGGCGGCGGCACCGATAGAGCCGCCCGCATCGTGGGAAGCCGGCTGGACCCATAAATTCCTGACGAGCGGATGTTTCAGCAGGACACGATTTAAAGAAACATTAAGGGCGCATCCTCCCGCGAAACACAGATTGCCGTGGCCTTTCAACTCTTGGCTTAAGTATGTTTCAAGAAGCCTGATCGTCATATCTTCAAGTTTTCTCTGTGTCGCTGCTGCAATATGGATATAAGGCACGTTGAGTTCGTCGCCTACGCGCTCAGGCCCGAAATCCTGGATCATCCTTCTGGAATAAACTTTATCCGGCCGCGCGCGCTTGCTCCTAGGGACCCAGACATAATCGTCATTGCATCTGTAGGTCCTGTACTGAGCGTTCCACCAGAGGATATGGTCCAGTTTGACCTTCCATGCGTCCCCGTAAGGCGCCATCCCCATGACTTTGTATTCGCCGTCCTCGCGCTCGAAACCAAGATATTCGGTCATCGTCGAGTAAAAATTCCCCAGCGAGTCTGGCGCCACGATCTCTTTGATCTTGTTGATCGCGGTACCCTGTGCCCGAGCGATCAATGTCGATGTGATCTCGCCTCCTCCGTCGATAGACAATACGGCGGCCTTGTCAAAGCCCGAAAGAAAATAGCTTGATGCGGCGTGGGCGATATGATGTTCGATCCAGTGGATTTCAGGCTGGTGGGAACCGAAGCCGCTTTCGCGCAGGGTTTTGGCAATAAAAGCGACCTGCCCCCTGTGTTCCTTCATGTTACGGAAGAATTTCTTATAAGCCCGTGACGGATTGGAAGGCAAGGTACGCAGAAAATATTCCCAACGCTTCTGGCGTAGTGCCGATAATGACCATGGAAAAGCTACTGCATCGATATCCTGGGGTTTCAACCCTGCCGTTATAAGGCAGAATTCTACGGATCGGCGCGGGCATTCGTCTTTGGCGTGCTTTCTTCGTGAAAAACGCTCTTCTTCAACGGCAGCGATAACTTTGCCGTCAACCACGATAGCTGCCGACGCGTCATGTCCAAATGGAGCCGCTATTCCCAGAACCTTCATGATTCCTTTTTCTGCGCTTTTTCATCAAGCATTTGGCGAAATTTAGCGTAACTGATGAGCTGATACATTGTATCGTAAAAAGCCACCATAAAACCGATATAGCCGTCTTTCCAGCCTTTCTTCCCAATGTAGCGTCTGAAAAAACGGTCGATCGCCCTCCAGGCGATCCTGCCTTGTCCCATCTTCCTGTTTGTCGTGATCCATTTCTGAGCTTCCAGCGTTGTTTGCCGGTTGAGACTGGCCAAAAAGTGGCCGAAATCAGGATACCCCTTGTGGACAATATCTGATTTCAGGTGACCGCAGGTCCCGTCAACAAAAGCCCGGGGATGAACGACAGCATCCTCGTACCTAAATTTGCCCTTATTGAAAAGTCTCACCTTGGCCGCCGGATACCAGCCGCCGTAACGGACCCAGTGGCACCCTATGTAATTGCGCAGTGGCACGGAAAAACAGGCATGTTCCGTGGAGGCGATAGCCTCCGTGATTTCCGTCTGAAGCTCCGGCGTCACGGTCTCATCCGCATCCAGGCTTAAAACCCATGTATTACGGGCCTGCGCGTAGGCCCAGTTACGATGAGTGCCTTCTACTTCCATTTTTTTGATAAGAACTTTATCCGCCAGCTCTTGAGCAATGGGAACTGTTTTGTCTGAACTCATATCGTCTACGACGATGATCTCCTCAGCCCAGCCCTTAAGAGACCGGATGCAGGCTGCGATGTTTTCTTCCTCGTTTTTTGTAAGTATCACTACGCTTAATGCTGTCTTATCCATGTTTAACCAGCCTTTTTAGTGTTTGTGCCACGTATGTAATCTGTTTTTTCGTTATATGGGGATGGATCGGCAAACAAAGCACGTCGCGGCACACCCTCTCTGCGACCGGGAAATCTCCTCGGCGATAACCCAGGCTCCTGTAAACAGGTTGCAGATGCAAAGGCACGGGATAATGCACGGCCGCACTGACTCCCGCAGAAACGAGCCCTTCGAGAATCCTGTCGCGGTTCTTCACTCGAATGGCATAAATATGATATACGTGTTTTCCATAACGAGCCTCCCCGGGCAGCCGGATGCCTGGAATATCGCCGAGGTATTTGTTATACATCCTGGCCACGCTGATCCTTTTTTGATTCCAGGCATCAAGGTGCCGCAGCTTGGCATTCAAAAAAACAGCCTGCACGGAATCTAGGCGAGAATTGAACCCAACGGATCCATGCACATATTTCGATATGCGGCCGTAATCACGAAGCTTCTTCAGTTTTTTATACAGTTGCCCGTTGCTCGTGGCTATCAGTCCGGCATCTCCGAACGCGCCCAGATTCTTGGTAGGGTAAAAACTGAAGGCGCCGATATCGCCGATGGCTCCCACCTTATGGCCCAGGTATTGCGCCCCATGGGCCTGCGCCGTATCTTCTATGACACGGAGGCCGTGCTTGCGTGCAATATCGCGGATAGGTCCCATGTCAGCGGCCTGGCCGTAGAGATGCACGGGCATAATGACCTTTGTCCGTTTCGTGATGGCGTGTTCGATTGCTTGAGGATCGATATTAAACGTGGTTTCGTCAATATCGGCAAAAACAGGCCGTGCACCCGTATAGGTTACCGCAAAAGCAGAAGCGATATACGTATAGGCAGGCACGATAACCTCAGCGCCCCGGCCGACCCCGAGACCCAAAAGTCCCAAGAATAACGCATCTGTTCCCGAATTGACACCCAGCGCATAGGGAGAACGAATATAGGCCGCAAAAGATCTTTCAAAATCCTTGACACTTTCTCCGAGAATAAAATCTCCGCGGACGAAAAGCTTGTTAATCTCGCGCGTGATAACTTTTTTTGACTGGCGGTATTGGCCTGGTAAATCGATGAAAGGAATATGCATATTCATTTTTGGTTCTGCCTCTTGGATTTTTCGAGCTTTAAAAGCAATTATTATATAACGTTTTTAGGCGTTTCCTAAAAATATTTTACTCTGAAGTCATGGCTGATAAGTCATAGAACCAGAGCCAGGATTAAGCCTTATTTCGGCAAACAAAAGGCCGGCCATAAGCCAGAACAAGGCCGAGAGTTGCGCAGAATAGAAATGCACATCAAAAAAACCATGTATAAGAAAAGCGATTATCCCGGACATCGTTGCTGCTGTAACATAGGATATGGGTCTCAAGGGCCGGATATTAAGAGCTTTTTTTCCGGCAGCAAGAACAGTCCCCAAAAAAAGAAAGAAATAAAACAGCGATAACAATCCGGTTTCGGCCCATATTTGCAGGTAGCAGTTATGCGCGTACTGGGCGCCCAGGCCGGTGATATATCTTGGAGAATACTCCATGAAGGTCCCCACGCCCCTCCCGAAAAGCGGAGCATCGCGAATGATGCCCAGGCTCCCCTGCCAGATCGTGATTCTATGGGCATCACCGAATTGCCCTAAAGACAACGCGACCCTTTCCCGCAACTCAGGCACAAAGCCGATGGTCAGGCAAAATCCAGCCAGCAGTAAAAAAGCTGCCTTGTATTTACGCAGCAAACAAAGGCACAGTATCCCGCCGCACATAAATCCTATCCAGGCTCCTCTCGAAAAGGTGAAAAAAAGACAAATCATCAACAGGGCCGTATAACAAAATACGCCCAATCGATAGCGCAGGTCCGAACGCAGAAAACCCAGGGAAATGCCAAACGGCAATACGGTAATAAGATAGGCGGCAAAACCATTGTGATGGCCGAATGAAGATGTCATGGCATAAACATTTCCAAAAACAGGATGCATGGGCTTTCGTCTTAAAAATTCAAAATGAAGAAAGCGCTGGGATAAGCCTGAAAAAGACACGATCGCCGATGAGACCAAAAACAAAATGACGGCATTGCGGATACGCCGTGGATGAGAAAACGTATCGGCTACCACCAGGAAAACGAACATATTTTCAATCCATTTGGAAAATAATGCGCGCAAACTCTTTCCGAGGTATGGCCCGGCATTCAACAATGAAAGGGCCATAAAAAAAGTAAACAATAAGAGGCTGACCCAACCGAAGCGGCTCACCTTAAAGAGGCGAAAATCCGGGATAAGGACCTTTTTGACCATAAAAGCGAGGATCGCTAAAGCAGAAAATACCTCGATGGCCGCACCGGAGACGGGCAAGGCAACGATAAGTCCGTAGATACAGTATTCCGCAATGCGGTCGCATATCCTGGCTGCGTTCTCTTTCGTCACTTAATAGGCTCCTTTTTTTTGAAATACGACAGGAAGGGTCGCAAAAAGGATCGACAGATCCAGATAAAACGACCAATTATGTATATACCACAGGTCCCATCTGACCCATTGCCTGAAGTGCAGTTCCGAACGTCCCCGGATCTGGGCCAAGCCCGTTATGCCTGGTCGGATCGACAATCTCTCCATCTGCAAAGGATTATACAGCTCTACCTCGTCAACCGTAGGAGGACGCGTCCCTACCAGGCTCATGTCGCCCTTCAGGACGTTAAAAAACTGCGGGAGTTCATCAATACTGTATTTCCTTAAAAATCGTCCGACGCGCGTCAACCTAGGGTCCTGGCGGATCTTGAACATGAACCCATCCTTGACCTCATTTTTATGCAGGAGTTCCGGCTTCATGCGTTCCGCTCCATCGACCATGGACCGGAATTTGTAACAGTCGAATATCTTTCCTTTATAACCCACGCGTTTCTGCCTGAAGAAAACCGGCCCCTTTGAATCAAGCTTGACCAGCGCCGCGATAACCGCAAAAAACGGTAAAAACACTGTGAGCGCTATGGCCGACACGCAGAAATCAAAAAGCCGTTTAGCCGCCAGTTCGCCCGGGTGGTGCCTTCTTTCCTGATAGGTCAGCAACGGCATAAAACCAAGACTGGAAATCTGCATAACAAGAGGCGGCAGATCAAAATTCTCCGGAACGATCCTGACGCCTAGGTTCAGCCTTCTGGCCTCCTGAATCAGCCTTGAAACAGCCTGCCTTTCCGATGGAATCGTAATGATCACCTCGTCAATAAAACTTTTTTTGGCAATATTAAAGAAATCGTCCAGCCGGCCGAGGACAGGAACGCCTGCGACCGGAAGATTGACGCGGTCGTCGAGAAAGCCGACAGGGCGCAGCCCCCACCACGGGCTGCTTTTGATCGCATCCACAATAATGGTCCCAACCTTTCCTGCGCCGACGATCAAGACGTTGATATTATGGAATCCCTTGGCGATCATGTGGCGCAAGATCAGCCTTTTGATGACCCTCCATCCATTCAGAAAAAGACACAGACAAAAGATATTTTCAAAAAACACCAGCCGCGAAAACAGGCGGAACTGAAGAAAAAATATAAAACAACCGACGAAAATCGAAGAAGAAAGGATGGTGCCGGTCACCCTTACGATCTCCCTTGGGATGCTCAAACCACGGTCCGTGGCATACAGCAGCTTTCTGTTCAAAGAAACAATGATGAGGGCGGACCATAACAAAAAGACATACGTATATTCCTTGAGATGAGGAAAAACCAGCGCATGAAGGAAGTGGTCCCAGGAGTTGTAGCGGCAAAGGTAAGGCACGTAAAAACTGGCGGCCAGGATCAGCACATCAATTATGACATACACGGCATAAATTCTCTTAACGGGCTTGATCATAAAGTTTCGCTTTTTGTGTCCTGCCTGTATAAGTCTTGCGCTTAAAGCGACGCCGGTCCCCTGCCCAGATTCACGCGTTCCACATCGGCATCGACCATCATTTTGACAAGATCGCTAAAATGCACGCGAGGCGACCAGCCGAACGTCTTCTTGGCCTTAGCTGGATCGCCGATCAACAGATTCACTTCAGCAGGCCGATAAAATATTTTATCAACGACGACATACTTTTTCCAGTCGAGACCGGCGTGCTCGAAGGCTAAAGCAACAAACTCCTGGACACTGTGCGTCTCTCCCGTCGCAACCACATAGTCATCCGGCTGTTTTTGCTGCAACATCATCCACATGGCTTCCACATAGTCCCCTGCGAATCCCCAATCTCTCCGGGCTTCGAGGTTACCCAGCCTCAGTTCCTGCGTTATGCCTGCCTTGATCTCTGCAACGGCATTGGTGATCTTTCGCGTCACAAATTCAAAACCTCTGCGCGGCGATTCGTGGTTAAACAGAATGCCGCTGCAGGCAAATATGCCGTAAGCCTCACGATAATTCTGCGTTAAATGGAATCCTGCGACTTTAGATATTCCATAGGATGACCGGGGGTGAAAAGGCGTCAATTCCGTTTGCGGTGTTTCCCGCACCTTGCCGAACATCTCGCTTGATGCCGCAAAATAGAATTTGCAATGAGGGACCTTTTCTTTCAGGGCCGAAAGGGCATAATGCGTGCCGTTGATATTCGTATTGATGGTCGAAAATTCGTCTTCGAAGGAATAGCTGACAAAACTCTGCGCGGCGAGGTGATAAAATTCATCCGGCCGCACGCGCTCCAGCACATTAAAAATACTGGCATAGCTCTCCATGGACGCCGGATGAAGCGTAATTCTCTTCAGCAGGTGCCGGATTCTCCAAAGCCGGTGTTCGGGATCTTCCAGCGCCACACGTCTAACGATGCCGTGGACTTCATAACCTTTGCCGAGCAGAAATTCCGTCAGATAGGAACCATCCTGACCCGTGATCCCTGTGATCAAGGCTTTTTTCATGGCTTCCCCTTTTTTTGAAATTCAGCATACTTGGTATCAATAAAACGTTTTAGCTCAGCCTCAAAGACCGTTTTGTCGAAGCGCAAAGCATTGCGTCTGATCTCTGCCGGATCAAAAGAGCTTTCAAGTCCTTCGAACCGCTCAACGGCCGAAACAAGCGCTTCCGCCGTCGCCTGTTTGAAGAAGACGCCTGTCACGCCGTCCCTGACCGTCTCCAAGGCGCCGCCGGAGGCATAAGCTATGACTGGGCGCCCGAAGGCCTGGGCTTCAACAGGCACAATCCCAAAGTCTTCGTCCCCCGGGAAGATCACGGCCCGGCAATGACGGTAGCTTTCCCAAAGACTCTCCTGGTCCATAGATCCCAGAAAAGCCACATTCGAACCCGCCATCTTCTCAAGCGCGGAACGATAAGGACCGTCGCCGACAATCCTTAAGGGTTTACGGAGCCTGTTAAAAGCCTCGATGACCAAATCGATGCGTTTGTAAGCGACAAGACGGGATACGACAAGAAAATAGTCCTCTTTGCATGTTGAGACTGTCAGGCCGGAGACAGATACGGGCGGATAGATGACATCGCTTGGGCGCCGATAAATACGCTTGATCTTTTCCCGGATATTGTTGGAAATAGCGATAAAATGTCTCACGCCTTTGCTGCTCTGCATATCCCGATTTCTAAGAGGCCTGATCACCATGGACAAAATGAATTTTGTGATTCCTGCAAGGGGTTCTTTCTCGATATACCGATCGTAATCCCATAGGAAACGGGCAGGAGAATAACAGTAACAGATGTGGAGCGTTGCCGGACCTGTCCTGACCCCTTTGGCAAACCCGCTGCTGCTGGAAACAACAACGTCATAACCCTCGAGATTAAAACTCTCAAACGCCATGGGATAAAGCACAAGATATTTTTTGAAGGATGTCTCCAAAAAGGGCAAGGATTGGATAAAGGATGTATGGATATCCATCGCCCTAAAAGAAGCGGGCAGCCTCCCGGGAAGATATGCCGATGTGTAAATAGGCGCTTCGGGATACATACCATGCAGGGCCTCGACGACCTTTTCGGCGCCGCCGTATTGAATGAGATAATCGTGAACGATCGCAATTTTCATATTAAGAATTCACCGTTTGATGCATTGATAGGCGGCAAGCGAGATACGCCTCAAAACACGATTATGCTGTAGAGCATTCTGGATGGAATCATTAACAAAAATCTCAGCCAAGAATGTGGAAAAAGGGCCAAATTTCCGAAGCCTCTGGGTTATGGCGCGCTTCCTGATCTGCCGGCGTATACCCGATGTGTATTTCAGCGTGGATTGCCGCTCCGCATAAGACAACTCGGGTGTGGCGAATAACGGCTTGGCATCCCAATGTGACGCATCGTTCAGATATACGTCGGGATCCACAAGGAAATAACCGTTACCCTGGACCCATTGAAAAAGCTCCGTATCGGGAAAAGGGATCAAGTTATAGAATTTTGCATCAAAGACCGGAAAGGATTGCGCCAGATGAACGGAATCTTCGATGTCTTTCCTTGTTTCGCCGGGAGATCCTATGATAAAAAACAGAGCTACCTCGAACCCCAATTCACAGGCCTCGCGGATCGCCCTTTTTATCGACTCCATCTTCTCGCCTTTGCGAATGGCGGCAAGAACCTTGTCGTTCCCGCCCTCAACGCCGAAAGCGATATATTCAAAACCGGCTTGCTTCATCCGCCCAAGGATCTCCCTGTCGCAATGATCGGCCCGAACTCCGTTGGGACACCGTAAATGCAACCCGGTCAGCCCCCTCTTCTCGATCTCGTCGCAAATATCTACAATGCGGCGGCGGTCCATCATGAAATTATCGTCTAAAAAACCAAAACGGCGCTTTCCCCGTTTGTACCAATATTCGAGCTCATCGACCACATAAAGATAATCTCTCCGCCGGAATGTCCTCCCGATCGCCGTCTTTACGGGGCAATAAATACATTGATAAGGACACCCGCGGGAGGACAGCACCGGGATTTCGTCCGTCACATACTGGTCGATCCTGAATTTTGTGTAGCTTGGGAAAGGCAGGCGGTCCAGATCGGCTATAAAATCACGCGGGCCCGTATAGACGACCTCCTCGCCCTTGCGGTACAGCAATCCCTTAATGGTCTCCAAGTCTTTGCCCAAACACAATTCAAGCAGCGTCATTTCGCCTTCAAGGGTAACCCCGTAATCAAGCGAAGGACACTGTATCAAGGCCTTTTCTCTGAATGTCGAGATGTGCGGCCCCCCAGCCGCAATGGCTATGCGGGGAAAATCACGCTTAATATCATCGAGCAACGCGTAGTTTTGACTGTACAAAAGCGTCATCAGGCTGATGCCTATCAGGTCCGGCTTGAATTCACGGATTTTTCCCATCAAATGGCTTCGGCCTGGATTTAAGCGCATGTCTACGACGTCATGCTCGATATTATTTTCCCTGAGGACTTCGGACAAATATCCCAAGCCGGCAGGCGGATGATTTGCGCCAAAATGTGTGTTTTTATATTCAGGAAAAATGAGTAATACTTTGGAATATTGCATGATTAAAGACTTAGCGTTTCCTTGTAAATCTCGATCAGACCTGAGACTGTATCTTTCCAGGTAAACTTCTTTATGTGTGCAAACCCTTTGTTGATTAAATCAGCCTTTAGGGAATCATCAGATAAAACATTATCCATCGCTTCAGCGATAGCATCCGTATTATCCGGATCTATAGTGACGGCTGCATCCCCAACAGCCTCGGGCAAAGATGTTCTGTTTGAACAAATTACAGCTGTACCGCAAGCCATGGCTTCCAGCGGCGGCAAACCAAAACCTTCATAAAATGAAGGAAAAACAAAAAGACTGGCCGCCGAATACAAGGCAGGCATATCTTTTATATCGACAAATCCGGTAAAAACAACCCTGTTTTCGAGCGAAAGGTTTTTAATAGTCTTGGATATTTCCCTCCTCCTTCTGTCTCTTTTTCCACCTATGACAAGAAAATAATCACCTTTACACCTGCTGGCATTATAAGCCTCAAGAAGTCCCACGATATTCTTCCTTGTTTCGTGGTTGCCGAGATAAAGTATGAATTTTTTTGGCAGATTATATTTTTTGTACAAATATCCCAATTCTTTGACAGGCATATAGTTACTATTGACCCCAACAGGTATCACCCTGACCTTGTCAGGGTTTATGTCAAAATGAGTTACAATATCATTTTTACTGAACAGGGAATCCGTTACAATCATCCTTGACCTATTGACTGAATGCCGCAGCATGATCTTCGCATAAACCTGCGCGGGCAAACTGGGGCAGGCCTGAGGGAAAAGATAATAAATCATATCGTGTATAGTAACAACTGATGGAAATTTGCCCAAGAACGAGGTGTTGAAATTAGGGAAATGGATCAAATCGGGCTTAATCTTATTAGAACAATAAGGCAAAACAACCTGCTCGGTCAGCGAATAAACTGGGACTTCAAAAGGCATGGGTATAATCCTCACCCTCGACCCCAATTTCAATCCATGAATCTGTCTTTTATTCATAACGGCATGGACTTCGATATCTTCCAAGGATTTGTCGAATTCCTGCAGGATATTTCTAGTATAGGTGCCTATGCCTGTCGTATTTAACATCCTGGCATCAAAAAGAATTTTCACGGCGTATGATCTCCGGAGAATTTATGTTGGTATTTATGATGCCTGCGGCTATCCAGAAAAATGGCAACATAACAATGGGATATGTTAAACCGTTGACCATCATCCCTAAACAGCTGCTAAAGGAACCTATGTAGACTACTCGAAGATATTTATTTTGTGTTTGATTGATTTTTTTCATTGCTTTTCCGCACAAACAAAATAGGAACGCTCCAAAAATCAATAAGCCCGTGATACCGGTTTCAGCCCCGATATCCAGGATGAAATTCGAGCATGTGGCCTGTTTGATCTTTGGTAACGCCAAAGATGCCACTTCTCCATTAGCCGGATTATCATCTTCGAGAATCGTAAAAATGTTTCCAAAGCCGACACCAAGAACCGGATGCTTGAGCATGGCATCGAAGGCTGTCTTCCAATATCTTAGACGGATGGAGGCAGTATAGTCATTTGCCTTTGCAAGCGATGCGATTCGCGTTTCAACCGCCTGTGCGACAGTAGCATTATGAATCGTCGGGGTCAACTTGGAAACAACAGAGAGAATTAACCAAAAGGATATGCATATTCCTGCTGTCAACATGATAATTTTTTTCACAGTCATTTTAAATAACCCAGTGCTATGCAATAAAAAAAGGGTCGTGACGAGAACGACTATCCATCCAAGCCACGACCCTCTACTCATGTTAGGAATAAGGAGGGCGTACGCGAGAAATAAGCAAAAGTAAACAATGGGCTTACCGGTAATTTTGACTTTACTGAAAACCTCTGCGCACAAAAACCCAAATACAAATGTTAAATAAATCCCGAATTCATTCGGTTCTTTGAAAAATGACCTTGGACGTGTATAGTGATAAAGTCCTTCCTTTTCGATTCCCGGAAGATTGGTTAAAATATATGCAATGAAGCCATAGACGACAGCACAAAGCGCTGAAACGATAATAGTTCTATGAAGCCACGCCAGCTTTTTATCATCTGTGCAGCAATTGCAGATAAGAAATGCGAAAATGAAAAATACCGAAAATAGAACGATCTGTTTTAGACCGACAAACGGAAATACAGTATTTTTTAATGAAAAAATCGCTTCCAGCATGAATATAGCCAGTAAGAAGAAACAAAAAGAAAAATTAACCTTGGATTTTTTTTTCATTACAGATACAACAAACAGAATTAGTCCAAGCAATAATGGCAATTGATAAAATCTTATGTGAATTGTATTGAAATCCCATATTGAAATGGTCCCGAGCGCAGTCAAAAACACCGCGCATATCGTCAAGTAAAAAACACTAGAAACGACCACTTATACCCTCCTCTATTTTCTTCGCGACATCATCAACATCTATATCCCTGATGCAATGCATTTGCGGACAACCATACCAGCAGGGAGAACAATCAACCGCATGTGTCACTGGAAGAACTTTTGGGCCGTATGGCTTGAATATCTCGTAATCCTGTATGCCCGCATGGATGACTACCGTGGCGGTACCGTTTGCCGCAGACACATGCGCACCAAAAGAATCTAATGCGATTACGAAATCGACAAGAGTTGTCAGGCAAATAAACTCGCCTATTGAAAGTCTACCCGCCAAATTAATGGATTTGTTTTTCATGTCCTGAGCAATTTTTTCTGCACAAGCCCTCTCATCGGGACCACCCGAGATAATGATCGTCGCCTTATATTTATTCATCAGCACATCAGCCAATCGCGCCCACTTCTTATTATCCCAAAGCGATTCTGCTTTTCCAGCCCCAGGATGTATAAGTATTTTTAGCCTACCCTTTCCCGGATTTTGATCCGTACTAATAAGAGAAACCATTTTATTTCTGACATCTTCACGAGGACACACAAGGTGCGTCGACGGAATGCAATATTCTGAAGAAACTCCTATTTGACTTAATAAATGAAGCATGTTCTCTATAAAATGCCGTCCGGGCAAAAAGCACCCTTCTTTATGCAGGAGGAACCCCATGCCTGCAGTTCCGTAGCCTAGCCGGTATCTAACTCTTCCCAACCACATAAGCAAAATGGTGTTCCCAAAGAATGGACGAAACTCTATCCCTAAATCATATTTTTCTTGTAACAGTATCCTGACAACTGAAGGAATTTGGGAAAGGCTTAAAAAAAATTTTTTCCAGCCCGGAATCGCGTTTCTATTCAAGTAAAAGTTATCATAGTAAATTACTTTATCGATACCCCCAATACTATCCAACAGATCTTTTGACCAGCTTCCTACAAGCATATGGATGGCGGCTTGAGGAAAGCTTTGCTTAATCAGAGATAAGACAGCAGTTGTCATAACCACATCTCCGAGATGGTCCGGTCTTGAAATCAGTATTTTTCTGACATTCACATGGTCAACCTTCTTTTTTCTGGGGATAAATATTCCAACCGACCATCGCCCTAAACAATCAATAATTGCACAAAGCAAAGCAGGCAGCCTGTTCTGGAACAAATAGAGACGTTTATTGATACATTGCCAGGCCATTAGATTCCTAAAATCGAACCGAATTGGAATGCAGAATTTTTGCAATTTGGCTTTTTACTTCCTGTGTTTCTATCTGTTTCATGCAAGCGCTGCTGCCGTGAAAACATCGCATTGATTTGTAGTCTCGATCCTGATGACAAGGGCTGCATTTCATCCGCGTTCTTATGGTTACATTATTCTCTCCATACGGAGCAAAGCGAGGATATTCACCAGGACCCATCAGCGCAATCACAGGAGTGCCTACCGCAACAGCCAAGTGCATCGGAGCGCTGTCAACGCCCAGATAGATGCGACTCAGTTTAATGACGGCAGCGGTTTGTTTAAGAGTAGTCTTGCCGGTCATATCTACAACATGATCCTGTAGGTCTTTACTAACCATCTGTTTTGTCTGTCGACTAATGGCCATATCTTCCTGCGCACCAATGAGCACAACATGGGATTTAAAATTCTCGATGTACCAACCGATTATTTCTGCAAATCTTCCAACCGGCCACCTCCGTGGCGGCCAAGGGGCCGAGGGATGTACCACTAGAGCATTATTCATATCATGGTACAAGAACAATCCTCTTGCCCATTGGACATCCTCATGGGAAATGAAAAAAGTTGGCTTCCTTTCCTTGGCTCTCGGAAACCCCATCATCTCAAGAAGATAAAGGTTCCTATCTATTTGATGAATTTTAGGATTCTCTTTAGCCTTCGTCGTTAAATAAAAACCCCTTCCTCCGTGATCAAAGCCAATTCTGTATTTAGCACCACCAAGATAGACAAAAAGAAGAGTACATAAATTGCTTCTTGGATCGATGATAGCATCAAATCTATGCCTGCGGATGATAGCTAAAAACCTCAAAGACGCGACCAGTCCGTTGAAAAAACTAGGTCGCTTTTCGCGATTAAATCTCGGGTGATCAAAAACGATGATTTCGTCGACATCAGGATTCTCATCAAGGGCCATCTTCGACCACGAGCCAAGAGCAACAGTGATTTTCGCCCGAGAACAATTCTGTCTTAAGGCCTTTAGCATAGACGTCAGTAGCAGCACATCCCCTATATGGTCAAAACGCAGAATCAAAATGCTTTTTAATTCCAACATGATTTGGTTGCTTCCTTTTCTTCGCTGAAAGAATATCTTAAATCAAAATGAACGCTATTATTTCTTTTTCGCCACAACATGAAAACTGTAGTAACGATCCATACCCTTATTTGTTTCGATAATTGTCATCCCGTTATCTTCGAGAAATTTAACAACAACTTCAACTGTGGGACTCCATCTGTGTGCATGTCCCACCCAGGGCCCGCCGGGCCTCCAAAGCTTCTGTGCAACGTGCGGCAAATATAAAAAAAGGATACCTTCGGGCTTCAGCTTACTTATCCATAACTTTAGACCTTCGCGCCATTTACTTAAATGTTCCAGACAATGAGAGCTAAAAATATAATCCAAGCTTCCGTTGCCAAACCTGTCGAGTTTCAGGGCGTTCTGATCAGGATTATTATCTATTGCGATAGCACCATCCAAAGCCCAGGAACCTGCCCCAATATCAAGCCCGCGGCCACTACAATATTCCAATGCCTTCTGCTTGATATTCTGAGCAGCATTTCCCGAATTCAAGTACCCTGGGAAAAAGTCTCCTTTATATTTAAAAAATATATCGCCGTCCCTCTTTACTTTGCGCAAAAATAATAGCTTCTGAAATTTGGATGCTAAAAACAACCAGATAATAATAGGGTCTTTTAAAAGCCTCATCAACTTTTTGCGTATTGCAATCATGGACAAGCCTTTAATTTGAATGACGTATACAACAGCTCAATCGATAAATTAAATGTCTGAAACGGGCGCTCCGGCTTAACAACCTCTGAATGAACTCAAGGGAATAAAACCAGGCAACCGGATAAGCAAGAATTCTCAGCTTTTTCAATTTTATTTGAATATTCCTTCGATAAATTCTTTTTTCGATGCTCTTCGCATACCGAAACGCTTTTATCCTCTCTTCCTTGTTCATTTGAGGTGTTTCAAAAACAGGATTATTATCCAGGCCTGATACCTGATTGAGATAATCCTGAGGCTTTTGAATGAAATAATTATTTTGAGATATCCAATCGTACAGCTCCGTCTTGGGGTAAGGGATAATATTATAAAAATAAGCGCCACTGACTGCGAATTCCTCAGCAATTTTTATGGAATTTTTGAAATCATCTATCCTTTCGGTTGGTGAACCTATGAGAAAAAATAATCTTACTTCTAACCCTGCATCCACGGCCCATCTTATGGCCTGTTTGATCGTAGCAAGATCTTCTCCTTTTTTAAGACTTTTCAGCACAGCCTCACTTCCTGCCTCCACACCAAACGAAATAACCTTAAAGCCTACCTGTCTTAATCTGTTCAATAGGTGCGGGTTAACCTTATCTGCCCTGACGCCGTTCGGTATATTTAAGACTAAATTTCTAAATTCTTCCTTCTCGAGCAATTCACAAACACTAAATACCCTTTCCATTTTAAAAGTAAAATTATCATCCATTATCTCGATAATCCTGTATCCCTTGTCATACCAATAACGTATCTCTTCTATGACGCTCTCCGGGCTTCGATACCTGAGGTTTTTGCCGATCGTCGTTCCCACGGGGCAATAGATACATTGATAAGGACAGCCTCGCGTGGTGTTAATCGTCATAAGTTTTGGCCGGGCAGAATATTTTTCAAGCTCAAATCCCTCATAATGTGGGAAGCCTTCACTGTCGAGATCAACAATCGAGTCTGGATTTCCCGTAAAAACAATCTCCTGGCCCTTTCGAAATAACAACCCTTTGATATCCGCAAGGTCTTTGCCGTTCATGAGCTGTACAAGCGTTCCTTCTCCCTCAAGAACAACCCCATAACTGATGTCTCCACACTCTCTCATCGCCTCTTCCCGAAAAGTCGATATATGTGGCCCGCCTGCAATAATGACCAAGTACGGGAAAACCGTTTTGACTTGTTTAAGCAATTGAAAAACAGCCTTGTACTGGTAGGTGAACAGCGTTACCCCCAGGTGTGTAGGTCGATTGGCATGAATCTTATCAACGAGCTGTCGGAAGGAATACCCAAGACCCATATCAAACACACCGTATTCGATCCCATGAGTTTTTAAGGCATGGGCCAGGAACCCCAAGCTTGTGGGAGGGAACATATCCTGGCTATGCGAACTTTTTGGAATAAAGGGCTTAACCAGCAGTATTCTGTTTTGCATGATCTATGCCGCTCGATTGTGAGAGAATTTTCTGAAAATGGAACGCAAAGAATAATACAGCGTTTTATTCCTGCACCTAAGGAACCTGCTGAAAAAAATACGCGAAAACAGAATGTTTCCGAATATCCGGCTATCAACGCTCGCCATTCTTTTCATCATATTTAACAAAGTCCGTATAGAAGCCCCTTGCAGTTGAAAAAATTTCTGAGCAATGAAGTTATTAAAAAAAGCCTGGATGCCTCTTCTTCTAAAACTAAGCAATTTATTTCTTTCGAGCCCCAGTGATAATCCAAAATCATATACACGGTTGAACAGATACAAACCCTCAAAAGACCGGTCAAGTTCAGAAGTATTTGCATCGCTCGGATGGTATCTTTCTGCCCAATGACTCTCCTTGAAATAACCAGAATCGGCAGCAAGAATGAATTTTAAGGCCAATTCGTAATCCAGACCGTAACATGGCGGATAGAAAGCTCTGAAAAGTTTTGCTTTTTCAAGACTGAAAACTGCGGAACCTACCAAATTCGGAAATAGAGTATGTTTTTTCAAAACTTTGCCGAAGTTCTCAAGCCACCACTGACGTTTCACCACAAGGGGCAAATCAAAAATAATTTCTGTAGGACTTTTCGGATCAGGCAGCCCTTCATTCCAAATTATCTTCGAACCGGAAAAAACGATATCGAGATTTTTAGATTCGAGCAATTCAACGCATTTTGTAACATGGGATCTGTCTGTCAAAAAATCATCGTCATTCAAAAGTTTGCCGTACTTGCCTGTTGCGTATTCATAGAGTAGTTTTTGCCAATTTGCTCCAAGGCCGATATTCGATCCGTTCCTATGATAACTAAACCTGTCGTCGGATTCATAATGTTTCATGGCCTCGCCTGTGCCGTCTTCCGAGGCATTGTCCGATACAATCACCTCAAGATTCGGATAATCCTGCCCCAGCGCGCTTTGAACGGCTTCTCTCAAAAAAGCAAGACGGTTAAAGGTTGGGATCATTATGGTGACTTTTGGCCATTTCATACAGAGAGTTGCCTCCTAAACCCCTAAAGAGAGACATGTAAAGACTGTAAAAGAATCTGATAAAAAAACTTGGGATGAAGTAGACAGGAAGCACAAAAAACCAAAAGAATGGTTCTGAAGAAAAGTTTTCCGCCAGTAGAGGAAAAGTCCCTTTGAGCGATTTGGGATCCACGCTTCTGAAAACCAAAATTTTCCTGAAAATCAACAATCTCAATATTGCTTTTTTGGTTTTTGTTATGGATTCATTTTTATAATCCAGCTGCTTCGCAGCTTCCAGAATCTTGCAAAGCCCTACAACAAAATATTTAAAAAAAGGATAATCGCCTGAATTGCCACTTCTATTTTTTATATAGGGCTCAGCAATAATGTAAGATCTGTTGCGCTTCAATATGGACAAAACGATATAAAAATGAATGAAGCCCGTACCGATGAAATCCTCGCAATTTCTCACCGCAAGATACAGAACGCGCTGGAAGACCAAAGAAGACATAAATGTGAGATCGCACAGTATCGCCTTGAGACAATCATCAGACGTCTTGCATAATATATTCTTATATAATGGAACGGCCCGCCGTTTGATGATTTTTTTGAAATCACGGCTTGAAATCGAATAATTAACATAAACCAAGGCTAGATTATAATTTTTGGTGATAGTCTCCCTGACGCTTCCAATAGCGCCTGGTAACATATAGTCATCATCACCGAACAGCCAGACATATTCCCCTTTTGCACGGCTCAATGATACCAGGATATTTGAATCAAAACCAAGATTGGTCTCATTTCTGAAATATTTTATGTAGGCATGGTTCTTTTGAAAACTCCTTACAATTTCTGCCGTATCATCGTTTGAGGCGTTATCGGAGATAATGCATTCGATATCTTGGGCATCCTGGGCAACTATGCTGTCGAGAGCGTTTCTCAGGAATTTTGCCCGGTTATATGTCGGTATGAGAATGCTGATTTTGGGTGTCTTCATGTATTATTGGACTGCAGCATGTTATTCAAAGACTCGTTTGCCGTTTTTCCGTCAAACTCTTTAAAGCTCATTATAGACTTCAGGGGATTCGCAACGGCTAAAGGAAGAATGGCAATAACACCCCCCATACACACACCAACGGCCCCGAATCTATTTCCCAGAAATAACGATAAGGGCATATAGACTAGGGCAGCGACGACAAATAAAACGGTCTGCATACGCAATTTTCCAATACCGTTAAGATATACTGAAAAACAATTAACAATCCCACTCAGAAAAATCCATATCCCCATACAAATATACAGCCAGTGGTTAAGAATGACCTTGCCGGTCCAGATAAATATGGCGGTCTTGCCAAAGAAATAGAAAAAGACTGATCCGATCGAAAAAAGAATGACGGAAAACCAGCCGGAATATGTTAGTGTTTTCCTGACCCATCGGATATCGTTGGAGGCAACAGCATCTGTATAGGCAGACCAAAGAGGTGTCAAGACGGCAAAGTGGATGATGGTAAGGATTAAAAAAAGTTTCTGAACCAAGGCGTACTCCCCTGCATCCTTAAGGCCGGTCAGTTTCCCTACCATAAGCGCCTGCGAAGAAAATACAAGGGTTGAGCAGAACTGTAAAATGCCGAACTGAATGCCCTGCGGAAGCAATTCTCTGACATTAACAACGATGTCCCGGATGTCAATAGGCTCTGGTCGCCATTGTCGTTTTTTGAGAAACACAAAAAAAGAAATCAAAACAGGCAACGTCATGCCCAAAGCAAAAGAACACACAATAAGAACAAAGTCAGCCTTTGCCAGAATCAGGATCACCATGAACAGCAAAACTAGTATGCTCTTGGACAGCTCAAAAAAAGAATTCCACTGTGTCTGTTGAAAACTGAAAAATCCCTGGATACTGATGGAGAAAGGCAATCCTACCACAAGAATAATCAGGGAAATCACATAACTCAGGGAACCTTCCCTGATGATCTGGCTGTCGTTTGTATTGAATAATTGCGCCCACGGTACAATCCTATAGCACAAGCACAAAAGAACGATGAGAAAACAAGACAAGAGCAAGTAAGCATAGTGGGCGGAGAAAAAATACCTCCTGCATTCATTCGCATGCCCCTCGTATTCTGAATAAAATACAGCCAGTTTGTTTCGCAAAGACAGCCCCAAACCTAAATCTAGGACTGGAATCATGCCGATCAAAAATGTCAGACTGCCGTATAAACCGAATTGCTCTGGGGAAACGTATCTGACAAAAACAGCCGTTGTCACAAGACCGATTGCGAGCGCCAAAAACTTAGAGACTACAATGGAAAGTGAACCGATAAAGGCTTTTTTTGTCCTTTTATGGCTCAATTTCAGCTTCAGATATTCAAAAAGATTTTGCTGCACGCGGATCGTTGCCATAACATTCTCTGAAACCAAGCAAGCTATGATAGAATCTGTTCATCCGATGCATTAGTTTGTTTACCCCGAAATATCTCTTGAGAAAAGCCATGACGTAATCGTTCCGATGCACGGATCGCGCATAAAATCTCATATGTGTCAAAAGATAGAGCAAGGCATCGAAATAATACCTGAAAAACATATAACGGCGGTTTAGGTGTCGGTAGATTTTCCCTATATCTAATCGATGAGCCGATAGCTTGAATCTCTCATCGATGATTTTTCTATAAATACGACCATCAAGATATAAGGAATACTCCTCTCTCGTAAGGGGGGGCTTGACATACTTCTTGTAATCTTCAGTGCCGACCAACGGCGTTGTTATCGCGTATGAATAAATGGTCGGTCTAAGCCTCTTGGCGAAGTCAATGGTCGATCTTAAATCCTCTTCCGTTTCCGTCGGGGTATTGACCATAAGATTAGCCAGGGTTCTAAAACCATGTGCGTGGCTAATGTCAAAAGCTCTTTGAATGTTTTTTGTGTTTGTTCCTTTTTTCATGACCTTGAGAACCCTATCGGAGCCCGACTCGACACCAAACTCCACCTGGACACACCCCGCATCTCTCATCCAGCCAGCCATTCTTTCAGTGAACAAATTCACGTGAGTCTGACAAGCCCAAACAAGATCCAGCCGCCTGTCCAGAAGCCCCCGGCAAAATTCTCCGACCCTATCTTCATTAAGAGTAAAGGCATCATCCGCAATGTAAAAACCATCGATGGCATATTGGTTTTTTAACAAAGACAATTCTTCTAAAACCTTATCGATGGATCTAGTGCGCAGAATCTTTTTATGCATCTGCGTGGCCCATAAAGAAGGATTTCCGCAGTAAGTGCATTGATAGGGGCAGCCCCTAGTCGTCAAGATCGGGACTCCGCATAACAGGATATGTCGAATTAGGCCGACCGAGGGACGAAGATATTGGTTCAAATCAATCAAATGATAGGCAGGATTGGGGAAAATATCGATATTTTCGATAAGCTGACGCGGAGATGTTTTTGCAAATGAACCATCCTCGGCGTAGGCGATGCCGTCTACGTGCTGAATATTGCCCTTATCATCAAGCGTTTTCATCAAATCCAACAAGGTCTGCTCTCCTTCGCCCAAGACAACATAGTCATAGATCCCTTTTTGAACAAAGAAATCCTGTGGACAAAAAGTCGGGTGATGGCCTCCGACAATGATTTTGCCTTTAAATCCTGCACTACGAACCGACTTGGCAATTTTTTCAATACAGATAAAGTCAGCTGTCAAACACGTAAAGCCCAGATATCTTGGATTTTTATCAAGGATGGACTTAATGCAATGGTTCTGGAGGATTGACAAATCCAACCCTTCTGAATGGCTCGGGCGATCATCCAAAATCTCAACCTTATAGCCTTTCTCCTCAATAAAAGATGCTAAATAAAGAAGCGCGAAGGAGAAGAAAATCGAATAAGCTCTTGTCGGAGGAGCCACCAGAAGCAAATCGGGAGAAGCCATTTTTTATACTCGCTGGAAGAATTTATCGAAAACTTGAGTGATATATTTCAGTTGAGCCAGGTTTAATCCGGGATAAACACCGATCCAAAAGAGATTGCTCATCACTAAATCAGTATTTGTCAGCAATCCAGCTATTCTGCAATGAATATGTTCATAGGCCGGCTGCTTCAATAGGTTGCCCCCAAAAAGCATGCGCGTGGCAATTTTATTCGCCTCAAGGAAATCGACTATTTCATTCCGTCCGAATCCAGAATTTTTCTTAATACAAATCGGGAAACCAAACCAACTTGGTTGTGATCTAGGCGTGGCTTCAGGTAAAATAAAATATTTGCTGAATTTTTTAAGCCGGTTGTATAAATATTGAAAATTATGCCTTCTAGCTTCAATAAAATACGGAAGTTTTTCAAGCTGCGCTACCCCTATCGCCGCCTGTATATCAGTCGCCTTTAAATTATAGCCAATATGAGAATAGACATATTTATGATCGTAGCCCAAGGGCAGGTTACCAAATCTCTGCGAGAACCTCTTTTTGCATGTGTTGTCGTAACCAGGGCCGCACCAACAATCTCTTCCCCAATCTCGGAAAGAAAGGAGTATCTTGCGGAGCACAGGATCATTCGTCAAGACAGCCCCTCCTTCTCCCGTCGTAATGTGGTGCGCGGGATAAAAACTTAGGCTTGCCATATGGCCGAAGGATCCCGTGAATCTCCCTTGATATACCGAACCGAGGGCATCCGAGTTATCCTCGATAAACCAAAGGCGATATTTCCTGACTATTTTGCAAATCTCGCCCAAGTTTGCGGGATTACCCAGGGTATGAGCAATACAGATGGCCTTTGTTTTCTTAGAAATGGCACCCTCGAGCCTGTCAACCCGTATATTGTAGGTTTCTAATTCGACGTCGACAAAAACGGGGACCAGGTTGTTTTGAATGATCGGGTTGAGCGTTGTTGGAAAACCGCAGGCCGTCGTTATCACTTCATCTCCGGGCCTCAAACGCCTTTGGCCAAGTTTATCTGAAGTCAAAGCGGAAACAGCCAATAAATTTGCTGAAGATCCAGAATTTGTCAACAGGCAATAGCTGACACCCAGCAACTCGGCCAGTTTGTTTTCGAATTTATCAGCGTATCTACCCGCAGTCAGCCAAAAATCAAGACAAGCATCTACAGCATACTTCAGTTCCTTCTCATCATAAATACGCCCTGCATAAGGAATTGATGTCTTCCCGGCCACAAAAGAAGCTTTTCTGTCGGATTTATAAAATTCAACTACTTTCCTGAGAATCTCTTTCCTTGCTGCGATCTTCATGCGGTCCCCAAACTATAAAATGTCGATGAACATGTTGGACTTCAGTTCTTTGCGGGATAAAAGAGGGTCCTGATCCTCAATGGGACGATTCATCGAGAGCTTTGGCAGGACCTTCGTATCTGCATCCACGTCTACTTCTATGAACAAGGAATCTTTGCTTTTAGATAGCGTTCTTAAGATACTTCCCAACTGTGCGTGTCTTGAAATACGCACAGTTGGTATTTGATAAGCTTTGATGACACGATGAAAATCAGGACAACTATATCCGATGACACTTGACTGAAATCTGGAATGAAAATATTGCTCTTGAAACTGTCTAACCATTCCATAGCAATGATTATTCAGCATGATAATTTTTATTGGCAACTTATAATGACGGATCGTTTGGAGCTCTTGGATGTTGAGTTGGAAACCACCGTCCCCAGTGATTACAAAAATATCTTGACGTGGATGACAGAAAGCAGCGCCGATGGCCATGGCCAAGCTGGAGCCCATAGAACCCATGCCGCCTTGTGTAAGAAATCTTTGTCTATTTTTAATATTCAACGATTGAGCAGCCCACATCTGGTGCTGCCCCACATCCACGCAAATAATCGCATTGGACGGGATGTATTCGGACAGCTTTGAGAAAAAATAATTAGGGTGAATTTTTAGGCGTCGTTCGATGTTACAACAAGGGTAGTTTTTTTTGTAAAACGCGACTCTTTTCTTCCATAAAAGGAAGTTAGGCCGATTCATATCCCGCACACAGCCATTAAGCACCGACAAGAATTCCCTAATATCGCCATTCACAGAAATGTTTGCCTTGACTTTATTGCACTCTAGTTCGTTAGAATCTATATCTACGCGGACAATCTTTGCGCCTCTGGAGAATGTCTCCGGCATGACGCCAGTCTGCCGCGTATCCAGCCTCGCCCCTAGGACTAAAAGCATGTCCGCATTAGCAGTGGTCAGGTTGGCATAACGATTTCCATAGGTCCCTATCATGCCTGCGTATTCTTTTGCGTCATGAGGGAAGGCATCAATGCCCATCAAGGTCGTCACAACGGGGATACCAGTAACATTAACCAGCTTCAGGAGCTCGTTCTGGGCGCCTGACAATCTGACGCCGCCTCCTACTAAAATTACAGGCCTAGATGACGATGCGATCAAACGCGCTATCCGGCCCAATAGGACATGACTAAATCGAGTCTTTGACCTGCTCTTTATTTCTCCCTCAAAGGATGGCATGGCCTTCAAATCTATATCTGCTCTCTGGACATTCATAGGGATGTCCAGCAGCACCGGTCCCGGCCGACCAGAGGTACACAAATACAAAGACTTTTCAAGATAATATCTTATTTTGATGGGTTCCCTGACAAGTACTGCGTCTTTAACAACAGGCCTTACCATGCTTACGATATCTGTTTCCTGAAAGCCGCGCTGTCTTATGGGACTAGCAAACTTAAACTCATAGGTATTGACCTGCCCTGTAATAAATAGGCAGGGAATAGAGTCGAAAAAACAGCTCGCTATGCCTGTTATCAAATTGGTGGCGCCAGGCCCGCTCGTAGCCATAGCTACGCCTACCGAAGAACCGCAACGCGCATAACCTTCGGCGGCGTAAGCAGCTGCCTGTTCGTGATGCATGGAGATCGCCCGGATATCCTTTCTTTTATAAAGAGAGTCCAGAAGGTGCGTGATGGTTCCACCGCAGACCTCAAAAACATGCCTAATATTATTCGTCGCCAGAAAATCTACGACAAAGTCGGATAGTTTCATTGGTTTATGTTCGGTATAAATGAATATTGCTCTTGAACCAGTCGATATATTTCTCCAAGCCTTCCCTTAAACCATATTCCGGCTTCCAACCCAGGAGCCGTTTCGCCTTAGAGATATCCGCCTGCCAAGATTCAGGCTCCGGTTTCGGATTTTCCCTTCTATGCCAAAGCGGTTTTATCCTTACGTGCATCTGTCTGACGATTTCCTCGACGACTTCTCCAACAGTATGCTGTCTGCCGGAGCCTATATTAATGACTTCACCTTTTATTCGTTTTCGATTTTCTATCACTAACTCATAGGCTCTCAGGACATCTTCGATAAAAACATAATCCCTAACAGAATCCTTCGACGAAAGCCTGGGATTTAAACCTTGCAAAGCGGAATAAATCACATAAGCCGTCAGCCTCATTTGATTTTCATAATAACCATAGGGAGAAAAGAGTCTGAGGGTAACAATGGGAAGATTTTCTTTTATCGCCAATGCCCTGCAATACATCGTGCTGTAGCATTTAGAGAGGCCATAACCATCTATGGGCTCGGGCAAATCTGTTTCCTTCATGTGGACTGATTTCGGTCCATACTCCGAAGAGGAACCTGTATTAACGAAGAGTTCAAAGCCTGCCTCTTTGCACGCATTGAGCAAATTAACCGTCCCCAAAAAATTGGTCCGAATGATCTTATTCAAATCAGTCTGGAAAAATAATCCGCCGTAAGCAGCGGTATGGATAATAAACGAGGGTTTTATTCTGGTAACGACTCTTCTCACCCGTCTAGAATCAGTTAAATCAACACTAAATTTTCGAACCTTGCCCAATTCTCCTGTTATTCTCCATTTTGAAGACGTGGCACGCGCAAAAATAAAAACAATGGCCCCTTGGCTTAAAAAAAATCTTAAAAGATTCGAGCCGATAAAACCTGTCGCACCCGTGATCAAGACCCTTTTGTTCTTCAGCATACGATATGGCGCCTATACCATTCTATTGTTTTTTCCAGCCCCGGCCTAAGGTCCTGAGCAGCCAGCCACCCCAGGATTTTTTTAGCTTTCTGAGAAGATAGATACTGGTTTCTGATTTCATATACTGTTTCATCAAGGATCTTGTAAGAGGGCCTCTTGTGGCCGGCTCTATAAATCTCACCGACCATTTCCGTCACCCTCATCGGATTCTCACTGCTGAAATTAAAAACTTCTCCTCCAAGTTCAAGTTTTTTCATCTTTTCAGCCAGCGTAATATATCCGTTGACAATATCGTTCACAAAAACATAATCCCGAATGAATTCACCATCGCTACGGATAAAAAGAGGTTTTGAGGCGACCATGCACTTGATGGCGTCAGGCACAAGGCGAGACATATTAAAATCACCGGGCCCATAGATATTCCCGCACCTCGTCACGGCCACCGGCAGGCCATAAGAATGAAAATATGTGGCTGCAATCAGATCGGCGCAACTTTTCGATACATCATAAGGATGATTGCCTAACAAAGGCGCGTCCTCTTTATAAGGCAGCTTTTTATGGCTGCCGTAGGCCTTATCGCTTGAGGCAACAACAACAGCTTCGATCCCACCTATCTTTGCGCATGCTTCCAGCACGTTCCATGTGCCCATGATATTTGTAGCAAAGGCGCATAAGGGGTTGTTGTGGCACTTGCCGACAATGGCCTCCGCCGCCAGATGAAAAACAATATTGGTCTTGTTTTTTCTTAAAATATTCTCCAACAACCGATAACGCGTTACGCTTCCCTTGATAACGGTCATCTTCCGGTAATCGTCTTTTGTCAGAATTGTTTCTTTTCTATGAACCTTGATATCCAGACCGGCGATTTTTGCGCCTGAAGAAATGAGGGCCTTCGTCAGATTTGATCCCAAAAAACCCTCAAAGCCTGTAATGAGTACTCGCTTGTTCTTCCAAAAGTTTCTGTTCATTTATTTCCTCGGACTATTCAAACCGCCAGGGGGCATTATGCATATTCCATAGTTGTTCCAACTCGATCTTGTCGCGCTGAGTGTCCATACACTTCCAAAAACCATCGTGCTTGTAAGCCGACAATTGATTTTTTGCGGCTAGATTTTCTAACGGCTCTTTTTCCCATACTGTCGCATCATCTTTGATAAAACGAAAAACCTCCGGCTCTAAGACAAAAAATCCGCCGTTTGCCCACATGCCGTCACCTTTTGGCTTTTCAAAAAAAGAAGTTATGGCATGATCCCGATTGATCTTGAGCGCACCGAAGCGGCCCGCAAACTGAATGGCCGTTACCGTCGCGAATCTCTTGTTGCTTTTGTGAAACTTAACAAGCTTTCTGATATCGATATCGCTTACGCCGTCTCCGTATGTCATCATGAACGTTTCGTCTCCGACATATTTCCGGATTCTCTTGAGGCGGCCTCCGGTATTCGTCTCTAAGCCCGTATCCACCAGCGTGATCTTCCAGGGTTCGGATGACGTCGCGTGGACCTTGACATCGTTTTTTTTCATGTCGATCGTGACATCGCTCATATGCAAAAAATAATGCGAGAAGTACTCCTTGATCAGGTAACCGCGATATCCTAGACAAATGACGAACTCGTTAAAGCCAAACCGGGAATACATCTTCATGATATGCCAGATGATCGGCTTGCCGCCGATTTCCACCATGGGCTTAGGGATACTGCCTGTTTCTTCACTGATCCGCGTCCCCCTGCCCCCCGCCAGAATGACCACCTTCATGTTTTCCTCCGGTATCTTATGCAAATTCCCGTTAACTTTTTAAAATAAACCGATGGGGCTTTGTCCTTCCAAAGCTATCCTGAAATCTGACGATGTCGCTTTCGGTGAGGCTCGCGCCTGTCTGCACCTCGACGATCTTTAAAATAGTTTTCTCCCTGTTTTCGAGACGGTGGCGATACCCTCGGGGGATGAACATGCTCTCGTTCCTGCGAACACGAAACCGACCTTTCCCGTTCGTGACAATAGCCTGCCCCTGGATCACGACCCAGTGCTCGCTGCGCTTTCTGTGAAGCTGCAGGCTCAATGATTTACCCGGCAGGACCTCCACAAGCTTGATCTTGAATCCCGGGCCTGTTTCAAGCACCGTATAGGCGCCCCAGGGGCGCTTGACAGTGATATGACAAAAATGTTCCTCCCTTTTGTTCTTCTTCAAGATTTCCACGACCCGCTTGACGTCTTCGCTCTTCTTTTTATCGGCAATAAAAAGAGCGTCAGGCGTATCAACCACAATCAACCCTTTGAGGCCGATGGTGGCTATCAGGTGTTCGCGTCCCAAGACCGTGAGATCGTGACTGTCGATATCCACGATATCGGCAAGCAAAAGGTTATTGTTCTTGTCCTTGCGCTGAAGCTCATCCCACGCCTGCCAGCTGCCCAGGTCCGACCAGCCGAGCCGATCAGCCGGGATCATGGCTATATTCTTCGTCTTTTCCATTACGCCGTAATCAAAAGAAACAGGACGGATCTTGTTCCAGGATACGAGCCCCTTTTCCCCTACGGAGCCGGCTGCGGCTGAAACCTGTTTAAAAAGCATGGGCAAATGAGCATGGATGGCCGACAAAAATACTCCGACGCTGCCGACAAAAATACCGCTATTCCAGAAATATGAACCCTGTCTCAGAAATCTTTTAGCCGTCCGCACATCCGGTTTTTCACAGAACTTCTCAACAAGGCGCAAAGTGTTTCCCGGACCGAAACCTCCCTTGGACGACGCTTTAATATACCCGTATCCTGTTGCCGGACGATGAGGCGGGATCCCGAAGACGATAAAACGGTCGCGGCAGTTGGAAAAAGCGCGCCGCATAAGAAGAAAAAACCTGCTTGTATTCGTTATCAGCTGGTCGCAGGGAAGAACGGCGACGCCGGCATTTTCGTCCTTGCAACGATCGAAGATGATCTTGACGGCTAAAGCTATGGCGGGAGCGGTGTTTTTTGGGCTGGGCTCAAAAATCAAATTGGAAAGCGGAATATTAAATAAAGCTGTTTCAGATCTTATGATGTCCCCATACAGGGGCGAAGTAACAATATAAATATTTTTAACCGGGACAAGCGAATGAATGCGCTCCAGAGAGCGGCGGAAAAGACTCTTGTCTCTCTCCAGCCGAAGGAACTGCTTGGGTTCGAGCGTCCGGCTCTGGGGCCAAAACCTGCTGCCGACCCCCCCGGCCAATACCACGGCGTATCGCGCATTTCTATTTTTCATTTTTCTTCCCGAAAATAAATCTAAAAAACCTGATGGTATCTTTAACGGGATGGATCGCGCTGTATTGACCGTCATAGACAGACGTAATCGGGACGGATTCGATCTTAAACCCTGCGCGCGCGACTTCCAAAAGCATCTCTGACTCGATTTCGTAGCGATCGGTATTGAGGGCAATCGCACGCAAAGCGTCTATGGAAATGAGACGAAATCCGCATTGAGTATCCGGGATGCGCTGCCGGCACATCCCGGAGATGATAGAAGACATAAAAGCATTTGTCAGCTGCCGGATGAGCGGCATACCTTTGGGTCTGTGCATCCTGTTGCCGACCACAAGCCCGGGAACTTTTTGGCGAAAACAGCGAATAAACTGGTCGACGTCGGAAGGCAAGTGTTGGCCGTCTCCGTCCATGACAATCACGCCCTCGCATAGACGGTTCTTGAGGATCTCAAAGGCCTTGCGCAAAGAAGCGCCTTTGCCGAGATTGCGCTCGTTGATAATGACTTCTGCCCCGCTGGCATGGGCCAGCCGCGCTGTCTGGTCCATTGAACCGTCATCGATCACCGTAACATCGAATCCTTTGGCCCTCAGGCTCATGACCAGCCAACCGATCGTCTTTTCTTCATTGAATGACGGGATAAGACAAATAAATTCGCTCATTCTTTCCAGAACTCCCTGAACATCATCCATTGCGTCGGATATTTTCGGATCTGCGCCTCGATGGAACGCGTATAAGCCTCGATATATTCGTCTTCCGTCAAACCTTGGTCCAGCGGCCGGGAAAAAGTAAGCGTATGGTGATCATGCTCATCCCTGGAAACAAAGCCTGTAATGATCGCGGCCCCTGTCCTGGTAGCCAGAATAGCAGGGCCGCGGGGGATCATTTTTTTGTCCCCAAGAAAATCCATCAATTTTCCATTGTTTGAGAAAACCCTGTCGCCCACAAGGGCTACAAGCCGATTTTTATGCAGGGCCTCATAGATCCTTCTTATCGCAATACCCAGGGACGGAACGACAACCGCCCCGATGCGCTCCCTTTGCCTGTTGAAGAACGCATTGACCAACCGGTGGCGGTGCGGCAAAGCCACGGCCACAAAGGGATACCCCAAAAGGGCCATGCATACACCCCCTAATTCCCAATTATCCAGATGGGCGGCGACGATAATAACGCCCTTGCCCCTTTTCAAAGCCTCGTCAACGTATTCAAGGCCGATGATGGTCATGATCTTACCGACGTCTTCCTTCTTGAGATATTTAACGCGGAAAAATTCGATGAGATACTTGCCAAAACAAACAAATACCTGCTTGGCATAAGCGTGGACACGGCCGTGCTCCTCGACAGGGAGAATCCTCAATAAATTCCCTATGACGGCCTTTCTGTCACGGGGGGAAATATAATATTTTGCATATGAAAGAACGGTCGCCAATCCATAGGCGGCCCTCAGGGGTAAAAAGGTTGCAAAAAAATAACCTATCTTGTAAAAAACATATGCAATCATTTGTTACTCAAGACAAAAGCAGCAATATCACGCGAAGAAGTTGCCTTTGCCAGCGAGTTTCCTTTCGTGTGCGATACCATTTCGGGACCAGTCGCATTTCCTGCCAAAATACAACGAACCGCAGGCACGACATCTAAAACACTGGCCGCGCTGAGAGCCGCGCGCGCATCGACCAGGAAATCCGTATTCCTGGCCTCCTGGCCCGGAATGGGGTTTAAGATCACCATGGGCAGGCCTTTGGCCAGGGATTCGGCTGTCGTGATGCCTCCCGGTTTTGTAATCACGAGATTCGCTGCACTCATCAATTGCTCGATCTCATTTGAGTATTTAAATGTCAACACCCGCTTCTGGAACCGCCGGCTCACCATCCATCTGTAGAGCTTGCGGTTAAGGCCGCAGACTACCATCATCTGCATCGGCAATTCGCACCCATCCAGCTGTCTGATGATCTGTTTGATGGGCCCCAGACCGTGGCCTCCCCCCATCACAAGAACAACGGGAATGTCTTTATCCAGGCCATACTGTGCGCGGACGTCTACCGCATCAATGTGTTTAGAAAATTTCGGGTCAATAGGAATACCAAGAACGCTTATCTTTTCTGGCGACACACCCTTGCGGGAAAGCTCCGTCCCTGTCTGCTCGCTGGCGACAACGTAAAAATCCACCTCATCATAAACCCAAAATGAATGCGGAGCAAAATCCGTTAAGACGCCGTAGAGCTTAAAACGGCCACCTCGCTCACGCTTATATGCTGACAAAATCCCGCAAGGGAAAGCCTGTGTGCACATGACAGCATCAGGCGAAAATTCACGAAGAAGCCTCTCCAGCTTATCAAATGCCCTGCGGTGCAACCATGTTTTAAAACCGTCGCTTTTTTTGACAAAAGACGGCCGGTCATAAAGAAAACGCCAAATAGATGGAACTCTTTTAATTACAAATAGATATAATTTATGCGTTAACCACTCTGTTACAGGAAAAAAATAGCGAAATGCATTAATACACCTCACCGTCACAGAAGGATCAATAACCTCAAATCCCCTCTTCAAGGCAGAGGCTGCGCTATGATGGCCGGAACGCTCCGTTATATACAAAATCAATACCTTTTTGCCTGAAAGCATGAAAATCAGTTTAACAGAAAAGTCCTTTTATTTCAAAGGTTTTGAGCAAATTTTGCAGGCTGATTTTGTTGAATTTAAGAAGAAAAACAGGTGATTTGGCAGGCTTGCATTTATGGCGTTTCGACGGCTGTCGCAGCCATATAAACCATGCCGAAGGATACAAGACCCTGGATGCGGATCGGAATGCGTTTTTCATCATCCGTCATCCAGATTTTGTATTTGGAAGGTTTGCTTTCGATGTAAAAAACTTGGAATTTTCCTAAGGGGACCTTCAGAGAGGTCTTTGATTTTA
>JBAZJY010000005.1:0-71867 GCA_041651115.1 Candidatus Omnitrophota bacterium | reverse complement strand
TCAATCTGGCCCCTTGAGCTAAGTTCATTATAAAGCTCAACTACCTTAACTAAGTTATCTACGAAGATGGCTGCGGTGGTGTAGTCATAGATGTAGCCATTGTCATATTCCTTATGGCCGTTAACAATGCCGGATAAGAACTCATAGTCGGCTAAGTCCATGGTCAGGCTTGAGCCAAGGCCGGTTTCCGAGAGGTAGTTGGCAAAGATGGTATTGAAGTTCTCAATCTGGCCCCTTGAGCTAAGTTCATTATAAAGCTCAACTACCTTAACTAAGTTATCTACGAAGATGGCTGCGGTGGTGTAGTCATAGATGTAGCCATTGTCATATTCCTTATGGCCGTTAACAATGCCGGATAAGAACTCATAGTCGGCTAAGTCCATGGTCAGGCTTGAGCCAAGGCCGGTTTCCGAGAGGTAGTTGGCAAAGATCAGGTTGAAGTTTTCAATCTGGCCCCTTGAGCTAAGTTCATTATAAAGCTCAACTACCTTAACTAAGTTATCTACGAAGATGGCTGCGGTGGTGTAGTCATAGATGTAGCCATTGTCATATTCCTTATGGCCGTTAACAATGCCGGATAAGAACTCATAGTCGGCTAAGTCCATGGTCAGGCTTGAGCCAAGGCCGGTTTCCGAGAGGTAGTTGGCAAAGATCAGGTTGAAGTTTTCAATCTGGCCCCTTGAGCTAAGTTCATTATAAAGCTCAACTACCTTAACTAAGTTATCTACGAAGATGGCTGCGGTGGTGTAGTCATAGATGTAGCCATTGTCATATTCCTTATGTCCGTTAACAATAGCAGCCATATTCGCATACTCTACCCCGCTGATACCATTGGTAATATCTATGCCGAAGATCAAGTTGAAGTTTTCTGCCTGGCCCCTGGAGTTAAGTTCATCTCTTAACTCTGCCACAGCTGCCAGATTAGCCACGAAAGTCTCGGCATCAGTATATCTATAATCATTCTCATCTATTACTCCATCGCCGTTTAAGTCGCTCTCGCCATTTACCACCCCACTCATGATCTCAAAGTCTTCCTGCTCAATGCTGGATAAGTCATTGCCGATATTGGTGCCAAAGATGGCATTGAAATTTTCAATCTGGCCCGCGGAAACTAATTCAGCGTGCAAGGCGACTATTTTCTCTAAGTTGTCTACGAAGGTAGCGGCATCAGTGTAATCATAGGTAAAGTCTGCATATTCCTTATGTCCGTTGACAACGCCGGACATAAACTCAAATGCATCCTGGTCAAGGCTGGATAGGCCATTTCCAATATTAAGATCAAAGATAACATTAAAGTTAACGATCTGGCCTCTGGAAGCCAGCTCAGCGTGTAAATCAGCAACTTTCTCTAAATTATCCACGAAAGTCCCGGCATCAGTGTAATCATAAACATACCCGTTAGGATATTCATTATGCCCATTAACAATACCGCTCATAATCTCAAAGTCTTCCGGGCTGATGCTGCTTAAATCGCCTCCGATCACGGCTTTAAATATAGCGTTAAAATTATCAACCTGGCCCCTGGAAGCCAGCTCATTGTATAAAGCAACTACCTTCTCTAAGTTCGCCACGAAAGTCTCGGCATCAGTGTAATCATAAACATATCCGTTGTCATAGACTTTATGGCCGTGGATTATGTCTATGGCGGCTATAAACCCTTCTACATCAAGATCATTAAAATCAACCCCGAATATTCTTCTAAGATTATCCGTCTGTCCGTTACCGATAACTACTCCCCTAAGGTCATTGACACCGTCAAGATTTTCTTCCAATAAGCTGAAATCAAAGGTGCGGCTTGCGCTGTCGTAATATAAATATTCCCCGCTAATGCCGTTGCCGTTAATATCTATAGGATTACCGTTGATATCATATTCCGCGGCATAGGATATACGATCAATGGTTGCCTGTAATTCATTGGTGGAATTAATGCCGTTGCTTAAATTTATACCTTCGCCAGAGAATATGTCACCAAGCAACGCTATCCTGGAACCAGAGAGCCTGGTCAGGTATATCACGGAATCAAAGACTCTCATCACTTCATCGGCATCGCGCGCCACGCCGTTTTCTTTATACAATACGCCGAAATCAGGATCGCCAAAACCCCGCAGGTCGCTGATAGAAATATTATTATCAGCTAAGTTCATATTGAATAAGGAAAGTATCTGCTGGCTGATCTCGCTGGAATAATCAGCGTTATGAAAAGCGTCATCGTATCTAATTGCCAACTCATAAAACTCAATTACCCTGAAGACATCGCGCGGCTGGCCAGCTTCATTATAAAGAATGCCAAACTGGCGGTTATTGACCGCGGCAATATCCGAAGCCTGTACGCCGTCGTTTAGATTTATCCCAAAGTTGCTTAAGATGCGGCTATTGATCTCATTACGGTAATATAAATCTTCGTGCTGCCAGCTGCTGAAGAATCCATTCATTTCTGCCAAATTGCTGATCACCGCGTCAGCACCCAGATAATCCGGGCTCATGGTGATGGAGAATAACAATGCCATATAATTTTCGCTCTGCCAGGTCAATTGCTGCGGCATCGTTCCGTAAGCCTGATAGAAAAGCTGCTGCGTATCGCTGTCAAGATTGTTTAACTCGTATGATAAATTCTGATTTTCCTCTAATGCGCTTATATACGCATACATGCCGCCGAAATTAACATCCGCATCCCAGGCGCGTACAGCCACAAAGGTTATCGCATCCTGATTCTCGCCATAGATAAGATTCCAATCATCGTAGGTATTTACCCCAAACAGCTCAAGGAAAGAAGCATTATGTAACAGTTCATGGGCGATCTGAACATACGGATCGTCGCTTCCATCCGGGAACGGTTCAGCATGACGGTCAATACTGATTTTATTAACGTTTCCTCTAATATATGATTTCAAATCTTCTGAAAGGGCAAGCTTTCCGCCCTTCCAATCTTCATAAGCATTTTCCAATGCAATGTTTTTGCTGTGCTCAAAGCCTAATAAGGCGCCAGTCTCATGGATAATCGCCTTGGTCAACTCATTGTTATTAGAGAATAACCCTGCGGGCAGATATATGGTTGTGTTTCCGTCATTAGCCGGTTCCCTGATCAAGTTGGAGCTCTTAAATTGCAGGCTGTTCAATTTTTTGTCTTGAGAAGCTGCCCCGGATTCTTTCAGGACTAAGCCAATGAACTTCTTTGCCTCGCTAACTGAACCGCCTAACTCTTCCTTGTTCTTGATAGAGACATTGTCTATTGCCTGCTCGCCTAAAATAAACTTTATCAAATTAGAATTATGGGTTAAGCGGGAAGAAAAGCTGCCTCTATTAATCACAAAAACTGTTTCTAAGCGTTCCAATGCCTGCGCCTTATCTTGCTTGCCTTCAAGGATCCTTAAAATTCCTGCCCAGTAAACTAAGCTGTCATAGTGGCTGGCAGAATCATTCAATTCTACTCCAGCCCGCAGAGCAACATTTCTAACATCTAAGATATAAGGAATATTACCGCTGGGCTTGCCATTGTTCTGCAGGGTGACATATTCTCTATAAACCAGATTGCCGTAGAACTTGATATTATCGTCCTTCTTGACCCCATATTTATTTACTTCAGCCAGCGCATTTTTCAGCACATCCTCAACCACGCTATAGCGGAAGAGATTAATCATCTCCGCGGCCAACTGCCAATCTCCGGTTAACCGGTTAATAATTATCAGGTTATCCACGGTTTCCTTGGAGTATTTGTAGTTACCGGCGGTAATCATTGCGCCGTGAATATCCTTTGCTTGCGCCTTGGCATCGGCGATTTTGACGCCACCTTCTAAGAGCCAGAGGACATTATTGAGCATCTGCTGATCATCTTCCTTGTTGTTGCTCAATACCGCCATCCAATCCAGCACGTATTGCATTCCTTCCTTGCTGGAGAGGTCCAATCCCTTATTATTCTCCTGCTTATAGATCTTGCTTATTGCCGGCAGGTAATTTTTTAAGGCGACCAGAAAATCTTCAGTATTTTTGATATCTTTCGTATCCAGAGAACGGAAGAACCTTAAGACTGCCAGGTTTTCTTCGTCTCCGGGCAAGAATCTTCCGGCGAAAAGCCCTCCCACCTCTTCTTCAATTTCAATTGAGCGGGATAATGTTTCTGTTACTTTTCTCTTGGCCTCATCCAGGGTTGATCCTTCATCTACATATTTCTTAATCATTCCTGCCGTTGTTACTGCCTCCCAGAAAACCAGTTCATTTTCAGCGATGTCTATCTGCTGGGAAGGATTATTCAGATAAAGATAATCCTTAAGGCTCTTACCTTCGGCAGTTTCCAGCTCTGCTGCTATTTGTATATATTCAAATAATTCGTCAAAATCCTTAAATAATGTCGGGTGTTTTCTATTTTCCTTATTAAAGAACTTCTCAACCAGATAGAACTTGTTAAACTTATCCAGTTCGTTATCCTTCATATCTGTTACATTTTCGCCTAAGTTCTCCGCTAAATCTATCCATGATTTGTAAACCGTCTTTTTGCCTTTAACTAAGCCTTTTAATTGGTCAACAAAAGAGAAAACCTTCTTTTTTGATCCGGGAACTTCATTAAATGCCTGCTGCAGGTTTTTGGCTAGCTGTTCAAGATCTTCCTCATAGATGATGTCGCCTTGAGCGGCAAAATTATCTTTCTTATCTCCCGCATTCACAGCCTTGCTCTTAAAGATAGAGGCAAAAGGATTAACCCTGGCCTGGACCGTAGCAAAACGGGTGTTGGCTCCGGCTAAGATATTGCCCCAACGATTGCCCATCCTGACGCCCCAGCCAAAGTAATCTTCAGAGGCATTCGCGGTGGTTTCAATATAGCTTCCTCTATCATTGGTATATTTTACCCCTGCGGTTAATTCAAAATATTCTTCGCTAAAAGAGCTGATGCCAAAATGCGGATTCCACTTGCCGGCAGTGCCCTGTATGTTGAAATCCAATACCGGCCTGTCATTCTCCATATCATAGCCTATCCTCAAGTCAAGATTATCCGCTCCAAGCAGCCCGGGGCCTTTCATCACTACATAAACAATATCCTCTTTTTTCTGCAGGTTATCGCCGGAATATTCAGAAGACATAAACCCTATACCGGTCATGAACTGTTTATTTACAGATGATTCACGGGTTACTTCAAGGCCAATGCGGCTGCTCTTATAATCGGAAGAATATTCATCCTGGCTATTGCTGTTGTAATCTTTATTGGCATTAAACCTAAGCTGGAATCCGCCAAGATCCTGATTCCAGTTCACAGAAACCATTCCTTCAGTCAAGTATATCCCAAGATTACCCCGGTAATCGGAATTCTTATCTGTGTTATAAGATGCGTTTACTCCGGCAAGCACTCGCGCATCATATTTCTTATCTTTATCTTCAGCACCCTCAACGCCATAGCCCTGATTTTCTTTTATTTCCGCGCCCACGGTAAAGGAGACATGTTCTCCGTTCTGATTAAAAGTCAGGACCATTTTCTCATCATACATATCCTTGCCCTTTAATTCTTCTTTGTTGGCGTTCTTTTCTGTAATTTGATTGTTCAATTGATTAATGCGAGTTAATTCTTCCTGGGTCAATTGGGCCGGGTCTTTATTTTCCAATACGCTTAATTCATTTTCTAGAGAAGCGATCTCTCCGTTCAGGGAATCCAACTCCCTCTTATTAGAACTTTCGCTGATAATGTAATCTATGCGCATGCTCTGGTTGTTATTGCCATTATGGCCAAGATCAATGCTCATCCTCTGCTGGTTAGGCTTTCTTAATATCCCTTCCTCTGACGCATCTTTTAAGCCTTTCCAATTAGAATCTTCCGCGTTCAACCAGAAACTATAAACCGCGTTCAGGTTGATCTGGCCGTCATTTAATTCTCCAAGGCTGAACTGATTAAAGGCACGGCCGTAATAGGAATAATTATTGTTTGTGCTGGCAAATGTATCGTGATTGATGGTGTCAAAACCTTCCTGATTGGTCCCGAGGATAAAGTTGTTATCCTGATAAATTATGTTCCTCATTAACAGTTCAAGGTATTCATCAGGAGTCAAATATTTCTCTAAGGGCTGGCCATTCCTTATTACGATGGTCCTGATATATAATCCCTCATGATCGTAATAAAGATGGTCATCTGAAGTAGGAGTGGCTTTCGGCGGCATCAGCTTCTCAACGGTCTGCTTTACGACGTTAAGATAGGCATTTATTTCCTGCTTATTATCCTTTTGCGGCAGGGCCATGGATAATCCGGAATAAGCCAAGAGTATGGCGCACATAGTGTAATCTGAAGCTATGCTTACATTAATTGCGCGGGGATTATTGGCTAAGAATTTCAGATAAGAACGCTGCGCAGCAAGGGCATAATTCATATACTGGCTGACATATTGCTGGCGCAGGCTTTCCAATTCTTGGACAAAACTCTGGTCAAGGCTGGGATCAGCAGCTGCCACTTTTATGGCTTTTTCTATCTGGATCAGGCTGTAAGGAAGTGCGGCTTCATCTATAGAAGTTTGAAAACGTTTCTTGATGTCTTCAAGCCTGCGGCTAAGCTGGCGGTCAAATTTGGTATCTTTAGTGAGATCTATTTCAAAAATATCTCCGCTTAAAACTACCAGCGCTTTAACGGAATTTTGGAGAAATTCTCTATATTCGGGTGATACTTCTTTGCCTTCGCTGTATTGCAGCACGCCGAGGACATTTACTAAGGAAACTGTTACTTTTCTACTGTAGGCAGGATATGCGGAAGCTATGAACTCTTCCAGATAATCTATTCTTTCGTAAGGATGGTTAAAGGCACCTTTATTAAGATGATCGTAGACGGCAATAAATGACTGCATGAGGATATCAAAATCGTTTATGATTTTACCATTGTCACCATAAATGAGGCCGCTTCTATAGCCAAGTATATAACGATCATCGTCATTTAAACCGTCAGAGAGATCGAGCTGAGCGTTATTCTTGGGGTGGGTAAATACTCTTAAAATACTATTGATCTTGGATTTATTATCATCGTTTAATTTGTCATACGCGGAATAGAATGTATTAACGGCGGCGTTGAAATCATCTACGGACGGAGGAGATTTATTCTTCAGGTTTGAGGCGTTTAATTGCTTGCTAAAAATATCTTCATAGGTACTGATCAACTGAAGCTCGTAATCGCCATCTGTTGAGTTAAAGTATTGAGCATTCTTTTTAAATAAATCATTCCATTCAGAAATTAAGATATCCGCAGACTTCTGGTTTGTATTTTTCTTGGACTTGCTGTCTTTGGTATTTACGAGGATGTCGGTTATGAGCTTGTCTTTCTCATCGTTATATTTCTTTAGCGCATTAATTCTATCAGTTTCTCTTGTAGAATAGGATTTCTGCAGGTCCGCTTGCTTCTGGCTTAATATGCTGTTGTCAATGGTTGTCTTTACGCCATTAATCTCCACCTCAACCGCACCTACCAACCTTATTGTTCCGGAAAGATCTACCAATACTGCGCTTAACAACCGGTAAACTTCCTTTATGAGTTCTGGACGGACGTCTTTTCCGGCGAGCTTACCGGTTGTTACTATTTCAGATAATAAATCAAAAATATTACTATACTTATCCAGCTCCGGCTGGATTATTCTTTTTAACTCATCACTGAACTTATCTAATTTGCCATTCTTGCTTGCCGGGCTAAACCAGGCATCCCACTTCTGCTTGAATTGCTCCGTCAGGGCGTCTTTTATTGCCTTTTCCTGATCCGCATTAGTTTTCCAACCAGCGTTTATGGCCATTGCTTCTGTTTCTATTAGCCCTAGTTTGGTTTCAACCGCTGTAATATCTTTTCCTTCTGCCGCAAGATCAAATTTCTCTTTTAATAATTTCTGCCTTCTTGAGTCTAACTGCTCCAGCCTCATTTCAGCTAAAGCTTCTATTTTGGCCTTTATCCAGCTTTCTTCTGCTGATAACTGATCGGCCTTAGCCTCAAACCAGGCCTTGATTACGTCAAAATTAACCATCGTATAGCGGCTGAAACTTTCAGCAAGAATAAATAATTCCTGCTTATCCGATATCACCCTGCTACTCTGCGTGGCATTCTTCCAAAGTTCATTTCCGGCTTCTTTGATCTTCTCTTCCGCAGTCTTTCCAGCTTCATCTGCGATATTCCCTCTTTCATAAAGCCTCCAGTTAGTGCTATTAGCTTCGCTGATCCTGCCTGCCGGAGCATCATTAGCGACAATGGTGCAATCTACGGACAAGGTCTTCTTAGCGACAAATCCATCAATAACCCCTTCCGCGTAGTCAACGAGAATATCATCATCTGCCGGCTCCGAAACAGTGCTAAAATTAGTGGTGGCTGGGATATTTTTATCGGTCTTGGTGTGATTTTTAGCTCTGGGAGCTTTAAGCATGCCCTTAGTGTCCTGCTTCAGTTCATCACGAAGCATATCCCGATGAGCCTCCAACGTAATAGCGGCGTAAAGGCTGTAGTATTTCTTTTCTATATCATTGTCACCTGCGGCCTCATAAAAACCGTTGAACTCAATAATCAAAGCATCTAACTCCGCGATTTCCTGCTCAATCTGTAATACTTTTCCTCCGTCTTCCAATAGCTTCAGGGCTTCTTCAAACTTGCGTCCCCCATCCCATAAGGTCCAGCTTACAACCAAACCCTGCTGGATCCTTACGCCGGTAAAGGTAGCGCCGAGATTAACAAAAATATGGGAAAGGGTGCGGCTGATGAAACCTACATGAGCCTTAGGCACGCGGTAGCGCGCTAAATTATTATTAAGATAATCCTCAAGGCCTTTCTGCACATTATTCAAATCTTCTCTCATTAAGTCTGTTAATGCTTTTTTCACAGCCTTATCATCGTCAATTTCTATGTTAATATCTTTAATCTTTATGGTCCAATTACCACGGTCAATAGCTACATACTGGCCTTTGTCTTTGCCAAAATAATTTTCAGTAACCTTATAGTAATTTTCCTGCGCCGCAAGTAAATCCAACTCTGCTTCCTGGCGGCTGTAAGGAAGAATCTCTCCGTTCTTTTCTCTTGCGTCAATCAACTGCACCTTCCGCGCCGCAGCAATGATATCAATTCTTGCTTTTTCTATTTCTTCAATCTTGCTGGTGATCTTATTGCCGATCTCTTCCTGTAAAGAAATCAGGTCTTTGCGAGTAATTGTCTTTTTGAACATTTCCGCAATGGAACGGCCAATATTATCCAGCTCCCCGCCCAAATTCACGCCACCGACAAAAGAAAGTGATTTTTCGCTCACGCGTATGCCGCCGACAAAGTAGAAAATAGACATATTGTTATCGGTGCTGCTTTTGCCGGCTATCTCTTCCCGACGATACTCATACTTTATCTCTATAGCGCCCATTGGCTGGCCCCTGATCTCTTTAAGAGATATTGTTGTCCGGTATATTGCCGAAAGGGCAATTCCCAAGAGCTCGTTAGCATCCGCATCCTTTAATGTGCCGATAAAGACGTTTTCCGCGAGCCACTGTTCAAGCGTGTTAAGATTATCCCAAGCATTAGCATCAATTGTATCGTTTAATTCCGGAACGCCTAATTTTTCCAAGAAAAGTTTTACTACTGCCTTGGCTGATTTCTTGGTCGATTCATCGGCAGCTTCCGCGTTAATTTCGGACTCCTTATTATTTGCGCCGGCTTGAGCTAATTTTTCCTCTAAGCCCTGCTTATCAGCTATTTTCTTCTCCTGCTCACTGATCTGGCGGCTGATATTCAGCATCTCGCTAAAATCATTCTTATACCCCAAATCCAGCCCCTTAAGCCCTGAAATCTTCTTTTCAATTAACGCCGGCCTTTCTCTGTTGGGCGTATTGTTGACTTCCTGTAAAGCAGCCTGGATGTTTTTATCAAGTAAAACTGCGCCTGCCAATTGTTTTCTAACTAAACTGATCTTCAAATCTATCAGCTTGATCTTATCCGTGTCTCTCTCACCTTTACGCTCCTGATATAATTTGGCAGCTTCTCCTAAAACTTTACCTTTTGCGCTTATGGCATTGATTTCTTGCTTAAACTTATTTTCCGCATCATTAAGCTTATCCTCTTCTTCCGGGGGCAATGCAATAACAACAATCCTTTCTCCCTTGCTGCCGGTTTGAATCGTTTTATACTTGTCGCTAAGATTTAATCTTTCTCTTAAAACTTTAGTCAAATCGGTAAATATATTTACGAGCTTGGTATTTTCTTCAATAAGGCTCTGATAAATATCTTTCGCATCAGCATCTGCCTTAGCTAGTGCATCATTGGAAGTTTTTATCTGTTTGTTAATCGTAACAGTTGCGTTTTCATACAGCCGTATATCTTTAAGTAAGGGCACTGCATTAAGCTCTACTGCCAAAACCGCTTCATTAATATCATCTGCCAAGAGTGTATCTGTACCCTTTAACATATCCAAATAGGTGTCTTCAGTGCCGGCTGCGCGGTTAAGGAACATAAAATCAATAAGATTGATACGGGTAGAATAGCTTATATCAGCATCCTTACGGTTATATCCTTCTAAAATGCGGGCAAGATCATACAGTTTCCTGATTTCGGCTATCTGGGTATCAAATCTGCCATTTTCATTATTTTCTTCAGCCGCCTTAATAATCTGCCAATAATATTCCAACCCTTCAAAAGCCGTTTCTTTCTTGGCCATATCCGCTACGATTTCTAATGTTTTATCATTTATTGCTTCAATAACCTTATTAATTTCTTCAATTTTACCTTCCGGCTTATAAGCCTTATTCTCTGTTCCCGCTATTTGGGTATCGGCCATATTAGGTGTATTTGTAGCTTCGGACTTTTCCTGGCTATCCGCAATTTCTCTGCTCTCTTTATATTCCGGGATCTTGCTGGAATAATAATCTAATTCTTGTTTTACTATGGCTTGTTCTTTGCTCGATTCATCCAGGCTTTTTAAGACAAAGCTGCGGTTATCTACGGCCATCCTATATAAATCCTGTAAAAATGCTATATCTTCGGCTGTTTTAACATTAGGCTCTACTTCAGCGATGACTTCTTTTAACATCGGCCACTGTTCATTATAGGTATCCTTAAGCTCTTTTGTCGCATCAGCAATATTGTCTATCTTCTCATTGATTTTCTCTTCAATCCGGTCGCTATGCTTCTTTTTGTTCTTTTCGCTAAGCTCGGCCATCTTCCGTGATTCCAATTCCACCTTATCCTGATAATATATTAGCTGCAATTTATAAAGCTGGAGCAATTCTTTCTTAAGTTCCGTAAGCTTATTTGCGTCTTTTTCATTCTTAATTTGTCCGGTAATCTCTTTTATCTTTTCTTTACGCGCGCTGGCTCCTGCTTCCCATCCTAACGCGGCTATTTCTTTTTCTAATACATTTTCGTAAGCTTCATCTATTTTAATAACTTCTTTATAATCAAGTTTACCGTCTTCAAAAGCTTTTGCCTTTATTGTATTCAATTTCGCAACTTTATTATCAAGTATTGCTGCCTCTGAAGGGATCGTGAATGAAGAAGCAAGAGTCATAAAAGTCAGACCAAAAACAGCCAACCTAACTCTCTTTAGCCATAGTTTATTCATCAAATACATAGGAACCGCTAAGATAATCATTCCAACCGCAGTTAATACATCTGTATTTGCTAAGCCTAAAAGAAAACGTTCTGTGTTAAGTTTAAATGCATTAACTTTACCGCGGATATCAATTACATCTAATATCCTTTCGCCCGCATTTGCGATTTTATCTAATAATGATATAAACGGCACAAGGACCAACATTGCGGCTGCGGTAAGCTCATCCATACCGCTAAAGCTAGAGAAGAAATTCTGGATTTTGTATTTCAGGGCGCTGGGTTTGTAAAAGGCGTTGGCTATGGCAAAGAATATCTTTTCTCCCAGGCTGCAAAGTCCATCCACAAGCTTTATGGCAGGCACAAGAACCAGCATTGCGGCTGCGGTCAGTTCGTCTAAGTGTGACAATCCCGAAAAGAAGCGCTGAACCCTGTATTTCATGGCACTAGGCTTGTAAAGCGCATTGGCTATGGCAAAGAATATCTTTTCTCCCAGGCTGCAAAGTCCATCCACAAGCTTTATGGCAGGCACAAGGACCAACATTGCGGCTGCGGTAAGCGTATCCATACCCGCCAGCCAAGAGAAAAATGATTTCATCTTATCGCTAAGAATATCGTCCAGTATTGAACCATCTGAATTTATCTTGCTATTTCCACAAACTTTCCGGTAGGTCCCAAAAGGGCGCCTTATAGGCTCAGGCTGAATATATGAGTGGCGGGAATAACGCGGCATTGTTCCATGGTTTTCTAATAATGCCCGCTTAATAAGCTGCTTTTGGGTTGGCATATCAGAAGGGATGGCCGGGAAATTAACCTCCAACGCCTCTCGCTTACCATCTTTGCTTATTAAAATTATCTCTATCGGACTAGATACGATCAATCCACCAGCCACCACCGCGCCGAATTTGACTGCCTCAAGCGGCGAGCTGGTGTTACGGCCGATAATTTCCGGCAAATACTCCCTCGCGACTATATTGCCTTCGCCCCAGGTTTCAGCTACCTTGATCGTTGAGCCAACAATGGGCTGTTTAAGGTTACACACCATCGAAAGCGATAATGCCTTTGTATCCCTAGAATGATGGCGCGGTATGGATACTGTCTCTGCCTTTTCTTCTAAGGCAACGAAGCCGGCTTTCCTAAGGACCATCTCTAACGGCCCGGCCTCTCTTGTATTAACTGACTGAAAAGCGTTATGGATGTGGTATTCGTAGTCAACGCGCTTAACGATAAAAACTGTGGAATTCTTTAAAGCAGCAATGGCCCTTGAAAGATTGGTAAGGAATAAGGCCAATCCGCTATGCTGTTCATTATGAATTATTTGTATGCCGACCTTTTCTTCTCCGCAATACAGCGTATCATCTGCAATGGCTTCTCTGGTATTCGGGTTAACGGTAAAATATCTGAAGCCGATGCGTCCGGCGCCTGAATACAACTGCAAGAGTATTTTCTCTATGTTGCCCAAACTTGATTCTGAAGCCAGATTAACTGATAATTTTCTCTGGCCCACCATTAAATCCACGGAACCAAATCTTAATAATTCCACAGCTATATCAATAATAGTGGAAACCGGCGAGCTGGAAGTTTTGCGCGCGCTGTCAAAAACAACGTTGATCTTTGCCTGCATCTGGTCAATAATGGATTTTACCTCTGCCACATCAATAATACCGGCGGCAATGGCAATGCTTAATTCATCAGACCATGACTCTGCTCTTAAGGGATAGAGATTGCGGGTAATTAACTCCAGGTAGCTGCGTATATTCGGATCAGACAGGAATATCCCGTTTTTCTTTGAATTCAGGATCTGCCGGCCGCTATTGATCAGGTCTTTTCTCTTATTTTCATCTACCGCAACCGCAAGCACCTTTGCCCGGTAGGTAGTCGCATACTGCAGGAATTTGGCAGGTAGATTGGAAACTCCCTGGCCCTTCTTATAAGGTTCGCTAAATTCTATATTAACGCGGTCTCCGCTGCGCAAGACATATCCCAAATAGGAAATGCCAAGGTTTTTTCCGCTTGAGTCTACAATAATCTTTACTGTTTTTTCGGTTTCCGTATCGCGGTCGCGTAATACCAGGCTCAAACGCAGGTTATTCGGAATAGCCTCAAACGCTGAACGGCGGTGGCTAAGCGCGTCCACAACTGTAGGCCCGTTTTCGCTCACCGGTATGACAAAAATCCTCTCCTCTTTACCCTTACGGGAAACATTCACGAATACCGATTTGCCCCACTTATGCTCTTCGTCGCCAAACCAGATCTGCTCCTTGACCGCAGCGATGTTCTGGGCTAAACTCTCTCCTGCCTCGCGCATAAAGGCATAATCATAATGCTTATGCCCGCTATTTTCTGCCTTGCGTTCATGGTCGGCAAGGACGGTTTTAGCAATTTTATCCATTTTTTCAGTACGGATCTGCACTTCTACTCCGACAATATTGCCTTCTCCGTAAATCGCATCTTTTAACGTATCGGGGATAAGGGTTTTATTGATAGGGTGCCATATTGAGCCGTGCAAGGCCTGATAGCCGCCTCTGGGCTTGGAGATATAATCATCAAAATCCTCGGAATTTTCCTGCCCTAATAGCGAATCTTCTTCCTGCAGGGCAGCCCTTAATTTGCTGAAGGCCTCCCAACACCTGTCTTCATCCCTCGTAACTATTCTGAGGGCGAAAAGGTCAGATATTGCTTCAAACTCATAATCCCGATCATTTATCTTCTCAAGGGTGCTCACAAAATCCTTACGCCTGCCGGAGAACTCAAATTTGGCAACGTTTACTCCCTGCGCTGCCAGTTCCTTTTTGAGCTGCTCAATAAGATAACCGATGTAAACCTTTGAGGTCTCTTCATCCATCCCGGTTGCTTCTTCTATCTTCGTGGAAATATCCGTGCATGATTGCGGGCTGAATTTCATCAGCGACTGCTTGCGGATTTCATTTCCCAATTCCTTGAGATGGTAATCGTAGGCAATGGCGGCAACCACATAAATGAATTCCTCATTCTTGAGGCTGGTGATATCTTCTGAAATTTTCAGCTCAAGCATCCTGACTGCAAAGTAAAGCATTACTTCTTCGGTGGTATCAAGGATATCCTTGATCATATTTTTAAACTTATTCAGATGGTAATTATCTTTACTGTTATGTTCGTAGGCGGTGGTAGAGACGGCAAACTTTATTTTATTTACTAATTTGGCGATATCCTTGCCCTGTTTGCCGAATGACGCCTCTATACTCTGGGAAGGAAGGCCGAACATCAGAGATGCGGCAATAAGCTGAGCATAGGCCTTTTTATCTCCATCCGCGGCAAAAATACTGCCTGAAATCTCAATCAATATAGCAGCCAGTTCAAGGCTTTCCTGAACAGCTGCTTTATCTTTTTTGGAAGCATGCACTGCCGCGGCAACCGCCTGGGCCTTTTCAATGATCGCCATATTCTCCTTGCCTACAGCAGCTTCAGCTATCTTAAATAACTGCTCCGCTTCAACCGGCGAGCTGGTAGTAACGGTCGTCATGACCGCGCCGCGGCGGCTGGTAATGCCTTTTAGCTTTCCGGCCACCGAATCAAATATTTTAATCTCATTCGCGTCTATCCATCTAAGTATGAAGACACTCTCAATAAGGGTGGCTACTTCAACAATGACAAAGGTCGTCACAGGCTCAAACATCGCGCCGAAGGACATTACGGATATCCAGGGGATAAGAGTGACAATGTATATCTTATATCCTATGCTACTAGCGTTCTTGAGGCTCTGTTTAAGCGTGCGCTTCTCCACATGGTAGTTAAAAAGCAGGGAAGCCAGCCTGTAAGATAATAAAGGAGACCAGATCAGCTCGTTGATCATTGCCGTAGCAATATAATGCGGGATGAAAGGCATAAGCAGATATATTGAAGTTCCGACGGCAGCAGCGATAAGCGTCGCCTTAAGCGCCTTTACAGAGAAGATGCCAACACGGGAATGCTTTATGTAAATCCCCAGGAAAACCGCAGGAATGATAAGCATGGCTGCCGCGGGGATTATGGGCAGAAGAATGCCGTACCAGAGAGTGCCCCAGATCAATACAAAGTAAGGAAATACCTTAAGCACGCTTAATACCTTACTGCGGTCAATGCGCGGCGTTTCCTTTTTAATATTCACTTTATAGCTCTGGTTGATATAGCTGCTTAAGGGGCCGACCGGCAGGGCGACGATTGAATTTACAATCAAGAGGTTCAAGATATGGCTGGCGATATATTCCACAAGCAGGCTATTGTAAAGGGTAAGGGCCAAGCCCGTATAACTCATATAAGCCAGAATGAGCAGGCCGTATTTAAGATATTCGTTAAATTTGCTCCTGGCCTTTAAGGGGCTTGAGCTTGTAGTATTTAAGATAACATAAGCAGCCGGATACCCTGCGCCATAAGGCGTTATTGCCCGGCTGTTATGATTGAAGCCTCTTGAAGAAACCTTTCCGGTAAAATTCCACTGCAGGCTGTTATTGTCTTTGACGAGGATCGCCCGGTTGAATAAGAGCACTACTTTCTGTTCCCTGAAATCTTCGGCAACGCTGCTAAGCCATTTTTCAATTACCGGCCGCTCAAAGTATACGTCTATGGAGTTGGCAGCGCGGATGATCACAACATCATCGGTACCTACTGCCGGAATCCGACTATTTATCTGCTGTTTAAGCGGCTCAAGGCCGTCTCCGCTGATAATAAAGAGGTTTGATTGGCTTAGATATTTTTCCTGCACTGCCGGGCTGACTTCATCGTTAAACATCGTTACAGATTCGAGCAGGTCAAGCGCCACAACCGTAAAGTCATAACCGGAGAATGCCTTGGCAATTTCCAGGGAAGTGGTCGGGCCCTCTGCATTACCTACGCCCGGGCCTATATCAATGAAGATTGCCCTATTATCGCGAATGAGGTTATTGAATGCGTTATTAAAGAGTACCTCATGGTCTTGCAGGCGGCCGGCATAAGTGCGGTTGATCACGTTGGTCTGCTTATGGCGCTCCATAGAAGCTTTGTATCTGCCGACTTCGCCGTTGACTAATGCCCAGAATTCTTCCTGATCGCCTTCTGATGCAAATCCGGTTTTGAGCTCTTCTTCAGGTAAAAACGTGAACGTTCCAAGGCCTTCAAATGAGGTAAGGCTTACGCTGGGGATGCTATCTACGGTTATGACCTTATTGGTTACATCGCCGGAATTAGCAGGAACTCCTGCTAATGCAGAACGATTATTCTGGAAAAAGCTATAGGCAGCGTAGAAAGCACCGAGAATAAGACCAATGACCGCAACAAGAGTGAATAATTTCTTAAAGATCTTTAATATCTTTTTACCGGTTTCTTTATTCTGCTTAACGGTGTTGTCCTTACTGGTAGCATTATCTTTATTAGAAATAGTTTCTGTTTTCTTGAAATCTCTTTTTATCAAAGCCAAAGAGTTATTTATACCATTTATAAACTCCGCCTTTCTCTCTTCTTCAAAAGGCATATCCTTGAGATTGTCCCTAAGTTCTTCTAATTCTGCTATACACTCATCAACCTTTTTATCATTAAGCTTCTGCGCCGCGCTCTCTAATGCCGCTCCAACTTGTTTCAAGGCTTCTGCCTTGGCGGTATTAATTACCTGCTTTTCCTCAGGCGCGGCTTCATTAAACATTTCCCATATTTCTTTAACGCCGGAGGCGCTCTCATAATCATCTATTTCCTGTTCAAGCTTACTCTTTTCATCTGCTTCAGCCCTTGCCTTATCTTCCCAAGCCTTATCCATATCGCCTGCTTTTGAGGTCTTGGTTTCTTTGGCGGTTTTATTGAGCTTTTTCTTATTGTCTTTTTCAAATTTCTTCCAAGCATCATCTATTTGCTGGGCTTTTAATTCGGCTTCTTCCTCATCCTTTGATTCTTCTACGGGTCCTATCTTCTTTTCTGTTGGATCAACTTTGGTTATATTACGTCTGCCGAATATCCTCTTTGCAATGGCCAATAAAAGAAGTACCGGCACCAGCCATAAAATATAGGATAAATACAGGTCAATCTTGGCGGATAAGCCGGCGTCAACCTTGGCCTGAAGCTGGGCAGGGGCAGGTAAAACAGTATCAACCGGCTCCTGGGCAACCGTGGTTAAAACGGTATCATTGGCAAGGGAATCTGCGATATTTACTGAATCAGCGGCCGGCTTCTCTTCCTGAAGCAGTTCTTGCTGTGCGGCTTTTGCATTGGCTATACTATCTGCTCTGGCTATGCTGTCCTGCCTGGCCTGCTCTTTCAAAGCCTGCTGCTTCTTGAGTTCTTCAGCCCTTTTCTCAGCCTCGATTTTAGCCTTCTCCGCTTCAGCTTTTTTCTGGGCTTCAAGTTTGGCTTTATTCTGGGCCTCTATCTTAGCTGAATCAACCGCCGGAGCAACAGGCTTGTTTTCGGGGGCAACTGTGGTGGCTACTGCCGCATTAGGCTCAAAGACAATCGTATCGCCCGGGTAGATAATAACCAAGTCGTAATCATTGGGCGCTTCCCGCTTGCTGCCTTTAATATAAATATCCCCACTCTGGCTACGGTAGACTCTTTCACCAGGCCTATTTTGTATCTGGGGATTCTTTTCGTAAATAACCGGCCAATTATTGCCGGTAATGCCCCAAATGGTCTCACCTTTCTGTACGATATGAAACTTCTGCGCATTGGCTGCCAAGACACTTAATACCATTAACACGCCAACCATAAACCCGGCAACCTTTAAGTTAACAGGAGAGGAACTAACGGCCCCCGAATTAATTGTTATGGGAGCCGTTAATCTTATAGGTAGGGATGTGCTTTCCGTTGCGAGCGGAGACGAGGCGAGCGAGAACTGCATCGCGATTTGATCCGAAGAGTTGTTCCCACGAATCAACACGGCCATTTCTTGTATAAACGTTTCCGGTAACGCTGTGAACAAGAAAGAGCCTAAGGTAACCGCTGACGCTTTCGCGCGCTGCCACAAAGAGCGTTGAATCTTTTGTGAACTCGACAATATGATCGAGTTCAAGTTCTTCAAACCGTATGTTACACATGTTACACCTCCTTGAATAGTTGTAACGGGAGCAACAGTGGGGGTCAGTCCCCGGAGGAGGGCCACTGCGCTCCCGAATACAACAATGGCTGCAGCCATATTTCCTGCCACGGAAGGTATAGCTTGCAGCCTGGTTAAAAGGTTTCTCCGATTTTCTCTCTTGGTAGTTAAAGGTGGGCCTGTAGAATCAATATGAAATGCTGCTTCGTTGCGCGACAACAACGCAACTAAAGCGCCTAAGCGGCTGAATAACGCTTTGATGAAGACGAATTTAACGCCTGATATTAATTCAAAATCCTTCTGGTTTCCGGCATTTCCGGAATAATAAACTCTCCGGGTATTTCTCTCTCTTCCCGGCGTAGTTCCAGTTCCCGTATGGCGTACTGTGTTTCTAAGCTCCTCATTTCCTCCTGAAACCTGTCTAATCTTACTCTTCTCAATCTTGCGTCCATTGCTTCCTCCTTTGTTGGTTTGCGTTTCTGTTACTGACCCACTAACAGCAGAAACAATACCAACAAAGGCAGGAGGACCCTGCGCCTTGATGCTGGTTATAATTGCTTTCAGTTTGAATAATTCCGCTAAGTTATCAGTAAGCGCATCAGCAGAAGAGCTGGTCTTTAAATTCTTTGCATCGGCAACTAATGCCTGCTGAACAAAATCATTATTTGCGTCAGTGCCGTTAGCCGCAATTACGGAAACCGCGACAGCCGTATTAATAGGTAAGCCAACCGGCATATTCTTGCCATTAACCGGCAGGTTATCTATAGGCGAGCTGGCAGGCTTGGCCAGGCTCACGAATTTCGCCGGGGCTTGCTGGCTTGCGTTATAGGTCCTGACATTCCAGATGAGAGTATCAATCTTGATCCCGTTAATCTTTCCATCCGTAAAACGCTCCATCATCTTTTTGATGATTATTTCTTCGGCGTTCGGCACGATCGGCGAGCTGGAATTGGCAGCCTTCTTGGAGAACTTGTTGTATGCATATGAAACTAACCCGCCCATCAAGAATGTTGAACCGGCAAATAAGGCCAGCAGGATAGCAAGGCTGTTGCCGGGCTGCTTCATTGTCAGGCTGCTGTCTTTGGCGATATCAAATTCGGCGAGGTCGTTTAAAGTGCCGGTGTACACGCTGCCGCTTAATTCTCCAGCGGTCACATCTACCTTTATAGTATTCTGGTTATAATTGAATTCCGCTGCGGAAGCGAATTCTCTATTCAAGGCTTCAATAACCGCATCTTTAAAAGCAGCCATGCGGACAGCAGCCTCAATTTCATTATAGGCTTCGGTATAAAGCACCGGATAAGCATAAATCGCGTTGGCTACGAGCGCCTTAGGATCAATATTGTTCTGTCTTAATACTTCGGCGAGGTTACTGACCTGGGTTTTTGCCGCATCCGGGCTATAAACATAGGAGTTATATTCCATCTCATCCGTGGCGCCGGAGAATATATGCGCCAGGACCACTTTATTACTGCGGCTATCGTAAGTAAGGACGACAACGCACTGATTAGCCTGGATCTCGTTTGTGCCCAGGTAGCCGGAGGTGATCCCCACTACGCCTTCGGTAATGGTGTTGCCGGATTCAAATTTAGCTATGTCAGTCAACAATCCGTAACGCAGCGTTTCGGCTGCAGTTTCAGCCTCTTCTTTATCCTGTCCAGACAAACCAATCAAGCCAACCGTAGCGGCAGCTGCGCTTACCCCTACTGCTAATTTAATGAAATTCCTGCGGCTCTGGGAATGGGAAACTTCTTCTTTCTTTGCTTTAGCTGTGGCTTTGCGCGCATCTCTTTCCGCTGCCCATTCATTTGATATGTCGCGGCCTTCTTCCTTACCGAACATCAGGGAAACAACAAAATTAATTGAGGTTTTAGCAAGATCGAATTTTCTAATAGAAGATGAGGTCTTTTCAACGGTGGTATTTTCTGCGGCAGGAGAGGATATAGCATTGCCTGCCGGAGGAGCGGTTTCATACAGGTTAATTAAGGTAATATTAGTATAAGGATAAATGCTGTGATTGATTAAGCCGGTGCTATTGATATTGATCTTGTCATTGCCAGCGAGCATAGCGAGCGAAGCAATCTCGTTGTTGTTTGATCCGTTGCCGGTAGTATTGCGGTTATTGTTATTGACGGTGGTTGCTGTTGTAGTTGTAGTCGTTGTTTCGTTGCTGCGAGTATCAGCATCTTTGTTGCTATTCGTCAACATTACTAACGCCACATTAAATACTTTGCCAAAGTTATTAATTAACTGGCGATCTCTGCTTGCATCTTTAGGATCAACCATAGTGTAAACAACATTTGCCCCTCTATTGTGATAAATGGCGTATGCAAAATAATTATTATTTCCGACGTAATTAACGCCAATATGACCGGTAATCTTCAAAGGAGCGATTGATATACGATCCTGCTTTTTGGCAGTGCTCTTGGTATAGCCATTTACACCGACGAATGCGCCTCTTGCGTTATCATCATCGCCATTGCCAGCAGGGGAAGAACCAGCGCCGCCTGCATCTGTACCGGTGGTGCCGGTGCCGCTTGTGCCGTTGCCAGCGCCTGCGCCATTACCTTCACCCTGTATATCTCTTATCTCTTTAGAAATTTCTTTTACTTCTTTATCACTTAATTTTCTTGCGCCTTCATTTTCTAATGCTTCCGTTTCTGTATTGAGGCCTAACACAACGATATCTCCATTATATGTAGCTAAATCTTTTAAAGAAACGGTTCTTCCTATTGCAGTACGCGCAGCTGCATTATCTTCAGAAATAATCAAATCGCCATTAGACTCTCTACCCATGACATTAAAGGCGTGATATTTACCATTTCCGACTTTCTTCATTAATATAAGCCTGCTCAGTAATTCTTCCGGCATCTGACGTAAAGCTTCCTCGGAGAAAGCAAACGCACCTAATATACCCTGGGCTATCTCTATCGCAGTCTCTAAGGAAACCTCTTTACCTTCTGCCCTTAACATACGGATCTGATTTTCCAGTTTTTCACCGGCTTTTCTGTCTACTAAGGCATAGATAGAAAAGATTAAGCAGTCAACGGGGTTATCGGTATTCAAATATTTTACAACGCCCTTAACTGCTACTTTTGCCTGGATATTAGCTTCCACTGCTTTTTCTTCTACTTCAGTGAGCTTCTTAGACATCTTCTTCTGCTCATCTAATATCTGTCTCAATATATACTTAGTTCCCGGATCAGTTCCTTCCAGGGCAAGGGCCCTTCTTAACCCCTCATCAGCTCCTATTACTGTACCAAGGACATCAATACCGGTTTCAATCATATCACCAAGGCCATTGCGCATATCAGAAATCCTGGAACCAACTCTCTTGTTATTATCAGGATTTTCATCCACAATGTCATGTTCTAATTCAGCTAAATCTTTAGCGTCCAGGCCAAGGGTCTGTATTGTTTCTTCTAACCACTGATCCAGGGATTCAACCGCTTCTTCTTTGACGGTCTTACCATTGATATTCTTGGCAGTGGACATTAAGGTATCGCTGATAATACCGGCAGATTCCAAGAAGATATCGCGGGTTTCGTCTTTGGAAAAGAGGCTTGTGCCTAATTTACGGTATTTAAGCTGAGCTTTCATCAGGATCATCAAAAGCCTGGCCATACGTGCTTTGGTTTCTAAGGTTTTATCAGCTAAAATCGGGCTGGAAACAGGCAAAACTCCGTTGCTTGTGGCGCGGAGTGCGTCTTCTATGGTTGAATCATTAACTGCACTGCTGGCATATTTGGTTTTTTCGCTTACACCTTCTGCTTCTCTGGTATTCTCGGCGAACAGACTCCAAGAACCCCAAATGTTGCCATTTGCTTCTACTACTGTGCTGCTTTCTGCTATAAATTCTACTATATTTGCGCCTATATTTGCAACCTTGGCTAAGGCTTGCGCAAAAAGTTTAGCCAAGAAGGCGCCAACAGGCGGGGCAACGCCGGTTGAAAGGTGTAAAACTGGGGACTTAAGGGGTAATATGTCTTCTATATTGACTTGTGCAGCCTCATATAATGCCATGGGGCTGGATGAAAATGCCTTTGTTTGGCTGCGGCCCAGGAAGCTGACTAAAGCGCCCCAGCCAGTGCTGTTTTGGCCAAAGACCACGTTGACTATAGGCAGGTTGAACGGTACCACAGGAACATTGGCCGGCTGCTGCCTTTCAAGAGGCGAAGATTCCTTATCTTGCTTCTTATTTGCAGGCTTTATTGGCTCACTTACCTTAATATCGCCGCCAAAGCCGTTACCCTTACCTATATTAGCGCCTCTACCAACAACTTTACCTCCGGTCATTGCGGCAATTGCGCCTGCCAGGACAATATCTTTGGGTTCGGCCTGCTTAAGCGGTGAGGAAATGACATTTTCTATCTTGGGCATGCCGATCTCGGCGTTCAAGTTGACTAAAAATTCTTCCAGCTGCCCGTATTGCCTGACTTTCTTCATCAAATTAACCACTGCCGGCGTATATTTATAGGAAGACCTGGCGGCTGAACGCATATATAATTCTTCGCTCAAATGACCAAGCTGCTCAATAGAAATACCAAAATCTGACTTACGCAAAGGCATAGCCCTTAAATCTCTGGTTATCTTCTCCATCTGTTCAAAAGAAAGGCTCGGGGTTTGCTCTGCGGTGTTGATCGCTTTTTCTAGCTGCTTAATTATTTTCTTATTCTGAGGCAAGACTACCCCATTGTTCGTAAGGTGCAGGCTGGTAGTAATGCGATTCTTCAATATCTTCAGGTCTTTCGCGAATTCCTCATTCGTATAAGCCTTCTTTTGTGCCTCGTCGTTTTCAATTCCTGCAATCTTGTTCTTATAGAAAGCGTCAACGGTATGATCATAGCTTTCTTTTTCTTCAGTAAACTCATTCTTGACCTTTTCTCCGCTGAAGTACTTCATTATATCTTTACGCAGACTCTCTAATTCCTTGTCTTTTGCTTCAGAAGCTACCTTATGCAGAAGCGCATCAAAGGCCTGTATTTTATCCACCACATATTTGTACCCCATCCTTGTAAGCAGGGCATGGTGGCCGTCATGCAGATAGGCCTTAAGGAACATCTTCGCGTCAAATAAACTTTCAGCAGCAAAGTCTATGCTTACGTCTTCGGTTGAATCTTCGCTGACGTTTGCCGCAGCCGGAGTAAATACGCCCTTTGCCCGCGTAACTTCGTCCATCTGCTCTTTAGGATGAATTTTTATATTGATGCCCTTTTCCTCAAACACCTTATTCATTTCTTCGGAAACTTTCCCTGCCATTACTTCGTAATTAGGTTCAACGCGTAATTTTTCAATATTCCAGCCGGTTTCTTGAGCATAAAGGCTTTCCAATTCTTTTTTCACTTCTGCGTTGCTTTCGGCATCAAGCTCAAAGATCATCCTGCCTAAAAGCACATCCTTATGCACAGGGCTCTTATTGCCCGCAAACAATTCTATACCTCCGTACACTGCCGGCATTAAAAAGAACGGGGCAAGCCTGGAAACGATCTTTAAACGGGTATCTGCGTTGTCCTTCTTGATCAGTTTGTGGTAATAGTCCTTTAATTGATCGGTGCCTTTCTCAAAAATAGCATCAACCCTACCCGCGAACTCAACGGGCAGCGAAAGGAGTTTCTTATATGTGGCATTGGTAATACGCTCTCCGGGCTCAATGCCCAGCTTGCGCAACTCTTCCTGCTTATCTGCTGAAAGCTTAAGCAGGTCCATTATCTGTTTATCCACCTCGTCATCATCAGGAATGCCTACCAAAGGCCTTGGCACGGCAATGTTACCGTTGGTCCACTGCACAAAATCAATGACATTAGACATAAACTCGGGGTTAACTATATAAGGATCGGCCTCTCTTACGTAACCTGCCTCGCCCATATCAAATAAAGCCTGCATAGAGTCGGTAAAGCTGTCAAAATGTTTGTTCAAGGTACGCTCAATCAGGTCTTTCATATTCTCGGTACCGTAATCTTCGCCGTATTTCTGCTTGCCTTCAATAACATAACTGGCGAGCATAAGCATGCTGTAATACTGGGTAAGCATTTCATTGGGGTTCCATTCGCTGATATCCAGATCTACCATCTTTAATTTATCCGCGCCTTTATAACCTAAGAAGTCAGCAATCTGGCCCATGCGTTCCTTGAATTCTACGCTATTCTTGAATGTATCAAGGTCCTCCTTGTTATGATTAATTATACCGTGGATATTTTCGTGGATGATGTTATAAACGGCAATGATGCTCGGCTTTATTTCGTGGTTGCCTTTTTCATCGGTGGTAAAGAGGAAATTCTGGCCGATATCAAAAGTAATATAATCTTTACCGTTAGGGTTCGGGTTATACTGCGCCGGAGTAGGAGACCCGGTTAGCTTATTAATTAGTTTATTAACACCCATGGCCTTAAGCGGCGCTATCTTTATCTTATCGCCAAAAGCCAGCTTTAGCCTACCTTCAAATTCGCGGTTTAGTTCTTTGCCGTATTGCTCCGCAACCGGCAGCAGGCAATCGCCCACGGCCTCCGCGGTGTTTGATTTTAAATTCTGAAGGAGCCCCAATGACTTGGCATGAGCCTTGATCTTTCTGGCGTCTCCCAGGCTGGCGGTCTGCTCGCCTACCTTAACAATAGCTTCTGCTGCAGCTTTTTGCGCTTTCTTGTCTGATTTTTTATTCTGCAGGGTAGCCATGCTATCGCTTAACTGCTTGCGCTGTTGGTCAGAGATCTGGCTACCAAGCATCTGCTCGGCAAACTGCACGAGTTTCTGATTGTTGAAATTGATCGCTTCTTTGCGAGTATACATATAATTGGGCGAACCTGCGCCAAAAGGTGAAAGGATTTCCTGCAATACTTCGCTGACTAACGGGCCGGTGCGCGGGCCTAAGAAATTAAAGGGAATCAGGCTTAAGCCCATCTGGATGCCCTGTTCAGTGATGGTTTCTTCAACTGTGCCGGTAACTACCATATTTAATAACTGGCCTCCGGAAAGCGGGTTTGACTTGGCAAAACGCGGAGACTTACCTAAGACAACATCGGCGCTAAAGACATTTTCCATACCCGTACCAATAGCCTGGAATTTCCTGCCGAAGTTCTTCACGCCAATGGCGTTAATGTTCTTGATGTTAGAGAAAATCGCATTGGCAATCGGCTGGAACACGGCTAAGATCGCGGAGAATTGCAGGTTCTGTTTATCAATTGCCTTAAAGAATCCCTTAAAAGTCTTTAAGCGGCTATCCTGGAAAGAATCAATCTTGGGCAAGCCTGTTTCCGGATCAACGCCGAATAAACCGGTGCAATAAGAGATCTCTGCCAGCCTGCCGGAAAGCACGGCCTTTTGGAAGAGGTTAAGCGATTTCCATTTACTTTCGCCTTTTTCATCAAGTAATACCTTGCGGTATTTTAAATCATTGCCGGTGCCGGGTAAGAGGATCACCGAGCTCTTATCGCTTTGATCATAACCCACGCGCTCGCCGGTAACCGTGCTATAGAACTCGGCATCGCGCCAGAATGCGCCAAGGGTGGCGTTCCAGAAAGATTTTTCTGTCTGGGTAAAGGCGGAAGGAGTTATTGTCCGTTTGGTCAACAAAGAAGCCAGCTCAACCACGCCGTATAAAGGAGCGATTACCGTGAACATGTTTGCTAAAGTGCCACGGGTGGCAAAGTTCCAAACTCCCCATTTGCCTGCGGCCAGCACCGAAGCTGCGCCTTTGCCTACTGCGCCAAGCTTGCCGAATCTTAAATTCTCCATAGCATAGCGGTGTATCTGAAGCGGGCTTAAGTTACCACCTAAACTGTCCACTAATTTTAAAGAGCCGTAAGCTAATAAACCTGTACCAGCGTACCTGAACAACTTACCCCAGGGGGTCTTTTCTATCTCTTTTGACTTGCCTGCCATCAGTAAAGCGCCGCCGCCGGCAGCCATAATCGCCGGGGTAGCCAGAGTATTGGACAATTGGAACTTGGAGAAGCTGGCTTTAAAGGTTTCTTTTTCCAAACCTGCGCGCAAGATGCCCTGGTTCCAGCCTTCCTGCCAAATGCCCTTCCATCCTCTGGGATCTTTTAAGTCAGGGCCTTTATAAGACTTGGCAGCTACTTTACCTACCTTAAATATAGAGGAAACCAGCAAACCGGTAAGTAAAATATAATCCCAATCGCTGGTCTGTTCGTTCTTGTAAATATAGCCTTTGCCGGCGGGGTCTTCTTTCTTCTTAGACTGCAGGTTGCCACTTGTTAAAGCATCCTTATCCAACTCGGTTTCAATTTCATTGGTGGAATGTTTATCAAAAACGTGCGGCATGGCGATCTCTGCATAGCTAAAATCTTTATTATTATAATCAAATCTTGATTCTATCTTAGATAGGGCAGGGTCAATGATAAGTTTCTTAGCGCTGTAAACAAGAGCACCGGTAGCAGCTATATCCACGAGATTAACTGCGGCGTGCGCGCCAAAACGGGTAATGCCCGGTAGATTCTTGGCACCCATACCTGATAATCCGCCCAATACCATATAAAGCAGCCGGTCATCCTTATCTGCTTTGCCGCGGGCAACATTTATCCTATGCAGCGCCAAACCAGCGCCAGTGCCTACGCCGGTCCAGATGGCGTTATATTTCATCTGGTGGCCGAAGGCTTTCCATCCTTGCAGATGTTCATTGCCTGTGCCGAAAAACCAGTTAGCTGATCCGGGTTTATATTTAATTGCCGATAAGTCCTTAACGTTATGTTTATATACAACCCTCTCAGGCCTCATAATCTTTCCTTCGCGCATTAACTGCTTAAATTGCTTAACATTGCTGATGCTTTTTGTCAAAAGCCTTAAGCCTGCCGCAGCAGTGATCAAGCCTAAATTAGCAACCACTGCGCGTACCGTAGGATCAAGACGTTCTTCAACAAATTTATTTTCTGTGGCTAAAAGATACGTGCCTGTGCCAACGCCGACTAGCGCCGCGGGTGTGCCAAATTTGACGCCAACCTTGATCACCGGCTTAAGGAGAGTAGTGGACTTTCCGACGGTAACAGGCGTATCAATGACCCTGAATTTATACTGGCCATCCATATAAGTTTTAATGGACTTGCCTGCGCCGGTCTTGGTTAATAAATTCGCTGCGCCGGCAAAACTATTCCAGACCAAGCTTGCTCCCATTGCGCCCTCCATTACCGAATCCTTAGCATAAGCAGTGTAAAAAATCTGTCTTAAGTAGTCTTCTGAATCAGCGCCTTTATTCAACAGAGGAGCAACTACGGCAAAACCGGTATTTAAAAAAGTAAGATTAGCGGCATTAATATGGGTCTTGGAAACAAACTGCAGGAACTTGCTCTTATCAGCAGCTGCCATGCCTTTAAATTTATTGCCAAGGGCGCTATATCCTCTTTTTGCGCCCATCACGCTTCCTAAAAGCATGCCAACCTCCACCCATTTATCGTCGGGAAGCTCATAGGTCTGCCGGATCTCGGTAATCACCTCTCTGGTCTTATCGGCAAAAGAGAAGAAATCCTGCGCGGTCTGTTTGAAATTAGCTGCTGCCTTTATGGTATAGCTGCCGCTAAAAGCCTGCAGATAAGTATCTAAACCGTAATAACCAAAAGCAAGGATTGCCGACGGTATGCCGCCGACTTCATTGCGTAGAAGTTCATTAAAAGTGTTTCTTTCTTTTCCTTGTATGTATGCAAGCCGGGCAGATAATGCGCTTTCCGACTTTGTCCAAAGAGTGCGTAGTTTACGCTTAGTGTCGGAATCAAGATTATAATCTTTTAATGCGTCTTTAAACCTGCTCTCTTTAAATCTGACGTATTTGCCTCCTAGATCTTTGTCCTCTTTAAAGAATTCCTGCCACCGATCGCCCAGGATCGCCTCTACCTCTTCCTTATCGGCAAGGCCTTTTCTATTGTCAAGATATCTGCCGAGGTTGGAAATGGTAGAAAGTATATTTCTCCCCGGATTAAGAAGTACGGAGCTGATTGCGCTGGCAGTGCCAAAAGAATTGTAGAGCGGGTCTTTCTGTTCTAAATAAGCAAAAACAGTAGAAGTAGTAAGGAATGTAGCCTGATTTACAAAAAAGCTTTTTGCGTTTGTCGGTACTTTAATTACCTCTTCAGCTGTCTGAACGCCAACCTTATTCAGCAGCCTATTTGCCACATCTATGCGCTCGGCATTTGCTTTTGTAGCGCGGCTGATCAAAGATTCAAGCTTTTTGCCTGCCCAGTTATTGACTAAACGCAGGCCCCAAACGCCTAAGCCTACGAGCGCTCCAATACCGATATTCTTTACGGTATATCTATCCTTAGTAAAAGCAGGATAAAGCGCTGCGCCGGCAAGAGAATGTAACCCGGCCTTTGCAACATAAGACGCGGTTTTCCCGGTTACTAAGGCAGGTATCTTGGGTATGGCAAATTTTCCTGTCATAGTGCCAAGTCTGGATTCTAATGCGGTAAATCCTCTCTTTAAAATTCCCGGAACCATTGCCGCGCCGCCGATCAAACTAATCTGTCCCCAAGTCAAGTGCTGGCCAATACCGTCTTTGTCTTTCTTTTGGGTAATCTTATATTTAACCGTATCGGCAGTGGTAATCGCCATGCCCGGAAGAATGCCAATACCGCTGCTGCGCATATAAACTGAAGGTAATATGCTGGCTCCAATAACTCCCAAGGTAACCTTCCTGTCAGCCCATTTACCCGTGGTTACTAACGAAGTACCTTGCAATAAAATCTGGTTGGTTGCCGTGTTAACGATCACCCTACCAAGCCGGGGACTACCAAAACCTACCTTAGTTATCAATTGGGTATACTTAGTAGCTATTTTGCCGGTGCTGCCGAAAATCCCTCCCATTGCAGACGGCGCGGTAAAAAGATAATTTGCCGCTAAAACTCCTGCACTTTGGGCAAAATTAAGCGGTTTACCTGTAGTGTAGATATTCAGCGCGTTAGAAGCATTATAAATAACATAGCCGCTTCTGGTTCCCTTAACGGCGATATCGGCGATGGTCTTTATCGTTCCGGCGCCTTTAACTCCGGCCCCTAATCTTCCTAATGCTCCGGGAGCCGCGGAAAAAACAAAAGAAGTAGCTCCCTCTTTAAACGTAAGATGTTCGCCTCTGAAGCCGTATTTGAAAACTTCCGAGGAGGTAGCGCCGAGGGCTCCGGCAAGCATGGTCAAGCCCGCAGCAGCTATGGGGCTGGCAGCGCCCGCGCTGTAGAAGCTGGCAACGGTGCCGCCGGCAATCAAGACCGTGGCTGTGGCGATAGTATTTATTTTACCTCCGGTAACTGCCTTATCTCTGATACCCAGAGGAATAATGCCTTTTGCGCCTAAGTCAGTATTAATAAGCAGGTATTCAAAAGCCCTGGCTTGAGAACACGCCAACGCATTTAAATACTCCGCTTGATGTATATAGGTTCCGTTTTTGATGCGACCTTTTAGTCCTACAAAAAGGCTGTTGATATTGCGGAGGTCTTCTTTATTGAGGCCCAGGTCCTTAAAGCTCATATCCTTTACCTGGCCCTCTTCCTCTACCATGATCCCGCGCCTCCTCTTTAAGGGACTGGCAAATGCCCAGGTACTATGGAAAAATCCACGGCCGGGAACGCGATAAAGAGCTATAGTATTATCAAAATCCATTTTATTGCCGGAATTCAAAGCGCTTAACTGCACCTGAGATAAATACCTGCTTAAAGATTTCATACCTTCGGCGTGTTCAACCATATTTCCTTTTCCGTCGGTGAAATACAGCCGGTCAAACCTTGCTTGTTCCGTATATTGTTTATTGAAATACTCCGCCAGGCTGAAATTGCTTAGATTAAACCAGAATGCGTCCGGCGCCTCCTGCGCGGGCCTGTCCAGAGTGTAGATATTCTGGCCTAATATAGTAGTAACATAGTTATATTTATTGCCGTCGGGGCCGGTCCATGTCGAATGGAAATTTCCGGTTGAAGGATCTATGCTGATGGAATCTCTCCCGTCCGGAGTTGTGTAGCTATTGAGGACCTGGCCTTCTCTGGTGATCATGCAGAATCCACCGTCATTAATATTAGCTGCGTTGAATCTATTGACCTTGATAAAGACATCTCCGGATTCATTTCTTTTGATCCCATAGAACTCATATTCCATACCCTGTTGATCTTCGCCATCAAATTTAAACGATGCCCTTGAGAGTGAGCCGTAGGACGTTATAGATACACTGTTTTCGTTGATATTTTCTGCTGTTATGCCCTCACTGCGGAGATGATTCAAGATCTGGGCCTTGCCGGCATTCTTAGCCGCTTCGGAATCAATGAGAACCGCCTGGCCGCCGATGATGGCATAGGCTGTGCTCTCAAGCGCAGTAGCTGCCTCAAATTCACCCGGGGACATAGTAGTCACGACTCTATTAATGTTATCGGCAGGAGCGAATTCATTAATTTCTATTTTTAGGTTATTGGAAACTTCGACTTCCGTGGAGGTTTCGGAAACACTGGTGCCATGGGTAATCGTTGGCGATATGTTGGCGGTAAAGGTAAGCAGGGGAAGCCCAAAGTAACCGCCATCACTGTATTCAAAATATTCAGTCGATATGTCGCCCGCGGCCGCATGAATAATAGCGGTGTTTGTTACGCTGCCTTTTTTATCAACCGTGGAGAATATCTCGGCGTTATCTGCTATTTTTTGGCTGAGCGAATTAGAAAACTCACCCTCGTTACTTAAAAATCCCCAGGCGCTGCGTTTGACCTGCTTTCCCTCTTTATTCTCAACCTGTTTAACTACAAGATAGTCCTCAACATTGGGTTGCCTGGCCCATTTATGTTTTTCTCCGAAACGATCCTTGAATTTTCCCAATACTTCATACTTATTTTTATCTTTGTCATATTTATAGACATTTTTAAACTCACCGTTCCGGCGCAGCTCTACTTCATAGCCATCTCCTAACGCCTTGTTAACAGCCTCGGTATTACCGCGCCCCAACTCGACCAAAAGATCCTCATCGTTTTTACCGACAGTAAAAATAGCTTTTATTTTACCCTCAATCCCATCAAACTTAACCTGAAGGATTAATTGATCTCCTACTTCTATCCATTTTAACTTATTGGATTTATCCACATAATCCGCGTGCTGGCTCCTCAGTGATTCGGCAAATTCAGTTAAGGCTTTATCTTCTTTATTATTCGCGGCATATCTATTCAGCCAATTAGCGAAACGCAGGAATAAATCCTCCCGCTTCATCATGGAAGGTTGCTTTTCTTTTTCTTTGCTGGTTTCCTGGAGCTGCGGAATAGCCATTGAGCCGTTCAAGCCATAGTTTACCGTGGCAGAATAATCAATGCCTTTTACGTCCTTAAATGCTAACGCGCCGGAATCCGGGGAACGCAGTAATTTACTGAAACCAACATCGCCGGAAGTAGAGGTGAGTACATTTTTATCTGGAGTAAAACGGGTAATATCAACAGTCTTGCTGACATATTCGCCTGCGTTGTTTTTCTGAGTGGTAAATTCGATACGGCTCAACTGCAAACCGACAGCCGGCAGGTCTGCATTATTGCTCGTAAAGCCTACATAATGATAATCGCCCTGTCTTGCCTGATAGTAGCCTGTGCCCTTGACAAAATCCTGGATGCCGCTCTCGTTAAAACGCATGATCGCGGGATTATTTTGTGTTCCGGATTTCAGGCCCAGATAAGCGTGAATTTCGCCTTTGGTAGGATCCTTGACAGCTGCAAGGTTAAAATCCTTGCCGTATTCATTCTTGATCACGGCATTTCTTAAATCCTGTTCTGCCGCGCCGCGGAAATCGCCACTTAAGCTTACGAGGAGCTTCTGTGAATCGGCAATACCCTTATTGCTGATTGTGGTGGTCGGCACAAGAACCGGTTCCTGGGTTATTTTTGCAGCAGGAGAATCTTCGTTAATCTTATTAATATGCTCCACAACCGCTGCCATTGCGGCTTTATCCGCGTCAGCCATGCCAGCCTTCTTTGCCTGATCCCGTAAACTATTTTCAAATTCAGCGTCGTTATGTGGCAATGCCTGATTGCCTAATATATACTTCTGACCCTTAATGTCCTTAACAGACAGGAGGCCCGGATTATCCTTGTCAATACTTGCGCTTACATTTGTCCATTTATCCTTTTTAAAGGAAAGCGCGTCCAGGCCCTTGAGGCCTGAAAGGGTCTTGCCGCCATCCTTGATATTGACTGAATGCAGGCGAACCAAGAAATTAATTTCATCGTGATTTTTGGGGTCATCCGGCCTGTTAGTAAGCCCTGTTAACAGGATGTTTAATTTCTTATCCGGCGCTGCCGCTTCATATCTTGACATCACGCCTTTTGTATCAGCAATGCCGCTGGCATTAATATAGACCTGTTTGCTATTGGCGAGCTTCCTGCCGTCTTCTCTGATCGCGGAAATGAACTTGTTGCCCTTTGTATCTATCTGGCCGACGAATTCCTTGATCTCGCCGGTGAAGGTATGCTTGACATTATGGAACATCGGCGAATAATCCAGGCCTGTGCCCTGGAGATATTTTTTATCCGCAGTCATTTTTAAGGTTAAGTTCGCCGCGTGCTGAAGTTTAGTATCTCCGCTTTCTGAAAAATATGTATATTTCTTGTCTGCGAACAGGCTCGTGTTCCAAGCTGCAATGCGGTGCTTTTCGTTCAGGCCAGCCTGGCTTGCCTTGTCCGCGCCCAGTTGCGCTTCCGGAACTTCCACTGCGCTATAAACAATTTTATCAATAAGGATCTTATTATCTTTAGTCAAGGTTCCAAGGGCACGGTTAATTGTTTGCAGTTCGCCGGTATCAGGAGACTGTGTATATTGAGTTATTGACTTGAATTGCGTATCAGACGAACGCGGCAGCTCTTTCCATCCGCTCTTCGGAGTAAAGGTGGCTAATTTCGCTGCGGATACAAGCGGGGCACGGGTAATAATGCCATGGCTGTCGCGGTCAAGGATCTCGTAAATATCTACATCTAATTTTCTGTCGGAATAAAATCCGTCTTTGGCATTGAAGAGTTTTTCTCCGCGGAAATTCAAACCCTGGATCTTTACCGCGTTATCGCGGATATTCCATTTACCCCAGAGTGTAGGCGTAAAATCAAGGCCGTCTTTGGTAACGCCCATATTGAACTGGGCCTTATGCAACTCTAAGGTTTCCTTACCAAGGTTGCCGATCGTGCCTGTGCCGCCTACCCAGCTGTCATAGCGCTTATTATCTTCACCAGCAGCTCCGGGCAAAGTTGTGATCGGCCTGACCCAGTCGCCCTGCGCCCTAAAACCCGTAATGACATCATCCTGACCATGCCAATTCTGGATCTTGGCTATTCTTTCAAAGCCTTCACTGGTGCGGCTGCGTAATTCTCCGGCTGATTTCGCCGCTTTATTCAAGCTGCTTAAAGTCGGCATCTCATCTTTAAAATCAATTTTCCAATTATCCTTTTTTAATTCGCGGGTAAATATGGCAGCGCTGTACGTCTTATCAAAACCCTGCAGATATCCGGTGCCGACAAAGCGCACGTCATCGCGGCCGGTATTGGCCATGCTTAAAACGCCTTTACCCGGCTGTAACACCAAGGATCTGCCTGACTGCACTTGCGGTTGGAAATGGAATTGGGATTCAACGCCGGACTCAAGATTGAATTGCTGACCGGGAATAAAATATTTATTAAATGCGGCTGTGCTTCCGGCTACACTTTTATAATCTGTACTCACCCCGATGGTGCTGCCCGGCCTGATAGTTACACCGGCATTGGTAAGGTTGATCTGGAATGGCTTATCTTTCAGGCCGCCCATGGCAAAAAATCCGTCTTTTACGCCTATGGCGCTGCCGTTACTTGCTTTTACGGGATTAATGGAAAACTGTGAAGCTACGGGCGAAGGAGCGCCGATCGGCGGAGTATAACCTGCGCCTGCCTTGCCGATCTCTTCCGGGTTAAAGAAAGTATTCATCATCGGCGTAAAATGCCATACGGGCAGATTTGTGCCGGTCTCAAAATTACTCTTGTAGAACGATTCTTTATTTAAATTCAAACTCTGGGCAAATACTGCGCTTGGCGTTGAGCCTACCCAAACCGTCATCCGGTCGTCAAATTTAGCAAAATCCTTGCTCGCTGTCTTATACGCTACCGCCCCGCTATTGCTGCCGATCTGCCAATTGTTAATACCGGTGATCGGGGTAGAAATGGAGCTGCCTCCCGGAGTAAGCCAGGTATTGCCAAATTTGCCTTTGTCTAAGACAAGGCCCTTGCCGCTATCTTTATAATAGCCGGTTATCGGCTTATTAAGGCTAGTATAAAAACTGGCATAATTTTTTGTGTTGGGCTGGTTATAGCGGGTTTCAAAACCCCAGACCTGCTGTATGGCTTGCTGCCTTGAGCCGTTGTTTAACGTCAAGTTAACGCCGAACGGGTTAAGATTAAGATTAGCATTATTGCGGCGGTAATCAAATCCGGTATAGCCGGAATTATAATTATTGTAATTGTAGTTGTTGCTATAATTGTTGGTGTAATAGCTGTTGGAGCCATAAGTGCCGGCGTCATAGCTATAATTATCGCCCCAATCGCTGGCGCCTTTTATTTTCTTGGCCTCTTCTTCGCTTATTGCTTCAAGGCTGCCTTTTATCTCAGATACCAAACAATAGCCGGTGAATCTGGCATTAAATTTCTCCGTGGGGATGAATTCTTCTTTGTGGTTTGAAATATAATAAACTTTTTCCGGAGTGATGTTGGTAACGAGAACATAGTGATCATTGCTCAAGTGGACAATAAAAGGTGTTAGGTGCTGGGTGTTAGGTGTTTGGTTATTAACCTTGGCCGGATAAAGTTTAACGCCGAAAAATTCGGAAGCTTTAGCTAAGGCGTAGAGGGAATTTTTGATTATTTCCGGGTTACCCTCTGGCTTGACTGTACCGCTTAAGATATCCACGGTCAGGGCGAATACGGCAATATCCTGCTCTGTTGCCTTGGCGCCGCCATAACTTAATAGATCATACAGCGCCTTGGAACCGCAAGGCCTGCCCTGTAGCCAATTAAAGATCTCTTCAATTCTTTGTTTGGAAATATTCAGTGGCTTGGGCAGGTCAACTGTAAGCGTAGGAGAAATTTTTATTGATGTGATCGGTTTGCCGGCAACGTCTTTGAGGATGTTTCTTACGGCAATAGGGATATCAAGGTTCTTTGTGTCCGCCAAATACGCAGGCGCAAACGCATTGCCCATTGCCGCCGGCTTCTGCCAGAGCACGCGCCAATCATATTCTACTGCCTGCGCTACCTGCTCCGGCAGGAATACCGCGACCACAATAAAAGCCACAACTCTGATCCAGGTTTTGAACTTGGATTTAAATTGTGGCTCATCAACGACCGCTGAAAGATTTTCTTGTTTCTTATTAGTACCTAAATAGAAAAGGGGAACCGACAAATTCCCCCTTTCCCCCATTTTTCTTTCAGCTTTGTTAGCCGGGTTTTCCATTTTTTTTGTGAGTTTTAGCGGTACTTTTTAAAACTCATTATTAAGTAGCAATATAAAAACCGAACTTCATTTTTCTATTCGGTAATATTGTTCAGGAATGACACTCTAAATATAACATATATATAGTAGTTGTCAAGAATTTTGTCGGTGATTTTTGGTAGCGTTTTCTTCTTAAGGAGAGCTAAAACTTATTGGTAATAAAAGGGTAATTAGGTTAAGGTTAGGGTCAGGAAGCCGGTATGGTTTAGGGGTTAAGGTTAGGTTATTTGGCACTTAACCATAACCTATTTACCATACTGGCCTCTTAACCTTAACCTAATGACTTAACCAATATTGGAATTAAGACTCTTATTTTAGATTGGACATTTATAAGCGATTTTATTTCAGATTGGACATTAATTTAATATTTTTATTAGTTTTATTTCTCAAAACCTCTTAGCTCACCGGTTCTGCGGGAATACTCAATCTCGTCTGGATGATCGCGTAAATAATCCGTGACTTTCAACAGATTGTCTGGAGATACCTTACCGCTATCCGATAGTTTATTCAAAGCCGAGTAGAATCCATATATAGCTTCGTTATTCCTCCCTAATCTATTGACAAAATCTTGATTGCCTATTGTGGTAAAAAATGCCTCGGAATTTTCCGAAGTTATGATAGGAGGGATCTCTACTACATTTCCTTGCTTGAGAGCTTCTTCTTCTGCCAAAGCAAGTGCTGTAACGTCACCTTCTCGAACAGAGCCCTCTGGTACTATTGGTATCTTTTTAATAGACATAAACTGCTCTAGGTATACTAACCCCATATCATCAATCGCGCCATTTTTTCTTGCTTCTGCAAACAAAGGCACGATCTTATTGATATTATCGCTATCGATTGTTCCATATTGAGCGCATTGGGATAAGAAGCCGATGTCGCCTACGCCTAGGGTAGGGGCCATATTCAAAACAGCTGTTTCAAGCTGGATGTAATCTTTTAGGTCATATTGGGGTACGGTTACAGTTTCCTGTTTTATTGTTTCAACTGCCGGCTCGTCGGTCAATTCAGGCACGGTTGTATTAACACTTACAGGTTGCTGCTGCGGATATGCCCGGGACAGCGGGATTGATTGATCAATATTGTTTGGTATAGGTTTTACGATAGGCTTAAGCGGTTTAAGCTCTGCTTCCTGCGACTGCAGGTCAGGGCCTGTAACCGGCGCAGGCGCTGTTTGTACCGGCGGATTATTAATTACCGGCGCCGCGGCCGTGTTCGTAGAAGTAGACCTGCCGTCTAACGGGACCAATTTTGCTTCTTCTGAATTTTTTAGCCTTAATTGGCTTCTCTGAATAACATCCGCAGAACCCCTTCCGTCATACTTGTAGGTACCCTCGGGAAGTGCGGCGTCATAGCTGCCATATTCTCCCGGCACATAAACCGTAGTTGAACGATCGTAAAAAGCTCCCAACATGCCATTATTATTAGGCTCCATTACTAAGCTATGGCCGTTTATGGGAAGGGTCTTGGTTTCTTTGAACATGTTAGTAAGGAAATCATTGCCGCTAACCAACGCTTCCTTGTAGCCTTTGTCAATGGAAGTTTCTATGCCTTGCCTGTCATAATTATAGGCCATGAGCTTGCTGAACCTTAATTCTTCCTGATTTATGGCAGCTGCCATAGCATCATCCCGCGTCTGCAAAACAGAACCCATACTCATGCCCCATGTCGGAAGCATCAGTGTCCTGCCGCCAATATCCTTATATTCAAAGAACTGCATTTGTTTGACATTAGACAGGTCGCGGTTTAAATTGCTATTTAATTCCTGTTGTTTATTCTGCACCGCGGTATATACTTCTAAATCCTGGCCCTCAAGCCTTTGCATTGCCCATTTAGTTCTATCTAAATCCGGAAAAGACATATTGGGAAGAGCCTGAGTTTTTAGTTTTGGAGTTTCTGTTTGCGCAGTAGTAGCAGTAAGCGTAAGCGGCGCCTGCGTGATCTTATCAAGGTTGATCCTGGATTCATCTACTTTTTCCTGTATGCCTTCCAAAAATTCTCTACCATATTCTCTTGAATTTAACCTATCTACTTTTGCAATAGCATCTTCTTCGTCTATACCCAGTTCATTTTTCATAAAGCCGATCAATTCTGCGCGCTGGTCAGCGCCTTTAAAATCGGTAGCTGCAAAGTTATAAACCAATTGCTGCAATTGCCGCTCAACGGCATCTGTCGGAAGCGTGTACTGCGCAGCGGCATTGAGCGCGGGGCCGGAATTAATATCGCTGACGCTGGCCCTGTGGCTTGGCCCGGAATACGGGGTCTTGCCCTCTCCGGTAGAATAAATACTGATATCGTAGCTGTAATTCGGGCCGACAGAAACCGGCTGATAATAGCCTTCGGGCCCGGTTAGGGTAGTTTTCAAAGGTTCCATTTTCTGCCCGGCGATCGCAGGCACGTATAAATAGTTGGCGCCGCGGATCTGATCAGCGCCGCTGCCTAAGAAAAGGGTCAAAGTGCTTTGATTATTAGGAATGGTTTGCTTTACGTTCGGATCCTCTGCGTATAATCCGTAGGTTAGAAGCCTCCATGCAGTTACACCCGCAAAGATGTCCTGCTTTTCATCAGTTGTCAGCTCTGACCATTTACGGCCATCCGGCTGCGGGTTAACCGCCATATACGCAAGGATGCCGCCCCAGGGCGTATTCATGTTGATATCCTTTGCCCTGACCTTTTTACCGTATACGTCTGTTGCAAAGCCGGCAAATTCTTCAAGCATGTCCTGGGTCACAAGAGCCCTGCTCTTATCAATTTCTTCTTGAGGAACCTTGAGGGCGGTTACCTGATAATCCTCCTTACCTGCGTATGAATATTCTATAGGTTTGCCCTCCCTTAAATTTTGCGCTGCAGCAAGGAAACGCTGAGTTTGCGCCGCCTTTGCGTTAAGCACGCTGCCGATAGGGATTAAGCGGCCGGATTTATCAGTACGGTATTCTCCTGTCTTGGGATCTGTAGCATAAACATATTTTTTGATCTTAGGAATATAATTGCTGAAATCGCCGCCGATATTCTTCGGCTCAACATTTAAGCTACCGGCAAAAGTTTTAATATCTGCATCAATTTTCTCAATCGCATCAGGCCCTTCTTTGAGCTTTTCCTGCAGAAAGCTGGTGAATTTAACCTGCAGCTCTTCTGCGCTTTCCTGGCCAGTGAGTTCAATGCCTAATTTTCCGGCAAGCTGCTCGGGCGTTACGCCGACAACCTTGAATTCCGCGGCCAGATCATTCCATACCTTGCCCATGCCGATAGTCCAATCTTTTGCTCCCGGCCAGTTATCCGCATCAGGAACCCCTATCTGCGTATAGTCGGTAGTAATGGAAACCGCGTGGCCAAACGGCCCGTAATAATGCCGGGTGATCACATCCTGCTCTATGCCGGTTTGCCATTCACTCCCGATATCGCTAAAAACAAAGTCGGGGGCATAATGCCTGGTTTCTACGGCGCGGCCGAACTGATCAACTGTGGTGCGACTGGTCAGGCCATAATCGGAGAACAACACCCTGCCGGTCTTTAATTCATATAGCGCAGTTTCAACCTGCTCCGGTGTTTTATCCTTATCTTCCGGTATATAAGTAAATGCCTCAACATTCGGGTTATTTTTTCTCATTTCTTTAATCACGTTAATGGCATCTATTTTTGTAGAATCTGTTACTACCAGCGCCTTACCGCCGGTCTCGGCTTCCCTAAGCTCCATTCTTGTTGACCTTACCTCCTGCGAGATGCCGCTTGCATTCAAAAGCGGAGTATTGGCGTAGCTTTCACTGCCCTGATAAACCCCGGCAACCGACATTGAATAATTGCTTCTAAGCTCGCTGCGCTTCCTGAGCTCGGGATCTTTTAAAAGCGAACGGAAAGCCTGTTTATCTTTTTCACTCATCTGCGTTGTTTTCGCGCTGTTATCTACCGTGCTTTCCAGCGCCCCTGCCGTATAGCCGCTCATCGGCGCATAGATATCAAAAGTGCGGTCAACATTATAATCAACTATACCGCCGATAATAAAATCATTTATGCCTTGCGCCTGGCCGGTTGATGTCGCCAGGTTAGAAAGCACGGCTGACTGGATCATTGCGCCGAGGATAGGCACGCTGGAGAGTATGCCCAGCGAACCCTTAGCCCTTTCCATGGCCCCAATCTTATAAGCAGAGGCATCTACGTCCGCTTGCAGGCCGTCTATTACTTCCGGCATTAAATCATTAAAGATTCTTGACTGCGCCTCTGCGGGAAGGCTATAAACTTCGTTAGCGCGGACGATTTGCAGGCTGTAAGCTTTCTTTAAAACTTCATCTGCAGCTATTACCATGCCGTACATCGTCTCCAGCGCTTTGCGCATGGTATTGACCTCATCAACGCGCCCGGCCTGTTCCGCTGTTGCCAGATCTATATTCGCCTGCTCTATGTCTGCATTCAATTTATTAATGTCACCGCCATATTCTTTATTAAAAGCCCGCAGGCTACCCAATAATTCTACTTTCCGTTTCAGATTTTTCTCTTCTGTAACCTGCAAATACTGGAGTTTTTCTTGCGTAGTCATGAAGGTAGCATAAGAACGCAGCTCCTGGCGCATAAAGCGATTGGTGATTGCCGCGCCGAGCGAATCGGCAACGTTCATATTGGCATAATAGCGCATGTTGCCGCCAAGGCGGTTGGCCATCAGCATTCCCGGGCCAGTGCCTTGCGCCATGCCTTGGATGTGCTGGATCCACTGGTCCTGCATCTGCTGCTGCGCCAAAAATCCTGCCGGGCCTGTGCCGGGCGTAAACATCGGAGATAAATACAGGCTGCTGCGCGCGGCCGCCTGTATAAAATGGTTATTGAAATCCTGCGCCACGCTCTTTACAAACTTGCCAGCGGTCAGATTCTGCCTGCTCTGGAATTGAGGATCATTAAGCCGGGAAGACACGTCGTATGTAACATTATAAGATACCTGCCCGCCTGTTTTTACAGAAGCGTTATTCGTCTGCCATGTTACCGCAGACCACTTCTTGTTGTCGTCGGGCGCCTTGGCGCCGACAAAGAGAACGTCATCTTCATTAAGGAATACTTTTTCTTTATTATCAAGTGTTCTGATTTTACCTCTTAGGTCCTCGCCGTTAACCTTGAATAAAAAGGTATCTTTGTCATATGTGCTCTCGGTAAGGCTGTCGCGGTCTACAAACATAAGCTCTCCGTTGCCAGATGCCATACCGCTGGTTTCTACCAGCACCTGGTCTTTTTTCTCTACGGTGCCGGGATCGCGGCGGTAAATTGCATCTACCAAGCCGCTAACAAGCGAACCTGCTGCCAGATGCCTTACTTCATCTAACGCATCGGGAGTAATGTCTTTTTTCTTGCAATAATTTGCCCAAGCTAATTCATTGGCCAATAGGGCGGTTTGTGTAACAAATTCTTTGCCCATTCGCTGGGCATATTCCCTGCCTAAATATTCACCGGAGTCGCCCCTTTGCACATATGGATTTTCATCTGTGCCGGCATACCAAGTATTGAAACGCGAGGAATTGGCCACTGCTGACGAAGCAAGATTGCCGAAGAAATCAGCAATTGCCATTTTTTTCGCGTTTTCCGCAACGCGGCCGCTTTCATCGCCGTAATGCGTGCGGTACTTCATCAATTTCAAAGCAAGTATTTTTACTCCCGCGCCGACAAGAGGATGCAGGCCGATGCTGCGCATGGTCTGCAAGCCTGCCTTAAGCGGTTTACTGCTTACGGGATTGCCGTGAATGTCGTTTAAGAGTCCACCGGTTAAGGCGAGCGCGGTCTGATGGGCACTGCTTGCCATGATAGTAGCGTAGGCAACAAGATTGCTGTGCAGTTGAGCAGATGTGGCAGCGTCAACTATAACTTCCTTGCCGTTTATTACTACGCTATAAGTGCCGTTATCGTTTTGTACGCCTACTGTGCCGTCTTTATTCGGGGCTATTTCCCGGGCAACCTCGCTCATTTTCATTTCATGCAGTTCGCCGGTGGCAGCGTCTTGAAAAGTAATGATTTTATTTTCCAGCCGCCGGGCCATTTCCAGCTGCACATAGGTATCGTTAAAAACGCCGTCTAATTCTTTGGCAGTAGTATCAACCTGATTTTTTTTGTCGGCAGAAGTAACGCGCACAGGCGTGCTGCCTTCTTTGATCGTTTCACTTTCCCGCATCTGGAAATAGTCGTGGGCGGCTATGGTAATCCCGGCAGTATAACTGGCGCTCAAAATATTAACTGCGCCTGCGTATGCCGCCTCCGCGCTGATCTGCTGCGTTACTCCATCTGTATTAGTGACATCTACGGAACCGGATTTGTTGATCACGCCTTCCTGCTGCCAAAGGTTAGTAAACTCTGTCGCATTAACGGCTATCTTTGTGCCGGCTTTCACGGTTTCGCCGTTTAAAGTTACGTCGGCTTGCAGGGTAACGGTGTAATTCTTGCCGTTTAACATATTGGCTACCGCTTCAGCCTTTATCTCTTCGGTTTTTCCGTCACGGGTAACTTTCACCATTGCGTCACCCTTAATTTGCTTGGCTTCCAGGCGCCTGTTGATTTCCTGAGAATTCATCTCTACTGCGTCAATTTCATAGGTTACGCCCTCATCAATAAAGCCTTCCCCTTCCTTACTTAAGTATCCGCCCTGGTTATCAAGAACAAACTTGCCCTTGCCTCCATACACGTGCATTAAGTTGCCCAAAAGTATCCTTACTGTCGGAGTGATACATGCTGAAAAATATATGGTTGCGATATCGGCAGCGATCTCGGCGATAGTTTCATCTTGCTCGTCAATTGCAATGAGCGTTTTCTTATTCTTACCTTTACCAATCGTGATCTCAAATCCTTTCTCAAGGTTCTGCTTTATTGTTTCTCTGAAAAACAGCTTTGCCGTATTAATAACCAGGTCGCCTACTAAATGCGCAAACGCAGCTCCAAAAGAGCGTTCTGCTCCGTAACGGATATAAGGATTGGCAACGCTGCCGGGTTTAAGCTTATCAAGCTTATACACAACTCTTATTGCTGCTCTTAACCAATTAATATTGTTGTCTGCCGCAGTTTTCGCGATTCTAGCAAAAAAATCCTTTATTGTCCTAATGGGGTGCGTAATGAAGTTCCAGATAGGCTTAATGAGATTCTTCCAGATAGGCTCTAAAATCGGCTTTAATACGTTCTCCCAAAGGGCTTTTCCGACTGACTTTAATATTTCCTTAAGAGGACGATCAAAAAATTTCACGATAGCTTGCCAAGCGTTTTTAAGCGCTGTCCAAATGGCTTTGGCTGCATTCACGATAGCTTGCCAGAGGGCTTTTGCGGCATTCACAATAGCTGTAATCACGCTATTGGCTGCGCCTGCTACAGCACCAGATGTCGCGCCTGACGCAGCACCGGTAGCCGCGCCTGACACAGCACCTTCCCCGGCGCTAGCAGCAGCACTCTCAATGCCTGAACTTGCGCCGCTTTCAAGGCTTGAACTTGCGCCGCTGGAAGCACCAGAGGCCAGGCCTCCCACAATACCAACAAGCGCGCCGGTGATCGTTCCGGCATACATTGAATAAAGCATTCCTTTGCTAATTTCTACATTGCCGAATTTAAGTTCTTTTCCGAATACTGTTGCGGTTTCCCCGTAGCTCTCATAAAAATAGTAATACATCACAAGGCCGGTAAGGTCGCTTGCCATATTTGCGGCTGCGGCAGCGGCAACGCCCCACCATTGGCCGGTTTCATAACCGATAAGGATAGAGGCGCCTAAAGCGGAGCCGGCTAATGCGCCGAGGCCGTACATTTCAAGAGAAGTCCGTCTGCCGGAATTTCCCTCGCGCGCAAAAGCAGGTGAAATAGTATTAAGCAAAAAGGCCAGCGCCAGGATCACGCTAAGCCATTTTTGTTTTCTAAGAAACCCGAAAGTAAAAAATCCGGCCTTTGTCATTTTTCTTCTTTCAAGTAATGAGGTTGGATTCATCATATATATTTATATTACTTTTATATTTAAATAATTAGCACAAAAAGTATAGCACAAAGCATATATCTATCAAGGTATAAAGATACGGATATTGATAACGCTTTCTTCAGTTATGTATATAAGCCTGGTTATGGTTAAGGTTAGGGCAAGGATACCGGTATAGTTTAGCGGTTAAGGTTAGGTTATAAGCTGACTTAACCAATTTATTCCAGTTTGGACATTATTTAACGATTAAAAATAGATTGGACATTTAAAAAACGTTTATTTTTAATGTCCAAACTGAAGTACTTGATAACACTCCCCAGGTTATGTTTAAGGTTATGGTAAAGAAACCAGTATAGTTTAAAGGGTTAAGGTTAGGTTAAAATGACATGTTTTTGAGTTAGATTTATTCTGTTTATTCGTCTATTATTACAGAAGGCGATCGTATTCTAAGTCTAGCTGAAGAAATAGGACCAAATTATGGAAATTAAAAAACCAATTAGAAGTTTTTGTGATTTGAATGTGTACCAAAACACTTATAAAGCTGCCATAGAGGTAATGACAAAAATTATCCCGAGATTACCTGATAACGAAAAATATGATTTAAAAGACCAACTGGCGAGATCATGTAAGGCTATCCCAAGATTGATAGCTGAAGGCTATGCCAAGAGACACCAAAAAATGGGGTTTCAAAAATACCTTGATGATGCTATGGGAGAATGTAATGAAACGGTAGTGAGTCTAAATCAGTGTAAAGATATATATTCCTATGCCATAAATATGCAACTATGCGATGAGCTTATTACTTCATATGATATCTCGGGCAGGCAATTATATAAGCTGTCAATGTCTTGGACTAAATTCAAAAAACGATCCGGGTTTTATACTTAACCATAACCTAACTACCATACCGGCTTCCTTACCATAACCTAATTACTAAACCTAACGATTACAACTTAGATTTAACTACTCTTGGAAGAACTACTTAATACGCAGGGTGCGGAACATTTTTTTGAATGTTTTCTCGTATTTGGGGAATTCATTTAGGGCGGAGGTGCAGGTAACGGTATAAACGCGCCTGCCTTTTACCCAGTTGGCGCTGATTATCTTCACTTGGAATCCGCTAAGCAGGCCCGCAAATGAAACCTGCCTGCCGAGTAATGGACCGGCATAGATATCGCCTGCAATGATATCGTCTATTCTTGCCAGTTTGCTGGAAAGCTCGGTTCTGTTAAAATCAAAAACTATATCCAGGTCCGCCCTTGCCGGCAAGTCAGCGACGATGATATTCATATTCGCCCTGACCGGCGGGTTTTTATTTTTGCCTTTTACGGGAGCCAAGACAATCAATGCCGCATCAAACACATCTTCTTGTTTTTCCCATGAAGCAGGCAATAATATAGAAAAATCATTATCTTCGTTAATATACTGTTTCCAGCCGAATTCACAGCTGCATAGAAAAGGCACCAACAGCAGTAAAACACATAATTTTGGAAAGAATCGAGGCTTCATAGCAGGATACTTGATAAAACCGAAGAAAAGTAGTCTCTGTCCCTACTTATTTGACGCGCAGGCTGCGCAGTACCTTCTGGAATAACGGATCGTATTTCGCGAACTCATCTGTACGGGCAGTGCAAGTAACGCTATAAACGCGCCTGTCCTTTACCCAGATGCCGCTGATTATTTTCACTCTCGCCTCGCGCAGTAACCCCTCAAAAGACAGCCATTTACCGCGCAGAGTTCCCGCATATATATCACCTTCAAGGAATTCATCCATCCTCGCCAGCTTAGTGCCTAGCTCGGTCTTATTCAATTCAAAAAGCGTGCTTACATCAACGGGTGTAGGCAATTCGGAAGCAATAACGTTTATATTTGTCCGGACACGGGAAAGCTTGGGCTTGGTTGTATCAAGGGGCGCTAAGGCAATAATCACGGTCTTAAAAGCCCCTTCTTCTTTTTCCCACGAAGCAGGCAGGAGTATGGATAGCTTATGTTCTTTATTAACGTAGCGGGTCCATTCTGAAGTACACCCGGCAAGGCAAAGCAGCAGTACTAGTAGACTATATGACTTTTGAAAAAATAGTTTGTATCTCATAGTGTATGGTTAGGGTAAGGATACCGGTATGGTTTAGTGGTTAAGGTTAGGTTATTGACACTTAACCCTAACCTAACTACCATACCGGCTTCATAACCCTAACCTTAACCTATATTAGAAATTCTTGGGGATCAGCTCGCCCGAGGTAAATTTAATAATAACCGGGCCGGCAACTACGATTAATATAGCAGGCAGGATACAAAAAAGCAAGGGGAAAAGGATCTTCAGCGAAGCCTTAATGGCATATCTCTCGCCGGACTGGAAGCGCTTTTCGCGCGTATCTTGGGACATGTTGCCGAACGCCTCTTCAATGGAAGTACCCATTCTTTCCGATTGGATTATCGTGCGCACAAAACTACTGATATCGGGAAGTTTGAGCCTGTTGCCCAAGTCCTTGAGCGCCTGCGAACGGGTTTTACCAACCTGGATCTCGCTTAAGACAATAGAAAGCTGCTCAATAAATGGATTGGGGTCGCTTTTTTCCACCACCCATTTAATAGCGGAAAGGAAATCCGCTCCGGCATTAATACACATGTCCAAAAGGTCAACTGTTTCCGGAAAGATCCTGACAATGGCGTCTTTCTTTTCTTTGACTTTGTTCCACATAAAAAAATCCGGCACGAAAAACCCCACCAAAAGGCCGATTATGGCATAGGTCGGAGACAGCAATCTAAAGACTAAGAAAGAAACAATGACGCCCACGATCAACTTTAATAGAATAAACGCGGGGAGGTCAATGTTTATCTTTAATACGTCTGCCTGCGCCTGCAAGTTCACAAAATACGGCAGCTTTAATAACGGCCGGGTAATAAATCCGGTTTGCCTCAACAACAGGCCGTAAGCCGCTGACTTTTTAATACTTTCAAAGCCGCCTTTTTTCTGGCGCGGCATATTATTAAATAACTGCAGCCGGGGCACCTGCCTTGCTTCAAAAATTCCGTAAACAATTAGGAATACTGAACTTGCGATTAGGGCGAGAATTATATAGAGCATCATATGCGTATTGTGCTTATCTTCTTTATCAAGACCATGCCGACGATCTGCAGCCCTACGGCAATCATAATGAACATCCTGCCCGTGGCATTCTGCCACATTACCACAAAATGCTCGGGGTTCTGCTTGGAAACAAAATAGCTAAAGCCGATAGGCAAAAACATCATGATTAAGCCCTGCAGCCTTCCCTGCAATGTGAGAGTGGCGATCTTTTCTTTTAATTTAATGTTATCGCGTATAGTAGTTGTCAACCGCATAAGGACCTTGGGCAGCTCGCCGCCTGATTCACGGGCAATGAGGATAGAACTGACCAGGAGATTGACCTCTTCAAGCGGCACGCGCTTACGTAGTCTTTTTAGGGATTCTTCAAGGTTTAAGCCCCAGCGGTTTTCTTTCAAAACCAGCTTGAATTCCTGTGATATGGGAGCGGGCATTTCTTCGCACATAACCTCTATTGCCTGGATAAAGCTCAAACCCGCTTTCAGCGACGAAGAAAGCATGATCAACGAATCAACCAGCTGGCCCTGGAACTTTTTCATCCTTGCCTGATACGCCATTTTGACCATAAATCCCGGGAAAGCAAACCCCAGTAAAAACCCGGCAGCCGCGGCAAGGACGTGGCGGAGTAAAAGAAAAGATATACCGCCGAAGATAAGCGGGGCAAGCGAAATCAACATCAGCCGCTTTTTTTCCCAGAAAATAAATGATTCTTCAAGTTGGCCCCTGAGTTTACCGGTGCGCCTTAATTGAATTTCACCGTAATAACCGGTCAGGGAAGGGATGACGCTTTCCATAAAATAATCGGAAAGCATATAGAGGGCAAGAAAAACAGCTATGAGTATGCCGACAAATACCATTATTCCGTTTTTTTAATTTTCCGGCTTATGACTTACTTACCAACAAAACGGGCAGCCGCCAAAATCAACATCAAATAAAGTCCAGTTGTTGAGCCAAGTGAAATCAAGGCCGGTAAGATTAAGACCTTCAAGGCCGCTAAGGTCAATATCTATAGACCCGCCCTCGTTCGTTATGGTGTTCTCCGTTATGTGCGTATTCGCGTTGCTGTAAACTTCTCCCTGCGAAAATACATCTGCGCCTTCGCGCATTTTTCCGGAGAGGCTGTTCCTCACATAATGCCCCATGATCATCAAGGCAGTAATCACAACCAGCAGTAGTATAACATAATCCAATATTGTTTGGCTATTTTTTTTCATTTTTCATCGTACTCAATTTTAATTACGGAACCAGCAGGGGCCTGGCTGGGATCCGGTAAAATAGTTATTTCCGCGTCGCCAAAATCAGCGCTGAACTCAAGTATAGACATCTCCTGGATGACCTGCTTATGGCCCGGCCTTTCAAGAATAGGATTTTCCGGGGTAAAGGCGTCTTCTTTAGCTATCCCGTAAGCACCCAGGCCTTCAGAGCCGAGAACCTCCCTTTTTAACTCCCATCCCTGGGCTTCCATTTCTTTCTTGTAAAAATCAACTACGGATACTGCGTTCATCGGCGCGATATACAAAAGCTGCGTATGATCGCCGCGCTCCGTAAAAGCCGCCCTGATACTATTATCCGGGCGGGGCACAGCTGCCAAATCCTTGCCTGCAGCCTCTTTTTTCGGCACCATAGAAAAAAGCTCCGTCAAAGAAACGCCGGATTTTTCCGGAGGAAGCTGGCCGGCTTTCTGCAAATAACGGGCAATCACTATCTTGTTTATCCCGGGCTTATTCAAGACACCGATGGCAACTACCGCATCACCTTGCTTAAAACGCAAGAGGTGCTTGTTTAACTCCGGTTCGGGTTTATCCAGGATTTTCTGGAACCCCTGTTGGCTGAAAAAACTCCGGTAATAGCCCAGGATGGCTGCGCTGCTCACGGGAGCAGTATAAACCTTTATCTTTATCTGCCTGCCCCCCATAGCAATATCCCTATCTTCTACTAAACTACTGCCTTCGGGCACCGGCACTTCAAAATCAACATTGGCTTGCGCAAAACCGGGCAGGCAAAATACCGTGATCAATGCTAAAACAACTGCCGCAATCAAGATATTCTTTTGTCTAAGCATAGTTCTACCTCGCGTATGAAATTTCGGTTTCAAACAAATGCTGACTGGTATCAAACATGTCATACATGTCATCTACTTCCGGCTTATCTCCGCTGTCAATCCATTGGGTTATAAATCCCGATATCTGGCCGCTTAATGCAGGCGTAATATCTTCAGTTCCTCTTTCGCCAAAAGCGCGTCCCTGGGCATACGATTCGCTGGTTCCATAATCAAAATTCCATAGTCCAATATCTTTATTCTTCTTGTAGCGCCTGACCCAGACATGCATGGGATTTTGTCTTGTATTGGGCACTATGGGGCTCATTTCCAAGCCGGCGGGAAAAGTAAATTGCGTAGATCCGGCAGTAATTCCGAATATCAGATTGACGACGAAATCGGCTATATCTTCTACCCAGCCCCACATATCTGCATCTTCAATCGCATCAAGGATCCGGTCCCTGGCCGCTTCAAAAAGTTCGGCAAGCGGGCTGTATATATCAAGGGGATACATTATGTTACCCATTATTTCAACTTCTACCCAGTTTTCGTAATTTTTATACGCTTCGCCTTCATTAACCCTGCAATCATTACTGCCCGTACAGACGTTTGTGCCATCATCATTCCACCCGTAACCGGAAGTCACGCGCGGCGGAAAAGTCCCTTCCCACGGCGCGATCTTTCCCCATCTCCAATACCTGGCTTCTTCCATATATTTGTTAAATCCGGTTTGCGTATATTGCTTTATCAGGCTTCTTAAGCCGGCGTTATTGGGATCATCGCCAATGGAATAAACATTGTAGTAATGCGCCATGTCTGCCGGCGAAACATCGTTTATTTCATCGCCGGAAATCCCATATACGCCCTCCAGGAACTGCCGGAAAGTCGGCCGCACCTCATCTACCCCGGCGTTTTGAAAAGCATACTGAAAAGCAGTTTTTTTCGCCTGGCCCCAAGCCATTTTACCTTCGGTGAGCGCGATAAAATATTCTATGAAGTTCTTGATCATGCCGGCGATATGGGTGATAAGCGCCAGGACCAGTCCGACTATCCAGCCATAAGGCCCATCCCCGCAATGCACCAGAAAGTTAATCACCGCCCAGATTTCGGTAGTGATCATATGCGCTTCCATAAAATCGCTTTTTAGGCCAAAACCCAACAAATAACCGCTTAAAGTGCTGGCCGCGGCAAGCGCTCCGGCATCTGCCGCATTGGATGTATCAACCTTAAGCATCCCGACTTGGCCAAGGTTGACCGTAATCATTATTGCGATCAAAATGACTACCAATACGGCAATAAGAAACGGGAATATCTGGCCTTTTTCATAACGCGCTTTATTCCGGGATATCTTGATCATCGCAGCATCTCTTTTAATTATAGGTTATTGATTATATTACTGATGCACCTGTCCTGCACGATCGCAACGGCTTCATCGCAGCAGGCCGGCAAAGCCGCGATCGCCTCCTGCATCGCTAATATCGCCTCTTCAAAGTTTTCATTTTGAGCCTGGACATTGGCGCTAAGCTGGGAAAGCCCGCACGCAGGACAAGACTCATCTCCCGCGCAATTATCGCAGTTTTCCGCAGGCTCATCGCAAGCCCTGCCCCAAGCCCCTCCCCGGCAACAGTTGTTCATGCAGTAATCGTTTCTTGCCGCGGCATAACAGGAAGTATCATTGCTATAAGCACAAGCTGTGCTTGCAGCAGCTGCGGCCTGCGCAAGCACATCCCCTATTTCTTCTACAAGATCTTCATTATCTTCAATAATCTGTTCATAAGCATCTATCTGACTATTTAAGCCGTTAATGTGCGTCGTTACTTTGTCCTCGCAAGGTACGTTTTCCCCGGTCATGCATGCAACAGCGCAAAAAGTATTATGGATTTCCGCTTCTACAAAACAAGGGCCGTCAAGATGAACGGTAACCATTCCCATATCAACTCCCCGCTCTACGCATGCATAAAAAACATCAATAGCGGCCTCCAGGCAATTGGCATCGCATTCATTTGTACTCTGCGCGGTTTCCATGCACTGCGCTGCTAAAAGATCAGTCTGCATCTCACAGCAACGCTGTAAACGCACGGAAGAACGCCCTGACAACCTTGCTCCCATTTCCTGCTGCCAGGCCATCCTGATAAGTTCTTTTGCCGCTGCTCTAAGCTGCCTGGCTGACCTTCCGCCGCCAAACCAGTTGCACGGCCCGTCCCAAAAGTCATCGCAGCGCTCTGCGGCATCCCGCATCCTCTGCGCGCTCCAGCGCATATTACAGGCAAGACCGCAGCCGGCAGTAGTTTCACAATCGGAATAAACGCAAGTAGAAACATTACAATCGTTATCCGGGCCGCAAATATCCCTTATTTGCGACGCATAGAGAGTGGTCATGGGCGATATCTGCCTTAAACAATTACATTCTGAAAAACAAGCCTGGTAACAGCTGCAAAGGGTGTTAAAATCTCCGACTCCTGAATAACACGCTGTGTCACCAATGCACTCTTGGGTGCATTGGTCCCCGCAGGCGCCTAAACCGCCGACCCAGTCTTCTCCGCCGACAACAGCAACGCCTGTGCTGCCTGAAGCCAGACCGCCGAATACCCAGTTATTATTCAAAGGAAGGGGTTGATAAATACGGCTGGGGCTTTCCTGGGTAGCGCCGATATCATAAGGAACCTCGTAAGGAGTATCAAAAGCCGTTGGGGTATCTTCAAGCCAGGTGCGGCCGCCGGCAACAATACGACTGGTCTGATAAGCCATCTGGCGCTTGGCATAGTTGGCGTTGAACCAGACCCAGGTGCGGACAATGCCCACTACCAGCGCTGCCAAGGCAATAAAGGCAAGTGTGTAATCAAAAATTGACTGGGACTTTTTAGATCTCATATTAATTATCAGTTTGCCATGTCCTTTCGCGGTGAATGGTTGTGCCAACCTGATCTTGGCGGTAGCTCACGCGATTGGTAGCATCCTTAGAGTAAGCGCCAAGAGAAACCCCCGGCACGGATTGGACTGTTTGCGAACCTTCGTTATCATAGCTGTGATCTTCATACGCATAGTCCGGTAAGGGCACTGAATTGTCATGAGGATTGTCGTCGTATGAATGGTCAACGCGCACATGCAATTTTGTATAAACGGTATCGGTCAAGTCGGAAGTCGCGGTATTAATTATGCTCGCAGCGCTCTCGCGCTTGCCTACGCTGGAACCGTAAATCTCTGTTCTTTCCGTTTCCTCGGAATAAACGCTGGCAGGCACCCGGACCCTTTCCTTTTTGCCGCTAAGGCTTTCTACGTGTTTAGGATAACGCGGAAGGCCCATCTCATCGCCTACCATATAGTCGTTGATCCGGTAATAAGCGAAGTTTTCTTTTCCGCTGCTGTCCTGCTCGCCGGATACGCCTTTTTGCCACATTACGCTGGCCGTGGAAACTACGGTAGAGGGCTGGCCGCGGCCAAACGCGCCGAAAAGGTTCAAGTTACGGCCTTCTTTTTTATAGGTATAACTTACGCTTGAATTACGCTCATAAGCTTTTTGCAGGGCACGACGGAACGCTTCCATTTTTATTTCCTGCTGGTTGTCAAAACGCTGGCCGTACATTATAAGGACAGAAAAAGCCAATACCACCAGACTGCCGAAAATAGCCAGCTCAACTGCTGCCTGACCCATTATTTTATGATCGTTATGCCTATTCTTTTTCATTTTATGGCTAAATAGCGTTAAGGTCAATGCTTTTCAATGCGTCCTGATCCCCGTCATTCACGCCGGTAGTTGAGGTGCTGTCGCCTACGGAAATATCCATTGCCGAAGTAACAAATCCTCTCCGGTCTGCCAGTTCTGTTCTTGAAATGGTGGTAGTATCTGTCTTGGTATAACCGGTGTCATCGCCCTTATATTGCTCACGCGCCTGGCCCCATTTGGTCCAAAACATATAATCAGCCATATCGTTTATTTTCCCCTGCATCGCCCGTTTTATCGGCGTGCGGAAAAAAAGCACCATGCCCACCATTACGGCAAACATTGCTGCCCACATCACTACGCTATAGCCGCTGTTGCGGCATGCCCTACCTCTCGGAAGCAAAGGAATCAACCCCTTCCCGTTTTCTCATTGTCGTGCTTGTACTGCCGCTCGTCACGGTCATACCCATGGGAATATCCTGGCCAAAGCAGTTGCCGCCGATGCAGGTCGTGCTTGTTGCCATCGTATTGGTATAAATCGAAGATGCAGTGTGGCCCGGAGAATACTGCTGGCCAACCTCATCGGCGTCCTGCTTTATCCTGCCCTGGTATGCGCGCTTGACGTAAAACTGCATGATCAACAGCGCTGCCGCGACTACGCTGAAGAGTATCGCGTATTCCATCAGGCTCTGGCCATTCTTTTTTATAAACATTGCACTGTCCCGTTTTTAGCTGCTTAAAAATCAACGTTATCGCTCAGCGCGAAATTACCTCCCGAACTGGACACATCGCCGTAATCCGCCACTCTTGTCGCTTCGTGCCGGGCATCGTCAGTATCCACTTTTGTGGTTGAGGTCATCGTATCGCCTGTCCTGGTATTCAGAGAATAGGCGCTCTTTCCGCCGCCGATTGTGCCTACCGGCGTAAGCCCGCTAAGAGTAGCAAGCGGCGATGACCCGTCTACTGTCGCTACTTCTTCTACGATCTGCTGGCCTCCCGCGCCTAACGCGTTCCTTTTATGGATCGTTGTTCCGCCGGCAGAATATTGCTCGCCCATCTTGTCCGCGGAATCTTTCAGGCCGCCCTGATAGCCTCTTTTGATGAATGCCTGCATGATCAATAAGGCCGCGATGATTACGCCTAAAAGAATAGCGTACTCCACTATTGATTGACCACTATTGCGCCTTAACATTATTGCTCACCTCCCTAATTTTTTATTGTCCTGCAGCGTCAATTGTTTCTACGCTGACAGCTGTTGTCTCGGTAACCTGCTTCTGCCGTCTTTCCTCTGCTCCGCCTTTAAGCATTACGCTTTCATCTACGTAGTTGGCATCTCCGCCTAAAACCGTAGTATCGCGCATTTCCTGGGTGTAGAGTTGGATGTCTGTGGACGCGGCATTGCTAAAGGCAGCAACGTCATTGCCTGCGCCGACTAAGAAATCCACTGCTTTTTTATTCTTCTGCCGGATGCCGCCTTTTAAGGCAACCTGAAGTATGCCTGCTGCCACGGCAATCACTAAGCCGATGACAATCGCGTATTCGGCAGTAGATTGTCCTTTCTTCCTTAGAAACATTTTACTACCTCCTTATCTAAATACACTGCTTGTTAGATCAGTTGTCGTGCTCTCAATCGCATCTCCGAAAGTATCATAACTATTCCTCACCTTACTCTGGATACCGCCTCTGCCCAGTAAAGCTGCGACGATCACTGCGATTATCGCGCCCAAAAGCAGGGCGTATTCAAGAATACTCTGTCCTCTCTTAAGGGGTCTTTTCATTTTTTCCACCTTATTACGGCCTTTCAAAATCACTATCAGGACTGACAAACTGAAAGTTGGTCACTTGCACATTAGCGTATGCGTCTTTTCTTGTTGCTTCCTGATCAGCGCTGTCAGTTACTACGTGCGTGGTAGAAGCTATTTCCACCGGGCTGCGCTCGCTATAAGAATAAGCGCCTGCGTCAAGCGTACGCGGTACGTCTGCTATGCCTACGTCGCCGGTAAACAGCGCTATTTCATCATCAGTTGCCACTGCTTCCCTGATAGTTTGATCCTCTGCCATTGTCCTTGCCTGTTTGATTGTGGTATTTCCTGCGGAAAACTGCTCGCCCATCTTGTCCGCGGAATCTTTCAGGCCGCCCTGATAGCCTCTTTTGATGAATGCCTGCATGATCAATAAGGCCGCGATGATTACGCCTAAAAGAATAGCGTACTCCACTATTGATTGACCACTATTGCGCCTTAACATTATTGCTCACCTCCCTATGACTTTTTGATCTACGGTACGGTTTAATTCCCCGTTGTTACGCCTTCAATAGCCTCTACGCTGACAGCTGTTGTCTCGGTAACCTGCTTCTGCCGTCTTTCCTCTGCTCCGCCTTTAAGCATTACGCTTTCATCTACGTAGTTGGCATCTCCGCCTAAAACCGTAGTATCGCGCATTTCCTGGGTGTAGAGTTCAGCAGGATCACCTAATGCGATCTGGGCGTTCATTGCCGCGTAGCCGCCTGCACCGCCGTCTGTGCCGTCATTCTCACCAACCAAATAATCCGTAGCCTGTTTATTCTTCTGCCGGATGCCGCCTTTTAAGGCAACCTGAAGTATGCCTGCTGCCACGGCAATCACTAAGCCGATGACAATCGCGTATTCGGCAGTAGATTGTCCTTTCTTCCTTAGAAACATTTTACTACCTCCTTATCCGTTACGGAGTAAGCACGCCGATATCCGCATCGTTTGCCGTATTGCTTATTGCATTACCAAACGCATCGTACGTATCCTCTACCTTACCTTTCATGCTGCTTTGGCCACCTAATAAAACCGCTACGATTACTGCAATTATCGCACCCAAAAGCAGGGTGTATTCAAGAATACTCTGTCCTTCCCTTCTCATCTTTCTCATTTCTCTTTCACCTCCTTCGTTTTGCTGTTTTTTGTTCATATTAAGATCGCTCAACATTAATTGCCTACGCAATTACAACAAGTATCCCCGCGGCCGCATGGATGACAAACCCGATGCGAGCCGGCAGGACAACCACCGGTATTCCCACCTGTGTCACCGCCGGTATCTCCACCTGTGTTTCCGCCTGTATCTCCACCTGTGTTTCCGCCTGTATCTCCACCTGTGTTTCCGCCTGTAGCCGGTGCGCAATACCACTCAACCCCCCAATTACCCGCACTAGGTCCGCCGCGGCCTGTTGCTACTACCCGCGACCGACAATTATCCGGGCAAGACTCACAGCCCGGACGAGTATTCCCGACAGAAGTCTCAATTTTATCTCCGCTGCCGTCATTATACTCATCTGCTTCCACTCCCTCAACAGAACGGCTATAGTTCAGCTCATCCTGCGTGTTTTTTAAGCGCGCGTTTATTGCGCGATAAATATATTTATAAGTTACCCCTACTGCCGCAGCGACGATCACAAAGATCATCACGTATTCAATAAGACTCTGGGCTAATCTGTAAGGTCTCTTCATCTTTTCTTTACCCGCGTTAATATTTATTCTCGCAGCAAATATCCCTCTGGGCCTCACCGCTTTGCTGACAATTGGTAATCTCTGGATAGCGGCAACCATTACTGGGAGCACCCGGGTTACAAATACCGCTGTCGCTTGGATTAGCATTACAAGCAGCCATAACAGCGCCGCAACACTCCACGCAACAATATTCTATGCCTTCTTGTAAACGCTGGTTACATTCCGCGTCATTACCGGCAAGGCAACTCTCTAAATCCGTATTCGGCGGCTCAGGATCATCCGGCGGATCAACGTCGGGCAGATCCCAATTGCCGCCGTCAGGCCGGTCAGGAGTTACCACATCCTGTATATCATCCAAACGCGCGTTCATTGAACGGTAAACATATTTATAAGTTACCCCCAGCGCCGCAGCGACGATCGCAAAGATCATCACGTATTCAATAAGGCTCTGGGCTAGTTTTCTTGTCGTCTTTAACAGATCTATCATCTCATCCTCTGTTCGGCGGGCACCGCCAATAAGTCTGCATATCCGGCCCCACCTGGGTCCGCCACAATTGGCAATCATTGGGGCAGGATTCACAGCCCGCCGGAACATTTCCCGTACTGCCTGTGTTACTTGGAGCCTCAGGCTGCGCGGTATAGATAACTGTTTCCCCGGCTACAAAGGGTTTTGCCGCATCAAAATGCGCCTGAAACGCACCGCCCTTGATCTGATCAACAAAATTCGCTCCTACCACCAGCGCGATTATAGTGATTGCCACCAGCAACACATATTCAATGGTACTCTGGCTTAATGCTTTTTTAAAAATCATTTTTACTCCCAAATAAAAAGCCGGCAGAATACTGCCGGCTGCAAGCTTTCACGCCACAAAATCATAAAAAGACAATTAGTATACATCATCCGTGGCTTTGCTTGGCCGGCCCCCCCGACCATCCTACCTTATATATATATTTATAATCGCAATCTAACTATAACATCCGCACAAACAAGCGTCAATCTCATTTGCCTGCCTCCGGGAAAGCGTTTTCTAAGCAAACTGCCAGCCAAAGCCTGCGGCTGTCAGGCATAATTATTATTTTTTCATTAACCTGATTGCAGATATAGGTAATGTCTTTTATAGAATCGGCTTCATGGGAAAGTTTAAAATTTATAAATAGATTATCTTTTGTTTTTGTCAGGCCGCACTCAAACAGGTAAAAACGCTCTTTTATTATTGTCGCGCTTTCAGTTGAATATTTACCCGGCAGCAGGTTATCTCTAACATATAACTCTAATGTTTTCAGATAGTTATCAAGTAAGGAATCGAGGCCGGGGATTGGGATTGCTTCAGCGCCTGCGGCACTTCGCAATGACAATGTGGTCTCTTCCCCGTTGTCTTGCGTATCTTTTTGCTTGGTTGATGCCTCAACCTTGCGGCTAAAGCTTTGAAAAGAGCCTGTTGGGTCAGGCCAATGCTCCAGGTAAGCCTTAGCCAGGGCCGCAGGATCACTAGCTGCGGGCTGCGGGCTGCCTAAAACAATTAAACCGGTTTTTTCTTCCGCGTTTGCTTTCAGCAGGCAGCCGTTAAAATGCAAAGTCGCATCCAGTTTTGGCTGCTTAAGCTCAACATCCACCGCGGAGATAAAAAATTCTTTTTTAAGCGGAGCAAATTCAAATTTTTTAATTCCGGAGACAGCGTTTATTTTTATATATTCCTTGAATTGCCACGGCCAGATGCCGAAAATTATTCCTGCAGGCTCCGGAAGCTTTATACTTTTGAGCTCTTCAAGGTTATAATTATACGCAACGAAGTGGGAAAATTTTTTTTCTGTATCGGAGAAGCCGCGGATAAAATCAAAAAACATCTGCGTTGGCTCACGAAATCCCGGGGCAAAAAAAAGTACGAACGGCAGTTTTCCTTTGGCCTGCTGCAGGATACGCTGCTCTAAATTATGGGCAGGGCAGGAAAGCGCAGACGGGATTTGAGAGGATTGCCAAAGCGTGTGCAGTTGGCCGTCAAGATAGAATTCTTTTCCGTCGGTGGTAACGGCTTTAACACCGCCGGCGACCTGGCTGATATTTTTTAATACCTGGCTGATCTCTGAAAGCAGGCCGGAATTGCGGTTAAGACTTCCGGCAAAAGATTGAGGCCAACTCACCGGCAGGCCTAACGCGGACTTCAGGATATGCGCTTCAAGCAGGCTTTCAGTTTTTAACGCGGCATCCGGGTCGCCGGCAACGCGCTTTATTGCTTCGCTGATATGAAAGGAGCCGCCGAACATACTGTCCGCGGCTTTAAAAAGCGCAAGGCCGGAATAAATAAACGGTTTAGATTTAGGCAGCGGAGCGCGGCTGCGCCGCCTGCCTACGGCTAAGCTTAAACCTGCTTCCTTAAATATGGCATTGGCGCTGGACTTGGAGAGCTTGAACTGGAATTTGTCCAGAACCAATGAACTGATCTTCCGGCAGCTTAATTCCGGGTTAAGCTGCTTTTTTTCAAGGACAAATTGCCTGACTTCCGGTGTTAATTTATGGACAACCCCCATGCTCTCCTCAGATTGGACATTTATAAAGCCAGAATATCATTAAAGATAGGGATTGTCAATGGACATTAGATAGGCTATGGTTAAGGTTACGGTCAAGAAGCCGGTATGGTTTAGAGGTTGAGGTTAGGCCATTAATCCTTAACCTTAACCCACCTACCATACTGGCATCTTAACCCTAACCCAATACCTTAACCAGCAGTTATTTCTATCTTATCTCCCACAGAGGTAGAAGTAGCTTTTATAGAGCCGGCGGGAAGCTCAATAACATAAGAAGCGGTAAAATAGATCTTGCTGATACGAAAAGGAGCAAAGGAATTTGTGACAGCAACTACTTTATCGGTCTTATTAACAAATAGGACATCAATGGGAAAACGCATAAAAAAACTGTGGATAGAATTGCAGGATTGTATTATAAGCGCTTCGCCCTTCTCAATGCTTTTTCTACCAAGCAGGCCTTTGAGACGCTTAAAAAAAGTAGAAGCGATAACGGCATTATCTGCTACGACAGTGCCTTTTGTGATGTTTATTATTTTCACGGGGTTTTGAAGAGATCTTCGGGAAGGGCAATGCCTCTTACTTTCATTTCTTCAATAAACGATGGCACATATCCGGTAGCATAGAAATTACCTATTGCCATCTGTTGCTTGTCAATGCCGGTCTGCTTGAACATAAAAACATCCTGCAGCCCAATGTGCCCGTCTTCCTTCATACCGGAGATCTCGCTTACTTGGGTAATCTTACGCGTGCCGTCGGCAAGCCGCGCAGTGTGGACAATCATATCAATCGCTGAAGCGATCATCTCGCGTATTGACCTGACCGGCAGGTCCACGCCGGACATCAGGATCATTGAATCAAGCCTGGTTAATGCATCAAACGTGGAATTGGCATGGATAGTGGTCATAGACCCGTCGTGGCCGGTGTTCATTGCCTGGAGCATGTCTAATGTCTCAATGCCGCGGCATTCGCCGATGATGATGCGGTCCGGCCGCATACGCAGGGTATTACGGAAAAGATCGCGGATGGTCACCGCGCCCTTTCCTTCAATATTCGGAGGCCGTGATTCCAGCCTTATCCAATGGGTCTGGTGCAGCCTTAATTCTGCCGCGTCTTCAATGGTGATAATGCGCTCCCGGTCGGGAATAAAACCGGACAAGACATTCAATACCGTAGTTTTACCGGAACCTGTGCCGCCTGAAACAATGATATTTTTGCGCGAGGCTACGCATGCCTGTAAGAATATAGACATTGCCGAATTTAAACTGTTCATCCCGATCAACTCGTCTATCTTAAACCTTTCCTTGCGGAATTTTCTGATTGTCAGCGCCGGGCCGGTCAGCGAAAGCGGCGGGATGATCGCGTTTACGCGCGAACCGTCAGGCAGGCGGGCATCTACCATTGGAACGCTTTCATCAATACGCCTGCCGATGGGCGCAATAATACGCTCAATAACCGTCTTTACCTGAATATTGGAAACGAATTTTTTATCAGTCCGCTCAATCCTTCCCCTGCGTTCTACGTAAACTTCATCCTTATTGTTGACCATGATGTCGGTGACATCCGGGTCAGCAAGTAAATCTTCCAGGGGCCCGAGCCTCAAGGCTTCGTTTAAGATTTCCTTGACGATCTTCTTACGCTCTTCCTGGGAAGAGATCAGGCTGCCGGCTTCATCCGCCAAAAGATTAGCAACCAGGATCTCGGCTTTATCATTTATCTCTCTGTTTTTCTTAGCGTCGGAAAAGACCTTCAGATCCAGCCGTTTCAAATCAAGCTCATCAATCAAGCGGTTATGGATCCTGCGTTTTAAAAGTTGTATTTCATCCCTTTCTTCGGAATATGCGGATTCGGCGATTGTTTCCGAGAGGCCCTGTTTTTTCCAAAAGTCGCCCGACTTCTCAAACGGCTCTTCCTTAAGCTGCAGCTCGTCTAAATTACGGCGCTCAATAAACAGGCCGCTGTCTTTAGTAACATCAAAGGCGAGTTTCTTTATTGCCAGGCCAATCTTTGAGCGGGGATTATCAACGACAACCGGTATACCGCGGTTCACTGCCTGGCCGACGACCCTGCCTTCCGACGGAATAAGCGAAACGATATCTACGGGCAGATTTGCCCTGATCTCCTGCCAGCTGATGCTTGCCAGCGATTCAGCGCGGTTTAAAACGATGCGCAGCATTGAAAGCGGGAAATGCAGGAACTGCAGCGTATCAAATGCCAGTTTAGTTTGATATATGGAAAGAATATCCGGAGTAATTACCAACAGGATAAGATTGGCTTGATTTAATGCCGCCATAAAAGCGTCGTTAAAACTTTTACCGCCGTCGACGATGATATAATCGTACTCTTTATCCAGCAGGCTGAAGGCATTTCTTATTCCTTCGGGGTTAAGGCTGGGGATATGCTGGGGTTTTAAAACTGCGGGTAAGAAGTCAACTCCAAAAGCATTGCGGTTGAAAAACTGGTCTTTTTTAAAATCAGCGCCTTGCTGTTTCAAAGGCTCCAGCATATCTACCAGCGACCTTTCGGGGTTAAGCCCGAGCATCCGCGACATGTCGCCGATCGCCTGGAGGTCAAAATCCAGGAGGCAGACCCGCTGGTTCTGGTCCTTGGCCAATGATACGGCAAGGTTGGAGGCGACCAGGGTTTTACCCACGCCGCCTTTTGTGCTGAATACTACTATTGTCTTAGCCATTTACGGTTTTTAATCCAAGCGGTATAGTATCGGGATATCTATCCACAGGTCTTTCTTATCTATTGAGGGAGGAAACGGCGGATAAGAAATCAACTGGCGGCTCGTGGTAACGGCATTGTCGTCGAGGATCTTGTATCCCGAAGACTGTTTGACCGTAGCATCAATGAGCTGGCCAAGGTAAGACAAATGCAAGCTTAATTTTACCGTCCCCTGGAAACCTGCTTCTTTTGCCGAAACCGGATAGCTTATATTATCAAGGATGCGCTTCTGAATAATGCGGACATAGCTTTTCATTTCGGCGGGCACATTCTCACCCATGAGAGATTCTGCCGCCGGAGAAGTTATACTGCTTTTACCTGCCGCACTTTTTTCTGTTTGGCCGGAAGCAGCGTCAATTTGCCTGCCGACAATCTTAGGCGTAAGGGTAATGAATAATTCGGTATTGCCCTTTTCTCCGAACCCGCCGCCTGTTGTCGTGCTTCTTTTACGGAAAAGCCCTCCCACAACCGGCAGGTCTGCCAACCAGGGGGTTTTTGTAAGGCTCTCTTCCTGTTTTTGCTTGATCAACCCTCCGACTGCCAATGTCTGGCCGTCATCAAGGAAAAGCTCGGTAGATACTGTGCGCTTGGTCAGGGGATACGCCTTGGCCGTGGGCGCGTTAGCAGCGCCGATCGTATCCGCTACCCCGACTTCGCTGATCTCCACGTTTAACGCTACTTTGATACGGTTATCCGTGGTTACCGTAGGCTTAATCTTTAGCTTGATCCCGAATTCTTTATAGTCAACGCTGGTGCCTTCTCCGCCTGCGGAAGCAACGTCGGTAGTAAATACCGGCTTTTCACCGCCGATGGACAATTCCGCTTCCTTACCGCTCTGGCAGGCAAGCCGCGGACGGGAAAGTATGCGCGCTTTGCCTTCCTGCTCCAGCATCGTAATGGTCCAGTTAAATGCCGTATCTCTTTTAACGTTTGCCACCCGGAAAATCCTGGTCCACCAAACTGAAGTCAGGCTATCTGAACCGACTTCGGTAATGCTGGTCGTGCCCTGCAGAGGATTAGTAAAGCCTAATGTCTTGGTAGCGTCTTTATCCAACTCTAACACCTGCACGTCTATCTCAACTGCGGTTTCTTCTTCCTTTACGGTAATAAGATCAACTGTCTTGTCCTTTAAGGTTCCTAATGCCAATGCGATCTTTTCGCGGTCCTGGGGCTCCTTTACCGTGCCAAGCAATAATACTTTTCCCTCGTCTTCTTCTGCCTGGGCGTAAACTCCGGGCAGGTCAAGTTTTGATAAAAGATTATCCACCCGGCGTTTTGCCTCTGTGATATCTTCCGCAAAAACTTTTAATTTATACGACTGCTCGCCGTAAAGGTCCCAGTAAACTAAAGTGGTTGTTCCCGGGGCTTTGGGGCTAATGGTTATTTCGGTTTTAGCGACGTTAACTACGTCGGCTACTGCGGGATTACCGATGGCAATGCGGGCAATACCGTTGACCGGGATGACTTTTAATTCACCCATATATAATTTTATTTCTTCGTCTATGCTGTCGGAAGCATACTGCTGAAGAGGGAACATCGTTATTGCCGCAAGCACCAAAATAACTGACAGGAAAGACTTTCTCATTTTATCGGCCTCACTTGAACAGGGGAACTTTTTCTTTATTTAAGCCTCTATATACTTCCACGTATGACTCCGGTTCCGGGGCAGGCTCCTCGGGTTTTTTCTGCCGCTGCCTTGCCTGCGCTTCCAACTCTTCTTTCGGCATAAGATACTGGAATAAGCTATCCCAGCTTGCCGGTTGCACTGATTCGATCTTGGCATCGGAAGGCGAACGCAGGGACAGGCGGATCTTTCCCTGCTCCTGGACAAAAGCGAGGACATTTGCTTCCTGGGGGCTAAGCGCCAAAGTGATTGCCGGAGAAAATTCCCGCTTGCTGCCTTTCTTGGCATAACGGCCTTCTGCCGCCACTTCAGGCATTGCAGCCAATTCCTGGCCTACGGCAAGCACGAGGATGTTCTGAAACAAAGGCACAACTGCTTGCTGCGAAACCTGTTTGCCGTCCGGGTTTGTAACCGGCACGCTGATCATCACCGATACATCAATATAATCACCCGGTAAGATCATGCCTCCGACTGCGGAAATATTATCTACGGATATAGTGACCGCCCTTTTACCTATAGGAGTGGTCATTGCCAGAGAGCCGGTGCCCACAGCTTCTTTGGACGACATTAATTTATTCAAGGTGATCTGCTCGCCTTTTGACAGAGGGACAACCGCGATCATACCGGCAACCCTGTCCAATGACGTAGCCGCCTGGGGCTGTACATGCTGTATAGGCGCAATGGCAACGCCCACGCTTTCTTTATCAATGACCGCGCCTTTAGGGATGTCCTTTGCCGCTATAAGTATCGGCACCTGTTCTGTCCTTATCTTCTCTATCTTTTTTCTTGCGTCCTCAATAATAAGCTGGCGCTGCTGGTCAGTATAAACCTTTATCAGATACGCGGCTACTAAAGCCAAAACTATACCTATTATTAAAGGCAGTTTTTTCCGCATTTACTTTATCTCTCCTTCGTAAACTTCTATCTTTGCCTGGCGGGAAAGTTTACCGATCAGATCTTCTACCTGCTGCTGCTGTTTTAAGAAAGTCAGGCCGCGCTTGATATCATCCCACATTTCATTGAGTGTTTTCTGCTTACCGCCGCGCTTTGCCTCAACCTTGATAATATAATAACCCTCGGGGCCCTTGAACACGCTGGAGATCTGGCCGGCATCCAAAGTAGCGGCAACATTGGCCATTTCCTTAAAAATACCGTCGAGCGCGACAAACCCCAGGTCGCCGCCGTTATTGGCGGTCTTGCCTTTTGAGCGCTCTCTTGCCAGCGTGGCAAAATCACCACCCTGGAGCAACTGCACCAGGACGTCTTTTGCTTCCGGCTCGCCGGCCAATACTATTTCCCTGATGCTCACTTCTTCCGGCTCTTTAAGCTGATCTTTATAAGTATTATAATAATCTTCGATATCTTTGGAGGTCACGTTTATCTTATCGGCTTCCTGCTTGACCAGAGAGACTACCAGGAGGTCCATCTTGGTCTTTGCCAGCGCGTCTACCACGTCTTCGTTGCGGTCAAGGCCGCGGTCTAAAGCTGCCTGATAAAGCAGCATCCGGCGCACCATTTCGTCTTTTAGATAGGACAGTTTTTTCTCGCGCGTAACAATCTTCATTTCCGGATTTTCTTCGGGCACCATTGAATTATAACTTTCCACTTCCTGATTCAGGTCTTCCAGCCCGATGGGCATATTATTTACTTTCGCGACTACCGGGCCCTTTACGGCGACTGCCGGGGCTGCCGCCGGGCTTTCCTTGACAACTTCGGCTTTTTTAGGCTTAAGAAAATTCATTTTGTCGCAGCCGGTCAGGCCGCAAAACACAAAACCCGCTGCCGCAACAAATAAGATCAGGCGTTTCATTTTTAAACCTCCTCGCACAGTAAGTGCACACCAAACCATCCTTTAGGTTTGGGTGCGTTTATTCTTTTTTTATTTCGTTAATGATCTTACCCAGCAGATCAGCGATCTTCGCGATCAAAGAAAGGAAGAAAAAGACGAACGCGTACACCGCAATTATCACTGCACCGGTCCAGCTCGGATATCCGGGGACCTTACCGAGAAAGATCGCGATCCCGCCGCTCAGGCCCAACAACAAAAAAATCCAGGCAGCCATCTTCACGACCGCACTGGACACCCTAAGAAATCCCAAATGTTCCCGCATTAATTATTCTCCATTATTTGTTCTCTTTTTACCACAATCCTTTACAAAAATCAAGTGAATTCTTTTCTGATTAAAAATAGTAAATAGCGCTAACGAGATTTGAACTCGTGTACTCAGCTTGAGAAGCTGATGTCCTAGACCAGGCTAGACGATAGCGCCATAAAACCTTGTATCCAACCTTTGATTTTTGTTGGGACTTGTTTTTACATATGCTTTTGTAAACTGATCGCTTTTTACACCGGTAATTTTTGACCAATACCCCGTAGCTCTCTCTATATCCGCCTGATTATGTAGCTGTATTCTTACTTGGTAAATTCCACCCCGGTAGATGCCGGAGACTTATATCCTTCTGCCCAATATAACGCTATGCCTATAAATTTTAATTCACGCTGCGTTATCTTGTCTATTTCCCGGCTTGCCGCGCCGCTAATATTTCGCTTATTATCTTCCGAGACTCTGTTTTTTAATTCATTAAACGCAATAAATTTCTTTTTTACTTCAGCATTCTTATATTGTATCCTTGCTATCTGCTCAGGAGTTAATACGATGCCACGCAACCAATAACTCAAACTGCCTCTTGAAATAGGAATCTCCCTTGCTATTTCCCGGAATGTCTTTCCTTGTTTCCTAAGTTCAATTGCCCTATTTCTCTCAATAATTTTCATAAGTATTTGTCTAACACCCGTTTTTAAAATAATACCATAATTACTTAGACGGTCAATGATTTTATTCTAGGCGGGGGGGGGGGACGTTTCCCTTAAAGGAAACGTCCCCCTTTTTTGTTGAATTTATAAACAATTAGAGGTATAGTACTTTTACATATGGAGAATGTTTTTGTTGGCGATGTGATCAGCGTAAGTATCGGCCTGAGCAGGGAGCAAGATCCTGTGAAGGCAGTACGCGAAGCCATGCAACAGGCCCGGGCCGGCCTTTCCAGAGAACAAGTCAGCCTTGCCGTGGTTTTCAGCACGATTAATCTGGCGCATCCGGCTACCCTTGAGATCATCAACACCCTGTTAGGAGAAGTGCCGGTGATCGGCTGCACAGGCGCTGCGCTCATTACCAACAAAGGAATATTCTCCTGCGGCCTGGCAATTGTGCTTCTGTCTCTTCCGAAAGCAACTTATTTTAACACCGCGCTGGTCCAGGAAATACATAATAAAACCGCCCTTGCCGCCGGAGAGGACCTGGGCGAAAAATTGCTGCATAATTTTCACGGCACCCGCCGGGACTTAGGCATCGTATTCTGCGACGGCCTGGTAGAAGAAGGCTGGAGCCTTATCCACGGCCTGCAGGAAAGATTGGGCACGAGTTTTCCTTTGATCGCCGCCTTTGCCGCGGATAATTTGCGCTTTGCAAAGTCGTCGGTATATTTTAACCGGCAGGTCTCCAGCGACGCTGCTACGGGCATACTCTGGGGAGGAAGGCTGGATTTCAGCTGGGGCATAAGGCACGGCTGGAAACCGCTGGGTAAGCCTCACCTGATCACAAGGTCGGCGGAAAACGTTGTCTACGACATAGATACCGAGCCCGCGGCAAAGGTCTACGCAGATTACCTTGGCGTCGGCGTGGACGGCCTGAAAAAAGAATTAAAGCGCATATCCGTATTTTATCCGATGGGCATATACCTGCCGGGAATTGAAGAATACCTTTTAAGGAGCGTAAAATCCATCGGAGAAGACGGCTCGCTTGTCTTTCACGGCAATATCCCGCAGGATAGCACAATAAGACTGATGATCGGCACTAAAGATTCCTGCCTTGATGCTGCCGGGCAGGCGCTAAGCGAAGCTAAGGCAGGCCTTCAGCTTACGCCGGAAAATAAAGTCGGTATCGCTTTTATTTTTGAGTCTGTTTCCCGTTACCTTTTATTTGGCCGGGACGCCGAAAAAGAACTCAAGATAGCCAAAGAAACATTGGGCAAAGATACTCCAATAATAGGAATTTATACTTATGGCGAGCAGGCGCCGCTGCGGATGATAAACTATCAAGGCAAAACATATTTTCATAATCAGACGATCACGGTACTTGCGATCGGAGGATAGCCATGCCGGTACATGAATCCATATTCAACACTATCAGCATTGTTTCCGTAATCACCATACTGGCGCTGCTTATTCTAGTGATCATGAAGAACACCCGGCTGAAAGAATTGGAGTCGGACGTAGATAACCTGAAAAAATCCCTGGATGAAATGGATGAACAGGCCAAGCTCATTGTGCGCACGGATATTGAGCTGAACAAGGCGCAGGAAGAGCTGGATAAAAAGATCGCCGGCCTTTATTCACTCCAGGGGCTTTCCCGGACGATCTCTACCACTCTCGTAGAAAACCAGATTTTTAAAATGGTGGAGGCATCCGGCCTGCAGGAGCTCGGTTTTGAAAAAGCCTGCAGTTTCCTTTGGAATGAAAAAGATAAAAAATTCACGACTTATTTGTCCATCGGCTACACGCGCGAAGAGACGGACCTGATCAATGCTACCGTCAACTTAAACAAAGCGCCGTACCTGGACCTGATCAACAGCAATAAAACGATCTCTTCGGTTTCGCTGCAGGATGCATTCTTAAAAGAAAAGATTACCAGCATCTTTAAAATCCTTTCCTTTATAGCCTCCCCTATCCTGCCCAAAGAAGGCAGCAAGGGTTTCCTCTTCGTAGGCACGGAAAATATGGACACGGTGATCGGAGAAGGCGACGAAGAATTGATCGTCATCCTGACGAACCAGATCAGCCAGGCGCTGGAAAACGCCCGGCTCTTTGAACAGACATGGAAAGCCCAGCAGGAGCTGGAGAAAAAGGTAGAAGAACGCACGCAAGAGCTTAAATCCGCGCTTGAGGCGGTAAAAATCGTCAGCAAGAGGAAAAGTGATTTTATCTCGGCTGTTTCCCATGAGCTGCGCACGCCGCTTACTTCAATCAAAGGTTACGCCTCAATACTTTTAGCCGGTAAGCTCGGGCAATTGCCCGAAGAGGTGCGGCTCAGACTTGATAAAGTCAACCGGCATTCCGACGAGCTGACCAGCCTTGTTAACGACCTGCTTGATATCTCGCGCATTGAATCCGGCAAGGTGACAATGCGGCGCGAACCGCTGGATATCGGCGCTGTCGCCGCCGATATGTTGGACTTTTTCTCGGTGCAGACAAAAGAAAAACAAATACAGCTATCCTCTAGCGTCGCAAAAGGAGAATTCAGCGTATCCGCGGACGTAAGCCAAATCAAGCGCGTGTTCATCAACCTTGTCAGCAACGCGATAAAATTCACTCCTGCCGAAGGCAAGATCACGGTGAGTGCGACAAAAAGCGGCGGATTCATCCAGGTGGATATTTCCGATACCGGATGCGGCATACCTGGTGATGCTAAAGAAAAGATATTTGAAGAATTCTACCGCGTGGAAAACGCGGTTAATGACACGGTAAAAGGCACGGGCCTTGGCCTTTCCCTGGTAAAGCATATAATTGAAGCGCACGGCGGCAAGATCTGGGTAACCAGCAAAGCCGGGGCAGGTTCAACTTTCAGTTTTACCCTGCCGCAAAAAGAATAGGAAACCGAGTGAGACTATGGCAATAAAAATCCTTGTGGCTGATGACGATCCCGACATCAGGGATGTGTTGAAGCTGACGCTGGCTGAAGAAAATTACGAAGTGATTGAAGCGCAGGACGGCGAAGAAGCCTTAAAGATCATTAACAGCAAGCCCCTTAACCTGGCGCTCTTAGACCACAATATGCCGAAAATGACCGGCAGGCAAGTATGCCGGCTGATAAAAAAAGACCTCTTGCTGCGGCATTTACCGATAATCATGGTTACCGGCAAAGGCGAGATCAACGATAAGGTTGACGGCATAGATGCCGGCGCCGACGATTATATCGTTAAGCCGTTTGAGCCTAAAGAACTGCTGGCAAGGATAAAGATGATCCTGCGCCGCACTGAGCGCGACCTTGAGGCAAATCCTCTGACCCGCCTGCCGGGAAACGTATCCATACTTAATGACTTATCGCGCAGGCTGGAAAGCAAAGCCCTGTTCTCCGTCTGTTATGTCGATCTGGATAAATTCAAGGCGTATAATGACACCTATGGCTTTGAACACGGCGACGACGTTATCCGCGAAACAGCGCGCATTCTGATCCGCATTACGCAGGAATACGGCAATGCCGACGATTTCATCGGCCATATCGGAGGCGATGATTTTGTGGTCGTCACAACGCCGGACAAGGCAGACACCATTTGTGAAAAGGTGATTGAAGGCTTTGAAAAAACCGCGCCGTCATTTTATAACGAGAATGACAGGAAAAAAGGCTATATCGTAGCCCATGACCGGCAGGGAAAAGAACAGAACATCCCCTTGATATCCATTTCCATCGGGGTAGTGTCCAACGAATACCATAAGATCGACCATGTTGCCCAAATCGGCGAGATCGGCGCGGAATTAAAAGCTTACGCCAAGAGCCTGGAGAGAAGTAATTTCGTTAAAGACCAGCGCAACGACGACCGGGAAAAAACCTAAAGCCGGCCCTTCCTGTTTTATCGGCGTTATTTTCCCAGGCCGGGAAAATTCTTACGGAGAAATTCAGCGGCATCCACGGAGCCCTCCGGAGCCTCTTCCATGGCGGGAGAAAGGCAGCGGATGGTCAGCGCAATATTCGGCCTGGTAAACGACTGGTAATCGGCGGAAACCGAGGTTTTAGAATCCGCGTGCGCGGGGGCGCTGTAAGATTCTTTTAGATCCAGCATGCATACTTCGGAATTATCATGTTTTTTTACGACGATAAAATGCGAATACCCTTTTGACAAAGTTACTTCCGCGGCCCTCTGGAGCGCGTATTTTTCCGCTTCGTCTGCGCTCATAAATGCATTCCCGCAAAAGCTCACCGCAAAAGTATCCGAGGAGATTCTCTCTACTGACGTGGTTTTCCGGCCGCCGGAAAGCTGATAACCTGAACAGCCGCTTATAATCAAGATAAGCAATATAACCGCCCAAATTTTCATTATCGTTCTCCTTTTGCCTGGCGCTTCCAATATTCATCCTCCCACCGTTTTTTTTCTTTTTCGTGAAGGCTTTGTTGCGAATGGATCCTTTTTTCTTCTGCCTGCTGGTCTACTTGGTCCTGGCGCGTTCTTTCGCCTTCTTTCGCCCTGTATTTCTTGAAGAGATAAAATATCATAAACGATACAACGAATATTATTAAAACCAATAAAATAACGCCCATTATTTTTCCTTTGCCGACTTTGCCAGTTCTTCTTCAATTATTTTCTTAAATGTCTCAAAAGGATACGCGCCGTTGACAAAACGGCCGTTAATAAAAAATGACGGGGTGCCCTGAACGCCGAATTTAGCGGCATCCTTAGAATCGCTTTCTACCGCCTTTAGAACCGCAGGCTTAGCCTGGCACGCTTCATACGCCTTTATATCCAACTTCAATTCTTGCGCGTATTTATCCAATGTTTCTTTATCCAAAGAGCTCCCTGAAAGCAATTTATCAAACATCTGCCAATATCTACCCTGCTCCCCTGCGCATCTTGCCGCGATGGCTGCAGACTTTGCAAATTGATGGGAAGCCAGTGGAAAATCGCGATAGGCAAATTTTACCTTGCCCGTATTAATATATTCTTTTTCAATCTGGGGGAATGCCTGCTGATAAAATTTTTTAGAAAAGGGGCACTGAAAATCACTAAATTCTACCATTAATACCGGGGCATTTATATTTCCCTTGATCGGGTTGATGCCTGGCGTAATACCCTCTATTTTTTTACTGCCTGCGGCTTCAGGCATTTTCCGGCCTTCTCCGGCATCTTTAAGCAGGCCTGATTTTTGCCTATTAATTGTTTTTGTAAAGTCGGAAATACGCCGGAGCGTAGTGTTTATCTCTTTTGTTTTTATGCTTTCGCCGATTATTGCTGCGGCACAAACGATACTGGCCCCTATGACCACGGAGGCAATCACTACAGCAGCAGGAAGCGATAAATCACGCAAGGGATTTTTCAAGCTTGTCTCCTTTATTGGCTGCCCAGAGTTGTCGCCAGCCGCACCTCACAACCTCAAGTAGTGCAATTAGTTGTGAAGATGGACATCCGGCGAAGCAAGCGAATTTTGCTCAGTTTGGTCGATCCCTTACCGCCAGTACGCATCCGAAAGCCCCGTGTCTGCCCAAATACCATAGCAGAAGCCCTAAAAATCAAGACATTCATCAATAACGGCCCCGGAAGAATAACTTGGGCAAAAGCCCGTAAAGAGCTAAGGATATCGGAATCCAAGTTAGCACACTTGCTAAAGATAGTCAACCGACTACCCGCTGACTTTATAGAAAACATGAAGTCCTGTGACGATCAAGAAAAACTGAGGATCTTCACCGGCAGAAGACTTCTATATATTTCTCGTCTTAAAACCGAAAAAGAACGCCAAAACGAGATTGAACGCTTATTGCTGAGGACCTAACCATTCCTGCTTTGTTTTATAGCTTTCTCTATTTTATTTAATCCTTCGACAATGTCACCAGTATCTTTTGCTGGAGAATAAACTCTTTTGCTATATGCCTCTAATGAAAAGAGGTGTTCCTCTTTGTATTTCTTTTTCCCATATTCTGACTCATATTTAATAATAGCTTTTAACGAATCTTGCTGCTTAGGCAACACTTCCCAAGCCGCTCCGATAAAGCTATCTATATCATTTTTAGGTCCTAAAAAAGAAAGGTTATTTATAAGAGGTGTGGTGTTAAGACTTCGATCTTCGCTTCCTATGCGGTATTTAA
>JBAZJY010000004.1:0-161957 GCA_041651115.1 Candidatus Omnitrophota bacterium | reverse complement strand
CATAGGTAATGCGTACCTTATAGTAGTTGGTTAACGGGCCTGTTGGCACGGGATTCCAGTAGTAGCTGCCGCCTGAAGCGCCGTTTGAGACATTACCGGCTACAACATCGGTCCAGTTGCCGCCGACCTGGCCGGTAGGAGTATATTCTAATAAGACATTGTCAGCGCCGGTGCCTTTTGAGGTCCAGGTAATATTATAGGTCTCTTCAGCCGTGACATTATCCCCTGCTTCAGGATGGGTAACGTCTAAGACCGGCAGGATGGCGAAGGTGGTATTGGATATTGAGTAGCTGACGTTCTGGTTATCCTGGTCTGCGACTTTAACCTTTACATTATTGGAGACCTGCGAAGAGTTAGAGATATTCCAGGTGTAAGGTGAAGTAGCAGAACTGCCCAGGATATTCCAGTTAGTGCCGTTGTTAAGCGAATAAGATACATTGACTAAAGTAACTGCTGCCGAGGTCCAGGTAATATACTGAGTAGAGCCGACTTCCCAATTCTGGTTACCGTCGGGTGAAGTTAATTTTAAGTAACCGACGATATTAAAGGTAGATGATAGGGCAGTGACATTGGCCATATCAATATCGGTGACCCTGACCCTGGCATCGGCAGTCTTTAAAGTAGGCACTGTCGGCCACATGTAGGCAGTGCCGTTTTCCACGTCGATATTGGTCTGGATATTCGTCCAGTTCACCCCGCCGTTAGTAGAATAATCAATGCTTACCTTATCAATGGTTGAGCCGGTGTAGTTCCAGCGGATGGCTTCAGTTGAATTGGCATTAGCAGTGACATTGGCATTGGCAGCAGGAACCTGGATAAAGATCTGCGGCAGTATGGAGAAGGTAGCATTGGATGTATCGGTAACAACCGAAGTAAAGGCAGTGCGATTGTCAGATACTCTGACTAAACAGCTCTCGCTCTTATTATCCGGGATAGGCGTCCAGTTATAGGTATTAGCGCCTGAGATACCAACGAAGCTATTGGTGACCGGGATATAACCTGCGCCGGTTGAGTATTCTATCTTTACGGGAGTTACCGTACCGATAGAAGTCCATTTGATCTGGCGGTTGGTATCGTTAACGAACCAGTTCTCTGCGCCGTTAGGCTGGGTAACCAGGACATTACCTCTGATGTTAAAGGTATTATTGGAAGTGTCATTGACATCGACCGAGGCATTGCCGGTATTGGTAGAGACACGTATCAGGCCGGTTGAAGAGATATCATCCGGCACCGGGTCCCAATACCAGGTCTGGGTAGTGTTGTGCTCGCCTGCTGAAGCCTCTCCTATCTCTGACCAGTTACCGCCTGAGTCATTAGAGTAGTAGATCTTTACATTTCCCGGATAAGTACCGGTAGGCTTCCACTGGATAGATTGGTTGGTGCCGACAAGCCAGGATTCATTGCCGTTAGGTGAGATCAGCTGGATTGAGCCTTTAACAGCGAAGTTAGCAGTAGAATTACCGAATACCGACGGATTATCAAAGTCTTCTACTTTAATGCGCAGGCCTGAGCCGATGGAATTAGGCACGGTCCAGGCATGCGGTGAGGCAGCAGCCGAGATGTTGGTAGCAATGGAATTAGAATAAGTAGTGCCGTTATTAGTTGAGTAAGTAAGATTGACCCTTGAGATAGCACCTGCCTTGGTCCAGGTAATGTTATAGCTTGAGAGGCCGCCGTCATAGGTAAGCACTATGCCGGTAGTGTTAGGCGCGGTAATATCTAATCTACCCTTTACTTCAAAGGTGGTGTTGGTGGTATCAAAAATAATATCGGGGTTAGAAGAAACCGCGACTTTTATTTTCGCTTGAGTAGTAGTAACGGTATCGGATGTGATATTCCATGCCCATAACTGGCTGGAGGCATTTGCGCCGGTTGCTAAAGTTGTCCAGTTGCCGCCGTTATCAGGCGAATAAGCAATATCCACGGTCGGCACAAGGCCCTTCCTGGTCCAGGTAATATTCCTGACTTCGCCGATCTGCCAGGATTCATCGCCGTCAGGCGAAGTAACGGTTACCTTGCCTCTCAAATCAAAATAATCGCTGCCGATATCCGTGGCATTGGTATTATTGAGATAGGTGATCTTGATCTGGCTGTGGTTGGATAATGGGCCGCTGGGCACGGGGTTCCATTGATAAATATTATTATTGGGTATAGGCGTAGTAACATTGGCCCAGTTGGAGCCGTAATCTGTGGAGTATTCAAGCAATATGTCCCCGATGCCTGCGCCTTTGGAAGTCCAGGTAATATTATAAGCTTCTTCTGCCGTGACATTATCCCCTGCTTCAGGATGGGTAATGTCAAAAACCGGAACAATTGAAAAAGTATTATTAGAGATAGAATAAGTATTGTTGGGATTGGTTTCATCATAAACTCTGACTTTTGCGTTGTTGGAGACCTGCGAAGAGTTAGAGATATTCCAAGTATAAGGGCTGGTGGTAACTGACCCTAAAGCTGTCCAGTTAGTGCCGTTATTCAGGGAATACGACACGTTGACCTGGCTGACAGCTGCGGATGACCAGCTGATCAATTGCTGCGAACCTACTGCCCAATTCTGGCCGCCGGTAGGTGAAGTAAGGCTGATCGAGCCGACAATATTAAAGGTAGAAGAATTACCCACAACATTGGTATTATTCAGATCGTAAACTCTAACCTTAGCTTCCGAGCTGACCAAAGTGGGTACAGTCGGCCAGAAATAATTTGTGCCGTTATCTATCTTTACTGCCTGAATAAATATCCAGTCAACACCGTTATTAGTGGAATAACTCACGCCAACGTCGCCGATGGTTGAACCGGTATAGTTCCAGCGAATGGCCTGCGTGCCGTTTGCCGCGGCAGTAACATTATCATAGGCAGCGGGCTGTGAAATAAAGATCTGCGGCCGAATGGAGAAAGTGGCATTGGAAATGTCGCTTACTTCGCTAAATCCGGTGCGGTTATCCGATACCCTCACGCGGCACGATTCGCTTTCCACATCCGGAATAGGAGTCCAGTTATAGGTATTAATGCCTGATGTGCCGGTAAAGCTGTTGGTGATCGGTATATAGCTGCCGCCGGTTGTATATTCAATCTTGACCGGAGTGATCGTACCGATAGAAGCCCATCTGATCTGATGTTCAGTCTCGTTAACAAACCAGATCTCTCCGCCGTTAGGCTGCATGATATTAATGCTACCCCTGATTTTAAAGGTGACATTGGACGTATCACTGACATCAATTGAAGTATTTCCGGTATTAGTTGAGACACGGATCAGGCCGCTAGCAGTAATATCATCCGGCACAGGATCCCAATACCAGGTCTGGGTAGTGTTGTGCTCGCCTGCTGAAGCCTCTCCTATCTCTGTCCAATTACCGCCTGAATCATTGGAGAAGTAGATCTTTACATTACCCGGATAAGTACCGGTAGGACGCCACTGGATGGATTGGTTGGTGCCGTTAATCCAGCTCTCATTGCCGTTAGGCGAGATCACCTGGATATTACCCTTGATAGCAAAAATATTGGCAGACGAGCTATTCACCGAAGCGTCTGCCTGATCAGAAACCTTGACTTTAAGATTGGAGCCGATAGCATTGGGCACGGTCCAGGCATAAGGCGAAGCAGATCCGCTGACATTGCTTTCAATAATATTATTATAATTAGTTCCGCCGTTGGTAGAATAACGCAGTTCTATCAAAGAAATACCGCCGTAACGCTGCCAGGAGATATTGTAAATACTTGTTCCGCCGTCATAGTCCATCACTACGCCCGGGGCAATCGGCGCGGTAAGGTTAATGCTTCCCTTAATAGAGAAATTTCCTCCGGACATAGCAAAGACCATATCCGGGTTCGCAGCTTCCTGGACTTGTATCCTGCCTTGCGTAGTAGTATTGGCATCCAGAGGTATGTCCCATTGCCAGCTAAGGCTGGAGGCGTTAACGCCGGAAGCCAGGGTTTCGTTCCAATTCGCGCCGCCGTTTGTAGAATAAAGGATATTCACCGTAGACATATTACCTTTTTTCGTCCAGGTGATATTAGTGGTATTGCCGACCTGCCAGGTTTCCGTGCCTATGGGAGCGGTAACGCTGAGCGCGCCTTTTAAATAAAAATAATCTTCTCCGGTATCCGTGGCATTTATATTATCGGCATAGGTAACGCGCATTTTGCAGTAATTGGAAAGCTTCTCTCCGGGCACGGGATTCCATATATAATAGCCTCCCGCCGCACCGTTGGGTACAGTCGCGTTGGTAACATTGGTCCAGTTACCGCCGACCTGGCCGGTAGTCGTATATTCCAGGATAACGTTATCCGCGCCAAGGCCCTTGGAAGTCCAGGTAATATTATATGATTCTTCGGCAGTAACATTATCTCCGGATTCCGGATGAACCAGATTAAGCACCGGGACCACGGCAAAAGTAGCATTAGAAACGGAGTAAGTAACGTTCTGGTTTTCGTGGTCAGCGATCCTGACCAAAACATTATTGGAAACCTGGCTGGAATTAGAAATATTCCAGGGGTAAGGCGAAGAAGCGGAAGTCCCTAAGTATGTCCAGTTGGTCCCGTTATTAAACGAATAGGAAACATTGATCTGGGTAACGGCAGCAGAGCTCCAGCTGATCAGCTGCTGCGAACCCACCGGCCAGTTCTGGCCTCCGGTAGGCGAAGTGAGGATCAGGCTACCGACAATATTAAAGGTAGAAGAATTACCTACAACATTAGTATTATTAGCATCATATACCCGCACCTTGGCCTCGCTTGATTTAAGCGTGGGTACGGTCGGCCACACGTAAGTAGTACCGTTCTCTACCTTGACATTCGTCGCAATATTCGTCCAGTTTACTCCGTTATTAGTAGAATAATCAACATTTACATCTCCAATGGTGGAGCCGGTATAATTCCAGCGGATGGCAGTAGTATTACTGGAAGCAGCAGTGACATTGGCATTGGCTGCCGGCTCGGAGATGAATATCTGCGGACGGATAGCAAAGGTAGCATTGGACACATCGGTTGCTTCCGAAGCAAAAGCTGTGCGGTTATCCGATACCCGGATCAAACAGGTTTCACTCTGCACATCCGGAACAGGCGTCCAATTATAGGTATTGATACCGGCAGTACCGGTGTAGTTATTAGTAATAGGTATATAGCTGCCGCCGGTAGAGTATTCTATCTTCACAGGAGTAACCGTACCGGAAGCGCTCCAGCGTACCTGGCGGTTAGTTTCATTAACGAACCATATCTCGCCTCCGTTAGGCTGCAGTACCGAGACGCTGCCCCTAACCTTAAAAGTATTGTTGGAATTATCATTTACATCAATAGAGGCATTGCCGGTATTAGTAGCTACCCTGATCAGGCCCGTAGAAGTAATATCATCCGGCACAGGATCCCAATACCAGGTCTGGGTAACGTTATGCTCGCCTGCTGAAGCCTCTCCTATCTCTGTCCAATTACCGCCTGAATCATTGGAGAAGTAGATCTTGACATTACCCGGATAAGTACCGGTAGGCCGCCACTGGATAGATTGGTTGGTGCCGTTAAGCCAGGATTCATTGCCGTTAGGCGCGAGCACCTGGATAGCGCCTTTGACTGCAAATGGATTAACAGAAGTGCTGTTAACCGAAGGATCGCCCTGATCTGAAACTTTGACTTTCAGATTGGAACCGATAGCATTGGGCACGTTCCAGGAATACGGCGATCCTGCGCCGCTGATATTGCTCTCAATGATATCAGTATAAGTATTCCCGCCGTTAGTAGAATAGCGCAGCTCTACCAGCGGGATACCGCCGTAGCGCTGCCAGGAAACATTATACACGCTAGTTCCGCCGTCATAAGTCATTACCACACCCGTGGCAGTCGGCGCGGTAAGGTTAAGCGAGCCCTTAATGGAAAACACGCCGTTTGAGAGCCCAAAGACCATATCCGGATTAGCGGATTCCTGGACCTTGATCCTGCCTTGCGCGGTAGTATTTGTATCGGTAGAAATATTCCATTGCCAGCTAAGCGCTGAAGCGCTTACGCCCGAAGCTAAAGTCTGGGTCCAATTAGTCCCGTTATTAATGGAATAAAGGATATCTACCGTGGACATATTGCCTTTCTTCGTCCAGGTAATATTGGTAGAATCTCCGATCTGCCAGCTGTCCAGATTTACCGGAGCAGTAACCGAAAGGCCGCCTCTTAAATAGAACAACCCGGCGCCGATATCCGTGGCATTGGCATTATTAGGGTCGGTAATACGGATCTTACCGTAATTGGAAAGCTTTTCTCCGGGTACGGGGTTCCAGGAATACCCGCCGGTATTGGGCACGGCTCCCGCGGTAACATTGGTCCAGTTGCCGCCGGAATCAAGCGAATACTCAAGAATTACACTATCTACGCCTGCGCCTTTCTTTGTCCAGTTAATGCTGTAAGATTCTTCGGCAGTAACATTATGCCCGTCTTCCGGCTGGGTAATATCAAATGCCGCCCTTACGGCAAAGGTAGTATTGGAAATTGAATATGTAACATTGGGATTGAATTCATCGGCAATACGTATGCGGGCGATATTGGTAACTGTAGAAGTATTGGAAATATTCCAGGTGAATGGGCTGGAAGAAATACTGCCTAAAGCCGTCCAATCAGTCCCGTTATTTTCCGAATAGGAAACATTAACCAGGGTTACGGCTGCGGAATCCCAGGTAATATACTGCGTGCTTCCCACTGCCCAATTCTGCCCGCCGTCCGGCGAATTAAGCTTTAAATAACCGACGATATTAAAAGCCGATGAATTACCCACGACATTGGTATTATTGACATCATAGACCCTTACCTTTGCCTCGCTCGATTTTACCGTAGGTACGTCAGGCCAGACATATGTTGAGCCTGACTCAACATTGACATTGGTCTCAATATTTGTCCAGTTAACTCCGTTGTTAAGGGAGTAATCAACATTTACGTCGCCGATAGTAGTGCCGGTATAGTTCCAGCGAATAGCAGTGGTATTAGTTGAGGCGGCAGTAACATTGGCATTGGCAGCCGGATCGGAGATGATTATCTGCGGCCGGACAGAGAACGTAGCATTGGAAACGTCGGTTACTTCGGAAATAAAGGCAGTGCGGTTATCTGAAACGCGCACAAGGCAGGACTCGCTATTCTCATCCGGGATAGGCGTCCAGTTATAGATATTAATGCCGGCAGCCCCGGTAAAATTGTCCGTGACCGGGTTCCAACTTCCGCCGCTTGAGTATTCTATCTTTACCGGCGTGACCGTACCCGCGGCATTCCATCTGATCTGGCGGTTAGTCTCATTAACAAACCACTGTTCTCCGCCGTTAGGCTGCAGCACGGTGATTACACCTTTGATCTTAAATGTATCGTTAGAGGTATCGTTTACGTCCATCAAGCTGTTGCCGGTATCCGTGGCAACCTTGATCAATGTCTGTGAGCCGATATCATCCGGTATAGGATCCCAATACCAGGTAGAAGTAACGTTATGCTCGCCGGCAGCAGCTTCGCCGATCGCTGTTGACCAATTACCGCCGGAATCATTGGAATAATAGATTTTCACGTTGCCCGGATAGGTACCGGTAGGACGCCACTGCACAGATTGGTTTGAGCCTTTAGCCCAGCTCTCATTACCGTTGGGCGCGATCACGCGGATAATGCCCTTGATCGCCGATGCGTTATTGCTTGAAGCATTGGTTGCCGGGTTAGTTGAGTCTTCCACCATAATGCGCAGCTGCGGCGTAGCCTTGATATCGTCGGTAACGTTCCAGTTAAAATATTTATTGGTAACGTTATCCGCGATCTTTTCCCAACCTGTGCCGTTATCATAGGAAGCCCAGACATTAAAGTGGCCGATGCTCCCGGTATTGCTCCAGGTAATGTTATACATACTGCCTACGGTTAACGAGGCAGGCACATCCGGATTAGGCGTAAGTAAACTTACCGTACCTTTTATGGTAAAGGTGGCGTTAGAGGTATCTAAGCAATTCGGACAGTAAGTTTCGTTGTAGCTGCGCGTCTGGACTTTTATTTTCCCCTGGGTGGTAGGTGTAAAATCGCCGGGGATCGGCCAATTATAATAGCCGGTAAGGGCATTGGTATTATTATTAATAAGGTAAGTATAATTGCCTGTGCCGTTTGATTCGTCATAAGTAATATTCAAAAGCCCGATATCACCGTGTGGGTTCCAGGTGATATTCATTGTCCCGCCGACGGTATAATTCTCCGCGCCGTTAGGCGTGGAAAGCTGTATCGCGCCCTTGATAAAGAATGACGGAGAATCATCGTATGCGTAACCGTAATCCACGCTGGAAACGCGCACTTTCTTTAGATAGCCCAAGCGGTCGGGAACCGGCCAGTCATAACTTGTGCCGTTGGTAAAATTAACGATCGGAGTATCAAAACCTCCGCCTGTGCCGTTATTAAAGCTGATATTCACCGGTCCGGAAGGGCCGTGGAATTCCCATTGAATAGGATAGCTTGAATCAACCGTAAGGCTTTCGTTTAGCGTGGGCGCGGTAACCACGATCTTGGCGGAAATATTAAAGGTGCTTAAGCCGCCGGTAGTGTTATCGTAAGCGCTGTTTACGGCGATCATTTTATTATCGCCCAGCGTATAATTGGGCACGGACCATTCATAGCTTCCGCCATAGCCGGCAGTAGAGATATTATCTTCGCCAAGATGCACCAATTCCCAGTTCGTGCCGCCGTTTGCGGAAAAATATATCCTTACATGCGAGCATTTACCGTCATTGGTCCAGGTAATATTCAGGGGATCATCCGCATAAGTAACCGTGCCGTTGCCGGGATAAGTAAGGTGGAAGTTCGGGACAATGGTAAAAGGATTATTTGAATCGTCATAAGTATAATTATCATACATTACCCTGACCCGGGTCTGGTTATAATATTTACTGTCATTGGCAGCCATTACATCCGGGATCTGCCAGACGTAAATATTGGTGCCATTGGTAACATTAACCGGGATATCGGTAACATTGGTGTAGTTGGAGCCGTCCGTGGAATATTTAAGGGTTACCGGCCCCATCTTATCGCCGTCCCTGGTCCAGGTAATCGTCTGGTTAGTGCCGACTGCCCATTTCTCCGAGCCGGTATTGGGAGAAGTTACCTGGATCGCGCCGCGGATCGCCAGGTAATTATTGGAAGTATCATTCACTCCGTCGGCATCAGCTACCGAATGTACCTTTACCAGGACTGCCTCGCTGATCTCCGCGTCGCGCGGTATAGACCAGTTATAGCTGCCGTTTTGCGGGAACTGGCCGGCAGTGATCGTGTAATTCGTGCCGCCGGCAATATACTTTAAGGTAACGTTGCCGATAGTGCCGGTTGAATTCCATTGTATGGGCATGGTGCCATTGATGGAGAAATTCTGGCCGCCGCCGCCGTTAGGCGTAACCACGTTAAGCGTGCCTTTGATGGAAAAATCTTCCGAATCATCGTAAACCGAAGAATTAGTAGTCCATTGGATACGCACTTTAGAGCTGGGCGCAACCGATGTATTATTGGGTATGGGGCTCCATAACCAGCTGCCTAAAGTCGCGATCTGGTTAGTAGCCAATATCTGTTCATCGGCAAAAGTGCCGCTTTCAGAAAAACTGATGTTCAACCTGTCCGAAGCCTTAAACCCGACTGTGCTCCAGGTGATTGTGCGGTTTGTTTCACCCACGCGCCAGCTTGAGGTTTCGTTAGGCAAATTAACGGTAATATTTCCTCGTAATTTAATGAAATTATTTGAGTCATCATAAGGCGTGCCCAGGTCATCGCTTTCATTGGTTGCCACGCGGAATTTTACGGTTTCACTGGTTGCCCATTCCGGCACGATCCAGGGCCAGGTGCCGTTTCCGTCTCCGGTCTGATTAGCTACCTGGGCAGCAGAAGTAAGCTTGACCCAGCCCGAGCCGTTATTATAGCCGATGTGCAGGCCTTCGGGGATATCGCCGTAAATGCGCCAGGTAACATTGACCATATCGCTGACATTATATGTTCCGCTGTCCGGCCCGGTCAGCGTAACCAGGGATTTTACCGCGAAATAACTCGCCGATTCGCTAGAAACCTGTAAATCCGATGACTGATTGGAAGTGATCTTTATTTTTACGTAATCGCTGATCGCGTCAGGCGTGATATTATACCAGGTAAAAGTGCCGAGGTTCCCATCTATATCCGTTGCGTCAGGTATCGGCGCGTCCGTGGCGCCTTCGAGAATAGAATATGTAAGGTTAACCCGGTTGCCGGTCCAATTACCGGTCTTAGTCCAGTTGATCGTGCCGTTTTCCGTGGCATTCCAGGCAATGCCCGCTGCCGAAGGATAAGTCAATGTAAGCGAGCCTTTAACCGTAAAATTATCATTAGAAGTATCATTGATCCCCGGGTTTGCCGCGGCATAAACCCTGACCTTTAAAGTATTGCTGACATTATCCGGCACTGGCGTCCAAAGTATAGAACAATCATCATCCGCAGCGCAATTGCAGGCTGCCTGCGTTAAACCGGTAAGGCCTGAGATATCCGAATAACTTGAGCCGCCGTTAGTAGAAAGCGCGATACTGAAATTAGAAGTGCTGTAATTACCTTGCTTGGTCCAGTTGATATAACGGTTAGTTTCCCCAACTGTCCAGTTTTCCGGGCCGTTTGGCGAAGTAACATTGATCGTGCCGGTAATCGTAAAATTATTCGCCGAAGTATTATAAACCAGGGCAGAGTGGCTGTTCTCGTATACTCTTATTTTATATGTGCTGCCGAAAAGCGGAGTTGTACCGTTAAAGACAAGCGGCACCACCCAGTTATAGCTACAGTCATCATCTACTGCGCTGCAAGCGCAATCTTCCTGCTTTAAATTAGTCAAGCCGGTAATATTGGTATAATTGCCGTCTGTGCCATCAGTAGAAAGCTGGATAGTAAAATTGGTATTTGCTCCGGTAGAGGTAAAATTGAAATTACCCTTTTTGCTCCAGGTGATCGGATAGGTCTGGCCCACATAGAAAATTGTACCTGTGCCGGTCGGCGCGATATTATTAATATCGCCGATGATCTCAAACGGTGCGTTGGAATAATCATAATTGCGGCCGGTAACTGTCAGGTTATCGTCAATGATCGCCATTCTTAAACTGTTGTTCATCAGGTTCATGGTAGAGCCATTGGTAATGCTGGCAGGGATAGTCCAGTTATAGGTGCCGTTACCCATACCGGATTCGTTATTGGCAGCAAACAGGCTGCTGGAGACATTAATCGGATAGATATAATTGGCAATGTTAGTAGTATTGCCGCCTGTGATCATCAGGCTGACTTTATGGTCATCAACAGAATCCGCGTAACTCCAGTTGATCTTTTGCGTATTGCCGATACGCCAGATTTGCCCGCCGTTAGGAGTTTTTAAAGTAATCGGCGCGAATTCCGCGATCTGCCAGTCCGCAGTAATTGCCAGGCCGTTATTATTGCGCGCAAGATATAACGAATCTTCCGTAGGAAGAGTGTAAACACCCTCTAATGTTCCGGTAGTGGCATTAAATGCCTGCAGTTCGCGGGCATTGGAAGCCACTACCCAGATCCTGGAATTAACCGGGTCATAATCCATATCATAGGGATTGGAACTGGTATTATATACGGCAGTAACATCGCCGGTTGAAACATTCATATTATTCAAGCTATTGGCGGCATAATTGGCAATCCATACCGAGGTACTATTAGGGTTCCAGATCACAGCATCAGGCGCCAATTCCGGATAAAATTGCGTGTAGGTACTGGCAGTGGTATTTACCCTGACCACATAGTGGTATCTTAATGAAGTGATCCATATTGTAGGACGGGTAAGGCCGGCAACGCCTGCAGTCGGCGCATAGCGCACGCGGCTGTAATACTGATTGGTGCCGCCGATATCCCGGTTGGCAATTGCTCCGGCAGCACAGGTAAAGTTAGAGATCCTGTCCGTAACCCAGTAAACCGCCCACATCTTGGCAAGCCCGGGGTCATAACAGATAGACATTGTACGGTTGGCATAGCCGGTATAATTGGCACGCGTGCCGTTTGACGTCCAGATCCGGGTAACTGCATTGGCTGTGCTGGGACCGCCAAAATTAGCTGTCCAGACAGAATTGGAAGTAGGGTCGTAGGCAATATCAATCGGGTTTGGCCCCACGCCGTAATGAGCGATCACTGTGCCGTTTGAAGCGTAGAGCCGGGTGACATTACTTGTGCCGTAATTTGCCACCCAAACATGGTTATTGCCGTAGTCAAAGCAGACCGAGACCGGCCGTTCGCCTACCGTATAATTACCTATATATGCGCCGGTAGTGGCATTGAACTTGTACACATCGCCTGTAGCATAACCCGTAACCCATACAGAATTGGTATAATTATCATAAGCCACACCCTTAAAAATTTCACCGCCCGGCGTAACCATGGTTTCGTCTTCATAGGTATTGCCTGTGCCGGTAGCGCCGGTTGTTCCTACTGTAAAAAGCGCGCGCTCCGCATCAAACGCGGTATCTACCGGAACTTTGGTAAAAGGATCTCCGGAGGCAAGGGTAGTAACGTTTTTCTGGACCAGGCTGGCTGAATCATTCAGATGGATCACGCTCCAGGAAACATTTGCATGGGTAAGGCTGGTAGCAGAGGAATAGCCGCGGTAAAAACGGACAGCGGTTTCATTGACAATCGACCCGTTGATGCGGTAATAGCCTTCTACGCCGTTAGTATTATTGCCTACGTGGCTATTATATAAAAGCAGGCATTTATTCACTTCGCCGCTGGGTATGGCCGGGCTGATAGTAGTGGTATTGCTGGCGGAGTTTACCGGTATATAGGTAACCCCGGACATGACCTCGGCATCAGTCTGGAATTCCACTACCTGCCAGACAATGTTCACAACGCGGTTATAATCAATGGATGCCTCGCGCTGTACCTGCAGGGTATTGGCATCAATAATCCTGCCGGTAACCTGCGCTATTTCGTCTGCAACGCCTGAGTTAAGATAACAGCGGACATTAATAATCGGAAAGGATTTTGCCGGGTCAACGGAAGTCGGCAAAATAACGTCTTTGATGCGGTAGGCAGGGTTGGCATAAGCTCCGTAAATAAATGAACTAATGCCCCGCTGCACGTTCACGCCGTCGGCAAATTCAATGACATAATAAGTTACGGTCACGGCAACAGAAGCATAATCACGGGAAACCACCAATGTGGTATCGGATTCAAAAAGCGCGGTAAAGAGGACGTTGAACAGCCTGTTAGTGGTATTTACGTCTGCATTGGGGAAAATCAGAATCATGGTATTGTTCTGATTTACCTTCTGGATGGCGGCAGTGGCGCTCATGTCGTCAGCATCGAGGAAGATATCGCCCTTCTGGATCTTCTTGATCTGCACCGCCTCAGCGGAAGAAGTAAAGAAGAACAAACCTGCGGCGCACAAAAATAACGCTGGCAGGAATCTTCTTAAGAATCTTTTCCGCTTATTAGGCTCTAAATCCATGCTTTAGTTTTACCTGCTCTCCAATACCCCTGTTTCCGTATCAAACTTGATCTTGGACGGCTGACGGAATTCCACAACCTTAGCTAACCGCTTTAATGTCTTTGGCTTTTGGCCCTCTACGGTTTCTATTGTTTCTTCATACTTGACAGCGACAAGGTCGCCGATAGTTAGTTCCTTTAAGCTCCTGCGCGAAAACTTAGTATCCTTATCCATCGGGATCGCAAGCTCAAGGATACTATTTGTGTCCTGCTTATAATCTACGGCAATAAAATTAGGCGCTATGCCGGCAACTTCGCCGACAACTTCTTTTTTTAATACCTGCCGCTTTATTTCCGGCTTGGTTTCATCCGCTGCCTTTTTTTCCTGCGCGGCAATAGCATAATTCAGGCTCGCAGCCAAAAAAGCAATGATTAAAATAACCGCTCTTATTTTTTTCATCGTTACGCGATTACGGTGACGTGGTAAAATGCATAGTTGTCTTTGCGCCTTTTACCGGCTGCTTACTGATCACGCCTTTCATATTACTGCCGGATACTTCCGCCCGGATAAAAGCAATATTGTTATTGGCGTCGACCTGCATAGTCTCCCATACCGGCGTGCCGTCGTCCTGTAAACCCACGTTGACGTTAGATTCCTTATAACCTTGAGCAGTCAAATTCCTGGACGATACCTTGCCGTTGGCAAAAGTAAAAACGTCCGGCTCGGTAACCGTCTTTTTACCGGCAGGAATAAGCATATACACTTCCCATTCCCGGCTGTTCAATGCCTGTTTTGTCTGATCCACCAATTGCGCCTTTGCCGCGTCCGACATGCCGGCCATTCCTTTTGCTTTTTCCGCCGCCATGCTCAACCCGCAAAAAGAAATCGCTAAGCCTAAAGCTAATATTGCAATGCCCGCCTTTTTCATTTCTCCCCTCCCTTTTCCGCTATCTGGTTATATATCTTTATATTCGCCTGTTTCTTTAAATCCCTGATCCACTGCTCCAGGCCTTCATATTTTTTTACCCCCCTGATCTTGGCGTAATAATTTTCTTTTACCTTGGGGTATTCGGCTTCATCTGCCGTCTTGTTATCCAGGACCTTAAAAACACCGTAACCTTTATAGACCGGAGCCGGCCCGTAAATTTCGCCTTTTTTCATCTTTAGCATTTTATAAGCAGCGTCGCGCGGAAACTGCCAGATGTCAATCAGGAACGCCAGCGTGACAAAGCCCGGCTGGCGGAATTCTTTCGGCCGCCTGCTCTTTTCTTCATCCCAGAATTTTTTGTCCACTCGCGCTTTCTTATAAAAGTTTTCCGCAGATTCCTTATTTTCAAATTCTGCCAGCTCAATGCTCAAGCTGCTTGATTCATCTAAAAACCTCTGGCGCGCTTCTTTATCACTTATCTCCGGGTTCATCTGGTCCATTACCTGCTCTTTAAGCTTCCTCATTTGTATAAGGTGGCGCAGCTGATTTTCAAAAAGCTCAACCGGCTCATTGGTCTTGGTTTTGAGCCACTCCGCATAAGCCTGCTTATCGACCTTGAAATCAAAGGTTACTTTTTCCGCCTCCAGTATTTTTTTTACTTCTTCATCAATCTCTTCCTGCGCAACCGTAACCCCCCGGCGGAATGCCTCATATGAAAGGACAAGGTCGTCCCAGATCCGCTGCTCTTTTTCCTCTTCGGTTTTTGCCGGGCCGGCCTGATCGCCGAATACCATATGGGTGCTCTTAATGAAGACGTAATTATCCCGCGGCACCTTGATGTCAAAGAATTCACCGATATACTCTACCGGCCTTTGCTCTGCTTGCTGCGCTTCCGGCTGTTGCTCGGCTGCTGCAACCGGAGACAGAAAAACACAAATAACAAAATAAGCGCAAATGACAAATTTCATCTCTTTACTCCATCGGTTTCTTGCCTTCCCACGTCTGCCACGTGAGAATATAATTCTTTACCCAGTCCACGTCCTTATCATCGCTTTTAGCCAGCCGCAGATACTGGCGGAAATGCTCGATTGCCCTTGTCCTGTCCACAAGGTATTCGGCATAAATATAACCCAGGTTAAAATGCGAGTAAGCGTCATCGGGAGACAACTCAATGGCCTTTTCAAATTCAGCCGCGGCGCGGGAATATTCTTTGCTCTTAGTGTAAAAGACGCCGAGGTTATAATGCATGTTCGCAGTCTGCTTTATCAGTATCTTGTTCTGCCGGGCAAGCTCGGCAAATTTTCCCGGCGCCTCAATTGCCCTTTTTTCAAGCGCCCTGTTCTTCTTCACCGCTTCATCATAGTCTTTGCTGAATTTATTCAGCTTCTCGTTTGCTTCTTTCAAGCCGTCATTCAAACGGGAATTCTCGCGGCTTAATTTTTCCGCTTCCTTACGCGCCTCGTTTAAAGTAACGGCAAGGCTGGAGTTCTCCTTCTTTAAAGAAGCATTCTCCTGTTCCAGCTTCTTTATGCCGGACCTGTCCCTTTCCTTGGTAAGGTCCTGCTTGAGCTGATCCCTTTCTTTGACTGTCGCTTTCTGAACGGATTCAAGGTCTTTGATCTTTTCTTTTAAAACGAGGCTGCGGTCGAGGAATTCCTGTTTTTCCTGCGTGAGTATTTCCATATCTTTCTTAAGCTTTGCTACGGATGCTTCCAATTCCCGCGCGAGATTCCTGTCGGAGAGTAACCCTCTCACCTGGGCGCTGACATTGTCTTTTTCCTGCGCCATTCTTTGAAGATCAAGCTGCAGCCGGGCATTGTCTTCTTTCAGTTTATTATAATTATTTTTTATTTCAAGGTTTTCTTTATCGGTCTTCTCACATTCCGTTTTTTTGCTGCTTAGTTGCGACGATAGCATATTTGCCCGCACGCCGAAGAATACGGCAGCCGCAAGGACAACCGCTGAAATTATCCCCGCGTAAACGAAAAATACAGCTTTGCCTTTATTTTGGTTCATATCTGTGTCCTTTGATTAAGAGTTCGTTGTCCGGCGCCTCCTGAAGCGCGGTATAATCCCGATAAGATTTCGGATTGATCGCCGGCTGCTGGGCCTGCGGCAGCATATCCTTGCGCGGAGTTACCGCCTGGTATTCTTCATAGCCCTTACCCGCCTTGTCGCCCAGATATCTGTCATTGCCCACATCCATGTTTACTCCGCTTACTATATGCGGGGTGATCGCGATAAGTAATTCCGTGCGTTCGGTTTTTTGAGTGTCGGTTTTGGCCAGCGCACCTAGAAACGGAATCTTGCTTATTCCGGGCGTGCCTTTTGTGTCGCCTACCTTTTCTTCCCTGCGCAACCCGCCGATCAAAAGGGTTGTGCCGTCTTTCATCATCACCGTTGTTTCCGCCAGGGAGGTATCAATGATCGGGATCCTGTTGTTTGTCGGGGTGACTAACGTTGAAGCGACGCTGGAGATCTCCGGCCTGACTTTCATCGTAATAAAACCGTCGTCGTTAATCGTGGCAGTAACCGAAAACTGGATGCCGATATCCACGAAAACTACTTCTTCGGCAATGGTGCTGGTAGTCTGGCCTTGAGTCGTAGTGGTAGTAACATAGGCCTGGCGCTCGCCAACATGGATCTTTGCCTCCTGGTTATTGACTACCAATAATTTAGGACTAGAGATCAATCTTGTTGTAGTGATTGTATTTAAGTAATTCATCAATACATCAAAATCGCGGTTGCTGTCAACAATACCGACATGCATGTTTTCACCCAGGACCGTCTTTACGCTGGCTGCCAGGTTAGTTGTAGTGCCGCTAAAAGGATACGAACCGATCTGGCCGCCCAGGGAATTTAAAACGTTGGTGCGCGTAGTAAATGCCGGAGAACTGGAACCTGCGGGAATGTTGCTGAAAGGATACGAACCAAGATAAGTAGTGCCTAATTCTTTGGCAATGTCAAACAGGCCTTCCCATTGCACGCCCGTATCCATCTGGTCAGTTAATTTTATCTTTACAATCTTGGTATCAATCAGGACTTGTTTTGTCGGTTTATCCAACTCGGCGATCAACCGCCGGATCTCCTGCATGCGGTCGGGAAATGCCTGAATAAGCAGCTGGTTATTGCGTTCATCGGCCTTGACCGTACCGACTTTCTTCGTGTCCAGGCGCGTTTTCAGGATTTCTTCCACGTCTTTGGCCTTTGCGTATTTTAAAACAAAAATTTCCACGCTGCCCTGCTTTTCAAATTGCTCAAGCGCCGTCTCCATCTCTATGATGCGGTCAGGCGTATCCATGATCAGGATGTTGCCTGATTCCGATTCAACAAGCACGCGGCCGATCTCACTTTTCAGCGCGTCAAGCAATGTAAACATTTGCTCCGGCGCCGCGTATTTAAGCCGCAGCACCTTTACCTTGCGCAAGTCGTAGAAATTTTTTCCGTAGAGCGCCTTATATTCAGCCTCGCTCATCACATTATAAATGTCGCCGATCTTTATATAAGCAAGGCCGTTAGACCTAAGCATCAGGTCAAATACGTCTTTTAACGGCACGTTATTAAGGGTAAGCGTAACGCGGCCGCTAACGTTCTTTGTAGAGACAATATTCAGGCTTCCTTTAGTAGCAAGGTACTTTAATGCTTCCAGGACATCAATATTACGCAAGTCAAGCGAGATCGGCTGATTTAAAAGCTCTTCCGGGGTCATGTCTTTTTTCTCTTCAGCTTCCTCTGCCTTATCCTCTATTCCCGGCTGGTTGGTTAGCGCTTCCTGCGCAGGCTCCGATATCGGCCCGGCCTGGATTTCCTCCGCAGGCGGCACGTCGGAATGGACCGCAACCTCGGCTTGCGCGTTGTCAATAATGACCTTATCTTCCGCAAAAGACGCAAACGGAGAAAGCGGCGTCAGCAGCGCCGCGCAAAGGGCTACCCGGATAAATTTATCGGCGTTAATGCGGATCAATTTTTTCATCCTGCCATGTTTCCCAGGTAAGGATATATTTTTTTGCCTTGTCCGCATCCTTATCCTTGGGGTCAAGATTAAGATAACGCTTAAAATGCAAGATCGCTTTATTTTTATTCCCGATGTATTCCGCGTATATCAGGCCTAAATTATAATGCGTGGCAGCGTCGTTAGGATTAAGCTCCAGCACTTTCTCAAATTCAACCAGCGCGTCATTATATTCCTGGCGCTGCAGGTAAAATACGCCGAGGTTATAATGCAGCACGGCGTTCTCTTTAAGCAGCCGGTCTTTTAAAAGCGCGACTTGCGCCAGCCTCCGGCCGTAAACATCGATCTTTTTGATCAAAAGCTTATTATCCTTAAACAGCATCTTATTCTTATCCTGCACCTGCTGCCTTGTGCCTTCGCTTTCCGCCATCTTCATCTGATAATTCTGCACCCGGCTTACCAGTTCTTTGATATTCTTCTCTTTCTCCATAAGCGCGGCGTTCATCTCATCGCGCTTTGACATCCTGTCCTGCTCTCTAAGCTGCGCTTCGTGCAGCTGCGATTCAAGAGAAAGCTTGTCAGACTGCAGGAAAACGATCTTATTCTCCGCGTCTTTGACGCGCGCCGATAACTGCTGATTGGTCTGCGTCAGTTCGCCGATAAACCTGTCTTTATCCTGAATGGTAGTAGTGAGCATCTGGAACTGGCTCTGAAGGAATTTCTGCTGCGATTTTAATTCATCAAACTGGTTAGACTGGGCAACTTTATCATTCTGCGCCTGCGTAAGCTTTGCTTCATAATCCCTTACCTTAACCGAATACTCATCAAGTTTCTTCAACTGTTCGTGCTGGCCTTTTTCTAAATCGGAAATGATCTTATCTTTATCCTGTATGGCCTGGGAAAGCTGCATCAGCTGCGTATCATAGACGCCGGTTTCATTCTTTAGCTGTGACAGTTGCGCTTCCTGCAGTTGGCTGCGGTTGAGCGCTGACTGCAACCGGCTGTTCAATTCTTTAGATTGCGCTTCTAATGTATTCTTCTCCTGCTGAAGAGCGGAAAGCTTAGCCTCGTTATCTTTTATCTGGTTCAAGAACTGTTGTTTTATCTGGTTTAATTCGGCGATCAATTTATCTTTTTCCGTTCCCGTTGAGGCAGCCTGCTGCAATTGAGCCTGCAACTGCTGTTTTGCCTGGTTCATTTCATTGATAGTTTTATCCTTGGCGCTGGAATCGGCGCTGATCTTCTGGATCTTGCCATCCAAATGCTGTTCGATCCGCTTTAATTCGGCAATCGCCTTGTCCTTATCCGCGGCAGTAGCCGCTGACTGCTCAAGCCGCATCTGTAAATCCCGTTCCTTTGTTTTTAATTCCGCAATCGCCTTATCTTTATCTCCGGAACTGGCGCCAAGCTGCTGCAGCTGATTCTGCAGCTGTTGTTTTGCCTGATTTAATTCGGCAATCGCCTTATCCTTCTCGGCAGAAGAAGCGGTTAGCTGCTGGAGCCGGGGCTGCAATTCCTGCTCTTTTATCTTTGCATCCTTGATTTGTGATTCCAGCGCGATCTTTTCCTGTTGCAGGGCAGCGATCCTGGCCTCGCTGTCTTTTATCTGATTGGAAAGTTTAAGGCTATTCTGATTCAGGTCGGCAATTGTTTGCTGCGCTTCTGCCTGCGTTCTCTGCTCTTTTATTCTAAACCCGGCTATAACCTTATCTTTTTCGGCAGCGGAAAGATTAAGCTGCTGGACCTGGGATTGTAACTGCTGCTCTTTTGCTTTTGCATCTCTAAGCTGGGTTTCTAAAGATGCTTTTTCTTCCAGTATTGCCGAAGCTTCGTTCTTTAACTTACGGTAATCCTGCCTTGCAACTATAAGTTCCTCCTTTAAAGCGTTAAAATCGTTTAAAAGAGTAGTTAACTCATCTTCGTACGCAGGAATTTCATTGCTGCCGGAAACAGGCTCTTCGGAAAAAACCGGAGAAGCCAAAACAGAGATTAATGCTAAGATAAAAACCCCTCTCGCACAACCTGATAGATGAAAGTGCATTTTCTTATCCATTTTTTGGCCTTACCTATATATAAGGCTTTTAACTGTAAGATCCTTCGGAGCTTCGTTCCTCAGGATGAACGCATATCTCGTTATTGGGCGTTCAATTATACGCTCTAAACCCTTTGCCCGCAGTCTTATCTACCCTTGTCTCCGAACCGCCCATGGTCCCAAGTTTGAAATTTTGTAAATTTACATTATCTTTTATACTTGATGCCGGCATAACGCCGGTTTCAGGCTCCGGCGAGATGGAGGTACTGTACGGCTTAAAACTTTTAGACATAAACTCATCTTTTAGAAGCACTGCCGCAGCCGTGCCCTGATTAAGCTTGCCTTCAGGCTTAAAGACATCAAATTTCTTAGGTGACTTAACGGGAAATTTATCTGCCTCCTCGGCGGTAATAAACTTATCCCCCTCAAAAATGATCGGCGTAAGCATGATCACCAGCTCAAAGCGCTCGTTTGTCTGCGTTTTTGATTTAAATAAAAACCCGATCAGCGGAAGGTTGCCAAAAAACGGGACCTGCTTTGAGCTTGAAGTTACTTCCTCCCTGCCCAATCCTCCGATAATGATCGTTGACTTATCCTTGGCAATCACCGTTGTCTCGGCAGTGCTGGTATCAAGTATAGGTATGGTATTATTGCTGGAGGTCACTATGTTATCCACCACGCTGCTTATTTCCGGCTTAACTTTAATCGTAACGTAGCCGTCATCGTTTATCGTCGGGATTACCGACAGCCTTATGCCGACGTCCACGTAAGTGATCTCTTCTGCTACCGTAACCGAACTTGAGCCCGTAGTCGTGGTGGTAGTAACATAAGCGCGCCTTTCGCCGATATGGATCTTGGCTTCCTGATTATTGACCACGGATATGGAAGGGCTGGCCATGATCTTGGATTTGCCCAGCGTTGATAAATAATCAATGACCACGTCAAAATCGCGCTTTGAATCCACGACGCCGATATGCATTTTTTCTCCGAGGACGGTCTTTGTGCTGGCGCTAAGATTGGAAGTTGTGCCGCTAAAAGGATACGAGCCTACCTGCCCGCCTAAACTGCTCAATAAATCACTTCTTGTTTTAAAGGCAGAGGTCGCAGACTGTATGGCGCTGAACGGATACGAGCCCAGGTATGCCATGCCGTATTGTTTGGCGATGTTAAACAGGCCTTCCCATTGTATCCCGCGGTCTTCCCTGTCGCTTAATTTTATCTTGAGGATCTTGGTATCAATAAGCACCGCCTTGGTCTTTTTATCAAGCCGTGCGATCAGCTCTTCTATGTTTGGCATCCTTTCAGGCAGCGCCTGGACAATGATCTGGTTGGTGCGGCTATCCGACTTTACAATACCCACTTTTTTAAGGTCAAGCTGATTCTTCAGCTGTTCTTCCACGTCTTTAGCCAGCGCGTATTTCAGGTCAAAGACTTTAACGGTATTCTTCTGCTCAAGCGCAGCCAGCGCTTTTTCAGCCTCGGTGAGTTTTTCCGGCGTGTCAATGAGCATTATTGCCCCGGATTCTACCTCTACAAGGAGCCTGCCGATCTCGCTCTTAAGCGCATCAAGCATGGCAAATGCCTGTTCAGGCACGGCGTATTTAAGCCGGAACACTTTTACCTGGCGCGTATCGGAAAAGTTTTTTCCGTAAAGCATGCGGTATTCGTCTTCAGTCATGACGTTAAAGATCTCTCCCTTGCGGTCATAAGCAAGGGAGTTTGAGCGTAACATAATATCAAAAACATCCATTACCGGCACGTCTTCAACCGTAAGCGTAACCCTTCCCGCTACTTTCTGGGTAGGGATAATATTCAACCCCGAACGCATAGAAAAGAATTTCAGCGCTTCAATGATGTCAATGTTGCGCAGGCTCACAGAGATCCTCTCTCCCTTTCCGGCAATAGAAATACCCTGAGGCATCTTTAAGTCTTTGGGCAAAAAGACCTGCGGGACAGCCTCTTCAGCAGCCAGGTTATTAAGGCCTGTGGCCAGCGCGCAGGTAAATAATAATGTGAAGAAAAACGTTTTACGCATCATCGCAGCTCTATCTCTTCTCCGCCAAGGCCGAGGACAACTTTGTCTTTAAACACTTCCTTGAGGATAATATCATTTTCAATTATCTGGCCCCGCCTTAAGAAAAACGTCCGCTGGGTCTTGGTGTCTTCGATCATCACGTCGGGGTTATCCGACCATGAAATACCCACCAGTCGGTAATTCTGGGTGAGTTCAAGCATTTTTTGCGAGGGAGTTTTCATCACCCCGGTTGCCGCCATGATTTTTTTCATCCCTTTGCGGAAAATATCTTTTTCTTTCGCCCGCTCAAGGTAATAAGACGCCGATCTCAGGAAAGAATTTGTTTTCGCAGGAACGCCTTCTCCCGCTTTCTCGATCTTGACCTCAAACTTCAATTCTTTGTTAAGGTTGGCGATGGACATGGATAAAAAAATTACGTAATAGACCGAAAGCCCGACCAGGGAAATTTTAAGTATTTTATTTAACGTGCGGATATCTAATTCGCGAAAGCTCTTTGCCCGGAAATCAAACTTCAGCCTGTTCCGGAAAAAAGCAAACCTTCCTTTCAGGCCGCCCATGGACAGCCAGCTTAATCCGTGGTATTTGATCGTTGCCGCGTTAAGCGTCCCGCGCGACATCGGCTTCTCAATCAAATTTAAAAGCTCTTTTTCCGGCGTAGCCGGCTTTCCCTGCGCCATATTTTATCGCCCCTGCCTTTCGGCCCGGATCATTTCCAACTCAATATATATATTTTTAAGTTTCATTTTTAAATTTTTATTCAACGATACTGCCTCGGCCAGCTGCCGGCTGGTGTTTGCCTGGCGCTCTTCTTGCGCGGCGAGCTCTTTCTGCATGGCAGCAATGCGGCCTTCCATACTGGCCAGCGCCGCGTTCAGGTCGCAGATGACCTTTTCCTTTTCATCCAAAGCAGAAAGCAATAGGCCCTTGCCTCCGTCAGATTTAACGAGGCTGTCTTTTAGGGCGGAGGCCTCGCTTTCTTTTTCATTGATCAACTGTTCTTTGGCAGCAAGCATATTTGACATTTGAAAGAGCGATTTTTTCGCCTCCTCATACAACGCGTTGATCTCGCTTATACGGCTGTTGAGCTGGTTTATATTGTTATCCGCTTCTGCCTTTGCCGATTTAATCCGGGCAAGCTCTGTTTCCGCATTAGCCTTAGCAGACATCAGCTGCTCAAGCTCAACGCTGATATCCAAACGCTCTTTTTCTTTGGCAGCAAGGCTTGCCGTTAATTCCGATACGTTTTTATTCAGGGTGTCGTTGATTGCCTCCTGCCGGTCCAGGTCTTCCCTGATCCGGCCAAGCCTTGATTCCAGCGATGATTTATCCTGCTCTAAACTGCCGGACTTAGCCTGCAAAACAGCATAATCCGTTGAAAGAACGGACAATTTATTATTCAATTCGGCAAGCTGGCCTTCCAATCCCGCCTTGGCCGCGTTAAGACTGGAGATGTCCGCGTCTTTTTGGCTGAGTTGCTCCCGGAGGCTGTTAATATTTTGTTCAAGCTCTGCCTTTAATTTATTTTGCAGCTCGATCGTCTGGTTAAGATTTTCTTTAAGGATGGCGTTATCGGTATTTAATTTTGCCAGCTCTTTGCCCTTGGAATTAAGTAAGTCGTCGAGAAGCTCGACTTTCTCTTTAAGAAAAGCGCTTTTTTCTTCGGTACTTTTGATGTAGTCTTTCAGGCGCAAGATGCTCTTTTCCGCGTCGGGCGCTTTGGAAATTTTTTCAGGCGACGGTTTTGCCGGCGGATTATTCTGTGCCGGTGCGCTCGGAGAAGCGTTAGCGGATTTTATCGGGCTGATGATTTCAGCAGAGACGATATCTTTAGCCTTGCCGGTCTGGCTGAGGATCAAGCCGATGACCAACCCTACTGCCGTAGCCAATGCGATCAAAAAATAATTTGTGTTTATGCCTGGCCTGCGCACTCTAGTTTGTCCTCACGATGTTGGACTGCAACGGGTTGCTTTTTCTGTGCCATCCCGACTTGACCTCTTCTTCGATCAGTTCGTTGACGATCTCGGAATCAACGACGTATTTATTTTTGAGCACAAGGTTCTTTAAGGATTTATGGCAGAGCATGGTGATCTGGCGCGGATAGCCGCGGCTGTGCTCATAGATCGCGCGCAGCGCGTCTTCCAAAAATATATCCATATTCGCCTGATAGCCGGCCTGCCTGATGCGAAAGGCGATCATTTCCTTCGTTTCATTATAGTCTAACGGATTAAGCGTATATTTGAAACTGATGCGGTCAAAAAAGTTCGGGATATTCACGATCTTGGAATAAAGTTCCAGCTGGCCCAATAAAATAAGCTGCAGCAATTTAAATTCGTTTGTTTCATAATTAAGCAGCACGCGCAAAAGCTCAAGCGAGCCTTCGCTCAATTTTTGCGCCTCATCAACGATCAGCGTAACGGTCTTATTTTCCGTAACGCCTTTTTGAAAAAGGAAGCGCTCCAGGGCTTCGCGCAGGTCTAATATTGAAAGGTCGGAAATATTCGCGCCAAGCCCGATCTCAAAATTACGCGCCAGCGAAGTTAAAAATAATTCTTCGCTGTCAAATGACGGGTCAAGCACGATGTGAAAAATAAAATCATCGCGGGATTTTAATTCCTGGATCAGCTTGCGCGAAAGGGTCGTCTTTCCGGTGCCGACATCGCCAAGGATAATGCAAAGGCCGCGCTTAAGCCTGAGATCAATAAGAATGTTTGTTAAAGCGATCTCGTGCTCCTTTGACAGATAAAAAAAGTCCGGATCCGGGCTTGTGGAAAAAGGTTCCTTCTCAAATCCTAAAACCTTGAAATAACTCATCTTTCGCCTCTATATAAATAAGAAAAGCCTAACTCTTTTTTAGAAGTTAGGCTGTTTTTACGCTGCCGATTCCCCTTATATGCATCTCGCATATTTGCTGTATCTTATTATAGTACAAATAGGATGCCTTACAAAAATCTTTCCAGGTCTTCTTAAGCGCGGCTGCTGAATTTTACATAATTTGTTGCGTTGTTATTGTTTACAGTATCATATAATCGCTATTTTGTCAATAATATTTTAAAAAAATAGGCAGTCAGGCCTTGAGGGGGTCTAACTTTTTATCACAAAAGGAGTTTGGGAAGATTTTTTGATCTTGCAATATTAGGTAAGCGGGGAAGGCGCGTTTCTTATGCCCTCAATGAGGCTCAGGCACTGTGGATAAGTTACGGGTTTGCGTATTTTTACGGCTGCCGCCATGGCAAACCTTGCCCTTTCCAAAAAGACAAACGGATCGCGGCAGAGATAAGTCATTTCCGGCCAACAGGCGTAAAAACAACCGCGGCATTTTTCCACCATCTGCCGTATTTTCTTCTGAAAATCCTGCGAGCGATACAGCGCGGGGAAACTGTCATCCAACATTGAAATAGAAGTCTTGATATCCACGCAAGGCAGGAAATTCCCTGATGGGCTGATGGCAAAATATAAATGCGGGCTGTCACAGCGCCAGTTGACCCTCTTACCCTTTAAGAATGCCGGGCTGTTACGCAGGAATTTGTACGAGTTATAAATGTTATAACCTTGTTTCTTCATCCGGATGATCCTGCCGTATACTTCATCGATCCTCTCAAAATCCGACGGTTGAAAAGCGGATTCCGGAGAATATTTCCTGATGATGAAATCGCCGTCGCCGGGATTACTGAGGTGGATCGGTATCAGCGAAGAATAAAAACCGATCCCGCTGACAAACTTTATCAGCTGCGGAAGCTCATCTAAATTGTCGCGCGTGACAACCGTATTGATACCCAGGAGCGTGCCTTTGACGGGAAGTATCTGCGAGAACCTGGCGATCGCAGCGATGATCTTTTGCCATGAACCGTCTTGCCCGGTGATCGCGTCCTGCTTCTCCGGCGAAAGCGTGTTCAGGGAGATCGTTACTTCTTTTATCCCGGCTGCATATACCTGCCTGATCTTTTCCTCGTCGGCAAGGATGCCGTTTGTCTGCAGCCGCACGGTAAAGCCGCGCCGGGAAAAGATCCGCACGATGTCCGCGATATCCGGCCGCAGGAATACTTCTCCGCCGGTCAACAGGATCACTCCGGCTTTTAATTTATCCAGATTACCGGCGAGTTTTTCAATCTGCGGCAATGAAAGCTCCGCTTCTTCTTTTCTAGACAGCGAAGAGCCGCACATCCGGCATTTAAGGTTACAAAGCTTGGTAACCGCAAACTGCACGTAGATCGGGCTCCTCTTGGTAAGCACCCCTTTTACCAAAGCTTTTTTGGTCTTTGCGGTAAACATGCCTGCTTATCCTCCCGGCCCTAATTTTAAAACCGCTTTCGTGATCAACGCCAGCCTTGCGTAGAGCCGGCCTTTCAGGGAATTCCGGAAATATCCCGATTCTTCAACGATAAAACCGCCTTCGGCCATGCCTTTTAATTCCATGCGGTATTTGCCGGATACGCTATACGCCTCTTTTATCTGCTGAATGCTTAGCTTACCCTCCGGAGAATTCTCGATCATTTCAAGCAGCGTCGCGGATATTGAACGGTCAATAAAATAATAAACGATTAAATATGAAAAACACAAGATTAAATACAGGAAAACGCCGTAAATATATGCTGCCGGATTTTCAAAAGAGTTGATTACGCCTGCCAAGGCGTTGATGAACGCCGGAGGAAAAAAGAATAAAACGATAAATAATATAAACGTGAAAATCCAAGCTGCCAGCGATATTTTTGCCTGCCTGCCCAGTTCAAGGATCACCGGCTCGCTCGCCTGCCTGCCCTTCCTGAAAATATTCAGGAAGAGATGCAGCAACAGCGCGGTAAAAGAACAAATCACGGCAATGATTATGCTCTTTATTATCTCCATAACGGCCTAACTTCTCCTTAGCCTTAAATAATCCCGCACGTTTTTAAAAACCGCCGAATGAAGCCTGCCCTTAGGTGCCAGCCTGTATTCATCCCCGTCCTTAATCAGCCGCCCGAGGATAACCATGTCTTCCATTTCCGTAGAAATTTTTTCATCCATACTGTAGGCCATCTCCAGCTCTTCCGCTTTAAGCCGGCAGGCAGGCGATTTTTCGATCTCGGTCATCATCCGCGTAGATACCGACCGGTCCATGATCTGTATGAAGTGGATATAGAAATAATAAAAAAAGAAATGCAGGAACGCTCCGTTTAAAAATGCCAGGGCCAGCGCCGGCGCAATATTTTGAAAATATTCCCTGGGCACGGCCAGAAAAAGCAGCGTATAAATAAATAACCCGCCGAAGAATGAAAGCGCGACCGCGAAGAATTTCCGCCGGATATTAAACCTGTGGAATATGGAAGTATGCAGGAGGAACAATAAAAAACAGAATACTCCGAGGAATAAACCTTTTACCATTACATAAACAGGCTATCGCCGCAGGAAGCAAGAAAATAAGCAAAGGCAATGCGCATGTCAAGCTTATATTTCCGGGCGGTATACATATACCTGAAAAAATTGATAAAGAAACGCAGCTTTTGTTTTTTTATCAAACGCCATACCCTTCTTGAAACAAAATACAGGAAACAGCGCAGCTGGAAATACTCTACGTAGTTTTCGCTGCGGCTTTTGGATTTTAATGCCGCGCCCCAATGCAGGGTATCAATCTCATGCGACATCGCCGCGCTGTCAATTTCCTCCCCAAGGCTGTTCATTTGCGCGATAATATCGGTTCCGGGCAGCGGCCGGAAAATGAAAAAGATCGGCTTTTCCGGCTGTAACTCTTTGTTAAAATTATAGGTTTGCCAGAGTATTTCTTTGGTTTCGGTCGGGCCGCCTAACATGTTGTAAGCAATGACGTTTAGTCCGTATTTATGAAAATTTTTGAATGCCTCCCGGATCTGCGCGTCTGTGGCGTGTTTGCCGTAAACTTCATTCCTTACGCGCTCGCTGCCTGATTCAATGCCTATGCGCACTTCTTTGCACCCGGCTGCGGCAAGCAACTTTACTTTTTCTTCCTGCGAAGTCGCGCCGTGGGTAAATACGGAAAATGGAAGCTTACCTGCCAGGCCTTGAGCTTTATATTCTTCGCAAAAATCCCTTACCCATTCGGTATTAACGGTAAAGACCGCGTCAAAGGGATGCGCCATGCGAAAACCCCGGTCTTTATATTTAAGCCATTGCTGTTTTATTTCCTGGACATAGGCCTTGGGGTTACGCACGCGAAAACGCTTGCCGGGAAGGGCCTTGTTCATCGGCTCTTCCGAGCAATTCGTGCATTTAAACGGGCAGCCGCGCGTGCCCATAAACCAGAGCTGGCTGATAAAATAAAAATATTTATCAATATCTTCCCAAAGGTCGTAATCGGGAACAGGCAGGCTGTCAATATCTTCGATCCAGCCGCGCTTGGGATTCTTGACGAACTCTGCGCCCTTCTTATACCACAATCCGGTAATGCCGTCCAAGCTCTTGCCTTTAGCAAGCGCGTCAAGATAATCGCTGATGATATATTCGCCCTCTCCAAGCACGATCGCGTCAACCCCGGGTTCCTTGATCACTGAATCGGGATTCAAAGTAGTATGGTAGCCGCCCAGGACGATCGGCACATCTTGACTATATTCCTTCCTTATTTCCTCAATGGTCAGGCGCACATAACGCATAAAAAGCGAAGTCGTGGTGATGCCGATAACGTCGGGCTTAAATTCTTCCAGCCGTTTCTTTAGGTAGGATTTCCAGTCCTTCGTCCGGAAAGTATAATCAATGATATTCGCCTTATGCTCCGTGCGCTCATTGATGTAAGTCGCAAGGCAGGTAACGCCGATATCAAGGATCGAACAGCACCCGCTTAAATTCGGGCTGATCACGCTCATTCTCATTTTCTCATTCCTTCGTTAATTTCCGCTTTTTTATTCTCGGCGCTGCAACATTTCGCCGTAAGATATCGCTAATAATTTTGCGGCTGACTTGTTTTGCTTTGAGCAGGGCGTAGGAGGCTTGAGCGGGCATGGATCCTCGCCGTTTGTCTCCAACAACGGCGGGGAGAGCGAAAGCCGACTTCCGAGCGAAGCCCCGCACGCTGGGCGGGGCGAGCGTCCCTGCGAAAAGCAAGACAAGGCAGATGCAAAATTATAATCATCGTATTATTCTATAATATTCTTCCTGCCGTCGTGGTACCCGGGGTCCTGCCAGTCAAAAATAATATTCTCTGTGGCGATCTCTAATACTTTCTGCTTCGGGTAACCGTGCAGGATGTGCTTGGCAGCAAGGATCCCCATTTTCAGCGAATGGTCCATATTATTATACCTGTATAATCCCTGGCGGCCGATAGAAATAAAATCTTTTATCTTTGAAAGAAAACTATACGTAGTCTTGATCTTTTTTTCATAATCCATGGCATAGATCGGATAGGCATGCTCGATCTTTTCCGTGAAAAAATCAATTACCTGATCGCGGCGCGCCAGCTTCAATTCCTCTAAGCCGGTGATGCAGCGCTCAAAAATATCCTTATCCGGCATGGCCCATACTGCATCTTCTTTATTGCAGGCGATCTCCAGGGTCAGGGCGTTTTGCCCCGGCGGCACGGTAGTCGGGCTCCAATTCCTCCTGTCCTGTATGCGAAAAAACAGGTATTTTTCCTCCGGTATGTAAATCCAGGTATTATCGGTAATGAATTCGGTATTCAACATAATATGCAGGAATAGGACACTGCGAAAGCCCATCTCTTCGGCAGTGGCGATACAGCCGTTATCGGGCCTTGGCTCAACGTCTAAAATGAATTCCGGCAAAGGTATGGTAGAAACGAAGAAATCCGCGGAAATGCTTTTTTCCTGCCCGTCCTGGAGGTAAACGATCTCCTGAATGCGGTTATCCCTGATGCTGACCTTCTTTACTTCGGAATTAAGATGGACTTTGCCGCCCTTCTTTTCTATCTCCTCTGCCATGCGCTCGGATATATGGCCGATGCCTTTTTTGGGGTAAAGAAAATGGCTGGCGTATGTTTTGGGCATATCTTTTTTCTTACCCAAAGCGCGCAACAGGACATCGGTAATGTTTACCAGGGAAATGCGCTGTGCCGCCCATCCGGAAGAAAGCTGTTTCGGAGGCATGCCCCATAATTTTTCCGAATAAGGCCCGAAATAGATATCATAGAGCGTCCGGCCAAAGCGCTTGACGATCCAGTTTTCAAAAGACTCGTCGGAAAGCCGCGAATATGCGCCGACCTTAGTGAGAAGAAAATCGATCCCCGTCCTTAGAGAGATCAAAGGATTGATCTTTTTTAAAACGTCAACTATGGATAAGGGATAGGAGAAAAATTTTCCCTGCAGCCGGATCACGCTCTTGCGCGGCCTGACCAGCAGGTCTTCGCCCATCAATTCGGTTACATCGGCAAGCAGGAGTTCGTCTTTAGTGATGAAGCGATGGCCTCCCAGGTCAAAGATAAACCCGTCCCGCTTTGTGCTGCGGCATAATCCGCCGACAACCGCCTCTTTTTCCAGCACATCCACGCGGATGCCTTGCCGGGAAAGCTCCCAACCCGCGCTTAAGCCTGCGGCCCCTGCTCCTAAAATAACGACGTGCCTGGGCATATTTAAGACACCCCTTCTCTTTTTTTGGAAAAAGGCAAGACCCCGAAATCCTGCAGCCGCCTCAAAATAAAAGGAAGCTGGCCCGGTTTAAAATATTTTAACAGGAACATCATCTGCCTCGGGCGGAAAAAGAAACTGCGGAAGGCGTATGCCGGAGCGGCATTCAGTTCCTGCCGGCTGATACCTTCGGGCACCCAGGTTGTTTCCTGATAGCTCCTTAACGCCCATCCTGCTGCGCGCTGCTTGGCCAATCTATCCCATAACTCTGACCCGGGCATAACATCCAGCAATAAAAATTGCGCTTTGTCCAAAGGAAGCTTTTTGGCAAAGGCAATGGTCTGTTTTACCGTTGCCGCGGTCTCTCCGGGCAGGCCAAAAATAAAAAATCCCTGCGTGACAATGCCGGCGCGCCTGGCCATTGCCACTGCCTTTTCAATGGTCTCCAGCTTCGTCTTTTTGTTGATCCCGTCGAGGATAGCCTGATTCCCGGATTCAATGCCAAACGCGATAAAATAACAGCCGCTTTTTTTCATCAAACGCAGAAGCTGAAGGTCAAGCGTATCAGCGCGCACCCCGTTCGGCGTTGCCCAGCTGACTTTTATTTTCCTTTCCAAGATCAAATTGCATATACCTTCAATATGGCTCTTCTTTAAAGTAAGGTTGTCGTCTTCAAAATGGATCTCCCGCACCTTGAATTCCTTAACCAGATATTCAATCTCGTCAACTACGTTTTCCGGGCTGCGAAAACGGATGGCCTTATCCCAGAGCCTGGGGCTGGCGCAAAACGAACATTCAAATGGGCAGCCGCGCGTGGAGGTTATCGGCGCAACGGGAAAACTTTTTATCAGGCCTCCGTGCGGCGCTTTCTTATATTTACCGGGATCCATCTGCTGCCAATCGGGAAACGGCAAAGCATCAAGATCATTGATCAAAGGCCTCTTTTTTAACTGCCGGCTGCTTTGCGCCATTATGCCGGGGATCCCGGAAACCGGCTTTCTATTGCTTAAGGCATCGGCCAACTCAAATAAGGTAATTTCTCCTTCGCCGCAAACAACATAATCAGCCCTGGTTTCATCCAGGGTCAATTCCGGCAGTGCCGAGGCATGCGGCCCGCCGACTACAACTTTAAAGCCCTTATCTTTTAACTTGCGGCTTAATGCAATAGTTTCCGGAAAATATGCGCTCAGGCAATTGACCCCGACCAAAGAAGCGCCTTTACAGCGCTTAATGATTTTTTCCGGGCCAAATCCCAGATTTAACCCGTCAATGATCTCGCAATCAAAACCTTTACTTTTTAAGTAAGAAGAAAGGTATCCAAGGCTTAGCGGCGGAGTGATCAAATGCGAATGATAATCCGGCCGCACCAGCGCTATTTTAAAGTTATTCATTTTAACACCTTTTATTACCTATGGCAATTCTGAATACAGCTGCATTATTCTTTCGCGCAGCTTGGCGTATATGTCCCGGCCAAGGATAATACCTGCCAAATGCGTGTTTTCCATAACCTCGGTCCTGCCGTCTATCCTGCGTATGGTCAGCAATGCCCGGCCGGTATATTTAAAACGGCGGGTAGCGGTGATAGCCACAATAAAATTATCTTTGTCAAACCTGGCGTTCTGCTCATCTACGATCAGCCCGACTATGTACTCTTTCCGGATGAGGATCGGGGTAATTGCCCCGATATTAAAAACTTCATCCCTGTTCTTATTTTCCACAAATGGAAGTTCCCGCATCTTATCAAAAAATAAATACTCGTCAAAATCACTTTCTAAGCCGTACCTGCGGAACGATGGGTCAAGAAGATAGACTGCCTGGCCAAAAAGGGATTGCCTTGTGATTAACAGCGCTATGTGCGAGGCGCGCGGATCAAGGAAATAGCCCGATTCGGCAACCCGGACAAAATCAATATCATACTCATTGCCTAATAAAGGCTTGATCTTATCGTAAAGATAAGCTGCCAGGTCACCGCAAAGGCCGTAACGGCCTTCAACCAAAACGACCTTTCCCTCATCGTCAAAATGATGGATATTGTGCAGCCTCCATGTGCGGGCAATAAAATTAATAGTTATTTTAACTTCCGGCATCATCAGGCTGGAAAACCCCGAATACCTCAAAGGCTTGATGATCTCTTTAATTTCCGCGTAGTAAGGGGCGTTGCTGCCCATCTGCGAAACGCCTGTATCTTCGGAACGCGGCGCAATAACCCGGTAAAAAACCAATACCGCCATGATCCCGGCGAAAAAGAACAGGGCCGCCCAGAATAAATTAAAGCGCTTCATGCTTTTCCCTTCTTTCTTTCCGAAGAAAACGTCTTACGGAAAAACTTAAAGGCCGTGGAAAGCTTCTGCATAAAATCACGCGGCCCCCTGACGTGCAATAGCTGGCGCAAGAGATAGCGCGGGTGCAGGTAATAGCTGACATAAGCATAGGTGACATAATACTCCAGCTTTTTTTTGGATAAATGCGGGTAGGAGATGATTGCGCTTTTTGCCGGGTCAGCCGGGACATAATCCCCGTAATACATCCAGCCTTCTTTTTTTGCCGTATCGTAGAATTCCGTGCCGGGGAAAGGATTGGCAATGCTGAAAAGCACGTAATCCACATTAAGCTTGCGCAGGTGCCGCAACGTCTTCCTTATCGTTTTTTCCGTCTCAACCGGAGTCGCGCCGAAAAGGACATTGAGCTCAACCTGAATGCCGTTATGCCTTAAAATTTTTACCGCATTGTCGGTGTCTTCGGCGGTCATATCTTTCCTGATCGCCTTTAATACCCCGTCGTCAAACGATTCGGTGCCCAGGTCAACGTAAGCGCAGCCTGCCCGTTTCATTGCCTTGGCAACCGCGTCATTGACTTTATCCGGCCGGCATAAACACGACCACTCAAGCTTCAGGTCCTTGATGCCGTCGCAAATCTCAAGCGTGCGCCGGTCATCCCATAGGAATTCATCGTCTAAAAGCGATACGGACTTAAAACCGTGCGCTGCCATAGAACGGAATTCCTCAATCACCCTTTTTGCGGAATGCATGCGCGGCGGCGGCTTGCGGCCGCAGGATTTCCTGTGCTCCAACTCACGCGCGTAGTCTAAGGAAGTAGGGACGCAAAAGGTGCAGCGGCCAAAGCAGCCGCGGGAAGCCATTGCCGCAGTATGCGGGGTTGTGCGCAGCTTAGGATTATAATACGGCCGATGGTCAAGCAGCTTGCGATCGGGTATCGGCAGCTTGTCAAGATCGGCGATAAAGCCCGCGGAATGGTTATGGATTATTTGCCTGCCATCGTAATACGAGACCCCCTGCACCTTGCCCAACCCTGAACCGGCGTTGATCGCGCTAACCAGGTCTGCGGTAATGAATTCCGGCTCGCCCCTTACCACGAACGTATCGCTTTTATCCAGGAATACCTCCGGGGCGAATGTGGGCTGCGGCCCGGAAAAAATGAAATATACGCCGGACTGCCTTTTTTTACGGATCATTTCCCGCACCCGCATATCTGTTTGTTGACAGAGAAAAACCGTATAAAAAACGTAAACGCTGGAATCGTCTTTCTCAATAAACGCTTCAAGGTCATGCCGGTTTTTCTTATTAGCGGGAAAATCCAGGATCGCCACGGCCTCTATCCTGTCTTTTAATATCGTGGCGCTGTGCAGCATGGGCAAAAGCGGCAGGAAATAGGCATTGTAGTTGCAGCCGGACGTGCGGTCAACGTCATAAGTGCCGTCTAAAGCCGGCGGGATTAAAAAAGTGATTTTCATAATGATTGTTTTTTGCGCTGCGGGAAAAATACCTCTCCCATAAAGCCGATTGACCAGCCAAAAAGTAAAATAATGATCGCCAGCGGCACGTTCAGGGCTACCCGTAAAGAACGCACCTTAAACCACGCCGAAAAAAAGAAAAACAGCAGGAATACCGCGCCCGCATAAAATACGGCGAAAAAAATGACCATCTTCAGATATGCCGCAAGCAGCATGGTGCCGGCAATCAAGGGAATGCTGTATCCGGCAATGATATGCATCGGATTAAGCAGCGCGGGATACTGCCTGGCGATCATTACCCTGCCTATGCCGTAATGTATCTTCTGTTTCCAAAATCTTTTAGGGGTGGAAGAACGATAATGCCAAAGTTTTGTATCCGGCGTAAATAAGAATTTATATCCCATATCGCTCAACCGCTTATTCATCACCACGTCTTCACCGTCGGTAATCCGTTCGTCTACCGGCATTACCCTTTCCAAGCTGCTGCGCCGGTAAATCGCATTGCACCCGGGATTATGCTTGACCTCCCGCACCTTAGGAAAATCCATCCCATACGTAGAACCGCCGGTAAATAGACTGTAGGAAAAAATAAACCCGCAGGCCTTGCCGAATGCCGTTTCATCTTCCGGCACAAGGCTTACCCCTCCCACGCATGCCACATCCCTGTCGGCAAAGTACTTTACCGCGTTGGCCAACCAGTCTTTATCCATCACACAGTCGGCGTCGGAAAAAGCAACAATCTCTCCCTTAGACGCTTTAAACCCGCTGTTCCTTCCGGCGCAGACGCTGGGGCCTCCCGCGTCAACTACCTTCGCGCCCATAGAAACAGCGATCTGCCTTGTCCCATCCGTAGAATCGGAATCTGAAATAATCACTTCATATTTATCCTTAGGATAATTAAGATTATTCAGGCTGTCTAAACATTTAGGAAGGAACCTGGCGGCATTCTTAACGGGTATGACTACCGAAATAAAAGGAAGGTCATTCTGGCCGGGCATATTTTTCCTGGAGCAGGGCATCAACGGCTTTTATAACGGCGAAGCGCGAGCCGTAATTTATCCGCCATCCCAGCTTCCTTATTTTTGAAATATCCAGCAGCATAAGCGGCACGTCGCCTTTCCATCCGCGGCTGCCGCCGGTATAACGGACCTTCGCCTTGGCAAGCCCTGACTTTTCTAAAACTATCCCGGCGATCTCCGAGATCCTGATGTCATCAGCCGTGCCGAGATTAAAAATATTCACCTGTTCTCCGGCGCGCCGCAGCGCAAACAACATTCCGCCCGCTACGTCTTCTACCAAAAGGTAAGATTTACGCTGCCTGCCGTTTCCCAGCACCTCTAGAGTTTTACGGTTCTTCTCAAGCTTTTGCAAAAAATCCACAAGGATGCCGTGCGTGCCTCTTTTTCCGACGATATTGGCAAAACGGAAGATCCATGATTGGATGCCGAACATGTAGGAATACGCGCTGACCAGCCCCTCGCATGCCAGCTTACTTGCCCCGTATACCGAAATCGGCTTTAACGGCGCATAGTCTTCCGGCGTCGGCCTGATTGCCGGCTCTCCGAACACCGTAGAACTGGAAGCGAAGGCTATTTTTTTTACCCGGCAAAGCCGCATTGCCTCAAGCACATTATAGGTAGCTACTATCCCTTGTTTAAAATCCACCTCCGGCTCAACTTCTCCGATCCTGATCTCCGGGTTTGCCGCCATGTGGAATACGACATCCACTCCGGACATTGCCTTTATCAGCGCATTTTTGTTAAGCAGGTCGGCTTTAATGAAACGGAAATTCTTTTTTCCTAAATGCCCGTTGATAAATTCTTTTTTTCCGGAGCTTAAATTATCATATACAATAACCGCGCCGGACTTTATCAGCCTGTCCACCACGTGGCTGCCGATAAACCCGCATCCGCCGGTAACTAAATAACGTGTTTTAGTAGTCCGCATAGATGATCCTCGAGCCTTCCGGCTCAAATTCAAACGCTACCTGCCTTAAAGGCTTAAGCGCCTCTTTTACTTTGCGCTGATATTCCTTGTGGCAATATAAAAGCAGAAAGCCGCCGCCGCCGGCACCAAGGATTTTTCCTCCGATAGCTCCGGCATTCATTGCCTTCTGATAATAACGGTCAATCACGTCATTAGTAATATTGGAGGCAAGGGTTTTCTTGACCTGCCATCCCCGATGCAGGATCTCGCCGAATTCATCTAACCTGCTGCTTTCTTTCTCAAAACAGTTCTTTAACCCGGGCACGAGCCCTTTCAAGCTGCGCAGCTCCTCAAGTTTGTTGCTGCTGTTTGCCTTTTGCTCTTTAAGCACCGAATGCGCGCTGCGGTTGATCTGCGTATAAAACAGCATCAGATTTTCCTGCAGTTTTTTTATCCTGCGGCCGGAAACTAATAACGGCTCGACTACCACGCTGTTATTCTGCTTGAAATAAAAATGCTTGATCCCGCCGTAAGCGGCAATATACTGGTCTTGCTTGCCGATCGGCTCTCCCACTATATCAATCTCAATCTTGCATGCCTCTTCGGCAAGCCGGCGCGTAGCCACTCTCTTGCCTTTATAAGCGTAGAGCGCGTTCAAGAGCCCGACGGTCAGGCTGCTGGAAGAACCCAGGCCCGTGCCTTTAGCGGGAATATCGGCAACGGTGGTGATCTCTACGCCCTTGGTTACGCCGGTAAGCTTCATTGCCTCCTTTACCAATTCATGCTGCAAGTCCTCTACGTTATCCACGATCTCGGTTTTGGTATAGCTGAGGCGGATAGAATCGTCAAAGCGCTTGTTGACGCTGACATACATATATTTATTCACGGCAGTAGAGATCACTTCCCCGGTTTCTTTTTTATAAAATACCGCCAGGTCTGTTCCGCCGCCAACAAAGCTGATCCTTAAGGGCGTCCTGGAAATGATCATAATAACACCTCTTCAATGCTTTTCAGGCGCTCGGGAGCGCCGATATCATAATAACGCTGGCTTGTAGGATAGCCTTTTAAAAGCCCGTCCCTGGCCAGGAGCGGAAAAATTTCCTCTTCCAGCGAAACCTGCCCAGCCGGAGGTATCAACCCCAAAATTTCTTTTTTTAATATGCTCACTCCTGCCTCTACATAATTTGCCCGGCTGTCGGGGCTGCGTTTGTTGTATGAAATTATTCTATTGTCAGGCGACAAATAAATATTATTTTGAGCGATATGTAATGAGTTGTCATAACACACTACTAAACCGCTGCAATCACGCTTAAACCAGGCATCCACTAAAGCTGCATAATCGATCGGCAGGTAGGAATCTCCGTAAAGTAAAATAAACTCTCCGGGGAGCAATCCCTCCGCCTGTTTTATTGCTCCGGCTGTGCCTAAAAAAGATCCTTCTGTGGAATATTCAATCTTCAGCCCGAACCGGCTGCCGTCGCCGAAATGATCAATGACCGCTTCTTTAAGATAACCTACGCAGAGCAGGAACGAAGTTATCCCGTTTTTTTTCAGCAACTCCAATTGGTGCTCAAGGAAAGGCCTGCCTTTTATTCTGATCATCGGCTTAGGCACGGCATCTGTCAAGGGCCGAAGCCTTTCTCCCCTGCCGCCTGCTAATATGACTGCCTTCATGTCCTGAGCGAATAAAAGAAAATATACCTGCCAAAGAGCTTGTAGATCGTCCTCAATTGCCTGTTCCCTGAAAATGACTGCAGGAATTCTTTCTGCTCTTCCGGCTTTGGCTTGCCGCGTTCCATTATTATGTACGCCAGTTTTCCCGGCTCTTCGGTCAGGCCGACTTCTTTAACGTGATAATTATCTTTTAAATAATTGAAGAGGTCCGGCTGTTCGGCTTTAAGCACCTGCGCGAATTCCGCCGGATAAAAACAGACATAGCGCATATTGAACTTCTGCTCTTTTTGCTTAAAATCTTCCAGCCCGGAAGCCCACCCTACATACCTACGGGCATAACGGGCGATCGCATAGCCCTGCGGGTAAGTAAACAGGAAAATACGTTCATCCGGCGCGGTAAATTCGTTCAACGATTCACCCGCAACATCCTGGCCGAGGAAGACCGTAGCAAACATCCTTGTAATTGAAGCGTGTATGGGCGGGATAGCCGCGATAACGACTACAGCCATGATCAGGATGAACGCGTTGCGGTTGGCCAGTTTCTTTATCGTATCGGCAAAGAAGCCCACGGCATAAATAACCGCCAGGCAAACAAGCGCCAGGAACGGCATCTGGTAATAGTTGTGCTGGTTGACATAGTCGGAAAAAAACATGCTGTAAGGCACCACCGCCAAAGCGCTGCCGATAATATAACGGTTTAACAAGCCCTTGCGTTTTACAAAAGCAAGGATGATGCCTGCGGTTGCCAGCAAAGTAAAGATAACGGTGAAATTTTCTCCTCTTGCGTACCACCAGATCATCTTTCCGTATTTTTTCCAGTAATCCGGGGAAAATATTTCAAATATCCTCACCCGGCCCCAGTCTTCAAACTGCCATTGGCCGGTGCGTTTCATCCACAGGATAGAGGCAATGACAATCAGGTAGGGCAGAATAAACGTAAACGCGTATTTGAATAAAGCGCGCTTCTTTTCGCCGAAGATCTTTTTATAGGGCAGGCAGGCTGCAATAGGGAGTATGGCAATAAGGAAACTGAACTTATAAAGCCAGGCCAGAGAGAACGCTATCCCTCCCAATAATAAATTATATGCCTTAAACGACCGGATAAACTTCAGGTAAAAAAAGCTGCCTAAGAGCATAAAGAAAAACGCCTGGCTCTCCGGCTGGAGATTGCGGGAAAAAAATACTGCCAGCGGCATGATTGCCAAGAGCAGGCTGCAGTACATGGCGCGCCAGACATCCTTAAACAGAAGCGCAGCGATAAGATACATTATTAATATGGCGGCTACGCCAAAGAGGACGTTAATCAGCCTCGGGCCCCAAAGGTTCTCGCCTAAGGTTTTCCAACAAAGCAATATCTGATAAGAGATCAGCGGCGGTTGGGGATAAACGCGGATCGTGGGGTTATCTTCAAAGGCATTCCAGAAATATATCCTGCGCGTAACGTAATCCCCTGTCCTTTGCATTTCCTGCGCCATGGAAAGGTAATCATTTTCTTTCATATTATGATAACCGATGGCGGGGAAATCAATGTTATAGCTCCTTAAGGCAAAGCCCAAAAGCATGATCAGCCCCAATAAAGATATTTTCATTGTCCGGCTGCGCATAAGCTTCTCCATCAGGAATCCTTCTTTCTTTCCAAAAATAAGAGGCTGATAAAAAAGGAGGAAAATACGGTCTGGATGCCGATCACCACAAGCGTCATTGCCAGGATCGATTCCCTGACGCGGGACAATTCACCGAAATGCCGGGAAAACCATTCCGCAAAAATAGAGCCGATGATCAGGAAGCCGGTTAGAAATACGCCCCCTCCGAGGATGATGCCTCTTTCCAGATTAAAATGCTGTTTAAAAAACAACGTTACCTTATCGTATTTTAAAAATCCCTGTTTGATGGCATAAGTATGCGCGTAAACCCCCAAATGCATGACTTGGTAAGAAAGAATGCAGAGCATGCTGGCAAAAGCCATAAAATGCACGTCCCAGTAGCGCCCCAGGAAAAAGAAAGGCCCTCTGGACATAACCAACAAGATGGTTATGCCGGAAACAAACCCTGCTAAACCGGGGACAAAATAGAGCCATGCCGGGCAATAAAGCAGCATGAACCTGATATGGCGCCAGGCATCGGCTAACGGGCTTAACTTAGAAGTCCCGGAGCGGGGGTGGTAGTTTATGGGGACCTCATAGATTTTAAGATTATTCCTTAAGGCGGAAACTACCATTTCTGTGGCAAATTCCATGCCTAATGCCATCAATTGCATTTTTCTATAGGCTTCGGCGGTAAAAGCGCGCATGCCGCAATGGATATCGGAAAGGCTGGTCCGGAAAAATAAGCGGCACATCCCGGAAAGTATGGGGTTTCCTATATAACGGTGCGTCCAGCTCATTGAGCCTTTTTTGATCCCGCCCCTAAAACGCGAACCCATCACGAAATCATAGCCTTCTTGCAGCGGCTTTAAAAATTTAGGGATATCGCAAAAATCATAGGTATTATCGCTGTCTCCGATGACAATATACCTGCCCCGCGCCTCTTTGAGGCCGGAGAGGTATGCCGCGCCGTAACCTTTGACCGGTTCGCTGACGACTTTTGCCCCGCAGGAAGCAGCGATTTCCCGGGAACGGTCAAGAGAACCGTTATCGGAAACGATTATCTCGCCGTTTAAGCCGTTGTTGGCAAGAACTTCTTTTATTTTTTTTACGCAGATACCGATAGAAGCTTCTTCATTCAGGCAAGGCAGGACAACCGAGATTTCTATTTTATTATCCATACTTAAATTACCAGGCGATATTAAAGACCCGGACATAATTATTGCCTTCTTCCGCGTCAATGAAAGGAATAAAATGTTTCATCCCTCTACCCTTTAAAAAATACAGCCGCGAGAACAGGCTGGCGGCAAGCGGCCGGTCAAGCAAAACACACTTATAACCCTCGGGCGTATCAAAGATTAAAGCGGAAAATCCTACATTGGCGTTGGGAAGGGGGGTTTCCGCCAGGCTGGTTTCTTTAGCAAGGAACAGGCTCATAGGGATCTGCCCGGCGCTAGACTGGATTACGGTTTGCGCCTTGGGATTATACACGAAGCCGTTCTCGAAAAAGATCACCCCGTCTTTTTCCCTGCCGGATGCCGGCGGCCCGTAAAACTGCAGCCTGCGGGAAAGCCACTCGTCGATATTTTTAGTAGAGATGAGGAATGCCTCCTGGTAGAACCGCTGAAGGTCCTGATCTTTCCAGCCCAGTTTCTTGAGCCGCTCAATGATCTGGCCCTTCTCTTCTTTGTTCAGGTTCTGCGCGATATAAACCTTGGCAAAATTCCAGCTTCCCAAATACGAGATTGCCGGCATCTTAAAGACCATTGTATTATCGACGATAAAACAGGCGCGCGCCGGAATAGCAAAAAGCAGCCGCATTACTTCATTGGCCTTAACTACCGGCAAATATTCAAGCAGGACTTTCTGCGCCTTTGACGGCTCCTGGCCCAAAATACTTTCAAGTAAAAGCACGGATTTAAGCGGGTCCTTGACGTAATCGTTGATGATCTCAAAGGCCTTATTACCGCCGTTGTTGAGCATGCGCAATATCGCGACCGCCTCATTTTCATTATTGCTTAAGAGGGCCTTGCCCATCCAATAAGCCTGCGGCATATCCTGGCTCTGCCCGTCAAAAATTACCCTGCGCTTGCCGATAACCTTAAACCAATCGCCGTAATCCCACCATGAATTAAGGATGGTTTCCTGCGAAGTCTTTTCTTTGATCATATTCAGGATCTTATACCAGCTGTCGTCAATAAGCGGGTACATTGAGCTGGCAGCCCTATATGCCCTATTGACAAATATGCTGCCTATAAGCGTTAAAGCCGCCAGCGCAAAAATCCCGGCTATTGCCTTGTGCTTCCTGCTGATATACGCGTAGGCATCACTTACCAGCCACGCCAGCGAAATACCCAGGGGGATCAGTAAAAATACCATGAACCTTACCCCGCGCGATACGGCAACAAGCATAGCTACCAGCCAGATCGCCATGATGATCACTGCTTCGCGCTTAATCCCGGAAAACTTGCGGCTGGAAAACGCCCGGATAGTTAATATCACCATCCACACCAGCGCAGGCAAGGCCAGGCCCCAGCCTCCCAATGAACCGGCAGCCTCGCGCAGACCGATCTTTTTTAACTCTCCGACCGTAGAATAGACATTCGGCCAAACCGATGCCAAGAGCGGCTTATTCAGGATCAGCGCTTGAATGATAAAGTTATAAAGCACTGCCAGCGGCTCTTTACCTACGATAACCAGGATCCAGAAAAAACTAAAAAATATGAACGAAGATACCGAGATCGCGTGCTGCTTAAGCAGTGCCGTATCTTTTTCGTTACGGTAAAAATACAAATAACCCAAATATAAGAGCGAGATTGTTTCGTAGGCAAGGATGATCAGGAAGACAAACCACCAGAACATCCAGGCGAAACAAAATACGCCTACCCAGAAAGAGGAAAAACAGATCAATAGCAGCCTCTGACGCAGGGATTTGGCATTCAAGGCCGTCAGGTATACCCAGATGATCAACACCGGAAAGAGCAAGCTCAAGATATCCTTATCAAACCAGCCGGCGCAGCTGCGGGGGATAAATATCGGGCTTAAACCGATAAAAAACACGGCTGTCAACGCGCCGATATTGCCGGCGCTGCGGTAAACAAACATGTACAATATTACGATAAAGACCGCGGTAAAAAGAAGCGGCAGGTAAAAAAGGAAAGAATGCAGCTTGACCGGATGGAAGAAATTAAATATTTTATACAATGACGCGGACAAATGATACAAGAAGTGGTCCCAATTCATATAACTGCCCAAAGGCGCAAGCATCAGTAAATCCCATTGCCTGCCGTAGATCTGCTCATCTCCGGGGTGGCCGGTGCGCACGATATTTTCCGTATACCTTGCCCAATGCCAACAGTCAAGCTCCATGATATATGTCTGGCCGGTATCATCCTGAAATTTATCTTTAAGCTTGATATATAATTCTTTTGCCCGTTTATTTATTTCCTGTTTATTCTGTTTTTTGTACTCGGCAAGGCGGGTCTTGGCGATTTTTTCCTTAGCCAAGGGGTCGAACTGCGGAAAGCGCCGGTAAACATCCTGCATGATCTGCTGGCTGGCAGCCTGCTCGATAAAATTATGCGCCTGTTTTTTTATCTGCGGGAAATTTATCGTGAAGCTGCGGAAATAAACATTCAGGCCGACTGCCAACGTAAGCAACAAGGAGAAAATTAAAAGTTTATTTTTTTTCATGTTATGCGATTGATGCAAAGGCTATACGGAAAGGATACATTAAGGCTATTTTTTAAGTTTTTTATGCGTCCTTAAAGCGGAATCCAGGAGCGAGAGCCCTTCCTGGAAGTCTTTGCCTTTATAGAAGACGCCTGATACGCCGTAGGCCATCGCCTCTTTTGCTTTTGGGTCGTCAACATAGGCGCTGATGACGATAATCGGCACCTCACGGTTAAACCGCCTGATCATCCTGATCGCCTCCACCCCGTCGACAACCGGCATCCTTAGGTCTGTAAGCACGATATCGGGATTTTCTTTTTGCGCTGTCTGTACCGCTTCTTCTCCGTTTGATACGGCTATAACCTCATACCCCCGGGATTCCAGCCAAAAAGCCAGCAATTGCCGAAAATCCGTTTCATCGTCAGCTACCAGAACCTTTATTTTCTTCTCACCCATTATCCGCGCTCCCTGTGTCAGGGCCTGCCGTTTGTTTCTTTACCGGTATGGTAAAAACAAACCTGGCGCCTTCTCCTTGTTCACTTTCCGCCCATATCCTGCCGCCGTGCAATTCTACGATCTCTTTGGCAATAGATAACCCTATGCCGGTTCCGTTTATGTCGCTGGAGACCCTTTCTCCGACCTGATAAAATTTATCAAAAACTTTGCCGAGATTATCTTTGGCAATACCGATACCTGTATCTCTCACCGATACTTCGATCCAATCCTGGCTTTCGGATTTGGCCTCAATGGTGATCGTGCCGTTGGCAGGAGTGAATTTTATGGCATTGCCGATCAGGTTATTTAAAACCTGCATGGTCCTGTCCGGGTCAATGTCAGCTTCGGCAAGCCCGGCCTGGATCTTAGCTTCCAGGTTGATCAATTTTGTCTTGGCCCAGTTTGCAAGGCCGGCTACAGATTCATTTATCAGGGCATCTACGGCTGTTGGCTTGCGCCTGATCTCCATCCTGCCTGCTTCAAGCTTGGAAAGATCAAGCAGGTCATTGACGAGGACGGACAAACGCTTTAGGTTACGCGCGGCAATGTTGAGGAACTGCTCCTGCGTTTCCGTGATCTCGCCGGCATTTTTATTCAGCATTAAGGATATGGATTTATCTATTGCCACAAGCGGGGTGCGCAATTCATGGGAAACGCTGGCCACGAAATTTGCCTTAAGCCGGTCAAGTTCCTTTTGTTTTGTGATATCGCTTAAAACGGAAACCATGCCTACGGTATGGCCGTTTTCATTCTCGATGACTGCGGTAGAAGCCCGCAATACCTTTTTTGTTTCGTCCTGCCGGCTGACCAGCTCTATTTCCCTGCCGTCGTGCCCGGCAGGAGATTCGCGGCTTAAGGAAACCAGCTGCTCTTCTTTCAAGTTATCCAACACGGGCTTGCCGATCTTGTCTTTTCTTGAAACCCCGAGTAGTTTTTCCGCGGCAGGGTTCATCATGACCACCTTGCCCGAAGCGTCAACTACCACCAGGCCTTCGGCTATGCTGCGGATAACCGCTTCGGTTTCTTTCTTATCCGTGAGGACCTTTTCATACTTTCTCCAGGCGATCTCCTCGTTCTTGTCCTTTTCTTTTATTATCGTCTCGTATTTGTGCGAAAGCTCTTCTTCGGTTTGCGCTACTTTTTTTTCCAATTCCCTGCTTAATACCGACGATAACCTATTGGCGATTTCATGCGATTGCTGGCGGGGAAGGGCGGTTGCGCCGACTTCCTTAAGTATTGTCTGCCTTAGGCCGTCTTCGGCAGCCGCATCCAGGGAAAGCTTCTTGCCTTTTATCCCGGTATCTAAAGCCGTACGGCTGGACATCCTTGCCGCCATCTGGGCAAGGAATAAAGCCGTGGCTATGCCGATTATCCCCGTAACTATATATACAATGGTCAAAGGCGACACGCATTACCCCCTGACTAAGAAGTTATTCTTAATGCATCATCCTATCACAAAAGATTTTACCGTTCAAGATAATTTAGGTAAGGACTATGGGGGACGCCCCTGCTTTAATCAAGGGATTCGGAGATCTTTTTCCCGAATAGTTTTGTGGCGAAATAATACCGGATATACCGTACTTTACTGAAGGCCGCTGCCTCCAACGAAGGCGAAATCCAGTAAAAAACCCGCGAAATTTGCGCCACTACGACATCCAGGAATGACATAATATCTACGGTGAGATTGTGTTTGATCACGAAGTTCCGGTGGTTGATACGCTTGAACTTCATCACAAAACGCAGAAGCTCTTGCGTTACCTCTTTGGGCAGCTTATAGAAATTCTGTTTAATGATACCGAGCATCTTTACATCGTATACCTGGCCATAATAGGAAAAGGTAATATTCAGGGCCTCGGGTTTAAGATACCAGTTTTTGACTTCCGGATAATCATCATAATAGATCGTGCCGGGAACCGGCATCAGGATACTCACGTCAAACGTCTTGGTGTATTCTGCCAGCTCCATGAAAGCTGCCTCTTCAGCGCGCAGCCGCTCTACGGTCTCAAACGGGAACCCGGCTACAATGAACATGGTCACGTTTATCTTTGCCCTGCGGATCATCGCGGCAACCTGGCGCACGCGCTGCGGATCGGATTTTTTACGGATCGCTTCCTGGGAATAAGGGTCAAGCCGCTCCACGCCTAATCCTAAACTGCAAAATCCCGCTTCTTTAAGCAGGTGAACGAAATCATCGTCAAACGGCGTATCTACCCTTGCCTGACAGGCAAAAGAGATCTTTTTATTCAAGCCGGAACTGATCAGGCGGTTGCAAAAATCAACTGCCCGCTCGCGCGGAAAGAGAAAATTATTGTCATTCAAAAACATATACTTGGTTTTATATTTATCGTAGAGATAATGCAGGTAGGATAATACGTATTCGGTAGAAGTACGGCGCCGGTCAGAGCGGATCACCTCGTCGCTACAAAAGGTGCAGCGACCCGGGCAGCCGCGCTGGCCGCAGATCTCGATCGCCAAGGGCTCATCCCCGGTTTTATAAAAATCCTGGAGATTAAAAAGGTCATAATCGACAAAAGGAACTTCGTCAAGGTCAGCAACGCCGGGGAATTCCGTTGCCTGATGCAAGCTGTTATCAGGACGGATAAAGGACACCCCTGCAATATCCTGCAACCCCTGCCAAAAGTCTTTACGGGTTTTGCCTGCCAGGTGCGCAAAAAGCGGGGCCACGACCTTTTCGCCTTCCCTGACTACTGCCACATCAAAGCCGTAACGCAGCGCCTCAACAGAACAATTTTTCATGTGGATGCCGCCGGCAACAGTAAGGAGGTCGGGAAAAGTTTTTTTTATTTTTGCCAGCGCTTGATAGGTCTTATACGCATTGATAATGGTAATGCCAAAACCCAGGGCATCCGGCTTATATTGCTGAATGATCTTTAAGAGGTCGCTGTCGCTATAAACCTTGTAATATAAGGAGTTATTATCTACAACCTTGACCTCATGGCCGGCGTTTTTGAGGATCGTCGCCACTATCCCCAAACCAAAACCCATGACCGGCCTGCTATAGCCGGTCGGTTGCCTGAAAAAAAGTATACGCATGGCTGTTAATATAACATAAAAAGTAGGGACAGACACTACTTTTTTGCCAAAAAGTAGTGTCTGTCCCTACTTTATCTTTTCTCTTTTTTAAAACCAGATCTTACTTACCGCCTAAGATCTTCTCCGCTTCTTTGCGATAAGCATCCATCACATAAGGAATGCCGGAAACCTCTTCCGCTTCCTTTGTCAGGCTCATCAGGTCCTTACGGGAAATCGTGGACAGGTTAAAATTACGCGAACCCGCCATCAATTGCTGCAAGCCGACTTTGATCCGCTGCGAGAAGGTATAGATACCCACCGCGCCCAAGGGGATATCTTTCATGTCTTCCCCGTATTTTTCGGCCAGCTCTTCGTAGCAAACAAAGATCTCTTCCGGCTTGACCCCGAATTCGGAAACTGTCGGAGGCAGAGTATTTGACTTGATCCATTCTCCGATGTTCTTGCCGACAAAGCCCGGGATCATCAACGCGCGGCCCATACACACTGCTTTGACATAAGGAGCGCCCATGGCGATCACCTTGAAGATATGATCTTCCAATGAGAACCCGCCGGCAATGGCAATATCCGGGATGCGCATTTTTTTCTTGGCTAATTTTTCGCAAAACTCATAGGTCAGCGCCTGCAAATAAAACGTAGGCGTACCCCATTCCTGCATCATTCTCCATGGACTCATCCCTGTGCCGCCGGGAGCGCCGTCAATGGTTAAAAGGTCAATCTTGGCCATCGAGGAAAACTTCAAGGCCTGGGCAAGTTCCACCATGGAATATGCGCCGGTCTTCAAGGTGATCCGTTTAAAACCAAGATCCCTTAAGCGCTTGATCTCCTTCATAAAGCCTTCTTCGGAGACAAACCCTAAGCGGGAATGGCGTTCAAATTCTTTGATCGCGCCTGCTTTAAACGCTTCTTTATTAGCATGCACAGTCGGATCAGGAGTAACGATATAGCCGCGTTTTTTCAGCTCAATCGCCCTTTCCAGGCTTTTTACCTTGATCTCACCGCCGATACATTTTGCGCCCTGGCCCCATTTTAACTCAATGGTTTCCAGTTTATGTTTTTTACGCACGTATTCGGCAACCCCCAGGCGCGTATCCTCAACGTTCATTTGCACGAGGATCTCGCCGTAACCGTCATGGAAACGCTTATATACTTCGATACGGCGATCCATATCCGGGGCATTGGTGATCTTTCCCTTGCTGTCTAACTCAAGCTTAGGATCAATGCCGCATACATTCTCCCCGCAGACAATGGTCACGCCTGAAATGGCAGCGCCTATGGCAAAATGCTCCCAATTCTTACGGGCGATCTCGGTTGAGCCGAGCGCGCCGGTAAAAATCGGGGCTTTCATTTTGACCTTCTTATCCCAGCCATATTCTGTTTCGGTGTTTACCGATGGGAAAGTCGCAGAATCCGGGCCCGCCTCTGTGCCCTTTGGCAGGCCTTTAGCGCCCTGGGCATATCCCTGGATATTCAAATGTGAATAATCAACCGGATAATCCTTATCGCCTCCGGCTGTCATTTCGCCGAACGGCCCGGGATAGATCACTTCCCTGCCGCGGAATGAAGATTTAAAAACTTCGCAGTTACCCCGGCAAGACTCCAGACACCTGGAACACAAGCCTGAACAAGGAACTACGTTTTTCGAGCGGTTGAACGTACGCGTTGCGTCGTTGCCGCCGGGTGTACGCAAATTCATAGCATTCCTCCCTTCCCACAGAAAGTGGGATACCAATTCAACCTATTGAATTGGGTATTTGTTAAAGATTAGGCAGCTTTTGCCCGTTTTTTAATCACACTTACCCAAATAAAAAAAGGCATCCCGCCTAGTTTGGGACGCCTTTGTCCTTGACTAACTTATGTTGTTTAAGTATTTTGAAGCCTGTTTAATAAAATATAATTAAATGACGGCTCTGTCAAGATAAATTTACATCTTTCCGGGCGGCGCTTTACAACAGTGACCGCAAATATTTGATTATCGCCTTTGCAGCTTTCTTGGCCATGCCCATTGCCTCAATGACCGTACCTTCTCCACCGACGATATCGCCTCCGGCAAAAACTCCCCTGATCGATGTTTCCATGGTCTCTGGGTCTACGATCACGTCGGCGTATTTATCTACCTTTAACCCCGACGTAGCCTTGGTCAGGATCTGGTTTGCCCTTAAGCCCACGGCAATCACCGCCAGGTCGCAATCCAGCTGAAAATCGCTGCCCTCAATGGGTATGGGTCTTTTCCTGCCGGAGCTGTCCGGTTCGCCTAATTTGCACTCAAGGCAGCGGATCTTTTTCAGCAGGCCGTTTTCATCGCCGATGAATTCCTCGGGTTTTACCAGAAATTTGAATTTTATCCCTTCTTCTTTAGCGTGCTCGATCTCCAGCCTTCTTGCCGGCATTTCAACTTCCGTACGCCGGTAAAGGACCGTGGTATCCGGCATAATCCCGTTCATTTTTTGCAGCCTAAGCGCTACTCTGGCGGAATCCATCGCAGTATTGCCTCCGCCGATGACAATCACGTGCTTACCGATGCTTACCGGCGTCTGGAACTCCGGGAATTTATAAGCGGACATCAGGTTCACGCGGGTCAAGAATTCATTGGCAGAATAGACATTGCATAAGCTTTCGCCCTTGATCCCCATAAAAGACGGAATACCCGCTCCCAGGCCCAGGAATATCGCCTTGTATCCTTCGGAAAATAATTCATCTAAAGTCTTGGTCCTGCCGATAATCAGATTAGGGCGGATCTCCACTCCCAATTTCTTTAAATAATTTATCTCAAAATCAAGGATATCCCTTGGCAGCCTGAACGGAGGTATGCCGTAACGCAAAACCCCTCCGGAATTATGCAGGCTTTCAAAAACCGTTACCTTGATCCCGCACCTTGCCAATTCTCCGGCGCAGCACAATCCTGCCGGACCGGAACCGACTATTGCCACTTTTAATCCGGTAAAAGCGCTGTCATTGGAAACCGGGGCCGCCAGATTATTTTTCATCCCATAATCACCGACAAACCTTTCCAGGAAATGGATGTTTATTGCTTCCTTAGAGGCAAACGGCGAGCCTTTCTTTGTCAATACGCAGCTGCGGCGGCACTGGTATTCTGCCGGGCAGACTCTACCGCAGATCGCGGGAAAATTATTTTTTTCCCGGATCGTAAAATATGCGGCGGCATAATCTTTTTTGGCAACCTCGCCGATGAATTTCTTTATGTCTATGCCTACGGGACAGCCGGAAATACAGGTAGGGTTTTTACACTGCAGGCAGCGGCTGGCCTCCTCCAATGCTTGTTCCTCGCCGTACACGGCAACCACTTCTTCAAAGCCGCTTGTTCTTTGCGCAGCTGCCAATTCTTTAGGATCAACCGGTTCTTTTTTCATTTTTAAATTAAATTAATTTATTAAGCCGGCAAATGTGTTTTTCTTTATCAAGATAGGCGCTGTTTCTTTTCACCAGCTCATCCCAATCCACTGCTGCGGCATCAAATTCCGGCCCGTCTACGCAGCTAAACTTTACCTCTCCGCTTACGGTTACCCGGCAGCAGCCGCACATACCGGTTGCATCAACCATCAGCGGATTAAGTGAAACAATAGTCTTTACGCCAAAGCCCTTGGTTAGCGCGGCAACTCTTTGCATCATCGGGATCGGGCCAACCGCATAAACCAGGCCGTATTTGCCTTTTTCCAGCATTTCGGTCAATATATCGGTAGTAAACCCTTTTCTTGCATAAGAACCGTCATCGGTAGTGACAAGAAATTCATCCGAAACTTCCCGCAATTCTTTTTCCAAGATCAATAATTCTTTAGTCCTGGCGCCTAATACTGTAGTGACTTGGTTACCGGCGGATTTTAATGCCTTTGCAATCGGATAAATTTCTGCGATCCCCACTCCACCGCCAACCAGGACCACTCTTCCGTAATTAATGATCTGCGTAGGATGCCCCAGGGGCCCGGCCAGCGCGTATAAAGAATCGCCGACGTTCATCTTGCCTAATAATTTAGTAGTTAACCCTGCTTCCTGGAGGATCAAAGTGATTGCCCCGTTATCTTTATCAGCATCCACAATAGTGAGCGGGATGCGCTCTCCTTTTTCACTGGCCATAAGCGCGATAAACTGGCCTGCCTGGGCTTTCCGGCTAATATCCGGCGCCAAAACCACCAGCTTGGTGATTTTTATGCCTTGCGCTTCTCCTAAAACCGCCTTATCAATTATCTTCATATCTTTTCCCATAAATATAACAGAAAACATCTTTATGTAAAATACTATTAAAATACGACCGCTTAGCCTTATGAAGCAAGGTAAACCCCAGCCTTTCATAGAAGTTTGCCGCCCGTTCGGAAAGCGTGGCAAAATGTACGCCCTTGATCTTTTCTTTCTTCAAGTAATCCAGGTATACTCCGATAAGCTTTGCGCCGATCCCCTGGCTGCGGAATCCGTCCTTGATATTAATATGTAAGGTTGCCGGATATTCACGGGAAAAATCCGGCGCCTTGAATTCACCGCGGAAAAAACTCGTGAGGCACCTGAAGATAAACGCTGCGTTCTTTCTGTTAAAAATTATATTTTGTTTTACGGCTTTAAGTAATAGTTTTCCGGCCAGCCCCGGCCGCGGGCAGGCAGAATCTTTTGCCCCAAGGAGATACCCGATAACTTCTCCGCCTGATTCAGCGACAAAACAAGACTGCGGCTCATAATCAATAAAATAATCGGTCAGGAAATCCGCAAGCATTTCCCGGCTGTCAAAAAATGCCGATCCCGGCTCGCCAAGAAACGCCGTGTCAAAAGCGATCTGCCTGACTGCGTCCCGGTCCTTGCCTGCGTACGGCCTGATGATTATTTCTCCCATCCTACTTTCCCCGCTTATACAGCCCTACCAGTTCTGCCTTATCAATGATATGTCCCTGCATTGCCCTTTCCAGGCCGGCCTTGCTCAGGCCTTCTTTTAAATCCAGCTTTTCATCCAAGGCGTAGATCTTAAAAAAATAACGGTGCGTGCCTGACGGCGGGCATGGGCCTTCATAGCATCTTTTATTGGGGGTATTGAGGCCCTGCGTACCGGGGACACTGTCTTCCTCGATACGGTTTAAAAGAGGGATATTATAAACTATCCAATGCACCCATGTGCCCATCGGCGCGTCAGGATCGTCAACGATTAACGCCAGTTCTTTTGCTTCCGCGGGTATTTCGGATATCTCAAGCGCAGGGTTAACTTCTTTGCCGTCACAAGTAAACTTAGCGGGCATAAATGCGTTATGCGCAAAATCCGGGCTGGTAATCTTCATCTTTACCCTCCGTTATTTAAAACGGGCAGATACCCGAGGCGCATCCGCCGGAATATTCCGAATCCGCGATAACCGCCTCACCAGCAGCCTCCCGTTTCCTGCGTTTACCGTAGCCGAAAGATAAGACCGGGTTTGCCTTGCTGCCATAACGGTAAACGGTTATACCTTTACATTTAAGCTTGTAAGCCATGAGATACGTTTTTTTTATGTCTTCAGTTCCGGCATCACGGGGCAGATTGATCGTCTTAGAAACCGAATTGTCCGTATATTCCTGAAACGCCGCCTGTATCTTAAGATGCTGGCTTGCCGGGACATCAAAGGCAGTGACAAAAATATTCTTAATATCCTGCGGCACCCCGCTTATGCCCTTAAGCGAACCTTCGCAGGATATCCGGCTAATCAGTCCGTCGCTGTAAAAACCTCTTTTTTTTGCCAACGCCTTAAATATCGCGTTTACTTCAAAAAGCCTTTGGCCGGACAAAACATTGCGCACAAAACTTACGGCAAACAACGGCTCAATGCCGCTGGAACATCCGGCAATGATACTGATCGTGCCGGTCGGGGCAATGGTATTGACCGTGGCATTGCGCAGCTTCAGGCCGGTTTTCGCGTATATGGATCTTGTGAAATTAGGGAAAACCCCTCTTTCCGCGGCAAGCCGGCTTGATGCTGCCAATGAATGCCGGCGCATAAAACGCATCAGCTTGCGGGCAAACTCAACCGCCTTATGTGAATCATAAGAAAGCCCTAACAAAACGAGCGCGTCCGCAAAGCCCATGACGCCCAGCCCGATCTTGCGGTTGGCAAAGGTAATCTCCCGGATCTCCGGCAAGGGGAATTTATTGGCTTCAATTACATCGTCAAGGAACCTGATTGCCCAGCTTATGCGGTCTGCGAATTTATCCCAATCAAATGAATTGCCGGCGATCATCTTTGCCAGGTTGATCGAACCAAGGTTGCAGCTTTCATAAGCTAAAAGCGGCAGTTCTCCGCAAGGGTTTGTCGCTTCAATATCACCCAATAAAGGCGTGGGATTATGCCGGTTTATTTCATCCAGGAAAACCAGCCCCGGATCGCCGGTAAGCCATGCCGTATCTATAATGCGCTTGAATAATTCTCTTGCCTTGATCGAACCGCTCTTTTTATGCGTGCGGGGGTTAACCAGGCTAAAACGTCGGCCGAGGCGCTGGGCCTCCATGAATTTGTCCGTGATACCGACGGAAAGGTTAAAATTGGAGAATCTTCCTTCTTGCCTTTTTGCCTCCACGAATTCAACGATATCCGGATGATCGCACCTTAATATGCCCATATTGGCGCCCCGGCGCCTGCCGCCCTGCACGATCACGCCGGTTGCCTTATCAAAGATTTCCATAAAAGAGACCACGCCTGATGCCTGCCCCTTTGTGGAACTGACAAGGTCGCCTTTGGGCCGCAGCCGCGAAAAACTAAAACCCGTGCCTCCTCCGGTCTGATGGATCTTAGCCATATTTTTCAGGGAAGTAAATATCCCTTCCATGGAATCTTCTACGGGAAGCACAAAGCACGCCGAAAGCTGGTTAAGGCAAGTACCGGCATTCATCAGGGTCGGCGAATTAGGCATGAATTCAAGGCTGGACATCATCCGGTAAAATTTTTCTTCCGCTTCATCATTCCGGGCAATATTAGAAGCGACCCTTTTAAAAAGCTGCTGCGGGCTCTCAGCTGCCTCCTGCCGGTTATTCTTTAGAAGATACCTTTTCTTCAGTACCTCTAAAGCATTTTTTGCCAAAGGTATTTTACTCATTGATTACGCTCTGTAGGTATTTTTTAGCGCTGCCCGGCGACTGATTCTTTCAGCGGAAGAAAAAAATAAAGCTGTGGAAATTACTGCGCGGAAAAATGCCATTTTTTTTAATGCTTATTTCACATACGCCTTTACAATCTTCTGCTCTGCCAGCGGCCGGTCCGAGGAATCGGTTCCGCTGTTCTCGATCTTTTCCACTACATCGTAGCCTGAGATAACCTCTCCGAATATCGTATGTTTCATGTTCAGCCACGGCGCTTTAGCGGTGGTGATAAAGAACTGGCTGCCGTTGGTGCTGGGCCCGGCATTTGCCATGGCAAGGAGGCCTTTGCGGTCAAAGCCGACCCCGGGAGTAACCTCGTCTTCAAACGGCCTTCCCCAGATTGACTCTCCGCCTCTTCCGGTCCCCGTGGGATCCCCGCCCTGGATCATAAAATCCTTGATCACCCGGTGAAAAATTATGCCGTCATAATACCCTTTTTTAACGAGCTCCACAAAATTCTCGCAGGCCTTCGGCGCTATTTTACTAAAAAGCCCTATTTCTATTACTCCCTGATTTGTTTCCAAGACAACCACCACCCCGTCTTTCATCGTATTATCCTCCGCATTAGCATTAACGAAAATGCCCAATAATAAAAGCGTTGATACCGCATAAAAAAATAATTTGCGCATGCCCTTCATCCTTTCACTTACAGATTAATTTATTTAATTTATCGGCGAGTAACTTGAATTCATCTTTTGCCCGCAGCCTGATCGGGCCGTGTTTTTGCCCGCTGATGCGTTCATCAAGCTCCTTTTCCATGCGGTAAAGGGGACCGGCAATGCGGTGCGAAAGCTCAAGCGCGATGATCCAGATCAGAAAAAGGCTGACCGGCAGCGCGATGATGATCAGCGTATTGACCTGGCGCAATACCGGCATCACATTATAAGCTATGGCTTCCGGAAAAACCAGCTGCAGCGACAGCATGTGGAATATAAGATAATACAGGCAGGCGGCTAATATGACTGCCGGGATCACTGCCGAAGCAAAAACCAGGAACAAAAGCCGCCTTTGAAAAGACGTCCCGATATATTTTTTTCTCCTCTGGTTACTTTTCATATCCCACCTCGATATCGTTGTATTGCGCCTCTGCCGTGCTGCCGGTATTTTCCGAATCGGTCATGAGCGCTATGGCGCCGGCAGGCCCGGGTTTAGAATCAAAATGTTTGGTGAAATCTTCAAAAATATTCCTCTCCACGCTCACCCATTTGCCGAGGTTCTGTTCTCCCGACTCAACAACAATAATTTTTAAGTTCCTGAATGTCGGATTGGTCAAGACAGTGCCCAATGGCAGGTCTTTTGCCCAGATATATTCAAGGCACTGGGAGCGGAAAAACGGAAAACGGGGAAAAATGACATAAAACCTTGCCGCGTAATCATCTCTTTCAAGCCAGGAATCTTCTCCGGCAGGCGCAGGTTCTTTTGTTTCGGGAAAACGCGTAACCTTCCATTTCCAGCCGACCATCGGCTCTTTGCGCGGGTTGAATTTCAGCCAATAAATTATACCGGAAGCCGAACGGTTACTGTAAGCGTTGAGATAACTGTCCTTCCTGTCTGAGATCACCGAATAAATGACCTTGCCTTTAAAGATCTTTTCTTCCCAGCCCTCCAGGGCATCTTTCCTGTCAAACTTAAACCAGGCAACGCCGCGGAAAAGTTTTTCCTGCGGCAGCCTTCTGCCGGTCAGATGAAAAGGCGGAGTGACAAATAATACGAGGCAGGCAAAAATAATGAGGATAAACGATATCAGTATTGAGGGTTTAATTTTGATCTTCATAGACAATTTCAATTCTACTACTTTTTGCGCGAAATGCAAAGGAAAAACGGAAACAGATGTTTGGTTAAGTTATCAGGTTGAGGTTAAGAAGCCAGTATGGTAGTTGGGTTAGGGTTAAGTATATTAATGGCCTAACCTTAACCTCTAAACCATACCGGCTTCCTAACCATAACCTTAACCTATTATCCCTTATCCAAATCAGTGGGCGCGCGGCCCATGGATTTGAGAAGCGCGATCGTCTGCTCAATCTGCAGGCTTATCGGCTCCTGCTCATGCGCACGATTAGGATAGATCGCATAAAGCGGCCGGTATTTTAAAGGAGTAACGTTAAGCATCACTGAATTCGCTCCGCAGGCAAGGCCTTTTTCGCGCGCTTTATCACTTAAGGTCTCAAATCCGGTGGTAACGAGGATCTTTGCGTTCTCTTCCGCGGTAAACCGCGCAAGGCTGATGACTTTTAAAATGTGTTCTTCCTTCGGCAGCGGGCTTGCTGCTAATACTGTATCAGGATGCGGGATAAACGGCCCGAAACTGAGCATCTCCGCATGTAATTGCCGGCTCAAGGCCATATCATTTATAATATCGTCCGGAGACTGGCCCGGCAGCCCGATCAAGGAACCGGTAATGATCAGATAACCCAGTTCATAGGCGGATTTTAAATGTTCTATGCGCGTTTGCAGATCATACCCGGGATGCAGTTGCGCGTAAATTTCAGGGTTGGAAGTTTCAAAACGCATCAAGAGGCCGCGGCTGCCGGCTGCGTACAATTTTTTTAAACCATCGAGGCCGATCTCACCGAAACTGACGAATATCAAAACCGCATGCCGCTGTTTTATCGTCTTTATGATATCCGCCAACTCTTCAACTGAATACGCGTCATCTTCCGCGCTTTGCAGCACTAATGCCTTAAACCCGTATTTCTCTACTGCCTCCGCAACACAGGCCAATATTTCATCTTTATCCATCCGGTAGCGCGGGATATTCTTATTCAGGGCCGATATACCGCAATAAAGGCAATTTCTGCGGCAGTTATTGGAAATTTCAATAATACCGTGCACGCAGCAGGAATTATCGTGGTACTTATGGCGCAGGAAATTCGCCGCCTTAAAGAACGTCGCTAACTCCTGTTTATCTTCAAGCCCTAAAAGATAGCGCAATTCATCATGCTTTAGGGCAATGCCTTTATTTACTTTATTAAAGATCGGGACAACTTTACTGCCGCGGGTCTTTCCGGAAGAGATAAAGCGCGATCTTTTCAGGTCCACTTCTTTTAATTTAAAGAACAATTCTTTCCACGCCGCAAGGCTCTCTGCCGCTTCACGCGGCGGAACCCTGGTGATCACATAGCCTCCTTGCGCGTAGATGTAGTCTCCGACGGAAATTTCAATGAATTCATTGTAGGCCTTCTTCTTTTCGCCGAAATAGTCCACGGTCACGACATTGGCGCTGATCGCTTCCACTTTTCCCGGTATGGCGTAGCACATAGGTGTATTCTACCCTAGCCCCAGATTATCATCAAGGTAAAGTTTCATCGCCCGCTCAAGCCTCCTCACGCCCTGCTCAAAGCAAGCCAAGTCAGCCGCAAGATTATAAACGATTCGCTTGTAAAATGAATCTGGCGGTTCTTTGAGCGAAGTTTGGGCCGTTTAGCCAATGGAGCTTGAGCACTTTCGGGAATCCCGATGCCGCCTGAATAGGCGGTAATATCGGGACGGCGGTGGAGTGTCTGAGCCATTTTTTGCTAGAGCAAAAAGGGCGAGTTCACCGCCGCCGAAATGCGAAAGATCATTGGCGTGCCCTCCTTTATCTTAGGGCAAACGGCACACTGAGCGAAAAGAACCGGCAGGTTCAGTTAACTGGAATACGATTAAAGCGCTGGCAGGTTACTTTGGCCCATGAGAAAGGCGTCGATGAAGTGTGCTGCTTTGCGGCCTTCGGAGATCGCCCAGACAATCAGCGACTGTCCGCGACGCATATCGCCGGCGGAAAACACGCCCTTAACGGAAGTCATTTGAGAGGAATCGGTCTTTACATTGCCTTTTGCGTCAAGCTCCACTGCTAATTCTTTAAGCAAGCCGCTGTGCTCAGGATGCAGGAACCCGATGGCAAGTATCGCCGTATCTATTTCAATCTCAAACTCGCTTCCGGGGACTTCTTTGATTACCGGGCAACCCTTTGCGTCTTTTGTAGAAAAATTAGCCTCCACGCAAACGATTTTCTTGAGTTTACCATTCTCGCCGATGAATTTCTTCGTCAATATCGCCCACTTACGATCTGCGCCTTCTTCATGGCTGGTGGAATTCTTTAAGAGCAGCGGATACTTTGGCCACGGGAAATCTTCTGTGCGGCATTCAGAAGGTTTAGGCATGACTTCAATCTGCACCACGCAAGACGCGCCTTGCCGGTTTGCCGTGCCCACGCAATCGGCTCCGGTGTCGCCGCCGCCGATCACTAGAACTTTCTTTCCTGCGGCATCGATCAATTTATCCGCCGGGAAACTTTGCCCTGCTACTCTTCTATTTGATTGCGTGAGGTAATCCATAGCAAAATAAATGCCTTTCAGGTCTCTGCCTTCAATCTTTAAATCTCTGGGCTGGCGGCTTCCGCCGGTAAGACAAACCGCATCAAATTCAGATAAGAGTTTCTTCGCCGGATAATCTACTCCCGCATCTGTATTTACGCGGAACTCAACTCCTTCTGCCTCTAATATAGCGGCTCTGCGGTCAATGATCCATTTTTCCAGCTTAAAATCCGGTATGCCGTAACGCATGATCCCGCCGGGCTTATCGTCTTTTTCAAAAACCGTTACTTTATGCCCTGCTTTATTTAACTGGTCGGCGCAGGAAATGCCTGCCGGCCCGGAGCCGATAACCGCTACGCGCTTACCAGTGCGCTTTGCAGGCGGCATTGGCTTGATTATCCCTGCCTTAAAAGCATGCTCAATTATTGCCAATTCATTTTCCCTTACTGTTACCGGATCGTCATTTATCCCCAGGACACAGGCGTATTCGCATAATGCCGGGCAGAGCCTGCCGGTAATTTCCGGAAGATTATTGCAAGCGGTCAATAATTCTATTGCCTTTTGCCAATGGCCCTTGAACATCGCGTCATTCCATTCGGGGATATAATTGCCTATCGGACAAGCCCAGTGGCAAAAAGGCGTGCCGCAATCCATACAGCGCGATGCCTGCTCCTGCGACAAATCGTCGTTACGCAAGACCGTTACTTCGCGGTAATCCTTTAACCGCTCGCATACCGGCCGGTATTGCGATTTATGGCGTTTAGTTTTCAAGAACCCTTTTATATCGCCCATATTTATCCTTCCGAATCTTCTTCAAGGCCAAGCTTTTGTTCCAGTTCAGCTGTTTCCATAATGCGTTTATATTCAAGCGGCATAACCTTGACGAAATTTTTTAATTCAACCTTAAAATCATCAAGGACTCTTTTTGCCGCTTCACTGTGCGTATATTTATGGTGGCTGTGGAGCAGATCGCGGATTGTTACTTCGTCGCTAGCGGACAGCGCTTCTAATTGGACCATTTCCAGGTTACACTTATCTTTAAAATCTCCCTGCGGGTTGTAAACGTAGGCAATGCCGCCGGACATACCGGCTCCGAAATTCCTTCCTGTTTCTCCCAATATCACTACTCTTCCGCCGGTCATATATTCACAGCCATGATCACCCACGCCTTCAACTACCGCATAAAGCCCGGAATTCCTGATGCAGAACCTTTCTCCGGCCGACCCCCGGATATATGCTTCGCCGTTGATCGCGCCGTAAAAAGTAGTGTTACCGATAATGATATTTTCCCGCGGGTCACAGCCTGACTTCTTGTCGGGATAAACGATGATTTTACCTCCGGAAATACCCTTGCCTACATAATCGTTAGCCATGCCTTCAAGCTCAAAAGTAATACCCTTGGCAAGAAAAGCGCCAAAGCTCTGTCCGGCTATGCCTTTAAATTTACAAAAGATAGTATCCTGGGGAAGGCCTTCTTCGCCATAGCTCTTACAAACTTCGCCGCTTAACATTGCCCCGCAAGTGCGGTTGACATTATTGATTGCCAGCTCGATCTTCACGGGTTCAGATTTTTGCAATGCCGCTGTTGCCGATTTTATCAACTGCCGGTCAAGGATCTTGTCAATCCCGTGGTCCTGTTTGACGCTGCAATGGGTGCCGATATTTTCCGGCACTTCCGGCTTGTAAGTCATCCTGGAAAAATCTATGCCTTTTGCCTTCCACGGCAGGATAGCGGTATTTATATCCAGAAGATCGGTCCTGCCGACCATTTCATCTATTTTTCTTATGCCCAAAGAGCTCATGATCTCACGCAGCTCTTCTGCTACAAAACGCAGGTAATTAATGATATATTCGGGCCTGCCCTTGAATCTCCGGCGCAGGATCTCATCTTGAGTGGCAACGCCGACAGAACAATTATTGAGGTTGCAGTGCCGCAGCATCACGCAGCCAAGCGTGATCAAGACGGCAGTACAAAAACCGAATTCCTCGGCTCCCAATAAGCAGGCAATGGCAATGTCTCTTCCGGTACGCATCTGGCCGTCTGCCTGCAGCCGCACCCTGCTGCGCAGGTCATTCAATACCAGTGTCTGATGTGTTTCAGAAAGCCCGAGTTCCCAGGGCAAGCCGGCATGCTTGATCGAACTTAAAGGCGACGCGCCTGTGCCTCCGTCAAATCCGGAGATCAAGATCATATCTGCATGGCCTTTAGCAACTCCTGCGGCAACTGTGCCTACGCCGATCTCCGACACAAGTTTTACGCTGATGCGCGCGGCCGGATTTACATTCTTTAAGTCAAATATCAATTGCGCCAGGTCTTCAATGGAATAAATATCGTGATGCGGCGGCGGTGAGATCAGGGTTACTCCCGGCGTAGTATAGCGCGTCTTGGCAATGGTAACGCTTACCTTGTGCCCGGGCAGCTGCCCGCCTTCGCCGGGCTTTGCCCCTTGCGCGATCTTGATCTGTATTTCATCGGCATTTACAAGATAGTTGGCAGTTACGCCGAATCTTCCGGAAGCAACCTGTTTGATTGCGCTGCGCGCTGAATCGCCGTTAGGCAGGCTTACGAACCTTGCCGGGTCTTCGCCTCCTTCGCCGGTATTTGATTTCCCTTTCAGGCGGTTCATGGCAATAGCGATCGTCTCATGCGCTTCTTTGCTGATCGAGCCAAAGCTCATTGCCCCGGTGACAAACCGTTTCACGATCTCTTCAACCGGCTCAACTTCTTCAATAGGCACCGGATGCGCTTGCTTGAATTTCAGCAGGCTGCGCAACGTCGTGGGATCAGCAGACTGATCATTGATCAAACCGGCAAATTCTTTATATTTCTTATAATCATTTTTCCATGCGCTATCCTGCAAAGCAGCGATGGTATCCGGGTTCCAAAGATGGAATTCTCCGTCTTTTTTCCACTGGTAAACCCCTCCTGCGGCCAGAGGCAGGTTAAGTTCAGTTGCCGGATATGCCTCGCTATGCCTGAGCAGCGCTTCTTTGGCGATCACGCTAAAGTCTGCGCCGCTGATCCTGGAAACCGTGCCGCTAAAACAACGGTCGATTACTTCCTTGCTTAAACCCAACGCCTCAAATATCTGCGCCGCGCGGTAACTTTGCAAAGTAGAGATCCCCATTTTAGAAAGTATCTTCTGGATACCTTTATTTACCGCCTTTATATAATTAGCCCGGGCTTTTTCTTTTAGCCGATCTTCAATCTCGCCTTCCCTGGCTAAATACTCCACTGCTTCGTAAGCCAGGTAAGGATTAATGCAATCCGCCCCAAAACCAAACAACAGCGCAAAATGGTGCACTTCCCGCGGTTCAGCGCTCTCTACGATAATGCTGATCTGGGTGCGCAGCGAATTCCCGATCAGGTGCTGGTGCACTGCTCCTACTGCGGCAAGCGCAGGCAAAGCCGCATAGCGCTCATTCAGGCCCCTGTCGCTTAAGATAATAAAGGTATATCCTTCGTTGATTGCCGCTTGAGCTTCCGCGCATATTTTATCCAGCGCTTTGATGAAGCTATCCCCGCTTGATGCGTCAAAAAGCAAAGACAGGGTTTTAGTTTTAAAGCCGTTCTGTTTTATATCGCGGAGCTTTGCCAATTCCGCGTTTGTCAGGATAGGGTTCCTTACCATTATCTTATGGCAATGCGCGGGGGTCTCTTCAAAAATATTCTTTCCCGGGCCAAGGCAGGTCTCCAGGCTCATTACCAGTTCTTCCCTGATAGGATCGATCGCCGGGTTTGTGACCTGGGCGAATAGTTGCTTAAAATAATTATACAGCAACTGGCTTTTTTGAGAGAGTACGGCGTGGGGGGTATCGCTTCCCATGGAGCCGACCGGCTCTTGAGCAGTCTCGGCCATCGGCTTGATTATATTCCTCAAGTCTTCGCGACTATAGCCAAACGCCTTAAGCTGCCGGGTCAAGTCCTGCGAATCGGTTTTTTTAACTGCAGGCACAGGGATATTATCCAGTTCGACGAGATTATCTTTAAGCCATTGGCCGTAGGGTTTTAAACCGGACATCTTTTCTTTTATTTCTCTATCTCCGATCAAACATCCGGCCTGGGTATCGATAAAAAATATTTTTCCCGGCTCAAGCCTGCCGGACAACAGCACATCTTCGGCAGGTATGTCCAGCACGCCTGCTTCCGATGCCATGACTACAAAATCATTCTTAGTCACGATATAACGCGCAGGCCGCAGGCCGTTCCTGTCCAGGAGCGCTCCGATGCGCGTGCCGTCGGTAAACGCCATTGCCGCCGGCCCATCCCAAGGCTCCATCAGGCAAGAATGATATTTATAAAAGTCCCTTAATTTTTCTTCCATTATCCGGTTGCGCTCCCAGGCAGCGGGAATAAGCATCATCATTGCATGCTCTATCGGCCTGCCGGCAAGGACGAGCAACTCAAGAACATTATCGATAGAGGCGGAATCGCTTCCGCCGGGAACGATCACCGGGAAGATATCTTTGATATCTCTGCCAAAGGCATTACTTCTTAATAAGCCCTGCCTGGCGAGCATCCAGTTGATATTTCCCCTTAAGGTATTTATTTCTCCATTATGGGCAAGATACCTGAACGGCTGGGACAGATCCCATGTAGGAAAGGTATTGGTGCTGTAACGGGAATGCACAAGGCAAAGGCTGCTTTTGAGAGAATCGTCTTTCAGATCGGGGAAAAAATCTTCCACCTGCGAAGGCATCAAGAGGCCCTTATAGGAAAGCGTACGGCAGGATATGTTCGTGATATAAAAAAAAGATTTTTGTTTTATCTGCGAATTGCGGACGCTATTCTCTGTTTTTTTCCTGATAACATAGAGCCGCCTTTCAAGGTCAATCTCTGTTTTTATATCCCCTGCCTTAGCTATAAAAACCTGCTCAATCACCGGCTGGGTCTGTTTTGCGGTTATGCCGATGCATGAATCGTCTACCGGCACGCTGCGCCAGCCAAGGATAGTTGAACCCTCCTTGCCGGCAATATCAGAAAAAATATCTTTGCAGAATTTACGTTCTTTAGCATCCTGCGGCAAGAACACCAGCCCTGCCCCATAATCGCCTTTTTGAGGTAATTTTATTTTGGCAGCCGCGGCAACTTTAACAAAAAATTCATGGGGGATCTGTATAAGTATGCCTGCCCCGTCTCCGGTCTTAGGGTCTGCGCCGGTTGCCCCGCGATGCGAAAGCTTACGCAATACTTCCAACCCCTGCCGAATGATCTCGTTGGTCCTGGCACCTTTAATATTACACACAAAACCTACGCCGCAGGCATCATGCTCGAACCTCGGATCATAAAGACCGTATTTTTCTAACTTTTCACGATTATTCATTTTTCTGTTTCGTGGACACACTACTTAATTATCAATTCCGTCTTCCTTAATTAAGTATTGTGTCCACGGAATTTATATACTTCAGGGTCAATCCCCAGTTTCTTGATTTTTGTCCGCATAGTATTGCGATTAATGCCTAAGATCCTGGCTGCCTTAAGCTGATTTCCCTCCGTGCGCTCAAGCACGCGCTCAATGATCGGTTTTTCCACTAATTCTAAAATGGATTTATATAATACCCCTTTTTTTTCATCATACAAGCATTTTTCCAGCTCAACAACCACATCTTTTATCCCGGTTTCGTTTTCTGTGATCACCAGCTTAATCATAATAATCAGTCATCCTTTGCCCAAAAACTAATCACCGGATACCGCAAAAAAAAGACGTCCCCCTTCCGGAGGACGTCTTTGTCCCTGACTTATCGCCTAAAGTTGTATTATCTTATTTAATGAACAACATCTCCCGGTATTTCGGAAGATCCCAGTGTTCATCGGAAACAACGCATTCCAGGGCATCGACATGTTTCCTGATGTGCTCCATTAAAGGCTTGAGCTCAGTGAAATAAAGCTCGGCGCGTTTTTCATGGTTTACCCCTTTTGCCTTTTCAAGGAGCTTGACCATTTCCTTGGCATTGCGCCGCACATAATAGATCTTTGAAACTACGTCGCTTAAGTGTTCTTTCTGATCCGTGATCGCCGCCGCATCAAGCTTTAATCCGGCATCTTTTTTCAGCCGGATCAATTTTGCCAGGACATCCGCCAATAGCTGCTCGTATTCGCAGCCCGGAGGCACGATGCTGGCATTCACCATCTCATTCAAGGTATTTGCTTCAATCTCAAGCACGGTGTTATACGTATGTATCCAAATATGGTAGCGCGCGATCAGTTCCTGCTCCGAGAAAACCTTGTATTTTTCAAAGAGAGAAATGTTCTCTTTCTTAGCCAGCGCTTTCAACGATTCAGCAGTAGAGGCAACATTGGGCAACCCTCTTTTTTTCGCCTCTTTTACCCATTCTTCGGCGTAGTTATTGCCTTCAAAGCGCACCGGTTTGGTTTCTTTCGCGATCTCCGCGATCACCTGCAAAACTGCGGTGCTAAAATCTTTCCCCTGTCCGGCCTTTTTTATCTTCTCGGCCACATAATCCAGAGAATCGGCAATGATCGTATTGACTACCGCGATCGGCGTGGAAATATTCTGCGATGAGCCGACAGCACGGAACTCAAACTTATTGCCGGTAAAGGCAAACGGCGAAGTGCGGTTACGGTCAGTGGTATCCTTATTGAATTTGGGCAGCCGCGCAATCCCCAGATCAATGATGTCGCGTTTGGAAACTTTACCTTTCACGCCCTTTTCAATCATGTTTAGTATATTCGTCAGCTGGTCTCCGAGAAAAACACTGATGATCGCAGGAGGCGCTTCATTTGCTCCCAAGCGATGCTCGTTTCCTGCCATGGCAACACTGGCGCGCAAAAGATCGGCATGCTTGTATACCGCGCGCAGGACCGCGACTAAAACTGCCAAAAATTGCAGGTTGTCCTCCGGTGTCTCGCCCGGATTCAAAAGATTGTTGCCCTTATCGTCTGCCAGCGACCAGTTAAGGTGCTTTCCGCTGCCGTTTATGCCGGCAAACGGCTTTTCATGCAAAAGGCAGACCAGGTTATGACGCAGGGCGATCTTCTTCATTAACTCCATCAAGAGCTGGTTGTGGTCTGCGGCAATATTTGATTCTTCAAAGACAGGGGCAAACTCATATTGATGGGGAGCAACCTCATTGTGCCGGGTCATTACCGGGATACCTAATTTATAGGCCTCTTCCGCCACCTCGAACATAAAATTAATCACGCGCTCTTTGATCGAACCGAAATACTGATCCTCCAGTTGCTGTCCCTTTGGCGAAGGCGCTCCAACCAATGTCCTTCCGGTCATCACCAAGTCCTGGCGAAGATTATAATAGTTCTTATCAATCAGAAAATATTCCTGTTCTGGGCCGCAGGTAGAAAATACCTTCTTTACGTCCTTATGCCCGAAAAGCTTAAGCAAGCCCACAGCCGCCTTACTCAAGGCTTCATCAGAACGTAAGAGCGGAAGCTTCTTATCCAATGCTTCGCCGTGATAGGAAATGAATATTGTAGGTATGCAAAGGGTTTTACCAAGTTTGCTTTCAATGATAAAAGCCGGGCTGGAAGGATCCCAGGCAGTATAACCGCGCGCTTCAAAGGTGGCGCGGATGCCGCCGGAAGGGAAACTTGAGGCATCTGGTTCGCCCTGAATCAGTTTATTACCGGAGAATTTCTCAATCACCTTGCCCGGGCCTTCTATGGAAATGAAACTGTCGTGTTTTTCCGCGGTCAGGCCGGTCATCGGCTGAAACCAATGCGTATAATAAGTCGCGCCTTTGGAGATCGCCCATTCCTTCATCGCGTCTGCGATCTCGTTCGCCTGCTTAATGTCTATTGTAGTGCCTTCCGAAAGCCAGCGTTTAAAAGCGGCAAACGTAGGCTCGGAAATATACTTGCGCATTGTGGAAACGCTAAAAGTATTTTCCCCGAAGTATGACGATACTTTTTTGGGCGCTTCAACCTTGCCGAAATCAACGCTTTTGATCTTAAATAATGCTTTTTGCCGGATACTCATAAATCCCTCCCAATAGATAGTTTGATATTTTTGAGCTATTTTACCTATTATACTATGAATGCCGCATTTATAAACAAAAAAACGTTCATTCCAGCCTCCAACAGGAGGCCTTCCTGAACGTCAATGTTCGCTTCCCTCAAACAATAAGCACTGCTGCGTGCCTAAATTTTATGCACCTACATATACAAGTAAAAAAATACCCGGTTTGGTAACCCTTTTTTAAAATTTATTAAAGAGACTGAGCTTACCGGGGCCGATCAGGATCAGGGCCATGCAAGCACAGGCAATAATAAGGTTATATTCAATCCCTCCGGACTGCATAAAAAACCCTTTGCTCAAATGGACTTTATAGGTAGCTACGGCAATAAGCACAAGCAAAAAGGAAGCTGAAACTCTTACCGAGATCCCGAGAACCAGCAATAACCCGCCGATAAGCTCGGTATAGGCAGCAACATATGCCCAAACAAGCGGCGCGGGAAAGCCTAACTGCGAGAGAAAACCGGAAAAACCGCTGATGCCCGGGCCGCCGAACATACCAAAGGCTTTCTGCAGGCCGTGCGCGGCAAACATTACCCCCAAGCCAAGCCTTAAAACCAATACCGCCAAGTCAACCATTTCCCCCCTCCTTATGTTAACGGGTCATTAATAAATCACCTGTCAATCCTAACTTATTCTTTATCCCTTGCGAACGGTAAATGCACATCATAAAATGCAGTGCCGTTGCCGCATTCCCCTTTACGTTTATGCCCAATACCTGGCCGCAGGAACGGTTATTAGCCATGGGGATGATATAGCCGACATCAATCGGCCGGTATTTGCGCAGCTCTTGTCCGCGGATGCTCCTGATAATATTGCCTGCGGCAAAAACAGAACCGTAGATAGAAAACTGCACTGCCATTCTTAAGAAATTACCCCGGTGCTCTACATTGGCGCAATCCCCGGCAACAAAGCAATTATCCCTGATCTTCATATATTCATCCACCTTCAGCCGGCCTTGAGCATTCTTTTCCAGGCCGATACCGCTGATAAAATCAGCGGTTTTCACCCCGGCAACCCAGATCAGCATAGTGTTTTCAAATACCCTGCCATCGGAAAAAATGACTTTTCCATCCGCAGCTTTATCTACCACCGTATCCGTAATAATATTGACACCTAGGTTATTTCTAAGATTATGCGCAGTATACGCCTTCATCCATTCCGGCAGCGGCCCAAGTATGGAACCCGCGCGCTCAACAATGGTGATCTTTTTATGCAATGCATTACGATGAAAATGCATTCTCAGGCCGGAAGCGATCTCAATGCCGGTATAGCCGCCGCCTGCGACAACGCAGGAATCAAATTTTTTTCCGCGTAAAGCTTCAAGTATTGCCGTGGCAGCCGCAACACTATCCAACCTGTATGCGACTTTGCCTATTTCGCCATTGCCGTAAAAGTTGGTTTCCGAACCGCTGGCAATCAGCAGGTAATCGTAGTTAAAATTTTGCCGCATGGTAGTAACCGTATTAACGGATAAATCAATACCCTTAACTTCTTCATTGATAAAATCAAATTTCAAGCCCTCGGCTAACTTCGCAATTGGATACGTTAGAGACTGCGGCGGGATGTTCCTGCCGATTATATCCGGAATGGTCGGAAGAAAATCAAAAGTTTGGCGCTTATCAATTACGATAACCTCTGCTTCTTTCTTAAAGCGGGAGAGGATTTTCGCGGCAGTGGACCCGGCAAAACCGCATCCGATTATCACTATCTTTTTTTTCATTTCAGTAAAATACCCCCGCGGTTAACGCCAGGCTTACCAGCGCATGCACAAGGATCGTCAATTTTGAAGAAATAACCAGTTCTTCTTTTTCGCGGTAATGGCCCCGCAAGACTGCCGCGGCCTTTATTGCCGGCAGTATAAATATAAAAGAAAAATACGCTGCTTTGCCTAAAAATCCCGCGGCTAAATTAATGCCGATGGCGCCGAATGCGCAAGCCATCAAAACCAGGTATATGACATAGGCCTTCTCCGGCCCTGAAAAGGACACCCAGTTCATCTTGCCGCATTTTTTATCGTCGGGAAAATCGGGTATTTCATTGGCAAAGAGGATCCCTGCCGTAAGAAACCCCATAGGCAAGGATAATAACAGGCTTTTTGCGTCGGGGAAAATACCGGTTTGGATAAAATACCCGCCCATTACCAGGCTAGGCCCGAATAACAGGAAGACCGCCGGTTCGCCTAACCGGCGGTAAGACAGCTTAAGCGGTTTATGGGAATATGACCAGCCTAAAACCATAACGGCCAGATAATACAATACCGTAACCGGCCTGTTAATAGCGACTGACAGTGCAAGGCAGCAGCAAAGCGCCAAAATAAAACAAATGGCTGCCGCGCGGAAATAAAATCTTTCTCCGATCAACCCTGACTGGATAAATTTTGATCCGCCGAAAAATTTATACGGCTTTAAATCCTGCCAGTCAACGCCTGACTTTGAATCGGCATAATCATTGATAAGGTTGGAACCAAGGTGGGTAAAAATAACGCAGGCTAACCCCAGCAAAAAAGCGGGAATATTAAAATCGCGCCGGCTGACCAATGATCCAAAAATGAACGGAAGCACGCTCGCGCTGAGAAACGGTAAACGCATGGCCGCGGCGTATTCCGGCATGCCGGCTTGCCTTAGGCAGGCTTGTCCCATTTAGCCTCCGCAAATATGTTTGTATTGAAACTCCTTCTATGTTATCATAAAAATATGTTCGATAAAATAAAAAAGAAGATCGACCGCGAACTGCGCATATTTTCTGCCGGCCTTGGCGAAACTTACGCGCTAAACAGCATATCCCCCCTGCTTACCAAAAATATAAAGAATTTCATCACCCGCGAAGGCAAAAGGGCGCGGCCGGTCTTATTTGTCGCCGGCTACCTCGGCTTTGCCAAAAAAGAAGCGGCCGGCCTTTACCGCAGCGCGCTATCAATAGAATTGTTGCACGATTTCATGCTTATTCATGATGATATTATCGATAAATCCGATACCCGCCGCGGTAAACCCTCTTTCCATAAAATGCTCAACAATTACCTAAGAGGATATAAAAACCTAAAATTCAACGGCCAGGACCTGGCGATCGTAGCCGGAGACGTAATGTACGCCATGGCTATCGACACATTCCTCTCCATAAAAGAAAATCCCTGCCGTAAGGAAAGGGCGCTGAAAAAATTCATTGAAGCTGCCATGTATACCGGAAGCGGGGAATTTATCGAATTGTTGGCAGGAATAAAAAATATAGAAGCCGTATCAATGGAGGACATTTATAAGATCTACGGCTTTAAAACGGCGTATTATACCTTTGCCTGCCCGTTATCGATCGGCGCGATACTTGCCGGAGCGCCTCAAGAAGAAATTGATATAATCTCAGAATATGGCGCGTATCTGGGTAATGCCTTTCAAATTAAGGACGATATACTGGGGATATTTGAAGAAGAAAGGGAAACCGGTAAATCCGCGCTCGCCGACCTGCAAGAGGCAAAAAAAACGATCTTGATCTGGTATGCCTGGCGCAATTCTTCCAAGAAAGGCCGCGCGGCAATCAAACGGATCCTGTCAAAAAAGAGTATCGGCCGCCCGGATCTGTTGACGATGCGGCGCATCATTAGCATTTCCGGCAGCCGGGATTTCGCGGAAAAAGAAATCTCCCGCTTTCTTCAAAAGTCGCTTGCCTTGATCAGCCGCTCAAAAATGCGTCCGCAATATAAAAATTCGCTTGCTGATTATTCCCGCAAGATCCTTGCCTAAAAATCATCCGGGAACGCAGATAAACCTGCAGGTGCCGCTTTTTATGTCATTAGCAAGTTCATTTCCCGGATCGATCTCCAGCGCTTTGTTAAGCAGGGCGTTGTATTTGTCAGTGTCACCTTTTATTTTATAGGCCTGGGCCAAGCGTACATAAATATTGGCAAAAAGCGGGTCGGCTGCAACTGCCCTTTCCAGGTATTCTATTGCTTTATCCATATTCCCGCCGCCGGCGAATTTCGGAGCTAAAAGGTAAAAACTGCCTACCCCGAATAATACCGCCGCAGATTCCGGCTGCATTGATTCTGCTTTCTTGAGCCTGGGGAATACCCCGGTGCCGTCAATGACCTTGGAGAATATCCCGCCGTAATGGGCAAGCATGCCCTTTGCTCCCGCGATCATCAAGTTGGCGCGCACATAATTAGTCAGGTCAACTTTACTGCTGCCTAAATTTATTGCCCTTTGGCTGTATCTGATCGCTGCGTCAAAATCAAATTTCGTGTACCTTATATATGCTTTAGTGATTAAGGCCGGCGCAAACCCGGGGCTTAAAATAATGATCTCATCGAGTATGCCTTCGCTTTCGTCCGGCTTATGCTGCCTGCGCAAAACCTCGGCTATTCCCCATTTCGCGGCAACCTCCTGGGGAGAGATCTCCAACATCCTGCCAAAGGCCTCCCTTGCCTCTATGTCCCTATGGGCATTAAGATAGACCAGCCCCAGTAAATACAGGCTGTCAATTGAGCCGGGATCATTTTCTACGGCCGGCACTGATTCTTCGACGCTGGTCTTATCCGCTCTTTCATGCAGGTTTTTCCAGTCCAGCGCCAGACAGCTGCCTGAACAAAGAAAGATTATTACCAATAAAATAAAAATTATCCTCATACCTTTTCACCTCCCTGCATTATTCTATTGCAATCTCCTCTATTTGCAATCTAAATTTTTTGGTGTAGAATATAACTATGAAAGTTAATCTGGCTAAATCAGCGGGTTTCTGCTTCGGCGTAAAAAGGGCCCTGGATATCGCCCTTAAAACAGCAAAGTCAAGCTCAAGAGTACTTATGCTGGGCGATATAGTGCATAACGAAGACGTGATCAAGGAAACCCGCAAGGCCGGTATACGAAAGATCTCCCGCCTTGTCAGAGGTAAGGGCAGTATCCTGCTTATTCGCGCCCACGGCACAGGCAGCGCGACTATTAAAAAGGCTAAAGCGCTGGGCTATGACGTTGTTGACGCCAGCTGCCCGATGGTAAAAGAAATACACCGTATTGCTTTAGAGATGGAACAAGCAGGTTATAAAATAATTATTATTGGAGACCGCAAACATGATGAAGTCCAGGGGATTATTGGACAGTTAAAAAATAAGGCGCTGGTGATCGAAGCGTCCGGAAAAATACCCCTGGAACGGATCAAAGGCATAAAACAGGCGGCTGTATTGTCTCAATCAACGCAAAATCTGGAAAAAGTCCTGCCTGTAGTTAAAGAATTAAAACGCCATATCAAAGAAATAAAATTTTTCAATACCATCTGCCGGCCGACAAGGATAAAACAGGAAGAGATCCGGAGCATGCCCCTGGAAAACGACGTAATGATCATCATCGGATCAAAGACAAGCGCTAACACGCGCAGATTATTTGAAATATCCAAAGCGTTGAATAAACGCACCTATCGGATACGCTCAAAGAAAGAGATCCGTCCTGTATGGTTTAAAAACGCCCAAAAAGTAGGAATTACTGCCGGCGCCTCAACTCCGCAGTGGATCACCGAAGAAGTGGTCCGTTACATCAAATCGTTTTAACCTATTGCCGACGATCCTTTTTCTTCCGTGCGTATGCGCACGCACTCTTCCAGCGGCAATACAAAGATCTTCCCGTCTCCGGTTTCGCCGGTCTTTGCCCCTTTAATGATCGCCTTGACTGTGGGCGCAACAAAGTTGTCGTTTACGGCGATCTCCAGCCGCATTTTTCTTAAAAGGTTACCGGTTTCTTTTGCCCCGCGGTAAATTTCCGTAACCCCCATCTGGCGGCCGTGGCCAAGCACCTCGCTGACCGTGATTAAATTAACGTCTGCCTTATAAAGTTCTGCTTTTACTTCTTCCAGCTTATAGGGCTGGATGATCGCGATAATCAATTTCATAAGTTCCTCCCTGCGCAGTAAGCGCGCACCAAACCATTCCAGCAGCAAGCGACACTTGCCCATCCTTTAGGGCAAGGTGCCGATTGGTTTGGGTGTTAATTATTCCAATACAGTATATGCCTGTTCGCGGTGCTGCGTAAGATCAAGACCCATCAATTCTTCTTTTTCACCAACACGCACGCCTATAAACAGGTCAACGAATTTATAAATAATAAGCGTTACTATTAACGTATACCCGATAGTTATCAAGACCGTTGCCAGCTGCACAAACAGCTGCTTGGGATTGCCGAAAAACAAGCCGTCTGCTCCGGCAGCGTTGACTGCCTTGGAAGCAAACAGACCTGTTGCCAGCGCGCCCCATATACCGCCTACGCAATGCACGCCAAAGGCATCCAGTGAATCATCATAACCTAATTTCGGCTTGAGCACGCTCACGGCAAAAAAACAAAATACGCTGACCAACAAACCGATGATTATTGCAGAAATTACATTCACATACCCGGCAGCGGGAGTGATCGCCACCAAGCCGGCTACTACGCCGGAAGCAGTGCCGAATATCGTGGGTTTGCCGTTACGCATCCATTCAATCAGCGCCCAGCTCAAACCCGCAGCTGCAGCAGCGGTGTTAGTTACCACAAAGGCATTAACTGCCAGGCCGTTAGCTGCTAAAGCGCTTCCGGCATTAAAACCAAACCAACCGAACCAGAGCAGGCCAGTGCCTAAAACCACAAACGGAAGATTGTGCGGATGCGGCGCATTTGAATCAAGATTCTTTCTCCTGCCGATAACGATAGCCGTAACCAAAGCGGCAATACCCGCGTTGATATGGACTACGGTTCCGCCGGCAAAGTCAAGCGCGCCCATATTCCTTAGGAAACCACCAATACCCCAGACCCAGTGGCAAAGCGGGTCGTAGACAAATGTCGCCCAGAGGAGCGTAAAAACAAGGAACGCGGAAAATTTCATTCTTTCTGCAAACGCTCCGATGATCAGCGCCGGCGTAATAATCGCAAACATCGCCTGAAAGATCATAAACGCCTGGTGCGGTATGGTTGCCGCATAATCCGCATACGGCTCTAAGCCGACACCATTCAAACCAAACCAGCCAAGCCCGCCCCAAAACCCTTTTGCCGGTGCAAAAGAAAGGCTGTATCCGAACAACACCCACTGCAAACTCAAAACGCACATAATAATGAAACACTGCATCAAAATACTAAGCATATTCTTTTTTCTTACCATGCCTCCGTAGAAAAAAGCCAAGCCCGGAGTCATCAGCAGCACCAAAGCCGATGAGATTAAAATCCACGCCGTATCCCCAGAGTTTATCATCCCCGCTCTCCTTTCATAGCTAACTGCACACTTGTTTAGCCAACTGATAAAAAAATATCCCAAAAAATTCCAGGCATTACAGCCTATGCCTGTTATTTTTATATGCCCAACTTCTCCCTGACTACCCTTGCGTAAAACCTGTTTATCCTGCCAGTCTTTAACCACCTTTCCAATGTGCCGATCTGGACATCAATCTTCCTGGACAGATCATACAACGTATATCTGTTCTCTATCTTCAGGTTCCTGATCTTATCGATCAATTCCTTATCTATCATTTCTTTTATATGGCGCTTTCCCCTTTTTCTCCGGTGCGTATCCTCATTACATTATCCACCGGATAGATAAAGATCTTGCCGTCTCCGATCTCCCCGGTTTTTGCGATCTGGGAGATCGCATTTACGATCTTATCCACATCTTTATCGTTGGCGACGATCTCAATTTTTATCTTCGGCAGAAAATTGACTTTAAATTCCCTGCCGCGGAATTGCTCGACAATGCCCTTTTGCCGGCCGTGGCCTTCGATATGCGTGATCATCATGCCGGGAGAACCCAGTGTTTCCAAAACTCCCGTAACTTCTTCTAACTTTTCTACCCGGATAACTGCTTCTATCTTTTTCATCTCAATGCCTCCAATTTATCCTTGATTCGTAGTATAAAAATTCGGATAAGCCGGGGTCCCATGTTCCGGAATATCCAACCCTTTTATTTCTTCCTCAGGAGAAACCCGGATACCGAAATACTTATCCATTAATTTAAACGCGATAAACCCGAGGCTAAAAGCCCAGGTTACAGCTACTGCTGCTCCGATAACTTGAGCGATCAACTGGCCGTAGCCGCCGCCGTAAAACAGACCCTTGACCAACGGTTCGCTGGTCGTAGCAAGCCCATACGTCCCGTCTGCAAAAAGGCCGACACTGATCAGGCCCCATACGCCGTTTATACCATGGACGCTTACTGCGCCAACCGGGTCGTCAATTCCTCTTGCTTCCCAGAAATATACGCTCGCAACTACTAACAAACCGGCAATCGCGCCGATAACTACGGCTGCCCATGCCTCAATCCAGGCGCATGGCGCTGTAACTGCCACAAGGCCGGCCAAACAGCCGTTAAGCATCATACCGACGTCCCATTTTTTGGTTTTCATGAATACCACCAGAATTGCCACGGCTGCCCCGGCTGCAGCTGCCAGGTTCGTGTTCACGGCAACTACGGCAATCCTTAATTGATGCGCGGAAAACGTAGATCCCGGATTAAAACCAAACCAGCCAAACCATAAGATAAACGTGCCTAAAGCGGCTAATGTGATACTGTGCCCGGGTATGGCTTTTGGTTTACCGTCTTTTGAGAATTTACCGAATCTCGGGCCTAAAACAAGCGCGCCGGCAAGGCCGACAAAACCGCCGATAGTATGCACAACTCCTGAACCGGCAAAATCAATATGGCCTACGCCAAAAGGAAGTTTGGCAAGCCAGCCGCCGCCCCAGACCCAATGCCCATATATAGGATAAATGAATGCGCTTACGGCAATACTGTATAAGAAATACGCCTTGAATTTCAACCGTTCGGCAATCGCGCCGGAAACAATGGTTGCCGCGGTCCCGGCAAATACTAACTGCCAGAAAAACATCAGATATTTGCCGACGTCGTAATTCGCGCCGTGCAAAAACCATCCGGTTGTGCCGAAAAGCCCTTTATAGTCCTGGCCCATCATCAACGCAAAACCAAAAGCCATAAAAATCAGCGACGCGCTTGCAAAATCAATGGTATTCTTTGCCATCAGGTTAGTGGCATTCTTTGCCCGGCAAAAACCCGCCTCAACCATGGCAAACCCTGCCTGCATAAAGAACACCAGGAACCCGCAGACCAGAATCCAGACATAATCAACCGGTGCAGACGGATTCTGGGCAAGCGTTTGGGCTCCTGAAGGGTCCTGCGCAAATGCCAAGCTGGCAAATCCGCATATTCCCACCAGCACTAATCCAATCAGTTTTTTAAACATTGCCGTCATCTCCTTTAATTAGAATTTGTATACCAGCGTTCCGCCGCCGAAAAATCTTGATTTCTGGTTGCCGTGCGCCTCATCAGCCAGATCACCGAATGGGATGGAATAATTCACATTAGGCGTAAAAGATAAGTTCTTTGTAAGGGGCATGGTAAGTCCTACCTTAAGGCCTACATCACCGCCGTCTCCGTCAATAAACTGATTATGGTTAAATCCGACATGGCCGGAGAAGTCCAGGCTTAAAGGCGTATTTTTAATCGGCAGGCTGTAAAATCCGTTTATTACCGTGTAGTTACCTGAACCGCCGCCGTTTTCCGTGCTCCCGTAATCACGATAAAAATATACTGAAGGGCTTAAAAATAACTTCGGCAGCGACAGCCCGATATAAAACTCCTTGCTGAAAGTAGATGTTTCTACAAAATCATAATAGGTGTGACCGAGAGAAACGCTTAAGTAGTCAAAATCATAGGTATAGTCTATGATATAGTCAAATTCTTCGGATTTAAGGTTATCGCTGTTCTGCAAGTCCTGATTTGACCATACCCCGACTTTCAATTTACCGAATTTTGTTGAGGGGGTGGAAACATAGATACTCGGCTGGATCACCGCATCCCTGTCCAGGACAAACCCTCTCCATATATACTGTGAGTATACCGAAGCATCGCCGCTGACCTCAAAACCGATATCGGAAAGCAGGCCTTCGCTTTCAGCATAAACAAAAGAGATAAAACAAAAACTTAAAAATAACACCATCATGAAACCGCAAATCTTTTTAAACATCTTTTTCTCCTTTCCCACAGAGAGTGGGATACCGGCCGATTCCTTTAAGGCCGGGTGTATCTTACCGGTTGTATAAATAAAAAGCGCCTTTCTTGCCTCCATCAACGGAGCAACGAAAGACGCTTGCGTCTTACAAAAAAAATGGCGTTCCCTGGTTGGAACGCCTGTGTCTTCTTACACTTCAATGTGTTTGTTGCTGATATCTTCTACATTACTACAAGTAAAAATATTTTACATTTGGTAACTGTTTTTCACTTCCTCCCGGAACCGTATGCACTTGGACTTTATTTTGGCTTTTAATTTTATTACCATAACATGCGAAATCCCCAGCCTCTTGCCGATCTCTCTTACTGTCAGGCCTTCCATACTTAAAGAAAGGATGTCTTTTTCCCTGCCGGATAGCCCAAGCTTCTCCATCCTTTCAGACAACATCTCCTCGTCCAGATCATCGCAAGCCGGCAACTGCCTGTCCGAAGCCAGCATCTCGTCTAAGTTGAGCCCTTCCTCGGCAACCAACGTATCTATGCTGACCAAACGCGCCTTGTCCCGGGCCTTACGCAGATAGTTCTTAAGGTGGAAGTAGCAACCCTGCAGTATGTAACTGTCGGTCTTATCGTCCAGCTTGCCGCGCTGAAAATCAAGCCATAGCCGCAGCAGCGCTTCCTGGAACAGGTCCTCATCGTTAAAAAAGGAAAAATGGCCGTTAAGCTTATAGGTGATCCTTTTTAACGTCGGAGATATTTTTTTTACTAACCCTTCAAAAGTCATCTTTTCTCCAAAAAAAAATAGGCGCCCCTTAATCCATAATCGGATTAAAGGACGCCTGAGTCCTTATTCTTTACTACCCTGTAACTATATAAAGTATAACATAAAGCCGGATTTTGTCAACAAAGATTAGGGACGGTTCTCAGTCCAAGGGAAAAGTGTCCCCATTCGGGGACATTTTTCTCCTTGGCTGAGAACCGTCCCTAACCGCTACCCACGATATTTGTTGGTGATCGGCATCCTGCGGTCCCTGCCAAATGCCTTTGGCGTGATCTTAATACCCGGCGGAGACTGCCGGCGTTTGTATTCGCTTTTATCCACCATATTCGCGACCCTTAATACCGTTTGTTTATCAAACCCCGAAGAAGCTATCTTTGCCAAATCGCTATCCTGCTCAATGTAAGCCTTAAGAATAGGGTCCAGAGTTTCATAAACCGGCAGGCTGTCGCTGTCTTTTTGGTTTGACTTTAATTCCGCGGTGGGCTCTTTTGTAATGCTTCTTTCGGGAATAACCTCACCCAATGAGTTCCTGTATTTTGCCAATTTATATACCAGGGTCTTGGGGACGTCTTTTATTACGGCAAATCCTCCGGCCATGTCGCCATATAACGTGGCATATCCTGTGCTCATCTCCGACTTGTTTCCCGTAGCCAGCACAAGCCAGCCGAATTTATTGGAAAGCGCCATAATGATATTACCCCTGATACGCGCCTGCAGGTTTTCTTCAGCAATATTGCTTTCAAGGCCGGCAAAATGTGGCTGAAGCTGGCTTAAATAAAGTTTATAAATATCTTCAATCGGGATATCCAGCAGTTTCACGCCAAGATTAGCTGCCAGTTGCCGGCTGTCTTCCCGCGACTCAACAGAAGAGTATCTTGACGGCATAAATACGCCGGTAACATTATCTTTGCCCAAGGCATCCACGGCAATTGCCGCTACCAGCGCTGAATCAATGCCTCCGCTTAACCCAATAACGACCTGGCGAAAACCGTTCTTTAAAACATAATCCTTTAGCCCAAGCAATAAAGCCTCGTATACTTCTTTGGCTTCTTCGGGCAGGGAAATTTTCTTTCTCGCGGGCAAGGCAAGCTTATCGGCAGGCGCAATCTTCTCTGAAACCACGCACAAATATTTTTTTGATCTTATCCTGGCCTGCGGCAAGCTGATATCCGCGATCAATAAGTCTTCTTTAAACGCCTCTGCAATGGCAATTACTTTTCCGCTGCGGTCTACGATCATACTCTGGCCGTCAAATACCAGTTCATCCTGGCCGCCTACTAAATTAGCGTAAACTATCGCTGTTTTATTCTCCCGTGCCTGCCTGCGGACAATCTCCTGCCTCTGCCTGATCTTTCCGGCATAATAAGGCGAAGAATTAATATTAACGATCAGCCCGGCGCCTGCGGATGCCTGCGCCTTTAGCGGGCCGTCAAAGTGCCAGATATCTTCGCAGATATTTACCCCGAATATCGCGTTGCCGTATTTAAAGACCAGCGGCTCTTTCCCCGGGTAAAAGTAGCGTTTTTCGTCAAATACGCTGTAATTAGGAAGGTGCACTTTGCGGTAGACTCCCTTGATCTTTCCTTTATAGACTACCGCGGCAGCATTATATATTTCTCCGGCCTGCCTATCCACAAATCCAATAATGGAAACAATATCGCTGCTGCGGCGCACTAATTCTTTAAGTTTAGACAGATTGTCGCGGATAAACTGCGGTTTGATCAGCAGGTCTTCAGGCGGATACCCGGTAAGCGCAAGTTCCGGAAAACAAACAATGTCGGCGCCGGCCTTAGCGGCAAAGCCGGTATACTCACTGACTTTGGCAGCATTGGCTTGGAGGTCTCCTACCGTGCAATTGATCTGAGCAACGGCAACGCGTAATTGATTTTCCGGCAGCTTATTCGGCATTGGTATAATTTCAAGGGCTATGCTTTTGCCGTATGTCCCGCGCAAGAATGATTGCTTCGGCAACTTCGCGCATTGACTTGCGCCTATCCATACTTTGCTTTTGGATCAGCCTGTATGCTTGTTCCGGAGAGATCCCTGCCTCCTGCGCGAGGATATCCTTTGCCCGCTCAACATGCTTACGGGTCAGGAGCGCTTCTTCAGCGCTCTTTGCGCGCATATCCAGTTCCGCGTTCTCAATGGCAACTGCGGCCTGGTTTGCCAAAGCAGCCAGAAGATGCAGTTCATGCTTGGTAAATTCATGTTTCTTGGACGTATAACAATTAAGCACGCCGATGACCCTGCCCTTTACAGCCAAAGGCACGCTTGCCAGCGAATATAGGCCTTCTTTTTTCGCGATGTCCCGGTTCAGATAACGCTCATCCTCTTTAACGTCCAAAACGCAGATCGGTTTATTTTCTTTCGCCGCGATGCCGGCAATTCCCACGCCTAATTTTATATTCGCCTTTTTATTGTAGGCTTCGGAGATGGACTGGGTTGCTTTTACTACGAGCTCATTCTTTTCCGGGTCCAAAAGCATCAGCGAGGAGATCTTGGAATTCATAATCTCGGCGGTAACGTGGACGATTAAACGCAGTAATTCCTCCAGGTACATCCCGGAAGTGATCAGGTTAGCGACTTTAGAAAGCGCCTCGATCTGTTTTACATAGATGTCGTAACCTTGTTTTGCCTTAACCATGACTCAATCCTTTCTAAAGCCTCTTTCAAATTTTCCATGCTTGAAGCATAGGAAATCCTTATATAGCCTTCGCCGCATTTGCCGAAAGCAGTTCCGGGCACAACAGCAACCTTTTGCTCTTTGAGCAGCCTCTGGCAAAATTCCATTGAGCTTAAACCGGTATTTTTTATTGATGGAAAAGCATAAAAAGCGCCTTCGGGCATACGGCAGGAAAGCCCCATTTCATTGAGCCGGGAAATAACAAATTCCCTTCTCCTTTTATATTCGCGCTTCATCTCTTCAATAGATTTTTTCCCGGTAGCAATTGCTTCGCAGGCAGCCATTTGACTGGTGATCGGCACGCACATGATCGTATACTGATGGATCTTCGTCATTGCGGCAATGATCTCTTTCGGGCCGCAGGCATAACCAATACGCCAGCCGGTCATAGCATAGCTCTTGGAAAACCCGTCAAGATAAACAGTATTTTCTTTTGCCCCGGAAAGCGAAGCAAATGCCGTATGCTCAAAATCATAAGTCAAATCTCCATAAACCTCATCGGAAATAGCAAGCAGCTTATGCTTTAAGATAACTTTTTTTAATGCTTCCAGTTCCCGCCTGGTATAGGTAACACCCGTGGGGTTTGTAGGGTAATTCAGGATTACCGCCTTCGTGTGCCTATCAATATTTTTTTCAAGGCTGGCCGGAGTAAGCTTGAAACCGTCTGATACAGTATCCACGTAAACAGCCTTAGCGCCTGCCAGTTCGGCAACCGGGCCGTAAGATACATAGCTGGGTATAGGCACAATCACCTTGTCGCCGGGATTAATGATCGCGCGCAAGGTCAGGTCTACTCCTTCACTGACACCTACAGTGATCAGGACCTCTTCATCCGGGCAATAGTCAAGCCCGAATTTATTTTTTAGAAAGCGGCTAATGCTTAGCCTTAACTTATACAGCCCTTTATTGGAAGTATAAGAAGTAAAACCCTGCTCCAGGGAATAGATTCCTTCCTCGCGTATCTGCCAGGGCGTGACAAAATCTGGCTCACCCACGCCAAGAGAGATTACGTCCTTCATCCCCAGCACAAGGTCAAAAAAGACCCTGATACCCGAGGGCTGCATTTCTTTAACTTTTTTAGCAATAATGTTTTTCATTTTGGGTTTAATACGAAATAGCTATCCTCTTATTTTCTTCTTTATGCTTTAAAATCACTCCGTCTTCCTTGTATTTTTTCATTAAAAAATGGGTAACCACTCCTTTTACGTTCTCCATAGGAGATAATTTCTCGGCGATAAACCGGGAAACCGTATGCAGGTCTTTGCCTTCAACCACCAGGAGCAGGTCATATGTGCCGGAGATCAGATAGCAGCTGGAAACTTCCGGAAAAGAATATACCCGTTCGGCAACCTTATCAAACCCTAAGTCTTTCTGCGGGGTAATATTGACTTCGATCAGCGCCCTGACCTCGGAATCCGCATCTTTAACTATTTCCCGGTTGATCACCGCCTTATATTTAAGGATCACCCCTTCTTTTTCATATTTGGCGATTGCCTGCCTTATTGCCTGCGGCTTCTTATGCAGCATCTTGGCGATATCTTCCGCTGTGCTGCGGCAGTCTTTCTCTAAAATTTCCAGTATCTCGTCCATATTGATCCTCCTAGTCTCTGGGGAAACGCTACTTAATAAAAAGGCGGGTCAAACTAAATAATAGCACAATTCCTAGGCGGGTCAAGGGGATATTGGCGGGCTTAAGCCATGGGCTACTTTAACTGTTCCGGATGATGGCGCACGACTTTTGCCTGGACCATATAGATCACGTCTTCTGCGATATTCGTGGCATGGTCGCAGATACGTTCCAGATGCCGGGCGATCAAAAGCAAAGGCACGGCGCGCGATACCGTAGAGGGGTCTTTGCTCATGTATTCTTCAATCAATTCTTTCTGCACCAGGTTACGCAGCCGGTCAGCTTCCCGGTCAAGCAGGATCGCTCTTCCGGCGAGGTCTGCATCCCTATTTACAAAAGCATCCAGCGCGTTTTTAGACATCTGCTGAGCGAGTTTTGTTAATTTTGGTATATCTATGAGCGGCTTAAGCAAGGGCTTATCTGAAAGCTCGATAACCCGCTGGGCAATGTCCACCGCAAGGTCTGCCATACGCTCTAAATCGGTAGAAATCTTCATTGACATGGTGATAAACCGTAAATCTCCTGCCATCGGCTGCTGCAGCGCCAAGAGGTCAAGGCATTTCTCATCAACGGTATTTTCCCATTCATCAATCGCCTTATCTCCGCTGACTACAGCGTTAGCCCTTTTGCTATTCAGTTCTTTAAGCGCTTCGGTTGCTTCAAATACCGCCGCTTCAACCAATATGCCCATTTTAAGCAATAACTTTTTTAAATCTTCCAGATCCTGGTCTAAATGCCTTTCCATAGGTTAGCTCTCTTTCTTATTCTGCGGCTTTCAGGCTTTCTATAAAATCAATAATCTTGGTTTTTAACTGATCCCTTGTCCTGCGGAAAAATTCTATATCTTTTCCTTTAGGGTCTTCTATCTGCCATTCGATATGCCGGTCAGCCGGCACAAACGGACACGTATCTTTACAGCCAAGAGTGATCGCGTAATCAAAATCCTTTACAGCCAAGTCAGCAAATCCTTTTGACTGTTGATGGGAAATATCAATCCCGATTTCAGCCATCACCGCTACTGCCGTAGGGTTTATTTCTCCTGACGGCCTTGAGCCTGCGCTATAGGGTTCTAAAACGTCTTTGCCAAAATAGCGGCCAAAGCCTTCGGCGATCTGGCTGCGGCAGGAATTCTCAATACAAACGAATAATATCTTTTTCTTTCCGGCTGTCATCCAAACCTCCCGGTAATATAGGCCTCGGTTCTGGGATCCTTGGGCTTGGTAAAAATATCCTGGGTCTTGCCAACTTCAATTAACTCGCCCATCAGGAAAAATGCCGTATGATCGGAAACTCTTGCCGCCTGCTGCATATTATGCGTCACGATCACAATAGTATATTCTTTCTTTAATTCTAAGATTAACTCTTCGATCTTGGCGGTAGAGATAGGATCAAGGCTGGCGCAGGGCTCGTCAAAAAGAATGACTTGCGTTTCCACGGCAAGGCTGCGGGCAATGCAGAGCCGCTGCTGCTGGCCGCCGGATAGTTTCAATGCGCTGTCGCAAAGCCGGTCCCTTACTTCATTCCACAGCGCTGCTTTTTTTAATGATTCTTCCACTTTCTGGCAGATAAATTCCTTATCCCTGATACCGTTAACTTTAATGCCGTAACTGATGTTTTCAAAGATAGTTTTAGGAAAAGGGTTGGGTTTCTGAAAAACCATGCCCACTTGTTTACGGATATCAACTACGTCAATCTTGCTTTCCAGGATATCTTCTCCGTCGAGAAAAATTTTTCCCGTAAGGCTGGTATTCGGCACAAGCTCATCCATGCGGTTCAAAAGCCGGATAAACGTGGATTTACCGCATCCTGAAGGGCCGATGATCGCGGTAACCTGTTTCTCCAAAATATCAAGGTTTATGTCTTTTAGCGCCTGTGTTTTGGCATAGAAGAAATTTACGTCTTCTGCCTTAACTTTTATTCTATTAGACATGTGCCCCCTTCTGTTTCTGGCGGATAAAAATTGCCGTTGCCGAAATAAACAACACCATAGCCAAAAGTATCAGGCTGCAGCCGTAGGCAATTGCCGTCTGCTTATCCGGATGCGTGCCTTCGGTCATCAGCGCATAAATATGATATGGCAAAGCCATTACTTCGGAAAAAATTGATTTAGGATAACCGCGAAGATAAAATGCCGCTGCGGTAAAAAGTATGGGCGCGGTTTCCCCGGCAACCCTGCCAATGCTTAAAATTACTCCCGTAAGGATCCCCGGCAGGGCTGTAGGCAAGACAATATTTTTTATGGTCTCCCATCTGGTAGCGCCTAAAGAGAGCGATGCTTCCCTTATTGACTGCGGAATTGCCAGCAACGCTTCCTGCGCCGAAGAAATGATCAAGGGCAGGGCCAAAATACCAAGTGCCAGGCTTCCGGAAAGTATGGATACCCCGAACCCAAAGAATTTCACGAATACCGCTAAGCCGAATAAACCGAATACTACGGACGGCACTCCGGCAAGATTATTAATGCTGATCCTGATAATATTGACCACAAAGCCTTTAGGTGAATATTCACAGAGGTATATTGCGCAGGCTAAACCTAACGGAAGGGCGAAGATGATCGCGCCCAGCGTCAAATAAAGCGTGCCGACGATTGCCGGGGCAACCCCTCCCTGCGTCATGCTCATCCGCGGCCCTTGAGTAAGAAATTCCCATGATATTACCTTAATCCCTCTGGAGGCAATAAAATAAATGATTGATCCCAAACATAAAAGCGTAGCTGCTATACAAAAGAATAGCAGAAAGAATCCCAGTTTTTGCGTAAGCTTGGCCCTCATCCGCTCAATCCTAACTTTATGCGGAAACGCCGGCTGATCATTTCTGCGGCAATGTTAAAAATGAAAGTCACCATAAATAAAACCAGGGCAATGGCAAATAAAGCGTGGTAATGGTCCCCTCCCATCGGCGCCTCGCCCATTTCCGCGGCGATCGTAGCAGTCATCGGCCTGACCGGTTCGAAAAAGGAATGCGGGATCATTGCCGCTCCTCCGGCAACCATTAATACGGTCATAGTCTCTCCGATTGCCCGGCTCATCCCTAAAATTATGGCAGTAGAGATCCCTGAGCCTGCCGCCGGGATCACTACCCGTGTCAGGGTTTGCCAGCGGTTCGCGCCTACGGCAAAAGATGCCTCGCGGAATGCCTTAGGCACATAATTCAAAGCATCGTCTGCTAAACTGCATACTGTAGGAGTTGCCATTATCCCCAATACGATGCTCGCGTTCAAAGCGCAAAGCCCGGTAGGTAGATGGAAGATGTCCTGTAATATCGGAGTAAGCACAACCATGCCGAAAAAACCATAGACAACAGAAGGGATGCTTGCCAACAGTTCGATCAAAGGCTTGAGGATCGCGCGCTGCCTGTGGCTTGCCAATTCGTGCAGATACAGGGCGCTTCCTACGCCTAAAGGCACGCAAACAAATGCCGCGCCCAGCGTTACCAATGCCGATGCCGATATTAAAGGCAGGATGCCGAATTCCGGAGTCGAATATGTAGGATACCACGCGCGGCCGCCTAAAAATTGCAATACGCTTATTTTTTTAAATATCGGCAAGCCTTCTTTAAAAAGGACAATCACGATCCCGGTGAGGAATACCAATGATGAAAATGCCAGGATCGTGAATGTCCATTTATATGCTTTTTCTTTTACCTGTCCTTTTGTCACTATTTCAGTCCCACAAACCCTTCTTCTTCGGCTAATTTCTGGCCTTCCTGGCTCAAGATAAAATCAATAAACTCCTTTATCAAGCCCTTAGGTGCGCCGTTGGTATACATGAATAGCGGCCTGCCGACAGGATATTCTCCGGTAAGCACGGTCTTTTTGCTCGCTTCAACGCCATCAACCACAAGCGCCTTAACAGCAGAAGTCACATATCCTAATCCAATATAACCGATGGCACCGGTGGTCCGGGAGACCGTAGAAGCAACTGCCTGATTGGAAGCCTGTAAGAGCGCGTCAGGCCTGGTCTTGCCTCCCTTTAACACCAGTTCTCCAAAGGCCTCAAAAGTACCGCTTGCACTGTCGCGGGCAATCACCACGATCTTTTCATCGGAGCCTCCGACATCTTTCCAGTTAGAAACAGCTCCGGTAAAAATATCCTTGATCTGCTTACTGCTTAATGCGCTTATATCATTTGACGGATGCACGACTACACAGATACCGTCCATGGCAACAACATGCGCCTTTGGGCTCCTGCCGTTGGATACTGCTTTATCAAGTTCCGCATCCTTGATCGCGCGGGAAGCATCGGCAATATCGCAGGTGCCGTCGATCAAAGAAGCAATGCCTACGCTTGATCCGCCGCCGCGCACTGATATATCGGCAGACGAATTCTTATCCATAAACACTTCCGCTGCTTTCTGCGCGATAGGCAGGACCGTAGTTGATCCTGCAACTACAATCTTTTCTGCATAGCAGGGCAGGGCAAAACCCAGCGCCAGCAACGTTAATACCCATACTTTACCAAAAACTTTCATTGCATCTCCTCTCTTCTAGAACTTCATATTCCAGTCAACCTGGACCAGGGTTTCCGGGGCCTTTGTTGCTGTCCCTACGATATTCCATGAACGATAGACATCCACCCCTATAGATGTGTTCTTGGCCAACCCGAAATTGATACTGGCCTCATGGCTTCTCATACCGGTTTTGCCACTATAGCGATCGGAATCCGGCAGAATATCCAATACAGAGTCCTTTTCCAGCATGGCATATACGTACCTGAATTGCCAATCGCCCCATTTTTCGACCTTGGCATTTCCAAACTGCAGCCCGGCGGAAAGACCGGTATTTTTCTTGGCAACCTGCAGGTTATTCACATATTCGCCAAACAGCTTCAGGCTTTCCACGTTTAACCCTACTGCCTTAAAAGGTTCTTTTAATGAAAACTCTAAAGCAGGATTAAGTATGCTGTAATTATACCTGTAGCTTGTGCCGTTTTTGGTATTTTGGCCTTTAGAATAGCTTGATGCGACTGAATCTTTCATTTGGAAATATGCATAGGTAAGAGCAGCCTTTAACGAAAGATTACTGCTAAAATTGTGTGTTATCCCCGGCTGCGCAAGGTATGCCATAGCGCCTGAGATAGTGCTGGTATCTTCAACTATCACCAGCGGCCCGGTTTTCAAAAATACCGATGTATCAGGGCCCAATGCCTTTTGAAGCCCGATGCTGGCGCCTTCCGGAGTTATATCCGTATCCCAGATCAAATCAGTAGGCTCCCAGAGTACGTCACTTAAGAGCATTTTACCGCCGGCAAGGCTAAGCCATGGCCGATGGTCATACTTGGCATAGGCATAATCCAGGATTACTGTTTTCTTTGCCTGAGATCCGCCAAGGGTGATATTCGTGGAACGGGGGTCTCCGCTGCCTGTAGCTATACCAACGCCTACTTTAAGCTTATCATTTACTTTGCCTTCTAAACCAAGGCGCACGCGGATACGCCCGATAGTGGTATCTTTACCGATATCGCGGGTGTTTTTTTCGTGGAGGCTCTGGAACCTTAAACGGAAATCGCCTTTTAGCTTTATATTCTGCGCCCAGGACGGAAGCGAAGAATATTTTCCTTCGGCAATTTCTTTTTTCACCTGTTCTTTAGTTTCCGTGCCGATTTGTTGCGCTTCACCGGGAGTGAGCACTCCTTTTTCCACTAATTTTTGCAGCAAAAGATCAATCTCGCCGGCATAAGAAAGACGCACCCCTGATATGGATGCGAGCATTACGGCTATTAGCATTATTGCAAAAAACTTTTTCATCTCTACTCCTCTCCTTTCTTAGTTGTTGATACGCTTTACATACTTTTGCATTGTTTTATCCGGGCAGATAGAATACTGCCTCTCTCTCAAGTCCACCAAGCCCTTGATGGTTTCCATAAGCTCCGTTACGTTGAACGGCTTGGTAAGATAGCAGTCCGCGCCGATAAGATTGGCATAGATCTTATCCTGCGGCTCAACCCGCGCAGTAAGCATCACCACAAATGTCTTAAAGGCAGCGGGATTTTCCTTAATCGCCTTGCAAATACGGAAGCCGTCTATACCCGGAAGCATAATATCCAGGATTACGACATCAAAGACTTCGTTATTGAGTTTTTCCTTGGCCTCGTTACCGTCATAAGCCGCTTCGGAATTAAAGCCGCTTCTAGAAAGGTTGTAAGAAATAAGGCGATTGATATCGGCATCATCCTCAACAACCATTATCCGGTTTTTTCTTTCCTTAATAATATTTGTATCCATAATCTACCCGTCCGCTAAGCGTATTGTTGATAAAATGCGTCCATCACCGTTATTTCTTCGTCAATAGCCGCCATTAGTTTGTTTACGATATTCTTGAATAACTTCCGGATTGCTTTCTTCATTTTCTCTCTCCCTCTCCCCGCCGTAGGCGGGCAAGCTTTCTTTTATTCAATCAAAGTCTACAATAAGCGTGTGACAAAATCCTTAAAGCAACGTGAACTTTCTGTGAACTCAATCAAATGCGGCCTCCGGCGCTTCGCATTTGATTGATCCTTGAGCTCCGCGAAAGGATATCACCCTTCAAATTTGTACCCTTCCCCCTTAACCGTCTTAATCGCCCGCGGGTTCTGCGGGTCCTTCTCGATCTTCTCCCTTAAATGGCTTATATGCACGTCAATATTAGCGTATTCCACGATATTGTCCTCGCCCCAGACTGCGTCCAGTATCTGGCTGTGGCTAAATACCCTGCCTGGTTCACTAACCAACAACTTAAGGATACTTGTTTCTTTTTCTGTTAAGGCAACCTGCCGGCCGGCTCGCCACACGCTAAAATCTTCCATATTAATCCGCGCCTGTCCGGCCGCGATGCTTTTTACAGCAGCCGGGCCGGACTGGCTGCGCAAAAGCACCCTTTTTACCCGCGCTACCAGTTCTCTTGGGCTAAAGGGTTTGGTTACATAATCATCCGCGCCCAGGCCAAAGCCCTTTAATTTGTTATTCACTTCTGAAAGCGCGCTAAGCATGATAATGGGAATATTCCTCGTTTTGGGGTCATTTCTAAGGCGGCGACAAACTTCCCAGCCGTCAATGCGGGGCAGCAAAACATCCAGGACCACCAAGTCGGGTTTATGACGCTTACAAACTTCAAGCGCCTCTATGCCGTCATATGCGGCAACCACCGCGTATCCGGCAATACCCATATGAAAAGAGATCAGCCTTACTAATTCCTTTTCATCGTCGACAATCAGGATTTTTTTCTTGGTGATGGAAGAAGGCATGTGGCTCCTCTTGAATTGTTTTTCCATCTTCAAGAGGAGTATACTGCAGGAAGGTTACAAAATCATTAAGGTAATGTGAATTTTCTGTGAACTTTAAACTCCGCGAAAGGATCTTAAGGCCGGATTTTGAAACGGTAGCCCAGGCCACGGACTGTTTCAATGTGGCTGCCGGCACGCCCAAGTTTTTCTCTTAGGCGCTTAATATGAGTATCTACGGTGCGGGTATATACCCCGGAATGCAGGTCCCAAATATCGGAAAGCAGGCGGTCGCGCTGCTGCACGCGGCCTGCCCTTTCAACAAGCGTAACCAAGAGCTTAAATTCCATAGGGGTAAGCTCAATTTCTTTTCCGGAAACCATGACCCGATGTTTAGGAACGTCAATGGCAAGCTCGCCTTTCTTTATAATCTCTTCCGGCAGGTGTTGCGGAGCTGTCCCCCTCTTTAAGATTGCCTTGATGCGCAGAATAAGCTCTCTTGGGCTGAACGGCTTTACCACATAATCATCCGCTCCCAACTCAAGGCCGACAACCCGGTCCACTTCTTCTCCTTTGGCAGTAAGCATAATAATAGGTATACTCTTAAGCTTTATATTTTGTTTTATCATGCGGCAGGCCTCAAAACCGTCCATTTTGGGCAGCATGATATCCAAAATAACCAAATCAACCTGTTTGCCGGATAAAAGATCCAATGCCGCTTCACCATTCTCTACCGTAAAACAGGAAAAACCTGCTTTTTCTAAATTATATTTAAGCAGCTTGATAATATGTTTGTCGTCTTCAACTACCAATATTCTTTCCTGAGACATTTTCAACTCCACTGATCCCGAGAATGAAGTTATTTTAGCTGCTCGGGATGATGGCGCACAACTTTTGCCTGGACCATATAGATCACATCTTCGGCGATATTTGTGGCGTGATCGCAGATACGCTCAAGATACCGGCAGATCAAAAGCAGCGGCACTGCGCGGTCAGCGGTTTTGGCATCTTTTGCCAGATAATCATTAATAAGCTCATCCTGCACTGAATCTTTGAGTTTGTCTGCTTCGGAATCGGATAAGACCACATTCTTGGCAAGCTCCGCGTCTTTATTCACAAAGGCGTCTATTGCTTCAGCAACCATTCTTTGGGCAATTGCCGATAATTTCGGTATGTCAACAAGCGGCTTTAAGAGCGGCTTATCCACCAATTCCAGAACGCGCTGCGAAATATCCACGGCAATATCGGCAATACGTTCAAGTTCGGCGTTTATCTTCATGCCTGTCGTAATAAACCGCAAGTCGCCTGCCATCGGCTGGTAACGGGCGATCAGATCAATGCATTTCTCGTCAATTACCAGTTCCAATTCGTCAATCCTTGAGTCTGCGCTGATCACTTCCTGGGCCTTTTGCCTTTCGCGGTCTTTAAGCGCCTCTACGGATTTATAAATTTCTTCCTGGACCATAACTCCCATTTTCAGGATATCTTTATGTAACTCTTTCAATTCTTCATCTAAATGCCTCTGCATCATTGCCTCCCGCCTTTATCCATACCTTCCAGTTATATAATCTTCAGTGCGCTTATCTTGCGGCGCGGTAAAAATATTTTCTGTCCTGCCAAACTCAACCAACTCTCCCAAAAGCATAAATCCCGTATCATCGGAAATGCGCGCTGCCTGCTGCATGTTATGGGTAACTATTATTATAGTATAATTGTTTTTAAGTTCACGCATTAATTCCTCAATGCGGCCGGTTGCCTGGGGATCAAGCGACGAACAAGGCTCATCCATCAATAAAATATCCGGCTTGACTGCGATAAGCCTGGCAATGCAAAGCCTTTGCTTTTGTTCAAGCGACAGGCGCAGCGCGGGCTTATCAAGCCTATCCTTCAATTCATCCCAAAGCAGCACGGATTTCAGGCTTTCCTCAACAAGGCCTTCCATCTGTTCCCTGGTCTTGATGATACCATGGATCTTAGGCCCAAAAACAATATTTTCACAAACCGATAAAGGGAAAGGATTCGGCCTCTGGAAAACCATTCCCACTTTTTTGCGCAAGCCAACCAAATCTGCCTCGGTAGAAACGATATTTTCTCCGCCGATCAAGACCTCGCCTTTTACGCGCACTCCTTCTACAAGGTCATTCATCCGGTTAAACACCCGAAGCAGCGTTGATTTGCCGCATCCTGAAGGCCCGATGATCGCAGTGATCTTCTTTTCGCTGAAAGAAGAATTTATGTTTTCCAGCGCCTGAAAATCGCCATACCATAAATTAAGGCTTTTGGTTATTATTTTTGACATATGCTAACCGAACTTTCCCCGTATATAACCATCTGTGCGCTGGTCCGCGGGCGCAGTAAATATTTTATCCGTCTTATCTACCTCAATCAGCTCGCCCGAGAGAAAAAATGCCGTGCGGTCTCCCACGCGCGCTGCCTGTTTTACGTTATTAGTCACCAGAATGATGGTATATTCTTTTTTAAGCTTAAGCATCGCGTCTTCTACTTTCGCGGTAGAGATCGGGTCAAGCCCGGAGCAGGGCTCGTCAAACAAAATAACCTCCGGTTCAACCGCCAAGGTCCTGGCAATACAAAGTCGCTGCTGCTGTCCGCCGGATAACTTAAACGCCGATTCGAATAGCCTATCCTTTACCTCTTCCCAGAGATAGGCGCTCTTTAAAGCCTTTTCTACGATCTCCTGCTGCCTCTGCTTTTGGCTGATACCGTGCATTTTTGCTCCGTAGGCAACATTATCAAATATGGATAGCGGCAACGGCGAAGGCATGGCAAAGACCATGCCGACTTTTTTGCGCACCTGCTCTACATCAATCTTTGTCAAATCTCCGGAATCAAATTTAATCTCACCGCTCATGCGGAAATGCGGCTGGAGTTCATTGAGCCGGTTAAGCATACGTAAAAAGGTAGTCTTTCCGCTGTTTGCCGGGCCGATCACGCTTAAGATCTCATTGGCAGCGATATCCAGCGAAACGTTTTTCAAAGCGTATACGCTGCCAAACCAGATACTAAGGCCTTTTGCGCTTATTTTTACCATTTCTTTTTCTTCCTGAATTTATAACGGATAAGTATTGCCACCAGGTTCACAAATAAAACCATCACCAGCAATACTAACGCCGTACCGTACCTTATCTTCTCATCTACATTGGGCACCTGCGTGGAAATGACATAAAGATGATACGGCAAAGCCATTGCCTGGTCAAAAATAGAACTAGGCAGCTGCGGTAGGTAAAATGCCGCGACCGTAAAAAGTATAGGCGCAGTTTCACCCGCTGCCCTGCCTAAACCCAGTATTGTGCCGGTAAGAATGCCGGAAACCGCGTTGGGCAGGACAATATGCCTAATGGTCTGCCATTTACTTGCGCCCAAAGAAAGGCTTACTTCCCTAAAGACCTGCGGCACGCTCTCTAATGCTTCGCGGGAAGTGGTAATAATCAGCGGCAGGATCATGATCCCTAAAGTAAGCGACCCGGAAAGTATTGACGCCCCGAATTTAAAAAATACGACAAAAAGCGCAAGGCCAAAAAGCCCGTAAACCACAGAGGGCACGCCTGCAAGGTTAACAATCGCCAGTTTAATGATCCGGGTGAGAAAATTATCCCGGCTGTATTCGCTAAGATATATTGCTGCCATTAGGCCGATGGGCAGGGCAAAGATAATCGCCCCGCTTACCAGATACAGTGTCCCTACGATCGCCGGAAAGATACCGCCTGCGCGCATGCCTTGCCTGGGCATATCACTTAAGAACTGCCAATTGATCGCCGGCAGGCCTTTCTGGATGATCACTACCACGATCAATCCTACCGGCACAACGATTAGGACTGTGGCAAGGAATAAAAAGGCAAAAGCGATTTTTTGCGTGCGCTGCGGATTAGCCATTATTGCCTTTTGTGCAGGAACAGGTCTGCGGTTACGTTGATGATAAAGCTTATCACGAATAAAACTATACCGATGGCAAAAAGCGCAAAATAATGTTCGCTGCCCACTACCGCTTCGCCCATTTCCGCGGCAATGGTCGCGGTCAACGTGCGCACCGGCTGCAAAATACTCTGCGGCATGACCGCGGCATTCCCGGTAATCATCATTACTGCCATTGTTTCGCCGATCACCCTGCCGATACCAAGCATTACTGCCGCTACTATTCCCGAAGAAGCTGCCGGAAGCATTACCCGGTAGATCGCCTGCCACTGAGTTGCACCCAATGCCAATGCACCTTCTTTATATGATTTGGGCACAGAATAAAGCGCGTCTTCTGCAATGGAGACAATCGTAGGCATTGCCATAAATGCCAGCATAATTGAGCCGGATAAGGCGGTCAAACCGGTGGGAAGATGAAAGATATTCTTTACCCACGGCACAAGCGTAACCATGCCGATAAAACCCAGGACAACGCTAGGGATGGCAGCCAGGAGCTCAATGCCGGCCTTAAGCACTTCCTTGATCTTACCGGGAGCGATCTCGGCAATATATACTGCGCAGGCAACTCCAATAGGGATGGAAATTATCGCCGCCCCCAGAGTAACCAGCAGCGAGCCCATGATCAAAGGCAGGATGCCCAATTGCGGAGGTTCGGATATCGGATACCAGCTCTTGCCGCCGAGGAAATCAAATACGCCGGTAAACTTGAATACCGCAAGGCCTTCCTTCAGTAAAAACAGAAAGATCAGCACCACGAAAAATATTGAAGCCAATCCGCAGATGAGGATCAACTTTTCAATGATGAATTCTTTTATTTTGCGCATTGCAAGTTTATTTTATAGGGACAAAATCCGTCTTCAGGACGATTTCCTGGCCTTCTTTGGAAAGGATAAAATCCACGAACTTTTTCACCAATCCCTGGGGCTGGCCGTTAGTATAAATAAACAGCGGCCGGGAAATGGGATATTTGCCGTTTATTACGTTCTCAATCACCGGCGCAACAAACTCCGATTTTTCATCTTTGGCCACATGCACTGCTTTTTGTTTTGCTGAAACATAACCCATACCGTAATAACCGATTGCCGAAGAATTCTGCGCTACTTCATCGGCAATTGCCTGCGAAGAAGAAAGCAACAGCGCTCCGGGAGCGAATTCTTCTTTTGAAGCCGGGTCATTGTTCCTTAAAACATGCTCTTTAAAATAAACATGCGTGCCGGAATTTACTTCGCGCGATAATATCACGATCCTTAAGTCGCTGCCGCCGACTTCTTTCCAATTAGTAACTTTTCCTGTAAAAATATCTGCCAATTGGCTGACGGTTAAATTTGTTACTGGATTATTGGGATTAACCACTACTGCCAAACCGTCCAGGGCGACTTTGATCTCATACGGCTCTATGCCCTTTTGCCGGGCCAAAGCAATTTCTTTTTCCTTGATATCCCTTGAACTCATTGCGATATCGCAAGTCCCGCTGATCAGGCTGGAAAGCCCGGTACCCGAGCCTCCGCCGGTAACGGCAATAAAATCCCCGGGGTTATCTTCCATTTGCTTTTCTGCCCAGGCCTGGGCAAGGTTAACCATCGTATCCGAACCCTTAATCTGAACCATATTTTTAGACGGCGCGGCCATAGCGCTTCCAGAAAATGAGAATGCAAAGAATAATACGATTAACCGCTTAAGCATAGTTTCTCCTTTCTTATTTTAGGGACGGTTCTCAACTTAAAGCTAAAGTGTCCCCTTTTTAGGGACACTTTACGATTAGCTTGAGAACCGTCCCTAACTAGCCATTATTATACCTGTATTATGTTATGGCTGTATTAAGTTAATGTAAAATCTGTGTAAAGCCTACGGTGATCAGAGCGGCAGGATAAACCAGAATTTTGAACCGGCGCCTTCAAGGCTTTCTACCCCTACTTTTCCCGAATGCAGCTCAATGATATGCTTAACTATAGAAAGGCCGAGGCCTGTACCGCCTAATTCGCGCGAACGCGCCTTATCTACGCGGTAAAACCGCTCAAAAATACGCGGGAGGTCCTTAGCGGGAATCCCGGTGCCGGAATCCTCAACCATGATTTTCATCTTATTATCCCGAACTTCGGAAGAAACACTTACGAACCCGTTTTCTTTATTGAATTTAATCGCGTTATCGATAAGGTTGGTAAAAACCTGCTCTATTTTTTCGTTATCGGCTTTAACCGTAAGCCCAACGGGTAATTCGTTATAGAAGATAAGCGATTTTTTCTTCAATTGTGTGGCAAAGCCGGAAACTACCTTATCCGTAAGGTTTTTCAAGTTTACCTGCGTTATATCTAATTTGATCCCCCTGGATTCAATATGCGACAATTCCAACAGGTCATTAATCAGGTTATTGAGCCTGTTAGCGTGCTCGCGGATTATTTCTAAAAACTGCCGGGCATTATTTTTATCTTCTATCGCGCCCTCAAGCAGCGTTTCCACAAAGCCCTTGATCGAAGTAAGCGGAGTTTTTAACTCGTGGGAAACATTGGCGACAAAGTCCCTGCGGATGGTTTCAAGTCTTCTCATCTTGGTTATATCATGCAACACCAGAAGGCAACCGTTCACTCCCGCCTTATCAAAGACCGGCGAGGCACTGGCCTCAAATATGCCTTCTACGGGCCAAGCGAGATTCAACTCCCGGGATACAAAAGCCCCCGTCTTCAACGCACTGTTTATTATTTCAGAGATATCATTATTGCGTATCGCCTCAAGGAATAATTTTCCCTGGGCTTCTTCGCCGGTAATCCCGAATATTTTTTTTACGGCGGAATTCAGGGAAATTATGCGGCCGGATCTATCGGTTGCGATCACCCCCTCAACCATGCTGTTAAATATAACTTCCAGCTGCTGGCCCTGCAGCTGTATTTTACGCATTTTATCTTCTATTTCTTGCGCCATAGCATTCAACGCAACTGCCAGTTCTCCGATCTCATTCGGCGAATACCACGGCATCCTCTGGCTAAAATCCCCTTGCGAGAACCGACGGGAAATTTTAACCATTTTTTTGATCGGCTTTACCGTCGTTCCGGCTAATGCCGAGCCTAGGACAAAGGCGAATCCTAATGCAAAGAATAATCCGCGGATAAGCGAATTCCTGACCGCGAACCATTCCTGTTTCGCGCCTTCCAGCGGCAGTGAAAGCCTTAAAACTCCCGAGATCTTATCCCCTGCCTTTAAAGGCAGGGCAATATAAAGCATTTCTCTTTTTAATGTAGAAGAATAGCGTATTGCTTGGCCAATTGAGCCTGACATGGCGCTTTTTACTTCCGGCCTGTTGCCATGATTTTCCATATTTAATGCGGCTTCCCGTGCCTCCTGAGAATCAGCTAACACTCTACCGTTTGCATCAATGATCGTTACCCGATAATTTATCTGCTGCCCTAATTTCCTGATAAAAGAATCCAGGTAGGCGCTATCTTCAGTGCTTAAATTACCGGGAATAATATAAGATTCGATCAACCGCCCTTGAGCCGTAAGCAAAGAGGCTGTATTTTTTAAAGACCGTTCTTCCAGATTTTTGTAGAGGAAAAAAGCGAGCAGACCGAAGGAAATGATTATGACGCTAGCATAGGAAAGAGTTAATCTTAATCTAAGGCTATTTTTGATAAACATATGTTAGTAACGGCGTTACTTACCCGGCCTCAAACCGGTAGCCGTAATTCTTGACGGTGATTATCCGCCCTGATTCTTTTTTTAATTTTTTGCGTAAAGTCCTTATATGCACGTCTACGGTACGGGTCTGGATTTCCAGCGCGTTTTCAAAACCCCAGACTGCATCCAAAAGGCTGTCGCGGGACATTACCCTACCCCTTGACTTAACCAGCGCCTTAAGCAGCTCAAATTCTTTTGCCGTTAATTCCACCGGCTTGTTACCTACGCTTACGCCGATCTTGGAAAAATCTATCATTAGGCTGCCGATCTTTAATATTTCGGGCAATTCCTGCTTGCCTTTTACGCGGCGCAACACCGCCTTGATGCGTGCGATCAGTTCTTTCGGGCTGAATGGCTTGGTAATATAATCATCGGCGCCCAACTCTAAACCAACAATCTTATCCGCTTCATGAGATTTGGCAGTCAGCATGATTACCGGGACAGAAGCGGTTTTAGCGTCATTCTTAAGCGCTTTGCATACTTCCAGGCCATCCTTGCCGGGAAGCATCAGATCTAAAAGTATCAGATCTATGCCGCCCCTGTTTGCCGACCTTAAGGCTTCTTCGCCGTCATAGGCAAGCGCGGTCCGGAAACCTTCTTTTTTAAGGTTATAGTCGATCATTCTGGCTATGTCTTTTTCATCATCAACGATCAGGATCTTTTCTTTCATCTTACCTGGCTTTGATCGCCACTACTTTGATAAAATCAGCGGCGTCTTCTATTTTATCGGTTACGCCTTCAAGGTATTCTGCCAACTGATAAGATAACAAGAGCGTTGCCGGCTCAAGCTTGGTATGTATGATCGCCTCGATCAGCGTTTTTTTCTGGTCATCGGCGTCATGTTCCAAGCGGCCTACAGCCTCGGAATCGGCAAGCGCCTTCTTAAGGTCATTTTTGATCACTGCCTGGATGCCTTCTTTCAATTTAGAAACCGAAGAAACGATCAGCTCGGTAGCCAGCGAGATATTTTTCAAAACATTCTCCGGAAGTTTTTGTTCAATAAAACCCAGCAGTCGCGCTGCGCCGTTAGTCCAGTCCGCGATCTTATCCAAAGTCTTCACGAAATGCATAAGGTCTTCCCTGTCCGGAGGAAGCAACAGGCTCTCCGATAGCTCATTGACCATTTTTGACCTTAAGATATCCGCCTGGTGCTCGCTTTCCCTCACTTTTTCAATCGCTACGGTCTTAGCCTCCAAATCTCCTCCGATAAAAGCCTTTACCGCTTCGGCAAAATAAGTAACCGTTTTATAAGTTTCCTCAACATGCTTTTGCGCGTCCTGCAGGATTGATTCTTCTTCTGCCATGCCCAGCCACCCTAAAATATTACGCATCTCTTTCATCGTTAACCTCCTATTTTTAGAAAAACCATAAGCCCTTTAAGGATAAGAAAACCGATCACGCCGGAAATAAACGGCGTAGCCAACCAACAAAAAACTATTTCCCTGATAATGCGCAAGTTTAAAACATGCACGCCCCTTACCAGGCCGACCCCAAAGATCGCGCCGACAATGGAATGGCTGGTAGAAACCGGGATACCGAACCCCGTATAAACATGGACGTTTATGGCGCTGGCCAGCTGTACGGAAAACGCCATGATCGGCAGCAAATGGGCTATCTCCGAGCCGACTGTTTCAATAACTTTATAGCCCCATGTCACAATGCCCAAAAGTATTGCCGCGCCCCCGATAATCGTGCTTATATTCACGGAAATAATACCCGAGCCGGAGATCACGCCTACGGCATTAGCAACGTCGTTGGCGCCCCAGGTATAAGCGACATAACATCCGCTGGTAATAATCAAACCCGCTAATACGGGCCTTAAGTATTTTCGGGGAACAATACGGTAAAAAATGTTCTTGAAGACGCGGTAAAAAATATAACCTAGAACAGCCGCGCCGATAGGCGTGAACAACCAACAGATAAATATATCCAAAAGGATCTTCCATCTAACCGGCGCGCTTATTGCCAAGCCCGCTCCGGCAACTGCACCGACAATGGAATGGCTGGTAGAGATCGGCATTTTCCAATAGGTAGCCAGGACTACCCATGCGCAGGCGGCAAAAGAAGCTACCAAGGCAAGGTATATGGCCAGAGGTTTATCCAGTTGGTCCATCGGCACAATACCTTTTCCAATGGTATTGACAACATGCGACCCCTGAAAATACGCGCCCAGAAAGCCAAAAATACAGATTAAGACGATTGCCTGTTTCAGGTTAAGCACGCGCGAACCAACTGCCGTGCCTAATGAATTAGCGGCGTCATTGGCGCCGATTGACCAGCCAACGGCAATACCCATTAATAAAGTAACGCCAACCAGAAAAATATACATATATCCTATTATACCGCTATGTCAAGAAACCTGTGGCTTATTTTTTCGCTCCGCAGGCATTAACGCAGACCCCGCAGACATACTGGTCCACTAAACGCTGCTTCTGGAATTCTTTTAATTTTTCAAAACATTTAATATGGTCAAAATCAGCCGGGTCATCTTTTATCGCTCCGGCAGGACAAAGCTTGAGGCACAATCGGCAGTTACCGCAATTATCTTTAGTTGGCTTATCGGTTTTAAGCGGCATATCCGTCAGGATGGTTGCCAGGCGCATCCGGCTGCCTAATCTTTTATTCACCAATAAATTATTCCTGCCGATCCAGCCAAGCCCTGCCAGCAGGCTGATCTTTTTATGCGATAAGTGCGCTGTTTGTTTTTGCCAATCAACGATCTGCGATGCGGGTATGGGTATGGCCAGAAACCCTTTTTTCTGGATAAAGCTTGCTGTTTTAAACGCCAGCTGGTCCAGGAATGCATTCGCGGTTTTATAGTGGTGAAAATATAACCGCGTGGGCGCGTCTTTTATCTCTTCTAAAACTGCCGGCGATAACCTTGCGGCAATGCATACTGCGCGGCTAAGCTTTTCCCTGCCCTCTTTTGAGAGCATAAATTCATCGCGCACAGCTTTAATGTCAGCAACGCCGAATAGGTCGGCGCCCGCCTCAAGGCAGAACTTTTTTAACGAAAGGTAATTATCAGTCATATTGCTTAGGGACGGTTCTCAGCCCAAGGGAAAAGTGTCCCCATTCGGGGACATTTTTCTCCTTGGCTGAGAACCGTCCCTAACCGTGAATTTCTTCAAATATACCATCAGAATCGATATCGCTGCCGGGGTTACTCCGGAGATGCGCGATGCCTGGCCAAGGTTAAGCGGCCGGAAAGCTTTAAGCTTTTCCTTGATCTCCCGTGAAATCCCGGGAATCGCCGCGAAATCAATAACCGCAGGTAGTTTTATCTTTTCAAGATGCGTGAATCTTTCTATTTCCTTAAGCTGCCTTTGGATAAACCCTGAATATTTTACCTCGATTTCTACCTGTCGAAAAGCGCATTCTTCAATCTCCAAGCCTGCGCCCAGGCAGGGGTCGATTAAGTTCTTTAAATTTATCTGCGGCCTTTTTAAGATCTCCTCTAAGGTAACGGATTTTTTTAAGCCGGCAGTCCCCAGGTTTTGTAAAAATTTATTCACTTCCGGCCCGGGCCTTACCCGTGTTTTCCTTAAATAATTTATCCCGGCATCAATTGCCTTGATCTTATCTTTCGTCTTACGTAAATCCTCGTCTGAAACCAGCCCCAACCGGCTGCCGATCTGCCTGAGACGAGTGTCGGCGTTGTCTTCTCTTAAAAGTAAACGGTATTCCACGCGCGAAGTGAACATACGGTAAGGCTCAAGCGTGCCCTTAGTAGTAAGGTCATCCAGCAATACGCCGATGTAGCTGGATGAGCGATCTAAGATCAGCGGCTCTTTATTTTTTACGGCCAGCCCCGCATTTATGCCTGCGATCAATCCCTGCGCAGCTGCTTCCTCATAACCGGTTGTGCCGTTGATCTGGCCGGCAAGAAAAAGATTTTTTATGCGCTTCGTTTCAAGGCTTGGATAAAGCTGGGTAGGCTCAACCACCGTATGCTCTATGCCATAGCCAAAACGGATCACCCGCGCCTGTTCCAGCCCTTCAATAGAATGCAGCATTTCCAGTTGCACATCTTCAGGCAGGCTGGTTGAGAGGCCGTTGGGGTAGATCTCATCCGTGTCATACCCTTGAGGCTCTAAGAATACCTGATGCCTTGGCCGTTCAGAGAATTTCACTACCTTATCTTCAATTGATGGGCAGTACCTTACTCCGGTTGCTTTTATCAACCCGGCATAAAGCGGAGAACGATTCAGGTTATTAAGGATGATCTTATGCGTTTTATTGTTCGTATAGGTAATGTAACAGGGGACTTGTTTTTGTTTGATCTTTTCCGTGGAAAAAGAAAACGGCGCTGCGGGATCATCGCCTTGCTGGATTTTTAGCCGAATGAAATCAATGGTTTTAGCGTCAAGCCGCGGACAAGTGCCGGTTTTAAAACGCAGGAGGTTAAATCCAAGCTGCCGTAGATCTTGCGCAAGGCCGGAAGCTGCCGGCTCATTGATCCTGCCTCCGGAAAAATGATCCAGGCCGACGTGGATCAAGCCGTCAAGGAACGTGCCCGGGGCGATCACAACGCAGCCGCAGATGATCTCTTCTTTTTTATCGGTGATTACGCCGCATACGCGTCCATCCCGCACGGCCATGCTTTTTATTTCCGCTTCTTTTATGGAGAGGTTTGGCGCGGCAGCTAAAAGCGATTGCATATATTTCTTATACAGTTCCATATCAATCTGCGCCCGGGATGATTGCACGGCAGCGCCCTTAGAAGCATTAAGCACCCTGAATTGTATGCCGCAGCTGTCTGCTGCCTTTGCCATTTCACCGCCTAAGGCATCAATCTCTTTTACCAGCTGGCCCTTACCCACGCCGCCAATAGCCGGATTACAGCTTAAGGCGCCGATACTATCCAGCCGCAAAGTCACAATCAGGGTTTTACAACCTATACGGCTTGCTGCCAGCGCCGCTTCGATTCCGGCATGCCCTGCTCCGATAACTATAACATCATACATTTTAGTTTAGGGACGGTTCTTAAGCTGAAGCTAAAGTGTCCCCTCCGCTTCAAAAAAATGTGTATATTTATTGTTAGAAAATTACTCTTTATTCGTCTATTAGTTAGGAGGTGATTGATATGCCTAGAACGGCAAGAGTTACGATAGAAAATGCTTGTTACCATATTATCACAAGGGGAAACCAGAAACAATTGGTTTTTATCAATTCGACGGATTACGAAGTATATTTATCTATATTAAAAAAATACAAAGATAAACATAAATTTCGGCTCTTTGCTTTCTGCCTGATGCCTAACCACATCCATCTTATTATAGAAGTAAGCAACCCCATTAAACTAAATAAAATTATGAGAGGAATAAACTTAAGTTACACTCTCTATTTTAATAATAAGAACAAAAAGATTGGACACCTTTGGCAGGATAGATTTAAGAGTAAGGTTATTGAAAAAGACAGCTATCTCTTGGAATGTATCGACTATATAGAGGGCAACCCGGTAAGAGCTTCATTAGTATCTTATGTGAGCCAATACCCTTGGAGCAGTTACAAATTTAGAGCTGAGAACAATAAACTTTTAGACAATTTGTTCTCTTTTTAGGGGACACTTTAGCTTTGAGTTGAGAACCGTCCCTAAACTAACACTTGGAATAACCGCAGGCCTGGCATTTGACGCAGCCTTCCTCGTGGCGCAGGGCTCCGCCGCAATCCGGGCAAACTCCGATAATATTTCCGTGGGCGTCTATTTCAGGGACTGCCGCCATATGATCGTTATGCGAATGTTTCATTGCCAATTCAACTGCCGCTTCCGCCGCAGGCACGGACGCGCTAGCCTCGCTCATCAGCCGTTTTTCAATCACGCGCGCGATCGCGTCGGCGCAGGAAAATATCCTTTGGCCTTTTTCCCATGAAGGGCTGGGGCAGCGGATATTGCGCAGCTGCTCAATGATCGCTTTTACTTCAATACCTGAACGAAAGGCAAGGGAAGCGAGGCGGCCCACTGCCTCAAGCTGCGAACCGGCGCATCCACCGGCTTTGCCCATCTGCGTAAAAAGCTCAAACGGCCTGCCTTCCTCATCGCCGTTAATGGTAACATAAAGGTTGCCGCATCCGGTAGCGACTTTTGTGGTCGTGCCGGTAACCACTTCCGGCCGCGGACGGGGGGCGATCTTTCCCGGCTCAAGCGGCTGCTGCTGCGCCGGAGCTTCTTTATGCGCCACATTCAAAACCTGTTCTTCGCGGCTGCGGTCGCGGTAGATCGTGATCCCCTTGCAGTCCAGCTGATAAGCCATCAGGTATGCCTTGCGCACGTCCTCAAGCGTAGCCTCGTGCGGAAAATTTATCGTTTTGCTGACGGCATTATGGGTATAACGCTGGAAGGCTGCCTGCATGCGCACGTGCCATTCAGGAGTAATATCGTGGGCAGTGACAAAAATCCTTTTTACGTCTTCAGGCACGCCCTCAATGTTTTTTAAAGAGGGGGATTCGGCGATCTTTTCCATTAATTTCCGGCTGTAAAACCCGCGCTCGCGCGCCACTTCTTCAAACAAGGGCTCTACCTCGACTAATTTATCGTTATCCATTACGTTGCGGTAATAAGAAATGGCAAACAACGGCTCTATCCCCGATGAGCACGGCCCGGCAATAATACTGATCGTTCCTGTCGGCGCGATCGTCGTCAGCGTTGCGTTGCGCAGCCGCATGCCGCCGTCTTTCTTATCATAGGTGCATCCGGGGAATGCCGGGAATACGCCTTTTTCTTTTGCCAATTCCTGCGACCTGGCAGTTGCTTCGGTCAAAATAAACGACATCATTTTTTCAGCCAGGCTGACCGCGTCTTCCGAATTATAAGGAATGCCCAGGCGTATCAAAAGGCTTGCCCAGCCCATCACGCCTAAGCCGACCTTGCGCGTTGCCTTTGTTGATTTCTCTATTTCAGGAAGCGGGAATTTATTTACGTCAATAAGATTATCAAGGAAATGCACTGCCAGGCGGGTGGTCTCTTTTAATTTTTGCCAGTCAACCTCAAAGCCGCCCCTGACCGACGGTTTGCACATCTGGGCCAAGTTTATTGACCCCAAGTCGCAGCTTTCATAAGGCAAGAGCGGCTGTTCGCCGCAAGGATTAGTGCTTTCAATATTTCCTAATTTAGGCGTAGGATTATGCTGGTTGATCCGGTCAATGAAAATCACTCCCGGCTCGCCGTTCTTATGCGCCTGTTTAACGATCAGCTCAAAAACGTCTTTAGTATTAAGCCGTTCCACTACTTTATGCGAATGCGGGTCGATTAAATCGTATGGCTCACCGCTTTCCAGCTTCTGCATAAAATCGTCGGTAATAGCGACGGAAATATTGAAATTATTTATCTCTTTATTGTTTTCTTTGCAGGCGATAAATTCCATGATGTCGGGATGGTCGGTGCGCAGTATTCCCATATTCGCGCCGCGGCGCGTGCCGCCCTGTTTTACCGCTTCCGTCGCGGAATCATATACTTTCATGAACGAAACCGGGCCGGAGGCAACGCCGCCGGTTGTCTTAACCACCGAATTCTTTGCCCGCAGCCGGGAAAAAGAAAATCCCGTGCCGCCGCCGGATTTATGGATGATCGCCGTAGCCTTTAATGTCTCAAAAATGGATTCCATTGAATCGTTGATCGGCAGGGTAAAACACGCGGAGAGCTGGCCGAGCTCCTTGCCGGCATTCATCAGGCAGGGCGAATTCGGCACGAAATCAAGGTTGGTCATTACGCGATAAAATTTTTCTTCAAGTTCCGCAACGTCCTTAAGCGGCCTGCCGTATTGTTTGTCCGCGGCAGCGATAGCCTTAGCTACGCGGCGGAACATTTCTTCCGGCGTCTCAACGACTTTTCCTGTTTCGTCTTTTTTAAGATATCTGCGCTGCAGGACTTTTAGAGCATTCTCGGAGAGCTTCAGTGCCATTTCTCACCTCAGGAAGTTAAATGACGGTTGATTTTTGATAGACCGAGTATAGCAAGCGGCAAAATGTTTGTCAACAAAAAAATACAAGATGTTGTATGAGGAAATTTTTTATCCACAATAAATTGTATGCAGGCGCTAAATCGTCCGGCAGGACTCCCGGATGACCAGCTCCGCGGGAAGGAGCAGTTTATTTACCTTCAGCTTATCCTTTGGGTTCATTAATTTGTTCAGTAATTTAACGCCTTCTTCCGCCATTTTTATCAATGGCTGCCTGACCGTGGTAAGCCCGACGTGGCCGTATAGCCCGGCAGGGTCATCATCAAATCCGACGATAGAAAGGTCGCGCGGTACTTCTTTGCTGCGCTCCCTTACCACTGCCATGACTTCAAGGGCCATGGAATCAGAGGCGACAAATACCGCCGTGGGCCGGGAAGCATCGGGCATGTTCATCAGGTCTTCTGCCGCCTGCCGTGCCTGGCCGCGCGAATAGTTCGTCTTAAAGACATAATCTTCGCGCAATTCTATATTATGTTTTTTCAGGGCGCGCTTATACCCTTCAAAACGCCACGCTGCTGCCTGCGTCACAAGGTCGCCGGTAATATGCGCGATCTTTTTATGGCCGAGGCTGATAAGGTAATTTACCGCTTCTTCGGCGCCGCTGCGGTTATCCACGGCAACGCAATTGACGTCCATATCTTCCATGTAATGGTTGAGCACTACGCAGGGAGAGCCGTCGCGCAGCGATTGCTCAAGCTGATGACGGTTCCCGATAATGTCGGAAAAAATTATGCCTCCTGTGCCTTTTAAATTCAGCACCGAACGGCTGTCCGTAAGATGCAAAAGCAGGTCTAATTTCAGTTCTTCGCAAAGCGTACCGATGCCGCGGATGATCTCCATCGCGTAAAAAGAATAAAACACGCCTTCATAGCGCGGGATGACCAGGGCAACGACATTGCTCCTGCCGGTTGCCAGGCGCTGGGCAAATACCGACGGCTGAAAATTAAGCTGTTTTACCGCGTCAAGCACAAGTCTGCGGTTCTTTTCTTTTACCGACGAGAGTTTGTTGATCACGCGGGAAACCGTAGTTATGGAAACTCCGGCAAGGCGGGCAACATCTTCTATAGAAACAGTCTTCGAGGAAGTCTTCTTGGTCCGCACCATTTAAAAAAATCTGTTACCTGACGTTATCGCCGACTTTTATCGGCGAAAGTTCTTTCTTTATGTCGCAGGCGGCGATGTTCTGGCGCACCTGTATAGTTTCCAATCTGGCGATCAACTTATCGTCGCGGTACACCTGGAACGTATCCCCAATATTAACTCCGGTGTCCTGGCCGATATCGATCACTACGAAATTATTGTCGCGGTTTACCGCGGCGACCTTACCGCGATAAGCTGAAAGCACGTCCGGCTGCGCTGCGCTTGAGTCTTCCTGCGGGCGGACGGTGATCGGAGGAAGCTGGACTGAATCGTCTTGTGTCTTGCCGCCGGTAGCAACATCAGGCATAAGCATCTGGTTCTTTATCGTCTCAACCTGCGACATCTTGTCCTTTAAAAGCACTTCCATCTCTTCAAATCTTTTTTCAAGAGTATTGTTCTTTTCCTGCACCTCTGTCAGTTTTTTCTCAAGGACGATCTTGCGGCCGCTTAAAGCCTTAACCTGGCGTTTAAGCACGGCGTTCTCGGTCTTGATCACTTTAACGCTTTCCTGTATAAGCCCTTTATCGTTCTTCTCCCGCACAAGCTCCGCGGTAACGCTGTCCATTATTTTCTGGTTATATTCCATCTGCCGCCTTAAGTCCTGATTATCGCGGGTTAAACTGGTAAGATCCATTTCTAAATTCGCCTTTTCCCGCTGCAGTTGTTCGCTATTTATCTGGTAGTTCCTGAGCTCATTGCGCACGGCAGTAAGCTGAAATTCAAGGTCGGTTTTTGCCTGCAGTATTCCGCCCCAATACGCGTCAGCTTCCGGCGGCACGGAAACAACTGCCGCGGCAGGCGCGGTTGTTCTGGCCGAGGGCGCTGAATAAGCCGGAGCAGGGGCCGGCCTTTCCTTAAGCGCTTTTATCTGTCCAAGCAGGTCTTCCCTGGTTTTATCTAACAAGTTATACCTGCCCTGCAGCTCTTCTTTTTCCTGAGACAATCTCCGCATATCGTTATTCAGGGCATTGAATCTTTCTTCCAACTGCCGCCTTTGCAAGGCAATATCATCGGCCTGTTTGCGCAGCACGTTCCTTTCGTTGGTAACCTGCGTAATTTCGCGTTCCAGGGCCTGTTTAGAACCAAGCGCCCCCAAGATGATCACGAAACTGACAAACAGCAAAACCACCAGTCCGATTATGGCAATTTTGATTTTCTGCTCCATTACCGCTCCCTTTTATATTTTACCACACCTGCGCAAATAATCGCTGCATCACAAGGCTTGCCGCTCCCAATGCTACGGCGTTTTCCCTCAACTGCGAATACGTCACTTTCAAGTCTTCGGTGATTTCCCGGAATGCCCATTCTTTTACCGTGGAGCTTACCCGGTTAAGAAAAACATCTCCTGCCTCTTCTAATCCTCCGCCGATAACTACGACCTGCGGGTTTAATAAATTTACCAGCTGCGCGATCTTTATTCCCAGCCGCTTTGCCGCTTCATCCAAAGCTTGCGTTGCTAAGGGCTCATTTGCCCTGGCCGCGACAAAAACCGCCTTTAAATCGACGCTGTCCATCCCTGAAGAGGTAATACGGAAAAATTTTTCTGCCGCTTCTTTGTCCTGCGCCAGCGCCTTTTTAACGCTGTCAACTATTCCTAAATCCGTTTCCCAACGCTTGATAAAACAGCCATTTGCCGCGGGGCAATTAAACGAATCCTGCTCTTTAAAATTATAGACCGATACTTCCCCGGCATAGCCGCTTGAACCGGTGTAAATCTCGCCGTTGATCATTATGCCGCAACCCACGCCGGAAAACATATAGATAACGTTTTTGTATCCGCGGTCAAGGTCCAGCCAATGCTCGCCGAAACAGGCGCTGGTGGCGTCATTTTCAATCAAGGCCGGGAGGTTAAATTCTTTTTCAATAAGCTCTTTGAGCGGAAGGTCAACGGAAGCGTAGGTATAATAATGATCCATTTTCTGCGGCCAATGAATGGACCCGTCATCCTTATTCACGAGGCCGGCGATGCCGATGCCGATGCCCCTTATGCCGGAAGTGAATTCTTTTGAGCGCCGTAATATTTCACGGATGATCTCAAGCAGGCACTCGGTGATCTCTTTTACCGAAGCCTGGGGCCTGGGCAGCTGGGTCTTGGTGATGATATTGCCTTTTAAGTCCACCAAAAGCCCGACCATGTTCGTCAGGTTCAGGCCGACGCCAATGACATATCCGGCCTTGGGATTCAAGTCAAGGAGAGTGGGCCGCCTGCCGCCTTCGGATACATCAAGCTCTTTCTCAAAAACCAGGTCGTGCTTGATGAACTCGTCGATATAATTAGAAATGGTAACCACGTTGATCCCCATTTCTTTGGAAATATCCGGCCTGCTGATCGGCCCGTGCTTCCTTAGGATTTCCAAAATATCGACATTGCGCCTTTCTTTTTCGGTAAGCTCTTCGTGCTTAAAATCTGCTGATCGCATAGCCGGGATAAGGCCTTTCTCCGTGGCACTAATAAATTTTAGGGACAATAATTTATGAATTCTTTATACTACTAATAAAGATATAAGTCAAGTATTTTTAACTATTAACGTCGGCAAGGCTCATGCTGCGGCCGACAACGCCCGAAGGAGAAACAACTATAAGATTTATCTGCTTAATACCGCTGTCGGAATAAGAAGTTTCAAATGAATGCTGCTCCGGGGTCAACGCGGCGTTGCCCAGGTCCCCTGACCAAAGGTATTGCAGGTCTATGGGCATGCAGCCGCTCTCGCCTGCTGAAGCGGACACGCCTGCATTCAATTTATCATTTACCTTTAGGATATAGGGAGTTAATTTCAGGTCTGCCTTACCGGAGTCAAACGCGGCATTTTCCTCTTTAAGCGAAACATCAAGAAAAAGCTTCAAGTTATAATCCAGCGGTTTTGATTCGCTGATCTCTTTTAGCCGCATTTTTGCAAGGCCGGATTTTTCCGCGTATCCGTCTTTGGCAAGTTCCAGTAATTTATCATAATATTCTTTTGCCTTAACCGCATTATCTTCCCATTGGTTTAAAAGCCCAAGCTGATAAATTGCCGAGATGACCTGCGGGTCAATAGTTTCCTTTGCCGCTAATTTTTCAAAATATCCCCTGCCGCTATCCAGGCTGCGGAGCGCATAAACATCAAACACGCCGGTTTTATAAAGCGCTGCGTTAATATGGCTGCCCTCGGGAAAACGATTGATCAACTCCCGATAAACATCCCTTGCCCTGGTAAATTCTTTCGCTTTTTCCAGGTTGAACGCGCGCAGATAAAGCGTTTCTTCGTCAAAACTTTCCTTACCGGCTGATTCCTCCATTTTGGCAAATACCTTTTCCGCGTAAGCCGGATCGCCTGCGATAGCCGGGTCATAGGCGAACTGCTTTGCGATTTCCTTCAAGTCGGTAGCCAATTCATCTTTGGGCATTGACGCGGCAATGCGGCCGATATACGCGTCGTAAAGCGCCTCTGATAACTCAAAATTCTGCTGCTTATAGAAAGATTCCGCCGAAGACTTTAATTCCGCGTCGCTGATCCGGGAAGCGGCAAGTTTTTCCACGTAAGTTTTATAAAGCCTGCGGGAATTTATTCTTTCTCCATACGCGATGAGCGAGTCGGCAACGTCTTTAAGCAGGCCGGCATCGCCGTTTTCAAGCGCGGCATTGGCCAGGTCCGTAAGCGCCTTATCCTGGCCGGCGTCTTCCTGGTCTTTATAAAGTTTCCACAAGACAAGGCGGCTGTAAACATTGGCCTTGTCCTTTGAAGAAGTGCCGCTTATCGCTTCTTCGGCGTATGACTTGATCTCGCCGCGGTAATCATTGCCCTTGCTGAAATATTCGTTCCAGTCCTGCGATTCTTCAAGGTATTTAAGCTGGTTGTAGCGGGTAAGCGCCAGAAGGTAATCCAACTCCGCCGGAGCGGCAATTTCTTTTTCTGCCAGTGAGCCGAGATATTCGGCGCATTCATTATATTTCTGCTCGCTGAAATATTTTTCCGCGGTTTCCTTCAGGGCATCGTAAGGGATCTTATCGTCTTCGGCATGCAAAGAGGCCAAATTAAAGATTAAAAAAGCGATGATACAGGTTAATACCGAAGCTGTTTTTTGTTTTTGATTTTTCATTTTGATTTTTCCTTCCAAAGTTCCCTGATCACGTAATAACTCTTGCGGGGGGTGCGCTTATTTAAGCCGCTTTCCTGCTCTTCAGATAAAGCTACGATGCCGAACCATTCTTCGTTCATATTTTTATTATCCGGGGCCTGTATGTCAAGGTAGTAGCTGCCGTTAGACCAGTAAGAGCCTGTGTCATGGATTATCCACGCGGACGGGTCCGATTCATTGTGCTTCCACCACTCATCAGTCCATTCAAACATTACTCCGCCGATGCAATTTCCCGCCCCTTCCTTATTTCCAGCAAGGTTTTTATAGATCTGCCGCCACTGCGCCTCTAAAAAGAAGGCCTGCATATTCTGGTCTTCTTTATTCTTGGAGGCGTCGTAAGCGTCGGCGCCGAATTCACTCAATAGTATCGGTTTGTCAAACGTGGTACGCAGGGAATTAAAAATATTGCCGAAACTCTTGCCCCGGTAAATTATGCAGGCGATCAGGTCAATGTCCGGGCAAAGCCCGGAAGCGATATCAAGCCCCACAAGTTCGCCGTTACCAAGGGCAACCGGATGATTTGGGTCAAGCTTATGGATTTCTTTGGCGATCTCATTTACAAAAGAATAATAGATCTTTGCCCGCATCACCCGCTGCTTGGAAAGATCAGGTTCCTTGTCTATTTCCTCCGACGACCAGGCATTGACCCGGCCGGCAAAAGAATAGTTATTTTCATTGCCCAGGATCCACATCAAGACCCCGGGCTCGTCTTTATATAAACCGACCATTTCCAATACCTGCTTTTTCACTCTGTCTTGAAAATCCTTATCGGCATAAAACGGGCAGGGATATTCCCAGAAGCCCAGCCAGCTGCCCAGTATCGTGCGGATGCCGTAAAGATTATACAGGTCGCGGATCACCTGCTTTACGCTTTCCGGGTTTTCGCCCGGCTGATAAACGCGGATGGCATTAATACCCATCTCCTGCATCAATTTACCGTCTACAAGCCAGGGCTTATTAGGATCAGACCACCAGTCATATTCGTGGTTCTGGCCGATAGGCGCGGGATTATAGCAAACGCCCTTGACGACAAACGGCTTAGCGTCTACGACCAGTTGATAATGATTGTTTTTAAGTTTTTTAATGTATGCTTTAGGGGATGGAGCCGGCTTGCAGGAAAGCCCGATAAGGATCGCAGCAATCAACACAATAGCAGGAAAAAAATATTTTTTCACTTGGATTTTGTCATTGCGAGCCCCTATGGGGCTCGCAATGGCGTAATAAAACTACTTATTCGTACTTGATCTCATCCAGATAGAAAGTCGCGCCTTCCGGATTCACGTCCACGTTAGTAGCCCAGCAAAAACCGCCGATGATGTAAGAAAGGTCTTTGCCTTTAAGGTCAATGCTGTATTGCGTCCATTCCTTGTTCAGGACAACCGGGCCTATGCCTGCGGTATCAGAATCGGAAAATTCTCCCATGATGCCGCCCATTTTGAACTCTTCAATGCGCTCGCCGCCGTTTACGCCGCGCGCCCAGAAGGTAAGCTTGGTGGCCTTAGAGAGGTCAAAACCTGAATCAACGCTACCCCAGTTATTCGCCGGGTGTTGCCAATACATACCTGCCCAGCGCGCGCCTTGCGTTGCCTTCCCGCTGTAGATGATCTTGATACAGGCATCGCCAAGGTACGGGTCATCCTTTGATGCTGTGTCAATCTTCATGTCGCCGTAATCGCCCATCCATCCGGAAGGGATAAAATGGTTCTTCGGCGAAGAGCTGTCGGCATAGACATAGAACGGAACATCCGCAGCTTTCTTTGTTTCCGGCTTCATTGACGGGTCAGCTTCAAATTTTACGTCGTCAATAAAAAAGGTCGCGCCATTGGGGTTTAAATCAGATGTAGTTACCCAGGCAAACCCGCCGCTGATATACGAAAGGTCCTTACCGGCGAGGTTAATGGTATATTCTTTCCAGGTGTCGGTAAGCTCTACCGGCCCCATCTCAACAACCGCGGTATCCGGATACGTGCCTTTAATACCGCCGACCATGAATTTCTGGATCACTTCCCCGCCTTTAGCGCCGCGTGCCCAAAAGGTGAGTTTGGTCATGCCAGTCAGGTCAAAACCGCCTTTTTTCGTACCCCAGTTATTCGCGGGATTCTGCCAATACACGCCTGCCCAGCCCTGGTTCTGCGACTTTTTTCCGCTGTAAACAAACTGCATGCAGTTCGGGCCGCTGTGCGGGTTCTCCGCAAACTGGTCATTGAGCTTGATATCTCCGACATCGCCCATCCAGCCTGAAGGAGCGTAATGATTACCCTGAACGTTCTTGTTGCTGTAAACGCCAAAGGTTTTTTGCGCCTCTGCTGCCTGTGGCTTTGCCTCTTCGGCAAAAGCCGGGGCAAGAAAACACAACACCGCCAACATTGCTACTAATAACTTCTTCATTCCTGCACCTCCCTTTTTTTAGGTTATAGGTTATAGGTATTAGGTGATAGGTGTTAAATTACCCTTTACCTCCACTTTTTCTTATATGTATAATATGCGGTTCTGAGCTGCCTTAAAAAAGGGCTTAAATTCCCCTTGCCTTGTCCGCATAAACCAAGCCATTCTTCATGCATATATCCGTCGGGGAACGGGCCGACCCATAAACCCTTTGTATCGTGCACTGCCGGTTCATACCCCTTCCACCACTCATCCAGCCATTCAAAGGCTACTGCGCCGATAGAATTTCCCGCTCCGCCCTGAAAAGCCGAGTTATGCTCAATATCATCCCAGGCATTGCCATGATATTCTGCCTGAAGCGCTTCTGCTTCTTCGGTGCTCCTGCCTTCGGCATAAGCCGGGCAGCCGTATTCAGTAATGAATACCGGTTTACCTGCTGCGTCCTTTACCTGCTGCCAGAGCAGGCCAAAGCCATAATCGCCGCGGTAGGCGTTAGTGCCGAAAATATCAATGTCAGGCGCATTTTTGCCGAATTTATCCAGATAAAGCACGTCGCCGCTGCAGATCGCCACGGGATGCTCCGGATCGATTTCTTTGATCGCTTTCGCAGCCTCATTGGCAAATTTAAAAAAGGCATCCGGCTCCTTATCCGCATTACAGGCATAACCGTAAACATTCTCATTGCCTAATAGCCAGAATAGGACAAATGGCTCATCTTTATATTCTTTGACCATATCAAGGACCGACTTGAGCATATTCTTCTTATGCTCTTCATTAGTGTAATCCGTGCCGGGATTCCAGGGAGCTCCCGAACCAAGCGCGTATTTGCCGAAAAAATCACCCATGATCACCCTGATACCGTAATTCTCATAGAGCTCGCGCAATAATTCCTTGTCCGGGGTAAACGGCTGGTGATAAAAACGGATCGTATTTACGCCCATATCTTTCATCAGCTTAAAATCTCCTACTGCCGGCTCATCCTTATCCTGCACATCATTGCGGTTTTTATCTACGAACGCCTCATACGGGCCGTCGATCTTTCCGTTTTGATTAAAATCGTCTTCCATCCAGTTGGTCTGCGTTTTGTTATCCGGCGACTGGCCGACTTTTGTCGGAGAATAAGTAACTCCTTTGATCATGTAAGGCTTTCCATCCACGATTAATTGCCAATCTCCGGTTTCATATTGTATAAGGTGGACTTTGCCCTTACCAAGCCTGCGCTTGATGCTTAAGACTTCGGGGTTTGGCTTAGGTTTTAACATCCTTAACGGGCTTACTTTTATAAATTTGCCCGGTGTAGTCACGGCGATATCGTTGGAAACATCGTTATCAAATCCGTTGATGATCTTAATGTCGGCGTTAGCAAGCCTGTAGCCTAACTGCGGATTTTTGCGCAGAAGGAATCTGACTTTAGCGATTGCCGCCTGGCCGATATACCAGGGAGTATGCCAGTATGTCCAGCCGTAGCTGGAAGGAAAATGCACCACGATCGCGTAATAACATTTGATCGCATGCTCAATAAGGCCTGCTTTTTCAAGGATCAGGCCGGTATAGAATAATTTCACGCCTTGCGGTTCAGGCGCAGTGGCCCATTTTAAAAATGCCGCCTCAAGATCGGGAGAATGAATAAAATCCCAGTGGCTGCCTTCAAGTCTTTTTTCTTTCAACGCCTTTTTATATTCCGGGTCCCAGCGGATAGAAGTTGTATTAGGGTATATCCCTTCGCCGACAGCAGCGCTTAAGGCTTCCTGGTCTTTAACGATATATTGGTAATCCTTGGTACCGATATTTTTGAATTCGCCGTATTTGGTATAATCAATAAAAGTTTCTTTTCCCGGGTCATAGAGCACAACCTTGGTAGGCAGCTGGCTGACTTGCTTTTTTGGTTCTACTGCTGCCGTAGCTGCGATAATTTCAGGACAGGGAGAAGCCAGCGGCTCATTAGGATTAAGCTTGACGATGCTCTCTTTTGAGGCTTTGGCAACCTGCCAGAACCAGCCGCGCGGATCCCATGCCTGGCCATAACAATACTTTTCCATAACTACTTTGAATGCCCTGATCGCCTCTTCGTTCTTGCCCTGATCGCGATAGGATTCGCCTTGAATAAAATATGCAGTGGCAACGTCATTAAGCGCAGGAACCGCCTCTATTTCCTTACGGTCTTTAGGCAGGCCTTTAAGCGAGGCCTGCTGCGCGCTCGCTTCTTCTTTATACAAATCAATGAGCTGGTTCGTATATTGGAAGGTAGCCTCAACGTCTTTTTTCCCGTGCACTTCCCAGCATTTGACGATCAATTCGCCGGAAGAAGGCTTGTCCGCAGCAAAACAAACCGATACGAAACTCAAGAGAAAAGCTAATAGTAAAAATTTAAATCTCATCCTACTACCGCTCCTTGCGTTACTCCCTTAACAATATACTTCTGCATTAATAAATAGACCAATATAATAGGTAAGGCGGCGATGGTCAGGCCGGCCATTAAAAGCGGATAGCGCGTAATGAACTCACCCTGGAAAGTCATCAGCGCCACTTGAAGCGGCATCAGCGGCTTGGAATCAAAAATAACCAGGGCAAGGATATATTCGTTCCAGACATTGAGCGCGTTAAGCACCACAACAACTGCCAAGACCGGTTTTGCTAAAGGGAGCGCCACGTGCAGCCAGATACCCATTTTTGTGCAGCCGTCGATCCTTGCGGCATCCTCAAGCTCTTTGGGCATCTTGTCAAAAAACGTCTTTAAAAGAAAGATACTTGTGGACATTCCCACGTTGATCATACACAAAATATATCCGATGGCAGTATTCCTTAAGTGCAGCTTATTCAATAAAACATAAAGCGCGACAAAGCTTCCCGGTATGGGAATCATCATTGCCGCCAAAAACATATAAAACAAAAGGTTTTTGCCCGGAAAACGCAAACGCGAAAATGCATAGGCTGCCATCGAGGAAATCATGACTATGCCGAATACCACGGAAACGGTATAAAGTATGCTGTTTAAGAAGTTCCTGCCAAAACCGCCTTCCTGCCAGGCAAGATAATAATTCTCAAAATGCATTTCCTTGGGGATAAGCGACATATCCTTGAATATCGTCTCCTGGGTCTTTAAGCTTGAAGAAACCATCCATACCAAAGGAAAAATGCAGGACACGGCAATGGTCAGTAAAAACGCATGGATCAACAGATTAACGACTACTTTTTTACTTTTATAATACATCATCTTCTTTTATCCTATGCTTTATACTTCTTGGAAAACCGGTTTTGTATGAATGATATTACGATCAAGACTACGCCGAAAGTAATGCCTTGCGCGCAGGCATAGCCAAAGCGCGATGAGCCGCGCATAGAAGCAAGGATACGCAATACCGGCACCTGCGTATGATAAGCCGGGCCGCCGCCGGTCATGGCAATGATCAGGACAAACGCCTGCATTGTGCCTAAAACCGTAAGTATCCCGACCAACACTGCCACCGGGATCATCAGCGGAATAGTTACGTTCCTGAATGTGTCCCAGGCATTTGCCCCGTCTACGCGCGCTGCTTCATAAAGCTCGCGCGGGATAGTCTGTAACCCTGCTAAAAATATTAAAAAGCCCCAGCCAAAACCTTTCCATGAATGCACGATCGCCACGGTAGTAAGCGCGGTATTAGGATCGGAAAGCCAGTTCCTTACCAGCTGCGGCAGGCCCATCTGCACCAGCCAGCCATTAAGCAGGCCGTAATGCCCGTCTAAGATCCACTGCCAGACTAAACCTACCACGACCTCCGAAAGCACCGGCGGAATAAAAAATACCACACGGTAGAAATTCTTCAGGCGCATTTCCCGGTCGCAGGCCCAAGCCAGAAGAAAAGCCAGGGCATTCTGAAAAGTAAGCGCGATAAGGGTAATGTATCCGGCGTTAAGCATTGACTGCCACCAGATCTTGTCCTGAAAGATTATTTCCTTAAAATTGTCCAAGCCGACAAAAACCCTGGTAGGCATTATCCCGTCCCACTCATAAAGCCCAAGCTGAAATACCCAGACAAAAGGGATAATGTAAAAAATGGCAAAAATCGCTACTGCGGGAATAACAAAAACGTAATTTTCTAATGTAGATTTGATACGCATTATTATTTTGCTTTTTTCCGGGCTAACTCCCGGTCCTTTGTTTTCTGCACTTCCGCGGCAACCTGCTCCGGAGTTCTTTCTCCGATAATGATTGATTGGATGCCCTTGTCAAACGCCTCAATTACTGACGGATATTCTGAAACCCCCCAGACATTAGGATGCGTGCTTAGGTCCATACTGGCGGCAAACGCCGCAAGCACCGGGGAAATTTTCTTGATACTATCTTTATTTGCCGGCAGGTTCTGCGTTTCTTCTGCCAAATACGCCTGCTGGTCTTTATCTGTGAGCCACTTCAGGAATTTGACGGTTTCTTCTTTATTTTTGGAGCGGGCGTTTACCATAAATGATGAACCTGCGCCTCCCCAGATGGTCATTGGGAATTTATCTGAAACCTGCGGCGGAAGCATTGCCCCGTAGTTTAATCCGGGATTCATGCCCCTGTACACATTAACGCACCATGAGCCGTTAAAAGCAAATACCGCCTTGCCGTTGGCAAATAGCTGCTCCGCGGTCTTATTGATCATCGTCACCAGGCCGTTGGCAAGCACGCCTGAATCCTGCATTTCCTTAAATAAGGTGAGCACCCTGATCCAATCCGGGTCAGTGTAGGGCACTTCGCCTCTTATCGTTGCCAGGACCTTATCTTTACCCATGATATTAAAGGCGTAATTATTGGCAAGACAATCAATCATCCATACTTCGCCCCATCCGGAAACCAAGCCCTGCATATTTGCCTGCTTTCCGCCGGAGGCGGATCCGCCTGCGGCGGAGATTTTTTTACCGACTTCAAGGAATTCCGCGAAAGTAACCGGCGGTTTCTGCGGATTAAAGCCCAGCTCTTTTAACAGGTCTTTATTATAGACCATCTGGATGGTCATTACGTCTATGGGAACGCCATATATCCCGGGAGTAACGCCGTAGCTATTGCCCTCGGGGAATTCATTGACTGCCAAGGCCTTGGCAAAAAGCTGATTTTTCCACAGACCTTCATCCGCATTCATATAAGGAGTCAGGTCAAGTATATGGCCGGCCTTGATAAAAGAAGCAAAATCCCTTTTCTCCCCGAGTATGCCGAATACATCCGGTAAGGTAATACCCTGGGCAGCGGCGCGCACCTTCTGGGAATAGGCATCTGAAGGAGCGTAGAGATCAAAACTGACCTTTATGCCTGTGGCTGCTTCGTATCTTTTAGCCAGTTCGTCAAAAGCTTGCTGACGGTCGGTCATCCAATGCCAGACTGTAATCGCCGGCTTGCCTGTTTCAGGCTTGGGGCCGCCGCAGCCAACAGCAAATAAAATACAAAAGATGAGAAATGAAGACAAAACTCCATAAATCGATTTTTTGCTAAACATCCTTTCTCCTTTTAGGTATTTTTATATGTGCCGGAATTGAGATAAAAGTTTACCATATTTCCATCTCTCAATCAAGGCATATTATATTGTCCTAAGTACCCGGCTCATGCCCATTAAGTCTGCTTTTTCAAGGCTGATTCCCAGCCTGTGCCCGCCTTCAGCTGCCGGCCTTGACCAGACTACTTCACCGCGCGCGTATAATGGCTCGCCCTTATCCGGTATGTTCAGCCATAACTCCAAAGCAGTGTGCAGCGGCAGGGCCTGTTTTGCGATCAATCCCATGCCTTTAGCGCTTACGTCAATAGTTTCGGCCTCGCCTTCATGGCCGGCGCCTATACCTAAATACTTTAGCGGCATCTTGACGCTAAAACGCTCAAAAATCCTTCTGTCTGAAAAGCTTGCGTCTTCCATAGTTACACCTCCCTCCCATCTTTGTCTATTGACTTCTTCCGGAAAAATATTGCTTACTGACTTATAAAGCTTATCCCGTTCGCTGTCGCGCACCCGTGAAAAATAAAGCCCGTAAATCTCCTGTTCCTCGATCGTCTTATGCCAGCAAACCCAGGCCTCTACTTCAATTTTGTGTTCGTCAGAGAGAATAAGGAGTAACTCAAAGCGCCGGTTTCTCGGCAGCTTTGCCTCAAGGCAGAGCTTACAGCCTTTCAGGCTGATGTCGCTGAGCGTGCAGTCGTGGAAATCATCCCGCTCCAACTGAATCCTGGCGCGGCTATTCACCTGCCATCTTGTTACCTGCCGCTTGATTTTCACTTTTAGTTCCCCCTATTCTAACCGTTTTCCCGTAGTTTGTCTACGGGTTTATACCGCCTAAAATACCGCTAAAAATACCGCTCCAAAATTTTCTTCTTAAGCCCAGAGTTTCATTACCCAACAGCCATTGCTCAAGCTGCGTATTCACCCTGGCACCTAATGAAGGAATATTGAGCGGGGAACTGAATACTTGAAAGCCCTGTCGTGCCGGTAAGCCCAACCGAATAAAATAGTTGTTTAAGAACTTTTTAATTCCCGGGTATTTCTGTATACTGATAATAAATTTTCTTATTTCATTATTGTAATCTATCCTATCTTTATATGGATATTCAAGGGGCTTGCCGAAAAACTTATCAAATTCTTCTTTTGTTAAAGAAAATTTTCCTCCCCGGCCCTCCATGTCCAAAGATATGCTATAAATACCGGCAAATATTTCATCAAAGGCATGATTAACTACGGCCGTAAAACTTATCAGTAAATTATTAAGCATCAATTCATCGCTGTTTAAAATATAGCCAACCTGCTCAAATGATAATTCCGTAGCGAATACCCTGTTCAACTCTTGCCCGGCGTTGGAAAAACTGCTCGGGGCCATTTTATCTATAAAATTATATTGAAACCAAACATCTTTAACGGGATTATCATAATCGCAAGCATAATAGACATACATATTGGAAAAAATGTCTATAAGTTGCCAATCTTTGGTTTTTAAAATCAGTAGCCCCAAAGAATCGGCAGTATTTAAAAATATATCTTCTTCTAACTGTCCAAAATACTTATCCTTCAAGGCATGCGTAATTTCATGGGAAAATGTAAACGGACAATAATACCCTCTAAAAAAATATAGCAATGCTTCCTGCCTGTCGTAAAACGCTGCTGGTCTATCTAAATTTTTATCTTCGCAGATTTCCTTCCATTCATCTATAGAAAAAACTATCTTAATGCCGATACCGCTTGTCTTTAATGACTCTGACAGGCTCTTAACGGTCTCGGCTTCTATTTTTACAGCAGCCGATGAAGGCATATTGGCCTGTTGAGCTTGAGCCGCCGGAACCGATACGAAAAATAAGAAGAAAGAAAAGAATATTAAAAACAGGGAGGATAATACTAGCGCTCTTTTTTGCTCCAGCTGCGTCCTCACCCTGGCGCCGGTTGTCATAACCGGGCTGCTGACAATATAAGTCCATAACAGTAAGGAATGTTCTTCCCCTTCTTTAAAGCTCTTAGTCTCTACTGAATTAATGTCCTTGGTCTCTGTCCATTTTTTTACTACGTCCAGGCCGATACGGAATCCTTTTCCAAAATAGTATCTGCACAGGAAGAAACTGGCTACCTGCTGAAGATATTTTTCCTTGTCGCCGAATAAATGGAGTATGCTTTTATACATATGAGTAAATCTCATATTCGGACAGATATCCGGATGTCTTATCTGAAGGTAGTGTCGGCCATCAATAAGTTCTACGCTGACGTGCTTGCTGTAACTATAAAGCTTTTTAAGGTATTCTATAAAACCTTGATCACTATTTTCCGCCGGCGAGCTGGATATCCTGCTGACCATTTCAGCTATTGCGTTGCGGATGCGCTGGGCGGGAACGCCGGGATTCCTTAACTGCCCGCGAGCTAACCTTGCGATTTCTTCTTTAAGGCTATAGGCTGAATCAAGTTTCTTCAGTTTGTTTAGATTGGAAATAATCGAATCCAATGCCGTTATTATCGCTTTAACATCATCCTTCCAGTATTTGCCTTCTCTTAACAAACGTTCCGCTAATTCGGCATCACGCAAAACCTGCGCTAACAATGAAGCTGAAGGTATGCTTTTTTTATTTTCTCCTGCCGGCGAGCTGGTTTTAATAAAAGAGCTGCCGGTGTTCAGATGGGGGAAACGGATCATCAATTTTCCGCTGCCGTTCTTGGCTGACTCTTCTACCTGCGCGGCGCACGGGAAAATACTGAATTCGCGCGCATGAAAAAATGAAGGCGGAGTTATTCCGTTGACGATATCCAGATTATTAAGATGGTACCATGCCTGAAGAGAAGCGGCACGCTCACACTCTATGCTAAGACGATTGGGCAAACTCACCCATTTTTCTTGAGCCCGGTTCTTCCCGGACGTGCAAATTGCCAGGGGCAAAATCAATTCAAACCTGGCATCCTTAAAACCAACCAGGCTGTACGCGCAGTTATTTTTGCCGGATATTGCCGCATCCAAGATTTCTTTTTGGTTCTCTCTCGGGAAATACAGTCTGGCGAAAAATAATGCGAAAAGATTATTGTTGCGCCAATACGGCCATACAAAAGAATTATCCTCAGACAGGTTAAACACCGCCTGGACATATTTTCCAGAAACGGCCCGGATACCCTTAAGATTAACCGGCGAGCTGGATATTTTTTTGCCGATCATCACCAGATCCATACCGTGCGCATCCTTTTCTTCATTACTCCATCGGTCAATCCCATAAACGAACCTATGTTCAGAAGGTGTCCCGTATTGGCCTTCGCTATGGTATGTATCGAAAGATAACACTTCCAAACCGGTCTGTTCAAACATTCCTTTAAGAGAAAAATAAGGAAACCGGTGCGTGGGAAGCATTCCTGAGTTGTCAATTTTACTGCTGACAACCTGATTAAAAAATTCTTCACTAACTCCGGGCAGCGTAAAATAAGCAAACGATTTGCCGGGAAATGTCACTACATAATTATCCTGCCTGCTGGTTGAATGCGCGGCTAAAATAACCAGGATCCCCCGCGGGCGCAATGAATTAACTAATGTCTTAATGATCCCCAGGGCAATATCTGTAGGGACATGCTGAATAACGTGGGAACAGATAATTAAATCGGCTAAAACACCCTTAGGCAGGAATGACCTGGAAATATCTTTATTCAGAAATACCATTTTCGTTTTGCTGCTCCACTTACGCCAGCGCTCTGCCTGTTTAAGGCGCGTCTTATCCAGTTCTACGGCGTAAAGAGTCTCGGGACAAAACCACCTGATTATATGCATGAATTGATAACCTGTCCCACATCCCGCATCAACACAAACCTTCGCTTTGGATAAACCAAATTTATGAAGCGGGTGGCCGATTCCACTGTCGAACATCCGCTCGTTAAAAAATCCCCAAAGATTCCCTTCTTTGCTATATTCTTGGGGTATTCCCAGTTCCCGGCGGTCAAAATATGCGCCTGGCTCCTCTTGCTCATCAAGCTGAGCGCTTACCTCTATCCAGTAATTCTTATGCCAGTCCAGTTCTATCCTGCGAGGATTAAAAATATCTTCGGGATAAGAAATCCATTGTCCGTCTATAAAATATTTATATTCGTAAATTCCCGGGGCTATATCCAGTGATTTCTCCCACAGGCCATCATCAGGATTAAAGACCATCTTATACTCATCGGGATTCCAATTATTAAAATCGCCGGCCAGATGAACTTTCTCTCCGCTCTTTAAGGATTTCTGCGGCATAAACTTGAATACCACCGGCGAGCTGCCGATTCTAAAAGCAGATGTAAAACCGGCTCCGTCTATTTCATTAAACCGTAAGGAGACCAGCTTCCTGCCCCGCATTGCTTTATATTCAAAATGTAGATGCGGCTGTTTCCTGCGGGCATTGATCCCGGTCTGACCTATCAAGCCTATCGGGAATGAAGCGTTAATTATATCTCCGGCCGCGACATCTATCCTGTTCAAGTGCGCATAATAGGTATAGCTTTTAATAATGGGATTATATATAAGGACGCCATTGCCTGCCCTCTGTCCAAGGCCAGTACCTTCAACCCATATTTTGTTTTCATAACGCCAGCCATCAAGGGCGGTGACGACTACACCGCCGCAAAAAGCTGAAATCGGCATATTCTCATCAATAAATATATCGTAAGCCTGGTGGTCGGTGCCCGGCTGATATGATTTCTCAGAATAATAACCGGGGTTATTTTCCGGGAAAAACCAGGATAGATTTTTTATGCTTTGCCTTACGGGTTCTGGAGCATTGGACATAAAATAGGAGTTGTATAATTTTTCCTGATCTATTCTCCATGACTGCAGCCGGTTAAAATCATCATCGCTGCCAAAATCTAACTGTTTAAAAGCCAGCTTGCTTAAATAAGAAAGGTAGGTCTTCTTCTGGTTGGGCAAGCTGAACATCTCTTCCTTAAGGCCATAACCCGCAGCGCGCATCTGCCTTCCAAATATAAATCCTAAAGCGCCCATAACAGATAAACCGATAAAATCCCTGCGGTTATAATTTCTAATCGGTGAGCTAACTATACGGCGGGATTTATCCGCCTTAACCTTATGGTTCAATTCATAGCCGAGGCTGATGGTGGACATGGAAGAAAGATCGTTAAGGACCAGGTCTGCGCCGCTGCGCAAAAACGTCTTCTTGTAAAAAATTCCCTTGCGGTTAACACCGACTAAAAGCCCAAAGCCGTATTTTCTGCCTGCATGGATGTCTATGGGATTATCACTGATGACTACTGTCTTTTCAAAAGGCGCCTCCATTTCTCTGGCAGCAGCCAGGACCAAATCTGGACGAAGAGTCTCCCGGGCAGTAACGGTTGTATTTATAAACTTTGCAACCTTGAGTTTTTCCAGTATTTTATGCGCCGAGCCTCCCTCCGAAGCCACCCCGCATTTGACCTTTCTGATTTTAAAATCCCTGATTAAATCCACAGCGTCTTGGTAAGGCTTAACCCAAGACCTTCTCTCATCAATTAAATTATCTAATCTGCAAAGGAACTCCATATCATCAATATTAATATTCAGTATTTTAATCTGGGCGATCTTAGAATAAACATCGGATATTTTTGTGTCGCTAAGCCCCGTAACCAAGCCTGCCCTTTTTTTACCCAGCATCTCTTCCCAGGCTTTACGGTATAGCCGTTTAGTGTCAGCAATAACTCCTTCCAGGATGAATATTGCCGCAGCTAATGCCGGCGCCTCTTCAACATCATCTTTTTTCTTTACCGGCTGTATCGGAACTCTGGCTTCTTTACGGGGATTGTTACAAGAAATATTAATAATAAGGACCACCATCGCCGTACAGGCACACCAGAATATAAGCGCCGCTGCCCCAAAAGAAAGCGGGGAACTAATTCGGCCGCCATTAGGCAGGCGCAATTGAAGAGTAAAAATACTACGGTCCTGTTTGTCTTGTTCAACGCTGAACAGCAGGTCATCTTCATAATATAAAGGCCTCTCCTGGCAAATAAAGCCTCTTTCCCCGAGTGAGCCCAGATAATATCCGGACTCAAGAATCTCAAAAAAAACTGCGGCATCAGCCGTATCAAATAAACTGGTGAATTCTTTAACCAGGATCTTCCCGCTCATCCTAACAGAAGTTTTTTCATTTCCAGTAGGGTTATATTCGGCACCGATATTCCCAAAATCAAAATAGCTTTCCTTTATGAATCCCACAGGCACAGGTTCATTATCAAAGTATCCGCATACATAGTATCTGCCTTCCCCCGGATTATCGGTTATCCAGTCAAGATAGTCATGCAGCCTTTTGTCCATATTTATTACCGACGAAATAAATAACTTTATTTCCCAGGCGCGCAGGGCGCCGTTTTGCATATCTTCTCCGAACGTTACTTCTTTTAATACCTTATCTACGCGGAAGCGTATTCCTACCGGAGAACTGGCAAGGGTTTTGGCTCGGAGATAGTCCGCCGGACAGGTATTGGAAACGGCAATGATCACGTCAAATTTATCTTCTACGCCGAGACGGTTGATTTTCCCGTTTATGATCTGGCGCATATACGGCAGCTTTGTCCTTAAATACCCGGAGAGATAGCCCCTGCTGAATCTGCGGTTTTGTTCCCGGCTAAACAGGTCCAGCGTCGTCTTTGAACTTAAGAAATCGTATACCTCGCTGCCGTGCAAAAATAGCTTTAGCGCTACGCCGCCGTCTTCAGAAACAGAAAGTCGCGGGAGAATTTTTGGCTTTTTTTCTACAAAAAGGTTAATTGCCTTGACCACGTGCCCGTTATCATTCTCACCGAAATAGACCAAATTCCTTATATGGCTGAATTCGGGACGGCTGAGGACCTTTAAGTGGGGCTGTTTCGCCGAATCCATCCCGATCACCTGTTGGTAAAGCTTATGCAGGCTAAGGTGGAATTTAAATTCAAATACGCTGTTGGTACTGATAGCGTCAAACTCTTTGGCGGTAAAATCCTTGCTGCGAAATACGGGATTTATTGCCTCTAATTTTCCTAATTTTGTTTGCGTAAGGACGCTGCCTCTTTTGATTATTTCGTATATACCGGATATTTCCCCGCTCAATCCGGAAACACGCGAGGAGGCAATATGAGCCGGCCGGGTGCGCAGGCAATAATCCAGCGAGTTCAGAGCATTGTAAGCTGCCTGCCGTACCACCTCATATGCGGGCCCTTGATAATGCAACAAGAAAAGGGTTTTCTCGCTGAATCTTTCAAAAACAAAATCCTCCAGCCGTAGCCCGTTGGTTTTATTCTTGATGCGGCCAAGGAACCGCCCGATTTCACCGAAATCAACCGGCCTTGCCGGATAATATCCTACCGGCGAGCTGAAGGATAACGCGTCACGAACCTCTCTATTCCTTTCTTCGGTAGAATTATATTTTTGTCTAAGGAACTCCGTTAATATACTTCGGACAGCTTTAATGTTGATGTTACCTTGCTCATCCAACAAATATTTCTGCCCCATAACCAGCATATTGGCGCCTAATTCCTGCCGCGCTTTCCTGGCTTGATAAGGATTATCGCACTGAGCGGCAATCACCCCGGGATACCTGTTCACCACCATATTTATGCCTCTTCCGGTAGTGCAGATCGCTATACCTCTTTTTACCACGCCCCTGGAAACTAAACGTGCCGCCTTTTTGCCAAAATCAGGATAGTCGCAAGATTCATTATTATAGGTACCAGCATCAAATATTTTATACCCCATGACTTCTAATTCTGATTTTACAAACTCCTTTAATTCTAAACCGCCATGATCAGAGGCTATAGGAATAATATCCGCGTTTATCTCTCCTGCAATTTTCTCATCAGAAACCTTATCCAGCTCAATCTTTTCCGCCCTGCGCTGGTGCCTGCCGCCTTCAAATTCATCCAATAACCATTCCAGAATTATTTCTTCTCTCTTGGGATCTTTTTTTCTTACAATTAAAATATTTGAATTATTATGTTTACGGGTAAATTCCGCCTGATTGACGTTCCTACAAACCGAAGCGCGCACTCCTTTAAATTTATTGGCAATAGCGCCGGCAGCCATGCTGGTCACTTCTGAATCGGTAGTGATAATGGCGCCGCCAAGTTCTTTTGCAGATATACGCTTGGATATTGCCTCTACCTGGGAATAGTAATCCTGGCCTTTACTGATATTGATTTCTTCCACCCGGCTTTCCTTGATTACAGCCTGAAAATCCCGGATGGCTTGCTCAAATTCTGCCTGGATCTGTTCGCCCTTACCGAAGAAAGCGCCGCCGGTAACTAACAATAATTTATCCGGCCCGCCTGCCCGGATTACCCTCTTAGCTGTGCTTTCTCTTCCTTCTGGCTCTGCCAGGTTTACCCCGCCGTCAGCCTGGATGAATAATTTCGGAAATAATCTTCTTAACTTAGCGATACTGATCAAGGCACTCTCAATGAATTTTTGGTTAGCCGCTCCGGCTAGTATGCTCATCGGCAGCAATAAGTCCACTTTCCCTCTCAGGCGGCGGTCATGGAGAAAATTGATTATCGCATTTAAATCGCTACTCGGATTGAAAGCCAAACCCGCCAGGCACCCCTGCTTTCTAACATATTCGATCCTTTCAATAAGCCTCTTCTTATACCTGAAAGATTCCCAATGCAAAGTCACAATGTGGGCACCGGCATTAATATATCTCTGAATGAATTTTTCACTTGGCCGGGTATACATAAGGTGCACATCTTTGATTGCGCCGGATATACCCTGCAATAATTCCGGCGTAAGTATATTTACGGTTGGTTCGGGATTGTCGCAAGCAACTATATCCGAACGATGGCCTTCAATAATGTCCCAATGTATCCAGGGCAACATTATTCCGCAATTACGCTGCGCCGCCAAACATTCATTTATCTTTTCCGGAAGCCGGCTCTTATCCTTGACCGCCAGCGGCGAAGGAGCAAGTATAACCCCGCCTATTTCTTTAAGGTCTACCGGCGAGCTGATAAGACATTTTTGTTGTTCCCATAAGTTAAAATTCAAGGTCTTCCCATTTTCTGAAAATTCCTTAATGGCTTCGTATAAAGGCATTTCTTCTCCGGAAGGAGAAACAATAGTCCAGCCGTTGGATGAAAAAGAAAATCTTCTGAATATGCCGGGAAGTTTAATCACCCCTGTGACCCGAGATAATGCATGTATATAATAAAGGGGCAATCTTTCTTCTATCTTCCCGCCTTTAGGATTACAGGAGATTATCAGGAGAGCCGGCGCCCCTTGCTCGTGCAGATCTTTGCCTATCACATTAATATTCTCTAATACATGCCTGCCTTTTTCAGTCTCGCCATGACATATATATGTAGAACCGGAATATTCATAAATACGGCCTTTGCCGTCTGCAAAAACAATCCGTTCTTTTTTTATTAGCTTCGGAAGTTCCGGAAAGGCTTTCCGAATATAAAAAAGCATAAGCACTGATAAAATATTGGCGTAACGGAAGGTCTCTGAAAATGAATAATCTAAACCGCCAATCCAAAATATAAACATGATAAGATAAGCCAACGGGATTGATAGAAAGATATAATAACTACAGAGCATTACGAGAAAACCCTTTAAAACCATAATTATTAATGTGACCATCCGTTCAGATTTTAGAGTGACCGTTATCGTATCGGCTATTTTTTTATCTTCTACCGGCGAACTGGCACGCATCGGGAAGGTGAGGCCTTCTGCCATCGTAAGCATAGTGCGGCTGTAAACACCATCCACCGGGCAACCGATTACGCCATTACCCTCTTCATTACGCTTAGATCTCCCGTAAATCCCGGGCTGGACCACTGTCCTGCCATCAGCCATAATGTCGCAGATTATTCTATGCACAACTATATAATCGCTTAAAATCATGGGCTGAATATGCTCAGCGAAAATATAATCATGGGGGCATAGATACGCTTCCACTAAAAATCTGCGCCATTGGTCATGGCTGATCTTTTTACCCACACGGACTCCCTTGCCCCACTCTCCCATAATAGGTTTAAGCACCAACTCGTTTTGCCTTGCCAGCGCGTCGCCGAAAGGCATTATTGGCAACCCAAAACCTTCTTTTAAAGCAAAACATCTACTGGACTTCAAAAGCGGATCTTCCCCAAGATAGTAGCGAATAAATTTCCGTACGAACGGATAGACAAGCTTAGAGTCAGCCATGGAAGAACCCGGGTGATGGCCGATCAGCAATTTTCCACTTTCAATCAAACCGACTATGCCGGGAATACCATTCACAATCTCCTTGTAACCAAAAATTTTCATGCGGTTTTTAAAAGGAAGATAACCCGGATCCAGAGAGAAATCATAATCATTGTAGATCAAATATTTCACTCTATTTTCCCGGTTATTCCGGTCCAAAATAAATAATCCTCCCGGGCGGACCTCAAACCTGTTCATATTAGGCAAGCCATATCCTACAACCGCGATACCGCACTCTTTATATAAATTATTTAGGAATTCCTGGTTGCCGCCTTCGCTAAAACAGGGATGCCGCCAGGCCGCAATAATGCCCTCCCGGCCGGAAAGGACATTTTCCAGCTCCTTAATGTATTTTCGGAAAATATTAACGGTATGATATAGGCCAATACCCGGAAAAATCCTTAACAAGGCTTCCTGTCCGCGGAAGATTATCTCCCTTCCGCCCAGCGAACCGATATTATCATCAAATACATATCCTGCGGCATAGTTCAAATCCGGCCCATAAGTAATGGTTATGCTTTCCGTAGGCAATCTGCCTACAAGCTCTTCAAAACCCTGGCTATTGAGAGCGCGGCGCACTACGGATTCGGGTATAACCCCATCTCTGACTGCTTTCCATTCACCGGAATAGATATCCTGTAGAAATCTTACTAAGGCGCGGCCACGTTGGATAACTCCGGGCATAATCAACAAGTGCAACTCCTTTTCACTAATTAATTGAATAAGCGGATTAATCGGATAATGCGTCTGGAGAGCATTCTTGATCCGACGGTGCAGAATTTTCCATGACCTCCGATCGCCAGAAAGATCGTAATAACTGGCGCCCTGGGCATCGCTGATCAACGCATAACCCGCTGGAACTGCGGTACGGTTGTCTGGAAGCGGCGGATTATCGGAAACCGGCGAGCTACCAGAAGCTTCCTGTAATATTTTTCGGGATGCTTTCTGCAGGTCAATATTTGTAGAATCCCTGGCTAAAGCTTCCAGGGTACGCCAGGCTGCATCCCTAAGATAGGCATCGCGACCAGACAATAATAATCGTAAAGATAAGATATCCTGATTCGTTTTTATGCCGGTAAAAATCCCCGGCTTATTGTCGCCGATGCCGGAGACAATGACGATATACTGCGATGATAAGGAACTAAACAGCTTTCCATTAAATAGGGGATGGTATAAAGTCAGCATCCAATCGGCCCTGCCTAGGTCCGCCTTTGAAGGAAGCATGGAGAAAAGCTCTTTTGGATATGCAAAAATGAAGGAGCCCCCTACAGTAGCGCTCTTATTTAATCCTTTGATGATTGCATTAACCTCATGTTGGTTGGAAGTACGTAAATAATCAACTTCATTGATAGCCGCCCTGTTAAACGCTACCCATGCCCAGGCAGCATATTCCGGCTTAAGCAATAACATATTGATTTCGCGGTCCGATAAGCTTGCGGCATCGATCCCCAGATTCTTAAAAAGATTGTATCTGCGCACTTCATAAGAGCGCATTTGAAAGGAACCCGTGCTATTCTTGCCGCCGCCAATGATTATACCGCCTAACGCATCGTTAACATACCGAGGCAACGCCAACCCTTCTGGATCATAACGATAAGTATCTTCTATGGGGTTTCCCTGGTTAAATTTACGTATCCGGTAATGTCTCCATCCCGCACGCAGGGAATACCTGACATCATCAACATTGATAAGATGACTGGCAGTAAACTCCCAATCTAAGCCAAATGTATCTGCTGCTGCTTTCAATTCTTTAACCAATTTCGGAGGAGCCTGCCGCAGTTGGCGAATAGGCTCAAGCAATACCAGCGGCATAGCATGCACTGAATCTCCCCGCGCCTGCGTAATTGAATTCATGTTAGCGTTAAATTGAGCAAAATGGCCGTATAAAACGGTATATTCGTAATACAAGCCAAACATAGGATCGTTGACTAAACGATCCGGGAAGTCTTCATCGGAAAATAATTTATCCACGTCTGCTGATAATAATTGGCGAGAGGCAACATCCATACGGTTGCGTAAAAGCACGGTCAACATTTCTGCTTCGCTGCAGCGAAACCAGAATGCCGTATCAGGTAATGAAACTATTTCCTGATAGTTAGCTGCGAGCTGCCCCAATCGCTGCCCTGCATATATTTTATCCGCGGCAAAGACGGTTTGGGCGTTCACCAGTAGCCTTACCTTTGCCAGATAAGCCTGCTCGCGCGCCTCAAAAGAAGGAACATTGATAACCTCGGGGTCGGAAATAAAATCAAGCAGTTGATCCATGTTGTTAAATTCATCCTGCCAGTATGTTCCGTGTTGCTCCTGCGGTATTATTGGAAGTGAATAACTGTGCGCTATGGCCTTTGCTTCATCGTCCATACGGTAATAACGCAATGAATTATCAATGATTTTTACAGAGGCTAAAACGAGAATAAGGCTGAATAGAACAACCGTGCGGCGGCGCCATACTGAAGAAGACACTAAGGAAAGAGATAGGAAGAAAAGGGCAACTCCTGCCTGTACAGCCCAGGATAAGAGATTGATCGTTGACCAACCCATAGCCAGGCTGACAGATGCGATTAAAGCGGCGATAAGCATATTAAGCGGCGGCGCGCGGGCTCCCTTGGAACGAAGAATATTCAGGACGAAATCTAACATATGCCCGGCCAGGAATATGCCCCAGGCAGTGAAGATATCCCCGCCAAAAATACGAGCCAGCGCATAAGCAAGCACCCCCTGAAGCCACCAGGCAATTACCACCGCATATATCTTTTTAAAGGTTTCCTTATTATCGTTAAACAAGGCAGAGAGAGTTTCTCCGCCCATCACCCATACCGCATCCCGCAGCCAATACATCTCCGCAGCCACCGGCGAGCTCGTCTTATTTATGGTTTCTTTTATGACTTCCTGCACGGCATCCTTCCACATCTTGCGCGAGCCGCAGCCGGAAAAATAAAGCATAACGACCCCGTCAATATCGCGTTGCATCCGCATAATCGTAGATAAATCAAGTTTTATACCGTCTTGCGAAAGGGACTTTAAAAGGATTTTTGCGATGCGATGGGAATTAATTTTTATATTCAACTGGCCGTTATTTTTCAATGATAAATGGTTCTTTTTGATCAAAGATGCGGCAAGCTGCCTGAACGCCTTAAGCCTTCCGTTATCGGCGCTAAGGCCCATTCCGGATACATTCACGATATATCTGAAGTCTGCCTTTTTTATCCCCGCCTGGATCATTTTCAAGGCCGGCTTCATCCATAACGCCTCAACCAGGCCTGCCTTTGTTATTTCTAAATCCGATATCGCCCTGATGATCCTGTTGCCATATTCTACTCCGGACTTAGCATATACAAAAACCATGCTGCCGTACGATTTCTGATCCATGCTTGTTACCATCCAGACTTGAGCGCGAATCTCAGGGCGGCTCTCCACTTCCTCTTTGATATGGCTGATGATCATGCTCCTGGTAATGCTCTTTAATTCATCCATATCGTTTATTTTTGTTTGCCTGAAAATCAACGCCCCGTATTCTTTAACGTCATAAAGCCATTCTCCCCAGGTAGAGGCGCGCGTGCAATATGAAATTGTTGAAACGCCGTCAAACAGCTTATTTGCGTCTATTTTAGCCAGGCGCGCCAATTCCTGGACCACCTTGCCGTCCCTGCGGGTTACGGTATTGGAACAAAAACTGTCCGTATCCAGGCAGATGGCGGCAAGCAGGATATAAGCTATGCCATACGGCATAGCTATCCCGCGGTTAAAATAATTCATTGTAACGGCCGTGGCAGTTGCCCCTATCCTTTGGATATTGCGTACTCCCCTATAAGGTAATTCCCTTTCCAGGGAATGGTGGTCAATGATATTGCGGATTGCAAATTGCTCCAGGCTTTTTTCTTCCGGGTCATTATGGTCAAGCAGGTCAAGCAATATGCGTTCCATGAATGCGGGATTGGCTGCGATGTTCTCAAGATGACTTTTTATGTCTTCAAAACAAAAGAAGTCATCTTTATTGATCCCGCCGCGCTGCAAAATATGCACTATATTCCACGGAAGCGCCCCTTGCTGGGGGATAACCGGCATTATGAGGATATCCTTACTTTCAATCTCCCGGCAATAATAAACATGTCCGATGAGGGAAGCCATACCGTCCATATCCGTGTTGTTATGGCAAAAGGCAAGGACCAGGGTTTTATCTTCGTCAATCATGGCTTGGGGATTCTCTAAATATTTAATGTATGCCTTGCTGATATCTGCCGGCGAGCTGCTTGCCGCGATTAACGCATCCTGTTGCTGCCTTACTTTTTCTACTTGCTTGGCAAAGAAATCCAGCTGGTAATTGCATATAAAATAGAGATATTCATTATGATCGGCCTGTAACTGCTGATGCAGCCCCTGGGCCATTTCCTGGGCAACGCCGTCTTCCGATTCTAAAATAAGGATCCCGTTTGAACCCATCTGATAGATGTTTTCTGCGACATGGAAACCGCCGCGGTATAGAGCTTTATTGCCGGGCTCAATACTGCCGTTCAAAGAAACCAGCTCTATGGAAGCGAACCCGCGTTCCTGGCTTCCTATCTTATGGTCTTTAAGTAAAGATATAAATTCAGATTGATAAAGTTTATTATTCTTATAAGAATTATCCTTTCCGACTTCCAATACCAGCCTTTTACCATCTATCCTCTGTTCAATGAGTTTGCCGGTTCCAACGAGCTCTTTAAGATTAACCATGGATTCACGGCAAATGGCCTGATGTTCGTTCATAGAGGATTCCTGATGCGAATCAGAGATGATGAGGAGATTAAGGTCGCTTAAGTTCTTACGCGCAAGCCCGATCTGGCCCATACTGGCAATCATCCACATCGCAAACCTGAGCGGCATAGCGCTGAATATCCCGCTGCGGATGAGATAATTACGCAGTTCCTGCTTAATAGATAGTTTATCCGTAAGGCTAAAGAGCGCTTTCTGGTTTATAGGGTAGCCGGCATCAGCCAGAAAGCCGAAATTACCTTTCTTTATGCTCGCTACTACCTTTTTCATCATCTCAAAACGCTCTAAGGCATTATCCGGATGCTGACTGTAATCCTGGGATGAAAATTCTAAAATCTGCCGCCTTGCCGAATCTATATTATCGTCGTTCCGTCTTTTCTCGGCATATTTCTTAGACCTTAACTTATTGACCGCAGCCTTGATCTTTTCTTTTACAAAAGCTTCAAGCGTGCTGCCTGGACCAGGTTCCCATTCTTTTATGCTTTCCAGCATAGCTAAATTGGCTTCGCCGACATAATCGTCCATTTCCTTCTGGTGTTCTTCCGAATAATTGGATGGCCGCGACAGAATACCTTTTTTGGTTTCTCCCTCTACCATTTCAATCACTACCGGCAGGAAGTATTCCGCCAACTTGCAATATGCCGAGTTGTTGCCTTTTTTCATCTTTTGCCAAAGAAGCTCTAATTCCATTTCCTCAACTTTAGACGGATGACTGAAGATATAATTGACATAACGGTTATAACCGCCATAACAGGCATCCAGGCGCGGCGGCCCGTGTTTGATCATCTCTTTTATAAAAGATATACTGCGTAAAAAGTAGGCCTTGGGTAATTGATGTTCATTGATCAGTTTTTGTTTTTCCGCTTTCAACGCAATCCCGGCCATCTTTCTTTCTCTCCTCCTCAATTCTTGCGCCCTGATCAATTTGGCGGCTGTAGCCGGAGCAAGCGAAAGCATATTTTTCGGCACTTGTAGATGAGCCAGTCTTCGCTTTTTTAATATCCGCTTAATGGCGAGTAAATTACTGCGCGCCTTGGAAGCAGTAATCTTTAATGTTTCGGGGTTAGTTATATCAAAGTCCCTATTCAGGCTTATTCGCACAGCTTCTTGCCGGTCTTTCTTTTGCTGCACTGACTTCAGGTAAATGATGATCTTTGAGGGATACCTGATAAGCACTTTTAACGGGAGGTTTTTCCAATTAAAATCAGGTAATTCTTTTTTTACTTTTATAAGATTGGCGCATAACCGCGATGCGGAAATAACAGGATACCCGCTGCCAAAATGCCCTAAATCTTGCGGATAGTTAAACTCAAAATCAATAAAAAGCTTTTCCCTGGCCTCTGAATTCTTCTCTTCTTCGGCTGCTTTATTTTCCCTGAATTTGAGCGTCTTTATTAAGCTGTTGCTGATAAACTCCGGGGTACATCCCAACATATATGTAAATGTGTTTACATCGGGTAATTCAAATCCCGCTTCCTGCAGTAGGCTTTTTACCTTTATTAAAGCCCTGTACGCCTTATAAGCACTTATACAGTGGCCGTTGCCCGGCTGATTACTTTCAGGCAGCCCATCCGGATACATAAAATTGAACTCTTCTGAGAGTTTCTTCTGGTATGCTGCTTCAGCGTCTTCTCTCTTGCTCCCCCTTTCCCGGGCATTTCTTTTCTTGGAAATTGCGTCTACGATTTTAGCTTGGCCGTACCAGATTGATCCTTCCGGAAGCTCTTCTCTTCTTAAATCAGGAAAAACTTCTCTTACTTTACTCAAAGCTATATACAGATTTGAGGCCAAGCTTATCTTTTTTGAATTTCCATAATCAAACTGAAAATCATCAATAAGCTTGGCTGCGTATTCTGCCTCGGTAAATTTTCGCACCTTAATCCTTTTATTGCTTACGGATTCCTTGCGATACGACGATTGGTATTTGCCTGCTGCGGAGCGCGCCTGGATGATCTCTACTATGCGTTCGGCATTATTATTGAAAAGCTGCTTCTTGGTAATGGTATATTTAATAATGCCCCTGCGTTTTAGCTCTGTTTTTATTCCTTTTATTTTATTAAGTAATTTTACCGGATCAACGTAGTTCTTGCCTCTGCGCAGGCACCCGGCAGGCAAAACAATCCCGTGACTCTCTTCGAGTTCTTTTTTTGCCTGATTGGCGATTAATTTCCTTCTATTCTCTTTCTCGATACCGGCTGCCATCTCCTTCTCTAATCTTTTAATGACGGTAGTAACACTGTGGTGCCTAATCAGGCTGGGAGGAACATCTATATCTATTCCCCTGGCTTCCATTTCCTTATATAACTCTTTTCTTTTACGTTCTTCCCTTTTTGCCAACAGGATTTTTCTTTCTGTTACCGGTGAACTGATAGCGGCGTCAAGACTTACTCTCCACCATACACTGATCTGCTCACCCGGGAAGAGAATAACCGGATTGGCATATTTAGCAATTACAGGATCCCGGCATTGCCTGGCATGACTAAAGAGATTAATAGCGTTAGCTACGGAAACCAGCGGCTGGATACTGGCTACTCCTTCAGGAATATTAGGATTACCTAAGGGTACCCAAAACATTAGGTTTGTATACCCCGAGCCTTGAGAAACGGTTAAAGTTTCTTTGGTATTATCATTATGGAAATACGAAGTTATTACTCCCTTATCAACTCTAAGCCCGGTATAGCCCTGTTCAAACGGCCGGTCTATAGAAGTAAGCTTACGCAAGTCAGTAGGGCCTTCTACTGCGAGCGGCTGCTGGTAAAGCGGGACTTGCGCCGCATCTGTCTGCCAATACATCTCTGCCGGGACCTGCGCCTGCCATTGCCGGATATCGGGCAGAAAGTAAAATGGGTGATGGCCAAAGCTAAAAATAAGTAATTTTGTGTCTTTATTGGCTACGGTTGTATGTACCGTAAGCGTATTTTTCTCCAGACGAAAAACAAGCTCGGCCTTAAGCAAGCCGAAGCGGCTGGATATTTCATTGAATGCGCCCGTAAAACAGGAGAATTTGATAAATTCCGGATGCACTTTTTCATTAAGCCATTTTACTTTATCGGTCATCCCGTGCAGTACATTCGGCCCGGTTTTGGCATCCGGGACGCGGCGCACTAATGTCAGGCTCGGATCAGTAAGATCAATCGCTCTGCCAAAAAAGCACGCTAGCGATTTATCAATGCGGCTGGTCCAAGGGAACATAAAAGGTATGCCGCCGGGAAGATTAGCTCCGGTAACCGGATCTTTTAAACGCGTGACTCTTCCTGCGGCAGGGTCAAAGCCTTTGTGCCAGACTATGCGCTTGCCTGCGATTACCAGGTCTACGATATTAGCGCCTAATTCCGCTATAGAAACATAGGAATTATGATTGAGGGCTAACGTATATACCCGGTAGCCGTCGTCAGTTTCGTATATGGCAGGCGAACTGGCTTCTCCGCTGTTTTTTTCATGTTCTTTCCTGAACGCCTCTAGTTGTCGCTCCATCTCCGGAGAAAATCCGGTAGGTAGTTTTATAATAAAATCAGAATGTGATTCTTTCCTTACCCTGGGGTCTTCCGAGAAATTGCTCTTCAAAAGCTTCAAGATATATTTTCTACTGCTGATCAATCTGCGATTTGCGCGCTTGAGATAATCTTCCCCGATGCTTGATTTTCCATAATCCAGTATTTTTCTGGCGATCTCCGGGACGCATCCCTCAGATAATTCTTCTATCCGCGCGGAGAATGATTTCCCTGATCTATAAATAATATTTTGCAGAGAATATTCTATATCCCGCAGCAGTTTCATTTCCTTTACATCAGATAACGGACTTAATATCCTGAACATAAGCCATTCTCCGCCTATAGGAGCAGGCATTATCAGCGGAAGAATAAAGCGCCGCCATTTGGGAAGAGAAACTTCAGGATAAAAATATTTAAAGATAAAAACCTGCGCCAGTCTTACCGTAACGATAAACAAGGCGCTGCCGATAACTCCGATGACCATTTTCCAACCGATATGGCTGCCAAAAATCGTGAGGTCAAGTTTTCCTAAGCTATGCAGCAAAGTTCCCAGAGAAGCGCTGGACAGTAACGGGTATTTTACAAACGCGAATATCCAGTCAACCGCCCTTACCGACCATCTAAGCCTGCTTAAAGGCTTAACGGATTTTTTTAATAACTCGTTGTTTTCCCGCTCCAAGAACGCGTTGAGGCTCATCTTCTGCGGCCGGGAACGCTCAACCGGCGAGCTAGCAAGAACATTAAAGGCGCTGCTCCTTGTTGCCACGACGCAGCCGAGAGGCGAGCTGCCTTGGACAACCGCGGCTTCCTGCTGACGGACGACCTTATCAATCTGCCTCAGGCAGAAATCCAGCATATACTTGGCGGCAATCGGTTCGTATGCAACGGCGTCAGCTTCAAGACCTTTTGATAGCTTATCCAGTATATTTTCCGCAAATCCTTCTTTAGACTCAAAAATAAGGATGCCGTTTGCGCCTAGTTGGTAGAAGTATTCCATTATTTGGATATGGCTGCGACAAGCTGCCCTGTTGACAACGTTAATATTGCCGTCAAGAGGAATTAATTCAAGTGATACCTTACTCTTTAAGCCATAGCTTTGAAGCAATGACAGCAATTTGGAAGACTCAACGGTGCTATCCTTTTCTACCTGAAGCGTAAATCTTTCGCCGCCTTCAGTCATATGATAGATATCACCGCTTCCGATCCAGTCTTTGAACCTAGCCATTACCTCCCGACACTGCCTGCGATGTATATCTATAGACTGACTTTGATGAACGTCTGAAAGAACAATAAGATTTAAGTCGCTGGGATTTATTTTCCTGCGGGCGATCCCAATATTGCCCATACTGCCGATGATCAATACAGCAATATCAAAAGGAGTATCTTTAAACATTCCGCTGTTTATTAGATGGTTGTTGAAGGCTTTAGCAAAAGCTTTTTTTTCTTCATTGCTGATAAGTAAACCCTTGTTAATAGGGTATCCGGCCTCGGCAAGAAATAAGAAATCATTACTGCGTATCTTTTTAGACATAAACTCAAACCTTTCAGCCGGTCCAGGCAAATACTGCTCATCATCCGGATTAGCAAGATGGTCTTCTACGGTGCGAAAATTTCCGCTATTAGATTTATTACCCTTGGGTTGTTGAAGGGAGATAGCCCTTTTGTCATCTCTAATTTTTGTCGCCCTAGACCTCTTAACCGCAGACCCTATCTCATCCCTAAGGAATGATTCAAGGCTCATTCCCCAAGCAGGATTCCATTTATCCAACGCCTGAAGCGCGGCCAAATTTCCTTCCTGTATATAATCGTCGCGGGTATACTGTTTATGCGAAGGAAGTTTATACACAGACCTCAAGATCTCTTTCCTACTTTTATTGCCTTGTTCTATCTCTATAACAAGATTAAGCACGTATTCGATAATGGTCTTTCTTGCCATTCCTTCTCCTTGCTTCATCTTTTGCCAAAGCATTTCTATGTCTATATTGCGGCCGGGATAATATCTATGCATTATTTTATTTACATAGTTCTCATAACTTGCAGAATTATACTCTTTGTCCTTTAACTCTTGGACCCGCTTTTCAATAAAAGCAAGGCTGCGGTTAGAATATGAAATGGGCAGGTTGTATTTTTTAATAATTAGCATTCTCTTTATCCTGGCTCCCTCTTTAGCTTCTTCCCTGGCCTTCTTTTTTTCTAATTTCTGCCTATTGTTTTCCGCTTTTCTTTGTTCTTTTTCATTCTGAAGCGAAGATTTATATGCTACCTTTTCTAAAGAATGCGAAAAATAGCGTTTACCTAATTTAAATTGTTCTATCAGCGCTTTTTTGCGTTCTCGCGACTCTAGCGCTGCGGCTTTACGGTCATTTATACCTTTGATTTTATTGATAGCAGTATCCAGGCCATATTCAAGCAGCCAAAGGGAAATTTCAGAATCCGGAGACATTTTTCTTATTTTCGTTAACTTAGTATAGATACTACTAGGCGGCGAATAACGCTTCTGGCCCGGCCAAATCCTCACAGGAAAGCTATATGGATAGATATAACCAAATTCATCCGCAATCCTCTTTATTGCCTCTTCTTCGCTGATGTTTATCTTGAACCTTATTATCCCCTTGCTTGTTGATACAGGGGTGAACTTGCCCGCGGCCAATCCGTCAAGATAATCCTGCAAATCGGCATCTGCGGATCTCTTAAAGATAACCTTATATGGTATGTTCTTCCATCTGATCCCGAGTATTCTCAGGGCAGGCTCTTTTAATAACCGTTTTTCTATATAAACAAGGCGACGGAATATCGTTCTTGGCTTAAATTCAGCCCTGATACGAGGCGATAATTCTTCATAGGCGAAACCGAATACCTTATTGAGTAATTTAATATATTCAATTTTCTTATCATAAGTTTTTCCCGCCATATTCGCAGATAACTTAAAAATGATCGCCTCCGAAGATAAATTCAATAGTGACTTATATATCTTACATCCAGGCAATTCGCTGTTAACTTCAAGAAATTTTATATAAATAACTGTGGCGCTAAAATAATGACGATGAGTAGGCACTAAATCAACAGGATAATTAAAATCAAATGCGTCCTTTAATCTCTTAACTGCATCTTTGCCCTTTATTGACATCCTGTCTCTTACTCTCTCTACAAGAGTTGAAACATCCCATTTTCCGATCCATTTTGCAGGTACCTTGAAACCGGGAAACTCTTTTTCTACAGCGCTTAGCTTTTCATAAACTTTTGAAGCAGAAATAGAGTTACTCCCCCCTGGTCTGTCACTTGGTTTTAATGAGTCCGGATAAATAAAACCAAGTTCTGCCTTAAGCCTTAATACCGCTTCTTGTTCTCGCCTTGGCTTATCTACCTGTTCTTGCAGTTTGCGTTTTGTATTATTAATAATCCTGCTAATGTTATACCCGAGCCATTTTTTCGGTACTTTAAAACCGGGAAATTCCTTCTCTACGGCGCTTAATTTTGCATAAATATTTGAAGCTAGGCGAGGCGCTGCTCCGCCAGGCCTATTTGTTTTCATTAAATCAAGCGGATAATCAAAATTAAATTCTTGTTTAAGCCTGCTCCTTGCTTCCTCTTCTCTCAATAATCGGCATTCCGTAATTTGGCTGCCATACCTAACAACCGGCGAGCTGGCGGCAAGCAGCCTTGCTTTAACTTCGTTAATAGCGCGCTCAGGATTCATTACTTTAAAATCGTAACCTTCTATCGGATCAGCGGTATCCTGGATGATCCTTACGGCTTCTTCTTTAGTTAAAACGGGATTGACGGCGAATATTTCAAGCAGCAATCCCACGACCTGCGGCGCGGCAAAACAGGTTGCTTGCATATATTGTTTCTCTTTCTTGCTCATTCCTTCTTCTGATTGCGCAATGGCAGCTATGTCCACGAAAGCGCCATAATTACCATAGCCTGTCTTAACATAGCAGCCGGAGCCAGCCGTAACACTGGTAACTGAAAAGACAAAATCATAGGCTGCCGGATACATCGGATAATCGGTATTACCGTTACCTGCGGGAGCAACCAGGATTAAGGTATGCGGATATTTAAGGTAGAGGTCCAAAATGGCATGCTCAAAAGAATAAAAATCAAGGTAAGAGCCGAAATTCATATTTACGATCAATTTCTTCCCGGCAGCAAGATCTTCTTCTATCTTTTGGAGCGCATCCGCATATTTCATGTAATTAATGTGATACTTTTTCTTGCTGTCTTGTATATCAACGGTTGTAATATCTGTCTGCGCTGACCAAAGCCGAGCCACGCTTATGGCAATGTCGCTGTGAGTCAAGTTAAGGCTTCTTACCCTGGCTTTATGGTTACTATCCAAAAGATAAGCGCTCCATTCCTGCGCCCTTGCCTGCTTAAAGGCTAAGGTGATCATTGCTGCGAAAAATAACCAGAAGATCGCGTTTTTTGCTTTTAGCGGAGAACTGGATAACTTTATTTCATCAACCAGGCATGTTTTGAGGGCACTGGTAGGCATGGCCTTTTCTATCGCATCGCGCTGTGCCCAAATCTTGCCTCCATAAAGCTTCACATAAGAACACCCTCTGCTGCCATCGCTGCCGTTTCCGCTGGCTATAACCGCAATCAGCCTATCTCGGAAGAACTCGGCTGCGCTATCCAGTAAGAAATCAATGTTAATGATGTTCTTACTGGGATTGCGTTTAATAAAATCAATCCTTATCCCGGAAACTTCAAATTTTCCTTCCTTGCTAAGCGAAATATTGCTTATCGGAGGGACAATATATATCCTGTTATTTTCTACCGGCATACCATCGGATATTTCAGTAACGTCTGCCTGGATGGTATCTGCTATATTCTGCAATATTATTCTTGAGATCTTTTTATAAGGATAGTAGTTGGTATTAAAATTATGGGCGGCAAGAATGCAGCTGAAACCCAAATCGGGCTTGCTGTTCAAAACAGGATTTAAAATGGCGGGGATCGCTTCTTTCCCGCCGTCTGACGAGCCGATGATAACCACGGGGAAATCCAAAGAATCAAGCGGCGAGCTGGCTTGCGGCCCGGCCCTGGTAATCCCATACTCCTGCGACCATTCCTTATAAAGCTCGCCTATTGCGGAAAATTCTGCTGCTTGCGTTTCGCTTAATTTCGGCATTTCCGGCCGGGTAAGCCTACTATATCTTTTTTCTTTAATCTGGCCGGATAAGACATACCTGTTCAGGGCTGAAAATACGGGATTAACCGGCTTATCATCTTCTTTAGTATGCACCGGGATAAAGGCCGCCTGCCAGAATAGATAAAAATAAAACTCCGGCCTGGATAATACCGCCCTGGAAGAATCGCGGTATTTAAAATATGTTTGCTTAAATGCTTCTTGTCTGGAAAGACGGGCTTCTCCGGGCTTACGGGAATTCACAAATAGCCTACGGTAATCCATCATAAATTTACCTCGCAACTCACTAATAATTACCATATCAAAGAAAAGAGAGAATAACTGGTGCGCCCGCGCAATTTCAAGTTTGTTCAATGTGCTATCTTCATAAAAAGATTTATTTAATAGTGCAAAGGGCTTTTCAAACATAGCAAATTCTGGATCGCGGATAAAGGATAAATGCGCTTCGTCTATAATATCCTCTTTCAGAACCTTACGGGCGAATTTATAATGCCTGAATTTTAAGTCATGCAGGATCTTTATTGTTTTACCTTTAAGATAATCATTACGCTTCTTGATGTGGCCGCGCAGCCCCTCAGCCCAGGCGCCGTCAAGGGTATTGATGATACCCCAGCAGTTTTTAACTCTCAAAGTCAGCATCTCCTGGGCAAATTCGAAAAGCCCAGTCCCCTGTTTAAGCCGGTTAATCTCTAACAAGCCCTTTGCATAGCCCAACAGGATAGCCGCCATAATCTTATAGGGATCCTTGACTTTCTTAAGGCTGCCGGATAGAGAATCCATGCCTTTAACAAAAGCCTCCTTATCCAGGCCTTCCTGGACCTGCCGGATCAGTAGGTTAACTGTTTCAAAAAGATCAATATCATCCAGTTCAGAATCTATCTGGTGGTCAATAGAACGGAAAAATTCAAATAAATTATCATACTTTTTAGGACTGTCGGAAAGCACCTGGATGCCCCAGAGGCCCACGCTGGCATAGCCCTGCTGCAAGACAGAAAAATAGCGCGCCTCAAAGGAATAACGATTCGTTCCGCGGTCGCTTTTTATCTTTTCAGCCAACAGGCGCTTCTGTTCCTTGAATACGTTCAGGAGCGCGGAAACAAATTGAGTACAGACAGTCAACTCAAGAAGGTTAAATTCCGGCTTCTTGTTTGCTTCTAAAGCCAAAAGGGCAGGTTCTAGGTTTTTTACCGCTTTGTTCACCTGGTCTATGGCGTTCTGCGGAACCAATCCGGTAAAATCCTCTATTCCGCTGTTAATATCATTCATCAGCCGCTTAAGTCCTTCGGCTAAGGTATCAACCGGCAGGCCTTCCCTTTGTAAGTCAGAACGTTTAAAGAAAAGCGAATAAACCGTAAGGTTCCAGTTCATAATAAGGCCTGCTAATTTAGTAAGGCAGGCCGGATATTCATATTTAAGCTGACGTACGATCTCTCCGATATTGTCCTTGCGGTAATGGCCGATAAACCAATTAATTTCTTCTTTACGTATGCCCCACTCCTTAAGTACTGGTCTCAAGTATTTATTGTTGGTTAGGACGTAACCGTCTTTAAGTTTAGACACAAAAACCCTATCCGAGTCAGAAAACAGGCCCAGATGCCGCTCTAGATCGGCAGGGCTAAACTTCAACCGTTGCTCTTTGAATAGCCACCCGCTTTTGAGTAAGATTACGCCAAGGGCTTTTACTTTAAAGACGATATCCGCTAACCTGCGTAAAGCCGCTCCGACATAAGGCTGTTGCGCGTTCCTTTCCGCTGCCTGCTGCAGTTCCAAAATAGTAATCGGCGAGCTGGAAAATATTCCTAATATATTTACGATATCGCGTATATTCCGGGAATTATATTTATTGAATAAATATGTATGCAGGCCGGCTGCTCGCGCTACTTCTATGTTACGCGGCAAATCATCAATGAGCAACGTATCTCCGGGGAGCATATTTGCATCATTGAGCACTTCACGATAGCTTTCCGGTTGAGTTTTCCAGTATTTCTTATAGTAAAAATCTTTTTTGAAATCATCTAAAACATGATACCTGGTATAGATTTCGGAAGCATATTCATAATGCAGCTCGGATAAGTTGGAAAGTACGTGGACTTTATACCCCTGCTGCCTTAATCTATACATCAGCATAACGACCCTTACATTCATGCTTGTCCAAATACTGTTCCATATATCAGTGAATTCGGCTACGCTTAATACTTTCCTGCCCTGTCTCACGTCTGCCGAGCGGCTGTGTTTCCGCAGCCACGGATTAAATGCAGCTACTAATTGCTCTCTGGATATTTCCCTGGAGCCGTATCTAGTAACCGGATTTCCGCTATCGCAATCAACATTTCTTATAAAATCCGATACGACTCCCGGCTCTACTGCAAAGCGCCGCGAAAGTTCCTGCACAGCCCGCCTAAAATTAAAATTCATTATTACATTGCCGTTGTCAAAAATAACTAATTTAATTCCGGAATTTACTGCAGAGGGGACATTCTTCAGGACAGGCTGCAGCCTTCTTATCTGTTGGCCTGTGATACATACGCGGCATCCAAGAGGCGAGCTGGAGACGGACCTGACCCCGGAGATAATTTTATCTACTATTATTTTACGGCTGAATAAACCTTCAATATTAATTACTTTTATCCCGGCTTTTTCCAGTTTCTTTTTCTCCGGAAGCGAAAAATATTTAAAATTATCTATTCTCCGTTCTAAAGTTGCTCTGTTTATATGAGCGCTGCCGCTGGTGCTGGACAATAATTTCTTATTATAGCGTTTCCAAATATCTTCCTCTTTTAAATCAATAAAGAACGCGGCCTTAAGCTCAAAACCCGCCTGCTGCATAGTATGATAGAAAATATAAGAATCATAATGGCTCAAGAAAGACAGGCCTGCCAAAAGGCCTTTATTTACGGACAGATTTTCCAGATAGGCCTTGAGCGGTAAATTACAAAATTCCTTAAGGCTTAATTCGTCTTTATTTCCATTCGCTATTCTAAAGCGCATATGGTCAGCCCACAATTTTACCAATGACATATTCTGCCATTTAACTTCCTGCGCTACCATTTCCATAATCGCGCTTCTGCCGGAAAATTCCGGAATGAATACCGCGCAGTAAGGCTTTTTGGCAATTTGCATCGGCGAGCTTATGATGTCATTATAAAGTTCATTCTTAAACTCATTCCGAAGTGTTTCATTACCTATGCTCTTGAGTTTTTCTATAAGCCTCAAAAGCTCTGCTCTTTTCTTTTCGGGATTACCATATAGTCCATCAAAAGATCCATTATTTTCTGTTTTATGTTGGTATTCCTGAACATATTTTCTCGCCCATTCATAAGCTTCCTTCACAGGCGAGCTGGCAGGGACATATTCCACAAAATAATCCCCGTCTTCGTAATTCACTGTCCCGCCTTTATTCAATTCAGGCGACCACTTTACCTTGCCGACAAACACGCAATCCGTGACAGGCATAAACGGCCTGACAGTCATATAATTTGCATGGCCTTTTAAGAAAATAATATCGGCTATGGGCCACCAATAACCCAAACCCCTTTCTTTTTCCAAGCGGGCCAGATCCAAGCCCAGTCCTCTTGTGCCTGTAGATACGATATCGCATATCTTATCCATGGAACTGCCCATAAACTGCCTGGTCCGCTGGTCTATCCTTAAAGTTTTCAGGTCTCTAACCGTATCGTCGTTCGCCACCGGCAGAGGCTTGCCTGCAAAAAACACAATATTGCCAAGGTTTATCATTTCCCGGATAAACGGCAGGTCAAGGATATCTTCCCCGGCATTATCAAAACAGTAAAGAATAGTCTTATCTCCCTCTCTTAATTCCTTTTCAATTTTAGTTATATCATTTTGCTTAAAGAAATCCGGGTTGTTCAGATCAAGCAGTATCTCTTCCGGAATGAATTCGCCGGATGCGGATTTCCTTGCGATATGGTTATTAGTAAAATCCAGAGTATTGCCTAAAGCTGCGACTCTGAACAAGGTTTCCAAAGAGTTGCCTTTTTCTTTGATTATTCCCTGCTGCTGCAATGTATTCAACAAAGAAAATCCTGTTTCTCTTGACTGCCGTTTGATCTCCGCGTCAGGATCGCCGTCTATCACCATGCGTAACATTTCCAATGCGATCTCCCAGATCTCCATACTGCTTAAATTATCCTGCCTTGCCCTGTCCAATAAAACTATAATTGTATTTTTCAACTTGTCTTCCACGGAAACCGCCGACTTAAACTGCCCGAAAACTTCGGTATTTTTAAAGATCCTCTCTATGGAAAGGCTAATGGCCTCCCTGGCGCGCTGCAGCAGGGCTTCTCCGTCTGCCTCATTGGCGCATATCCCGCCAAAGTAGTAGTGCTCTTTAAAACGCGAAAATTCCGGAGAAAGCCTTAATTGCCCGCGGCCAAGGTTGGTAATCACCTTTTCTAAAATGCCTTCTTTCGCTAATTCCAAGAGTTCTTCTTCTTTAATTTGCGTTGCCGGAGAACTAATAGACTGGAAATCAAGAGTCAATTGCTGCGGCTGGACTTTGAGGGTTTCACACAGGGATATCTTTTTTGCATTATAGTATTCCCATGGCGGAGCCTTGTCTTTTATTGATATCCATTCCAATAGGTCCTGCCTAATACTGCCTCGCTCGTCCACCGGCCATATAGGCAGGTCTGCGGCAGCCATTGCGGAAATGTCAATGGCTCCAAAAAGCCTGCCTTCTCTTTTCTGTCTTACCTGCTTGATATTATTATCTCTGGCCATCCATAAGATAAGCGGATATAGCTTCTTTTTTGTATTTCGTCTGATAAGCACCTGTTCCATCCGCTTGCCTCTTCCTATATATTTCGCATAGTTTAACAAAGTGCTTCTTATGTCTTTAATTTTTTGCTTATATATATAACTCGCAAATATTCTGACATCGCTATGTTCATAATCGTTATATGCTGGCGCGCAATCATAAAAAAGGTAATGCCTGGCCAGCCAACGCTTCATACTTTTGCCGCTGACAGCCTGCTGTTGAAAAATAGAAATCGCTTTCTTCGCGGAGAAAATTTTATTTGTGATAGGTGAACTCAAATGCTGCTTAACTTGCAGGAGCGCATTTTGATAAAATTCTAGATCGTATTTCTCTCTTTTCTCAGGAGGGATGACTTTATCCAGATACAAATCCAGCTTATCTTTATTAATAATAAAATTCTCGTCAAATGCCCCTATTGATCTGCCTTGAGAAATCAGTGTATTGAAAAATATATTGTTTGCATTATAGTATCTGTCCCTTAGGCGAGGTGGGAATTTATCAAGAGGAATGCCTTCCAGGAAACACGGCAGAAAACGGTCAAGGGCGGAATAAATATTCTTCAGCTGGGTCAACTCATCATGCGGCAATTTACTTAAATTCTGCGTCTTATCCGCCATTTTGATAAAGGTAACGATTATTGCTTCCTGCAGCGATATATCGGCTTTGTTGATAAACATCCGGTGGTATCTTCTCAAATACCTATAATCGGAAAGGAAAGTCTTTTTCTCTCCCTTGCGGCTTAACCAAAAAATCATACGCGCTATGCTTTTGCCAAATATTGACCCAATCTCCCCAAGGCTTAAGCCCTCTTCAACTGTATCGTGTAATAAACCTCCCAGGACAGATTTTATGCTCTTTAGCCCGTATTGACGGACAAGCATCAGGGCTACGTCAATCGGATGGCTCAAGTAAAAATTCTCCAGGTCTTCCCTGTACAGGCTAAGCTTTCCGGAGAGGACTGTAAATGCCGCGCGGATAAGCCGGCTATCTCTTCGGGATAATCTCATTCCTGCCCTGACAAGATTATCCATAAAATTATTCTCAAGATAGCTGATCAGGCGCTTATCCAATTCAATATGCACCCTTCTTGCGCTTATCGGCGGTTGATGCAGCATACTGCGTATAGCTATATTGGTATACCTGCCGGCAGGAGCTTCGGCCTCAATGGTAATCCGCATCATGCGGTTGCCGGAGTGAGGACGAGGAGTAAGGAATTCTTTGATTATAAACATATTCGCCGGCAGAATCCTGATTAACGCCTCGCGCGCTTCTTTGGTGTTGGGTATATCGCACTCTATAAACCATTGTTCTTTCTTTAAGGCATTGAATTCCTTGTTCGGGTAATCTCTGACTTTTTGTAAAGAATTCAGGATTGGGCCGATGCTTCCTCTTTTCTCCATATAAACCGTAAGGTAATACAGGCGTGCGGCAATGTCATCTACGAATTCTATTCTCCGTCCATAGCATGGGATATCTCCTCTCTTGCTCCAGACGGCGGTAAAAATATCCAGGAATTTCCCCAGCCGGGAGTGTTCGGCCTTGAGCACAATATTGCTGATAAACCCACCGTTATATGGCTGCGGCAGGCTATATGACCTAATCTGTAACCGCCTGCCCGTAAAGATCCCTCTGACCCACTTATAAATTTTTGAACCTATCCTGCTGACGCGGATCCTCAAGAACCGTTCAACGAGAAACAGTGAATATCCAACAGACTCAACCGGCGAGCTACCACCGGAACGCCAACTGCCCCAACTAACGTCCGGATAACTATCTGTTTTAGTATAAATCGTATATCCATTATCATGCGCCCATGTTATCGCTGCTTCTTCTAGTTCATAATATCCACAATTTAAATAGATTTCAGCCATTTCTTTTGTTCCGCAATTATTAAGAATATCTATCAAATAGTCAATCATCTCTTCTTGTCCCAAGGCCACAAAAACATCAACCGCTATCTTTATTTTATTATAGTCACTATAATCATTACTCCCAATGTCGGCGATAAGAATCCTCTTTGTATTCACCCAATCTGCTAATAAAGCCTTGCCATCCTCTTTAGCAATTAAGTAAGCTACTTTTTCTTCAGGAGTGCTGGGTTTCCAGCCTAATTTAATTAAGGTGCCAGCGGTGGCTTGACGTATATCGGGATTAATATTCCATAAATCCTTTATTTCTTTTGCCACTAAATAAGCTATTCTTTCTTCTTGAGTGTTTGGTTGCCAGCCAAGCTCGTTTAAGCTAACGGCTGATGCATAACATATATCGGGATCTTTATCTCCTAAAATCTCGACTAAGACGGGAATTGCCGCAGAACCGATTTGAACTAAAATTTGCCAATCTTGCTTTGCCACTAAATAAGCTATTCTTTCTTCTTGAGTGTTTGGTTGCCAGCCGAATCTGTCTAAAGTATTAGCTGATGCTAAACGGACGCTAGAATTATTATCTTCTAAGGTTTCTACTATAGCTAAAATTACAGTTTGGCTAGTAGCCCCGATTTTGTCTAAAGCTGCAATTATAGCTAGGCGCAACTTGGAATCACCGCTTCTTAAGATCATAATTAAATTTGGGACCGCGGCTTGAGCGACAGGTCCCATATCGCTTAATGTTTCAATTATCTCATCACGATATTGTTCAATGTTTAACATTTCGACTAGAGCTGGGATTGCCTCGGAACCAATTTCACCTAGTGTTGTTATTATAGCGTAAGATAATAGATAATTATCGTTTTTAAATATTTTTACAAGAACTGGAATTGCATTCGCAGCAGAATGACCCATCTGACTCAAAGCTGCAACCATAAGTATACACACGTATTGATCTTTATCCTCTAAAGCTTTAACCATGGCTGGAATTATTTCTGTTTCAGAAGAAAGATTAGCGTGGGCTAGCTTCCAAGCTGCGACTAGACGCACATCGGGATCGTTATCTGCTAAATCCTGAATCAATTCTTGAACTATTATTTCATCATGTACTGGAATAATCTGTCGTATGGCATCGTCTGCAGCTAAAACTAATTCTTTTTCTACATAATCAACGCGGAAAGCTTCAAAAAACCTTCTTATCAAAGATGGAATCGCAGCTTCAGCAGCAGGTCCAATCTTAGCTAAACGCCCGATGGCCTTTAAATCATTGTTAGGATTATTGTCTTTTAATATCTCAATCTGCGCGATAACCATATCTTTTTTGATTTTCTTGCAGCCTACCGATATAGGAAAAGTTAAAATTGTTATTATTAAGAATATTGCTAGTTTTTTCACAACTAAGCCAATTATGTTTTTTACCATCGCTAACGGCGAGCTTAAAGCGTAGCTTTCTTCGCTGAAAATGGTTATATTATATTTCCCCTTAACCAAGATAAGCTGCCTGCCTGGCGCAGGATTAAATATTTCCATAACCGCCTTTTCTAACCTGATCTTGCCCTTACCGTCTATTGCAGCCTCAAAAAGGCCCTTACGTAATTGACGATGCAGGCTGTCGGCTTCCCTGCTGTAGAGCGGGCTATTACGCCGTAATTTAGCTATTTCTTGATTTAACTCATAAGGCCAGATCTCTACTTTATTCTTGTATGCCTTTAATAAGACCTTGCTGGATTTAGTAATCAGCCCTTCTAAGAAAGACGCGGGCAGCTGCACCATAGAGTTAACTAGCTTTCTGCGTTTAACACCTTCCTGTTTCTGCGCTGGTGAATTAGACTTAGCAATATGGGTCATTAGATCATTAAAGGAATTGATGAATCCCGTAGTTGATCTTTGATCAATACTGGTGATTGCTTCAGTTATTGCGGCACGCTCCTGATAGTTAAGATCACCGGCTAAAAGTTTTTCAAGCTTATTGACAGACCGGCTGTTGCCGTATTCTTTAAGCTTAGCTATGGCTATCATCCGTGCGCCACTATCCTCCGATTGCAATTCATTTTCGGCAGATATCCTGAGAATATCAAAGTAATCTACCGGGGAGCTCGTTTGCTTGAATAATCCGCGCATTAGGCAGCCGGTTTCCAGCGGCGAGCTGCCTTTGCCGAATACCTGCGGCGCGGTGCGCAGAAGTATGGCGGTATTGGCAAGAACATACTGCGTATGCTGATCGCCTTTAACATCCACTCTTCTGCCGCCTAACTCTCCAATAAGCGGAATAGATTTAACCTTGCCCTGGCTGACATAAAGAAGATGGCCGTATGGGCCGTTGAAAATATGCTCAACAGCAGATGTTCCCATAAGCATGCACCGCTCTAAATCAGGGAAAATCGGATCGGCAGCGCGGCTGGTATAGGTGATTTTTTCTGTTTCGGTAACAGAATAAGGTAAATGGCTGGCCAACACAGCAGTCACTATCCTACCTGCGCCTTCCAATTTAGGATGGTTGAATTGATCATATTCTTTAACTTTATTAAAATAAGCCCTGGCAACACAATCTTTCGTGAGGCCTTTTTCAAGCATTTCTCTGTTTTTGCCGAAGTCGAGATCTATATTTATGCCCTCCGAAACTATTACCATGGCATAACTAAAGGCCTTGCGGTATGCGGCAATATCTTCCGCCAGTTCGGCAAAATCCACTTCTACTTCAGGGATCAATGTTCTGGCAGCCCCGATGGATAAGCCTACGCCCAAAGCAGTAAACCCGGCATTCCTCCCAAAAAGTTCAGTTACAAAGATCCGCTTCATTGCCTCGGCATTGCGCTGCATTTTTTTGGCGAATTCCGCTGCTTCGCTGACCCATGTCTGGTAACCATAGGTCGGTGCATTATCCGGAAGCATAATGTCGTTGTCCATAGTCTTACAAACCCCGATTACCGGAAAACCGCCGTGCTCTCTGGAAAGATCTGCTCCGGCGCCGTTAGTATCGTCTCCGCCTGCCGTAATGATGCCGTCCAATTTAAGCTTCTGAATGTTTGCCCAAATCTTCTGCGGAAGCCCTTTTTCTATATTTTCTTTGCTATAAGGATTAACCCTGTCTGCGCCAAGGATTGTGCCGCCTTGAGACTTAGTAAGATTTACCTCTGTAAATGTCAGCGGCCGGGCTTTTTCCACTAACTCATCTTTGACTAAGCCGTCAAAGCCGTAAAAGATAGCGATTAGTTCAGCGCCCATTCTCTTGGCGGCCATATATGCGGCATAAATTACCGCATTATGCCCGGAAGCAGGCCCGCCGCCGGTAAGGATGCCGATGCGCTTGATTACCGGGCTGCTTATAGGCAATGGCGAACTTTGCTGTGTCGTTTCATTACGGACAATGCAGCTAGGCGGAGACCATCTTAAATCGCGTACTTCACCTCCATTGGTCATCACATCGGGAACCTTATATACCTCTGGCCCCTGCTTCCCGACAAAGTATATTGACGAAGCAGTATTTTCTCCCATAGCAAATGCGATATACGAACCATCCGGGGACCAAGACAAACAGGATACCGGCCCCACCCTGTCCAAAGAAGAAATCAGCCTCCTATTTTCTCCTCCGATAACGTTTAGGGCCAAATGTTCGGATTGATCATCGTAATCAATATAAGCCACTTCCCGGCAATCAGGAGATATACCAAGCTTAGAGCTAAGAATAAACTCTTCCTTATAAAGTGAACCTGCTTCTGTATCCCACCTGCCAATGTAGAAAGGCGCAAACTGATCATAAAACACGAGCCTTGATCCATCGGGAGACCACTGGAAATAGAAGGGGGCATCCGCGGAACCCATATAATCATAATTGTATATATGCCTGATATCCGAATTAAGATAACCGACAGCCACATTCTCACCGCCATACGGGATACGGGCGTAATCAAATTCATTTATCAAAGATACATAGAATCTTGTGCTGTACTCATGATGCACAAAGATCAATTTTGTCTTATCCGGGGAAAAGGCCGGGCAATGGTTAAGGGTATAACCGGAAACAGCGAGGATCTGCTTTGCTTCGCCTTTCTCAATATCAAATTCATATAAACCGCCGAAATTCCCATAAAGCACCGACCTGCTGTCAGGCGACCAGGAGAAGTTCGGATAATTGCCGGTTAAACGATCATCCATATAGTCGGGCACTTTATTCAACACTCTCCCGCTCCGGTCAATAATTACCAGATTATCGCCATTCTCATAAGCGATCATTTTGCCGTTCGGAGACCATTGATAAGACTTTATAAGCTTATCGCTTACGATTGATTCTTTTTCTGTGCCATCCGCATTCATAAGGAATAGATTACAAACTCCTCCGGGAGAAAATCCGGCAAAGGCTATTTTCCAATCATGGAACCCAGGAGGAAGCTCAAGTAAGACAGGAAAAATAATCCCTCCCTCTTCATTTTCTTCTTTCTCGCATCCTGCCAGCAGAGCTGATATTCCGTACATCCAAATAGGCAGGCCGGCTATAGCCGAAATACCAAGACGAATGAATCTTCTCTTGCTCATAGAAGATGCCGGGGATGAAACAAATATTCCGCGCGTCAGGCATCCGGGTTGAAGCGGCGAGCTTCCCTGAACTTTGTCTATATTTTTAACTGATCTGGAGGCAGAATTATTGTTTTTCCCCTTATGGTGATTTCTTATGATATTACGCGCTTTATGCTTTATTACCTGCCATATTTTCTTTAAGACCGCTTCATTGGTATATTCCGAAAGATTGTACTCTTCCAGAACGTCTTTTTTAATCTTTCCGTGCCAATATCCCCACCAAGTGCCATTGAGCACCAATTGTAAGATAATCCTGTCAACTTCAAGCCTGGCTATTGATGCAATAAGGGAACATAACAAAAGGACTTCCAACCCCGCCATAGCAAAAGGCAGGATCTTGAGCAGCTCAAAGTTTTCTTCGCCACCATCATCGTCTTCTTCTGAATCAACTGGACTGGAAGCATGCAGCGGTGAGCTGGCAGAATTATATCCTTTTATCGTATCATCTGTAAATCCATGGCGGCGTAGCGACTTAAGCAACTTTGCTGCTTTGTGGCTTATTACCTTCTCGGATGAATTCGCAGCTTCATTGAGATATCTAACCGCCTGCGGAATAGTATAGCCCAGTCTTAGTATCTCATCACCCATCTGGCGCGGCTTGACCATAAGCGATGCGTTAATTAACCACACGGTGTGAATATAAGGATAGAAATTTACTCCCTTGGTCTTTGCAAAAGCGTAAAGATATTCCCATAATGATTTTATCCAGCGGCTGTCAAAATTTGCGGCGTTAAAACTTAAAGTGTCATAGTCTAATTTTATGGATTCTCCACTGGTATCACGGCGCAGACGCAGAGTCTCGACTGAAACATGGAAGGCATCATCAAGAGCCTCCAGTAGCGCTATACCGCTGAATCCTTCAAATTTAATCCCGTTCTGAGGCTGTTTATCTCCGAAGGTAGGATCAAAAACTGTAGTTATTAGTCCATCCTGATTGTGTGCGACTACCGGCTTACCTGCGGCCATAAACTCCAATTGGGTTATACCGCCCGGCTCTCCTACTTCGCCTCCGGATGGCATAATTAACCAACTGGTACCTAATAATACGGTGCGGAAAATACCGAATTCCTGTACCTGATCAAGGAAAGTGTTACGGTAATAAAATTGCCCATCAAATTCATTACTATCTCTGATCCTTCTAAGCTCCTGATCAAAATACGCGCCATCAGGCCCAAGCTCTGGACTGCCGATAATGACAACCTGAATGCGTTTATCGCGGCGCATAAATGTTTCCAGTATTGTTTCCCAGCGACCGATCAAGGGATTATATCTATATTCAAGAATCAAGCCAAAGCCCTTTTGCCGGGAGATCCGGTCAAGTTTAGTAAATACATAATGCCTGACAGTGTCCGTATCGGGGGTTAGCTTAAACATCTCCTGAAGGTTTTTCCGGGAGTAGGTATCGGCTTTAACAAATGCTTCGCGGAACAGCTCTTGTCTTTGGGACAAAGAGAATATTTCATACATACTTTTCTTTAAGAACAGCATCTTCTTTTGCAACTCTGAAGCGCGTAAACCGTTCTGAATTCCAAAGAACCTTCCCTGGCTATACAGGCGATGATAAATATGGCCGAAGCGGAATATGTGGGGTTCGCGTAAAATACGGTCGCGGATGCCGATACTTGGTGCAAAAATGGCATCTGAACAGTTAAGCGCCATATATATAGGAGAAAGTTTGCCTGTTTCGGGGTCTTTAAGCAGGTGCTTCTGGTGCCAAGGGTCAAAACCCGCTATCCTGACAAAATAATCCTCTTTTTCAATATCCTTAGATTCGTCAATATTGAGGCCGTAACCGGGATGAGGATTATGCAAAACGGAAACAATGCTGGTATTACGGAAATGCTCGTCGTTCCTTAACTCGGCGTAAACTTTCAGGAATCCAGGAGCGAGGAATGTTGGCCATTCATTTACATGTATGATAGAAGGATAAATATTCAGGCCGCGGAGTGCCATAAGCGCACCCAAAGAGAATAGTTGCGCCCTTCTTAGCTTATCATCAACGCTGAATCCTCCATAGGGGCTATCGCAATAAAACATATTTTCAAGATAAACCAAGTTAATCTTGCCAGATCTGGCTATAGCCAGCGGAACGCCTTGAGCATTACCGTAACTGACCGGCTCGCCTCTTCTATGGCCTTGAGGCAAGTTTATATAAACCTTGTAATCAATGAAGCGCGGATGATAGTGTTCAATTATAGTCTGCCGGTTATACTCATAAAGAAGATTGACTAACCAGACATCGAAGCCTAAATCTGCCAAGGCCTCGCAGAAATCATTGATGTAGGTATTTACCCCACCCTTGGGGCCGCTGAATTTTGATTCTGGAGAAACAATCGCTATTGTCCCAAGAGTCATTGCAAGTAAAACCATAGCCGCATTCTGCCGTGCTGAAAAAATCGGCATAAATTTTTTATTTGTAGCCGCGGCCGCCAATAAATATTGCGCCCTGCCCTCTAATTCAGGCCTGGCCTCCACAATATCCTTGAAAATATTGGCCAGCTTACCTGTGTTAAAATGATTATTTCGCGATTCAATTAAAAGCGCCGCCCTCCTGAATAACACCACAAATCTTAATTCTGACCTCCAACCGGATTTTTCAAAAACAGAAATAAATTCCTTAGCCGCATAATTGCTGCTAATTCGGTCGGCCTTACAGTAATTATTGTACCGGCTAAGCGCTTCTTCAAACTTTTTCATGGCGCTGTCTTGGCTAACATTATTTTTGCGATACTTTAATAAGCCCAGAGGATTTAACGGGCTGGAGGTCCCGTTATAATGTTTTACCAATATCTCATAGGCGGATTTTATTCTCTTAAACTTCTCTTCGGAAGATCTTCTTTGTTCATCGCTTTTGTCTACCTGTAAATCAGGATGATATATCTTAGCCAGCCTCCTATAGGCGATTTTTATCTCATCTAAGCTTGCTGATTCCGAAATCTCCAATTCTCTAAAGGCTACGTGGATTTTTTCATCATAAGTATTTTGGGAATAATTTGTGTGGCTTGAACTATTTTCAGAATAGGACTGATCTTCGTCGAATGAACTCCAGAATGCGCCAGGGTCATCGTAGTTAAAGCCACTAAAATTATAAGGTCTTCGGCGTTTAATCTTCTGCGCCTTCATATAGGTTCTAAGCCTTCCCAATTCCGCCGCCCAGAGGCCAGCGGCAAACATCGCCGTAGCCATTGACCAAAACGGATAAATATCATACCAGACTACTCCTCCCCATAGGCTTCCGAAGAAGAAGACCGAGAACATAAAGTTGATTGAAGGCGCATTAACATATTTCCAGGTAACATACATAAGCTGGCGGAACCTTGATTTTACCGCTTCAGGCACGCGCTCATCGGTCAGAAAATTAAATGCTTCTCTGCTTGCGAAGAAACTACGCAGCCCCCTCATCCAGTCATCATAAGTACCTTCATCAACTTTTTGCCTGTAGGGAGGAGAAGACGTGTAGAAATGCGTGTCCCTACCGATGCTATAGCCAATCCAGATAGGAAGCAGTAACAATAGCCAGCGCGCCTGCCCTCCTATAGAAATAAGGTCTATGGTAATAAGCAGAGAGGTAATTAAGGTTCCGACAAATATTGACCAGCCGCGCGGCAAAGCAGCGCCAAAAATCCTGATGATACCCTTAATGATTAAGGCTGCAATACAACTGGCTATAAATAGCCCCAGTGTCACAAGGTAAACTTCTCTGACCTCTGCAGCAAGCTCCTGCCGCCAAGGAGCAATGTCAAGGTTGGAACAGGCAGAGAAAAGCAGCGCGAAGATAGTGACAATTAGCATTCCTACGGAATGTCTAATGCTGCCCCTGGTCTTAAGGGGAGAACTAAAATTGAGATACTCCACCAATTTAGTAGAAAAACCCGCTTTCCTAAATTCCCTGGCCAGGCGGTCGAAATCCTTAAGAACCGGAATATGGCCCTTATGCAGTAATTGCCTTAATGCGTCTAATTTTATAAATGCGTGTTCGCCGCCGATACCTCTAAGCATTGCCAGATTATTATCGTGGGAAAATTCCGCAAGCGCGTTGGGAACAAACATTGTATCCAAGGGGTCCATAGGAATATTAGGAGAAACATTAAAAACTATCTCTTGTTTGATAAAATTACACTTGGCAATAATATCCTTTATCATTGTTTGCTCAACGCGCGAATTATGAGCCCCATACTTTAACTGCCGTATAACAGAAAGCAGTTCTTCATTAAATGCGGGTGTTAGTATTGCCAGATCATTCAAGCTAAGCCGCGAAGAGTTAGCAAATACTTCTTTCATAAATCCAAATTCTCCGCCATAGATCAGTTCATTTACCTTGCTTTCAATGGGCATTTCAAAGAATGTCTTTATCGTTCTTATAACTTTTGCATTTTCCCCTTCGGATAGCAATTGATAACAATCATCAAAAATCATACTTAGTTCTTGCTCTATCTCACCTATATGTTTATATTTTTTCCGTATTTGCTTTTCTGCCTTGGCAACCAAGCTAGAGAATAAGCCGAACCCAGAAACCCAGCTAAACATCAGCCCCAAGATTAAATCTCCCCGCGGCAAAGCTGTAAGGAATATAGAGGTAAATAGAATAACCACAAGCATTACGGGTAAGCCCACGAGCTTCCTACCGGGATGATGGACATCTACTTTCTTTGAATACCGGGTATATAGATACCATCCGATTAAAGCTGTAGTCGCTATATACACGAATGCTCCTATTAAAGGAGATGATTCCTCTACTTTAAACTCTAAATATTCCACTTTGCGAACTTCATAGCCTAATGATTCAAATGCCGCGACTAAAGAATCAAAATTTGTGATCTTTCCATAGAATCTGTTTTCAACTTCCTTAAGGGCAGCCCTTTTAACAAAAGCATGCCATTTCCCCTTCCCGTATAGCATGCCAAGCATAGGATTCTTCATAAATGCATCAACTAATTTCTGCATGCCTGATTTATTTTGCTGAGGATTTAAGTCTACATCTTCATCCATATAGAAGATTACGTCACCATCAGTCTTATCCATTGCATACAATATCTCTTGAATGTGCCAAGGCAAGAGCTGCTCTTCTTCAATCGGCGAGCCTGCGGTATTGCTCCCCTCATTCTCCTTCTGCTCCTTTGCCATCTTTGACCAAACCCGGATCAAGCCCATGGCCTGATTACATATATCCCCCTGCGCCATATTCATTCGTAAAGAATTAAAAGCGAGGGCACTGTAATTATCTTCATTAAAATAATCGGAACATGCCTGCTCCAACTGTTCAATAAAATTATTTCGGTCAGGCATGCGGTCGCCGCTGTGTGAACGCTCTTCTCCATAGGGGATTATGTAGCCCGTGCCCGCGAGTACCTTTCCAGTTAAATCTCTTATTATTGGTTTAACGCGTTCGGTAATAACGCCGTCGGGAGTGGCAAAACCGGGCGCTCCATTCTGGCCGCCATTAGTTATGCTGGTCGGCCCGGCCTCTTTCTTTTCCCATGAAAGCATGCCGCTGAAATTAGTGCCCTGCTGGATAATATTTGATGTGGCAACGTTGTGGTCATAAACAAAGAACAGATGATAGCGCATCCTTGGATCATCCCAAAGGCGCTTAACCCTGTCTATCTGGGAATAATAAAATTTGGGGTCAAAGCCTCTGCCGCCAATAAATAATACCGCCCCGGAATGTATAATCCTTTCTTTAAATTGATAAATGGCATCTATGAGCCAATCCGGGCACTTATAGCCTACAAACCTTCTAACAAAAGTAAAGAAAGGCATATTGATAAGCTTAATGTTTATGCGCTCTATCTCTTCTTTACTTATGCTCATGGGGCCAAAGGTTTCGGCGAATAAATTATTGATAAATACTTCCTTCTGCGTCTTCTTAGCAGCCAATAACTTCCTGCTGAATTCGGCTTTAATTACCGGATTCCTGTCCAGATTGGCGAATAAATCGTAATAATCGCTTATGGGCACTTTCATATTCTTAAAAAGCATTGTATAAAAACGAATGAGCTCTTTTATTTCGTCGCCCTGCCAGCGCTGAATATCTGCCCCTTCGCTGTTACCGAACAGATCGTCTTCGGTAACTTTATTCTTGTACTGATCAAATATATCGCTGCTAAGTATACCGGTATGCATTGTAGAACAACCGGTAATTTTATCGTTGACCTGTCCAGTTATAGGAACAAGGTCGACGGTTTCTCTCTCCTGGCCGTCAATAATACGTTTCTTTATCGATGGCTTCCTGAATTTCTTCGAAATTTTTAGGCGCTCAAACAAATAACCATTATAGAAAGGCATACCCGCAGGAACAATTGTATGGTTGTAATGATGCTCGAGAAGATCGTCAAAAAGCTTAATTACATTCTTCTCTGAAGTAGTCATCTCTTCTTTTTTCTTATCTTTCAATAATTCAGGGTTATATTCATCATCAATGACTTTCGGAGATACTAATGTCGTATTTACTTCGCTGGTGGAAAACAGCAGCTTATCGCTTATGTTACCTTTCCTGTATTCTTCAAGAATAAACCGCAGGCTAACTTTGCGGTAAAGCAACGTTTGGGCTGCCCGATAGTCATCATTATTGTTTCCGCAATATGGCTCATGATAAACTGTGGGACAGAATAGCCAATATTCCTTTAAGTCTGAAAAAGGATTCTGGTAGATCTCTACCTTAAGCTTTCCAAGATGGTATTTATGCTCATTTTCATGGACGTCTAAATCAAGATCTATCCAGTATTCCTTAACTTTATTTAACAACCTGCGGGTGATCTCAACGATAACGCTTGCCCATTGATCATCACTGCTTTTCCTTCCTTCCAACGGTCCGCGCAAATGAAGCTCCCCTTCGCCTTTTATTGTATGAGCATAAAGAATACCCATGGCATGGAAACGATTCAATGCCTCTAGCCGGCCAAGGCGCTCGCTCAAAACGCGGTAAAATCCCTGCACCAAATCAGGTTTAAAACTTCCTAAGCCGCCTGCCATAAGCAGCTTGGCAAGCTGGCCGACATTATGCATGGCTTCCTGCGGCGAGCATTTCCAGACCTTTTCCAGATGCTCGCGCAAGCCGTTCAGGAATTTCATTGATAATTCATACTCCATCTGGAAAATAAAGATGTCTGTGCCGTTAATATCTTTAATTGCCCTGACCATGGCTTCGTGCTTAAACTTTTTCACCCATTGCTCGTCAACTGAATAACCGCCTGTATCATCCTGGCGGTCCTGGGTTCTGATAAGAAGAGAAACTTCATGCTCCAGCGCCGGAACGCTGAAAATATGGTCTATAACTGCCTGTTCTCCCTTTTCCTGGCCTAAAGTATTTAACTCCTTAAGCTGCGGATATAAGCCGCCCTGGTTATTCCCGGGCAGTCCAAAGATGAACGGAGCGCAGGGTGATTCTGCAACCGGCGAACTAATAGAATCGTGAGCGTTGCCTTTTTTATTTGAAAACGCTTTCTCTTTTGTCAAGATAAAAATAACCCGCTTTGCTTTTCCTTTAGGAAAGTGTCCAAATTCTACTTCAGGGTTAATGTTGACCAGACAACCAAGGGGCGAGGAAGTACGGGATTCTTCCTTAAGCTCATGAATTGCAGCGGCCATATTTAGCGTTAGGAGATATGCCCAAATAGGATAAATAACGCTTCTGATATCTGCATAGGTAAAGAAATTTAAAGCTAAGGTAATACCTCCTAAGTAGAGCGCCAGGCCAGCAATATTATGCTTCTTAATAAAATCTTTCAGGAAGAAAGCACTCTTAGGTAAATAAGTCCAACTCCACTTGCTGGTAAATTTAACATTAATAAAAGCTACAATTATGGGGGCGGCGGTATAGGGATGGAACGGAACTAACAGCAACAAGACAGCGAGGATACCTAAAACAGCGGGATTTAGCTTAAATTTAAAAAGACGGTTTACAACCAGGTAGGAAAGCCCGGCCACGGCCAATCCAGCCGCGATATTCAAAATGGCGCCATATACAACCATCTGCCAGGGATACGAATAATACGGAGGGATGGCATAATAGGCAGTTAAAATAAACAGCCAGCCGAAGAAAATATTTTTAAAGATTGAAAAAAATCTATTGCTTAACGACAAATACCTCAACCAGACGGCATCCGGCACTAACCCCAAGCTGTTATTTTTTAAGAAAGCGATATGTTCTTCTAATAAATGCTTTTTTAATAAGTAACGAAGCGTAAATAACTGCGCTTTTTCTTCGTTTGCGCCTTTCCTTAAATGATAAAGCTCGTGGCCTTCAAAGATGGCCTTGAGCTGTTCCGGAGGGCCGCGCAGGATATTTGGATTAACGAACAATACGCTGTTTCTTACTTCAGCCGGAGCTTGCAATCCTGGGCTGATAACGACATTAGCCGTATTTAAAACAATGCCCTTTGCCGCTAAGGCACCTTTGCCGCCAAAGGCAGTATTAATTATACGGATGTCTTCTTCCGTAGGCAGCCTATTAGATTCATCAGCCATAGGCATAGTAGCAGGATAACTGTTATTTCTTTTTTCGCTTAACGGAAGGCTAATTCTATTAGATATTAGAGAAATTTTTACGGGCGAACCGGCTCTCGTATTCTTGGCATCAAGCAGTTCTTTGTTATGAATAAACATCTGGTTCCCGATGTAGCTTATATTCAAACCAAGCGCGGCGAGTTTTGCTATAAGTTTTTCCCTGCCTAAAGAGATATCTGCATAGCTTAGCTTGGCCAGGATATCTTCAGCAAAGAGCTTCGCCATCTCTACGCCCATACCCGAAGGAGCGGTAAAATTGATTCTTTGAATCTCAGTGCCTTCGATAAGCTTGTAAGCCAAATACCAGGTCTTAATAAGATCTGCGCCATTCTTAAGGCCCATAAAGAAGTATTCGCCATAATCAAAGACCTCAATATCGGCTCGGATGGCTTCTCTAAAGGCGGCGAAATCAAAAGGATCATTTTCTTTTAAGATATCCAATTCCTGAAGGGCCTGAAAATACTTGTCTTCTACCAAAACGTGATCAGGCCTGGAGCAACTCATCCTTAAGCGGTATTCAAAGAATTCCTGGCTAAACTTAGCAAGATAGTCAAGCTTGGTAACATTAATGTAGAAATTGGCGTTAGCATCGTCAATATAGCTACCCTGTTTAAAGGAACGTGTATCCACAAGGGTAATCAAACTAAGCAGCTTGAGATATTCCTGCTGCAAGAATTTTGTCTTAGAATGTATATTCAATGATTGCTCTGATGTAAGCAGGTATCCGGGGGTTCTGCCAGACAAGAATATCGGACCTAAATCTACATGGCAAGAAATTATTTTAAGGGTCTTCTTGATCTGAGAGTAAGAGAACCTGGCTTCCTTAAGTAGTGGCTCAGAGAGTTCGGCGCTGATTTTCGGATGGCCCTGAGTTTGCACAGATTCGCCCAAATCATGAAAGAGACGGCTATAGTAGAGTAAGGCGCGGTCTTCTTCGGTTTTAACTACTTCTTTGAAGATTCTATGATACTGTTGGAATAACTCTCCATTCATCTGCCAGCCGGCTTTATCTTTATTAAATCCCTCAAGGTCGTTATTCTCAATGCATTCAGTGTAGCGTATAAGGTCTAAGGTGTGGTCGTAAACCGTAACATCTAATTTCATCCTTGACTTAAGCTTCTCTAAATCAGGGATGAGACGGGTGAGCTCGCCGCTCTCAGAAAGTTTAACAATGTCCGCATAGACATTATTACTCTGGGCAAAAATGCGCGTGAGGGGCGCCAGGCAGGCGCCTACAGGCGAGGATGCATGGATCAAAAGCTTGGTTTTGTTCTCAATGGTTGCGCCGATATTGTCGCTGTAACCGGTCTTTAGGTATTTGATCAGGCCTGCGGTGTCTACTGTACCGGCT
>JBAZJY010000003.1:0-357304 GCA_041651115.1 Candidatus Omnitrophota bacterium | reverse complement strand
TCCTGAAGCAGGGGATAATGTCACGGCTGAAGAGACCTATAATATTACCTGGACCTCAAAAGGCACCGGCGCCGACAATGTCTTATTAGAATATACTCCTACCGGCCATGTCGGCGGCAACTGGACCAATGTTACAGATACTCCTGTGTCCAATGGAGTTTTAGGCGGGTACTATATATGGAATCCTGTTCCTAGCGGCCCATTAACCAATTACTATAAGTTGAGAGTGACCTATGCTGAGAATGCCAATGCAACAGATACGGGCATAGATTTCTTTAATCTCCGAGGCAAGATAACCGTTACTTTGCCTGACGGTGAAGAGAGCTGGCAGGTTGGCGAAGTCAGGAATATCACCTGGACGAAAAAGGGCAACATTGCTACTGTTGACATATCTTTCTCGGCGGATAATGGCACAAATTGGACTCCGCTTACCAGCGGTATTGCCGCATCTAACCTTACCTGGCCTTGGAATATCGCAACCGATGTTACCACTACCACCCAGGCCAAGATAAAGGTTGCCGATACTGCTAATGCAGAAATTGTTTTTGATACTTCCAATTCTCCTTTTGAATTAAAGGGCCGGCTGAATATTACCCAACCTGATATTGCGGATATTGTCCTGACCTATGACGGCGGCCAATCAAACTATAACATTATCTGGACCAAGGCCGGCGGTATCTCGCGCGTCAACTTAACCTACTCAACCAATAACGGCACTACTTATTCTAATCCTATTGCCACGAATATATCTTCTACTGCCTCACCGCATCCCTGGACCATACCTAATTCCATCGGCGCGGGCTTAAGGGTAAAAGTAGAAGACTTTGATAACCCTACGGCAGTTTATGACAATTCTTCCAATAATTTCGCGATCAAAGGCTCAATCCAGGTGATCTCGCCTAACGGCAATGAATCCTGGCTTAACGGCACCAACCAGTCAATACAATGGAAGACGATCGGCACTTATCCGGCTAACGTCAAGATTTACTTCTCCGATAACGCCGGCACTAACTGGACAGAGATAGGAGAGGCCTCGGCAGGCGAGCACAACACTACCCAGACCTGGTATTGGGACCCGGTGCCGGATAATATTACTGCCGGCGGCCTGATCCGGGTAACCACCCAGGTCGGTAATGCCTCAGTAGATATTTCAGATACATCCAATAACACTTTCAGGATCATGGGTAATGTCGTGGTTACCCAGCCTAATGGCGGAGAGCAATGGTTCGTCAATGATACCAACCGCCAGATCAGGTGGAATTCCATTGGTACGGTAACTCCCGTAAAGATTGAATATACAACCGGCGGAAACTGGATCTTGGTTACGAACAATTATACCGGTACTGCCGGGGTGAACACCTATGACTGGACGCCGATCCCCGACTTAAACAGTGAAGCCTGCCGCGTCAGGGTCACGGATAACCGCACAAACTTCGGCGATATAAACGATACTTCCAATGCTACTTTCTCCATCAGGCCGCAGATATTTTTCCAGCAGCCGCCTGTCAACGCCAATATCAGCGCAGCTGCCAATGGCACTGTTCCGATCCGCTGGAATTACACCGGCACTACTATCGGCGACGTGAACGTGGAATACTCCACTAATAACGGCGTTAACTGGTCCACCATTGAGACTAACATCAAGGTAGAGAACGGCACTGCCTATATGTGGCCTAATGTCCCGACGCTTAAGACTACCGAAGCCAAGGTCAGGGCATATGATGTCAACAATACCAATGTCGTGGGTAATTCCTCTACCTTTAATATCGTCGGCGCTATTACTCTTACTTCGCCTAACGGCGGACAGAACTGGCCCGTAGGTTCATCGCAGTTGGTCAGCTGGTCTTCGGCAGCAGTCAGTCAGATCAATGTATCGTATTCTTTAAATAACGAAACATGGACGCCGCTAGGCAGTGCCGCAGCTTCGCCGTTCACTTGGAATATTTCCAACTCAAGCCAGGTGTCTAACACCGTCAAGATCAAAGTAGCCGATGAAACCAATCCCAATGTCACTTATTCCATTTCCAACGATAATTTTGCCTTAATTCCTGTTTTAGACCTGGTGCATCCTGAATCCGGCGATAACGTTACGGCAGAAGAGACCTATAATATCAGCTGGACTTCAAAGGGTATAGGTGCGGACAGCGTACTCTTGCAATATACTCCCACCGGCCATGTCGGCGGCAACTGGACCAATGTTACCAGCGGCGTTGTGCCTAACGGCGCTTCCGGAGGGTATTATCTGTGGAGCCCGACTCCTACCGGGCCGTTAACCAATTACTATAAAATGCGCGTTATTTATGCCGGTAATGCCAATGCTTCAAGCGAAGGAGCGGATTATTTTAATTTCAGAGGTAACATCAGCGTTACGCGGCCTGAAGGCATAGAGACCTGGAACGTAATCACTACGGAAAATATCACCTGGACGAAAAAGGGAGATATTATTAACGTTGATCTATCTTTCTCTAATGATTCAGGCGGTAACTGGACGCCGATTATCACCGGCGTTAATGCTTCCGGTTTGATCTACCCCTGGAATATCACTAATACCACTACTACCCAGGGCAAGATCAAGGTAGCTGATTCTGCCAACGCAGACATTGTTTACGGCCTGTCGGCAGGGACATTTGTCATTAAGGGCAAACTTACGCTTACCGCGCCCAGTGACGCAGGCATAGTTATGGCTTACGGCGATTATTATAATATTACCTGGCAGAAATTCGGTGACATACCCCTGGTCAATCTTTCCTATTCCACAAACGGAGGCGGCACTCCATGGACACAGTTCATCGGTAACCTCCCCGGCACATATCATCAATGGGAAGTCCCCAATATAATCAGGAATACTATGCGCGTGCGCGTCGTAGATGCGGACAACCCAAATGTTTTAAATATGTCGGTGAATAACTTTACGATCATTGGTAAGGTTAAGGTAGAGAAACCTGATATCGGCGAATCTGACTGGGTGGTCGGCACTCCGCGGATTATCCAGTGGACGCCCACAGGCACCTTTACTACGGTCAACATCACCGGTTCAAGCAACGGCTTTGCCGATGAGAATGAAACCTGGTTTATCGCTACGACAGATGCCGGTGAAAACGGCGTTACCCAGACCTTTAACTGGTCATATGTCGGAGACCATATTTCTTCTAATACCAAGATCAGGGTTGCCGATGCCGATCCTATGCGCCAGTCTTTAGTGCATGATGAGTCAGATGAACCGTTCAGGATCAAGGGCCAGTTAGTTGTATTGCAGCCTAACGGCAATGAAGTCTGGACCGCGGGTACGGAACAAAATATCAGCTGGCAGGCAATCGGCGGCATTGCCAATGTGGCGATCAAATGCATTGACGGCGGTAGCGAAATATTGATCACTAATTCCACTGCGTCGGGCGCAGGCGTGCACAGCGCTACCTGGAATGTTTCCGATTACGCGGTCAACGCGACAAAACAGGCATACATAAAAGTTACCGATGTTACGGATGATTCCGTTAATGATACTTCCAACGCAGCCTTCCAGATTAAGGGTTCGGTTGACCTGCTTACTCCTTCCGGCGGCGAGCGCCTGATGGTCAATGACATTTATAATGTTACCTGGCAAAAGACCGGAAGCTACAGCCCCAGCGAGCTTGATACGGTAAAGATTGAATATTCCACCAATGGCACAGGCGGGCCGTATAAGAGCGTGTACAATACGCTTAACCAGTCGGGCGATAACGTGCCGGCAGGCCAGGGCTATTTCTCCTGGAAGGTAAATGACGATCTTTCCAATAACGTCAGGGTCAGGATTACCCGCAATGCCGACACGGTAAATATCGCTCCGGATATATCAAACACATTAAGCATTATCGGTAAGCTTACGGTCTTGGAGCCTACGCCGGGAGTGAAATGGATAACCAACGATACCTATATGATCAAGTGGGAAAGGCAGGGTTCCATCGGCCTGGTAGACATCGGTTATTTTATTGACGGCGCAAATTATAAATCTATTGTCAGCTCATGGCCGTGCAGCGCGGCAAATAACACTACGGGGAATTATTCCTGGACAGTCAATAGCACCACCGGCATTGTTTCGCCGAACGTCACGGTCCTGGTTAATGACCATAATGACTCTTCGGTGAATAATACTTCCGGCAGTTTCGGCATTATCCCCAAGTTTATCATTACCAGCCCGGTAGTGGATGATAAAGTTACTGCCGGTAAATCAATATACATTAACTGGGAAAAATGGGGCGGAGATATCGGGCCGGTAAACCTTTCGTATTCTACGAATAATTTTGCCAATGAGTCACAGACCCGCATTATTGATCCTGCGGCGGAAAACCTGGGGACTTACCAATGGATGGTCAATGATACGCTTTCTAATACGGTAAGGATACGTATTTCTTATCCTAATGATACTGACGCGCAGAATTATTCCGGGTCCTTCAAGATCTGGCCGAATTACACGGTGATCGCGCCAACCAGTTCCACCAGCCATAAATGGCCGGTTTCCACGGTGCAACAGATAAAATGGAATTGCACCAGCGCTAATGCCAGCCTGGTAAATATCTACTATTCCACGACCGGCGGCGACAGTTATCCTAATACTATCGCAGAGAACGTCAACAATAGCTTCCCTGCCCACGAAGAGCGTATTTTTAACTGGACCGTGGAAAACCCGATGACCAAGTCATTTAAGGTCAAGATCGAGGATGCCAATGTCAGCAGGCCGGGCCTGAACGCCACTTCTCCGGGTAACTCCTGGATCATCGCGTATTTCAACATAACCTATCCGCAAGGCAATGAAACGCTGACCGTGAATAATTCTTTAACGATCAACTGGAGCACTGCCGGCCTTCCGCTTCCCAATGCCACGATTAATATATCCGCGGATAATTTTACCACTGCCCTTACCCTCGTTGACCGTACGGATAACGACGGCAGCTTCAGCTGTCAGGTGCCGGACTTGATTTCTAAGACCGTGAAGATCAGGGTGGCGGATGCGGATGAGCCTTCAGCTTACGACGATACCGCCGAGTTCAACATCGTCGGTAAAATGAACGTCAGCGCGCCGCAAGACGGAGACCGTTTCCCGATCGCCTATAATACTACGGTTAACTGGAGCACCGTAGGAAGCATCCCGAGAGTGAATATTACCGCTTATTGCACGCTTCCGGAAAGCGATCCTAACTTTGCGCGTTTCCCGTATACGCCGCAAAACCCGCTTCCTATCGCGATCAATTATAACAATACCGGCAGTTTTATCTGGCAGGTGAATGATACTGCTACTGCTTACGCGCGTTTGCGCGTTTCGGATTATAACGATTCCGAAGTCTGGGCGGATTCATTGGGTAATTTCAGCATCATCGGTTCGTATAACATTACCAGCCCTCAAGGAGGAGAGTCGTTTGTCGTCGGAGAAGACCGCAATATCACCTGGTTTGCCACAGGGAGTTCATTGCAGCAGGCAAAGGTAAGCTATAGCCTTACCGGCTCAGATGGGCCGTGGCAGCCGGTGAATATAAGCTGGAACAGCACTGCCGACGGGATAGTAGATAACGCTGTGGGCACTAACGTATTGCCCATTACAGTGCCGGATTATATTACTCCCAATTTTACCGTATTCTTTAAAGTGGAAGATCCTTCTGACCCGACCGTCAACAGTACTTCCGGAAACGCCACTTCCGGTGTAGGCGTGAAGATCCGCGGCGACTTCAGTGTTTTAAATCCGACAGCAGGCGTGCGCTGGATAACCTATGAAAATTACCGGGATATTGACGCTGTTTTGGATCCAAACGGCACGGTAATGAACCGCACGATCCTTTGGAATACTACCGGTAATATTCCGCTTGTCAATCTTGTTTATTCCACCGGCGAGTTTACCCCGAATACGACTTATCCCGTGGTAAGCGGCACAGGAATACCTAACGTCGGGAACTTTAACTGGACCGTGCCTTACGTAGGCGACGCGGTACCTTACTTTGTAAAAGTAAGGGTTGTTGATGCCAATGATACTTCGGTTTACGCTGATTCAGAGACTTTCAATGTGGACTTTTACAATATCACCTGGATCGTGCGCGATTTCTTAAGCTTTATGCCGATCATGGTCAATCTTTCCGTGGAACAGGATTCAGTGCCGCCTTGGGTCGGAGAAAAACTAAGTTCCGGGGTAATGCGCAAGACTCCTTACGGCACATGGAACGCCACCTGGTCGCATTCCGAATACGGCGACGCGCTGTCAAAGTTCACCGCTGACCGGGATAAGAACGTTACGGTTTCCCTGCAATCCAAGATCGTGCATGTCTGGGCAGCCCGGACAAATTATATCTATGACGTTGCCGCGGATAAACTTTCTTTCCGCAGCTACCTTGAAAGAGACGGCGTTATCGCCGGCGGCCGCGACGATCAGGGCGTATTCCATACCATTGCCGAGAATTGCACCGTAGAAGTCTATTCTCCCGAAGGCTCGCTGGTAAATACCTTAAGCACGGAAAGCCTGACGGATGCCGGGTTCTTTAGCATGGATTGGCAGCCGAGTAATTTAAGCTCCAACGTGACTTATAGCGCGGTAACGCAGATCATCGTCAACGAAGAAGCAGGCGGCGGTATATTCCGTACGCCGTTTGTCATAGATCTGTCTCCGACAGTTTCGCTCTATAATGTAGCAACCGCGATCGCCGAAAAAATAGACGTTCCGCTTTCCGTTATCCAGTATAATTTAACACGCGAACTGTCAAATCAGACCTCGATGATCGAAAGCAAGATGAATGAGCAGATACAGGTGATTGAAAATAAGACCGAGCAGATGAAGACTGCGGTTAACGATACGCTTTCAAGTTTTGAAAGCCGCACCTATCAGGCGATCTCCGACTTGCAGGCAGGCGCTAACCAAACTATTGCCGCAGGCCAGCAGGCGCTTGAAGCTGCCGAGTACCTGGAGGCTACTGCCAGAAAATATTCCTGGAGCGCAAGCGTTTCACCTGACCCTGCCTTACCGGGCGATGAAATAACCGTAACCTGCCAGGGCGAGCCCAGTATGATGCCGGTATTGAATATTTACAGCTGGGATAATAAGAACCTGATCCCGGACAAATATTTTAGCGAGCTCACCGACGGCCTTTATACTTATTCTTTTAAAGTTGACTCGCGGTTTACCCCGGGCAAGGCGTATACTTATGTTATTACCGAGCCGATTACCGGCGGCCTTATTTCCGGATCAGGCACCGTAGAATCAATGTCCATGACCTCGATTGCCGGTTTGGCTGCGGCAGCGCCTGAAGCAGAGCGTACTGCCAAGAAGATCCTTGACGCGGTAGCAGGCCTGGAGGGAATGCTGCGCACCCGCGATATTAACAATATTGCCCTTACTTTAAAGAGCATTAAAGATTCCATAGACCTGCTTCCGTCTACTCTTGCCAAAGAAGGGATTAGCGGAAAGCTTACCGCGGATACGATCAATGAAATTGCCGAGAGGGTCAAGAGGCTTGCCGGTGACGAAGGTTATGACCTGAAAGATATCCTTGAAAAAGGCTTGAGCGATAATCCTACCTTAAAAGAAGTGCGCGGCAGGACAGAGACCATTAATTCGGTTGTAGATATGCTGCTTAAGTTGTTTGAGTCTAAGTTCGGCGGAGCCGAGGCGCCGGTAGTTTCTATGGGTATTGAAACAGGAAGCGTTGTCTTCCGCATCTATGCTGCCAATCCATCTAAGACCAAGACGCAGCAAGTAGACATAAAACATTACCTGCCCCAGGAGGTAAAGCCAAAAGATATCATTGATTCCAACGGATTGGATATAGAATTTGACCATGACCGGTCCATTTATTATGTCTATAAACAAGGCGTAGAGCTTGCCCCTTCAGAAGTGCGTTCTTTCCAGGTGGAAGTGGAAGATATCTGGTTTATCCCCAAGAATAACCTTGATGACATGAGGGAACGCACGGACACGATCATGGCTAAGCTTGAGAATACGGATTATTACGTCAGGGCCAAGGAGATCGCGGATTCTATTTACATACGCCTGAATGAGATTGCCGCCGCGCAGGATGATGAGGGTATCAGCCGTTCGCAGCACATCGGCATTTACCGTCAAAACGTTGAAACCGTCGGGCGCATCAAAGAAGATATCGCGAAACTTGAAAAAATCCTTGCTACTGCCGGCGGCCCGTTGGCCCCGGAAATGTTAGCCAAGAGCAAGATTAAGGCCGAGTCGCCTACTAAGACAGTCACCTGGATAGTGATCTTTACGATCATTATCTTCGTCAGCTTACTGGCGGGCGTGCTTTTCTTTACCTGGCACGGGCAGGCAGGCCATGCCAGAGAAGAGCTCCTGGCAGCGAAGAAGTCCGCTTTCCCCGGCGGCGAAGAAGAAGAGAAAAAACCCGGCACAGAAGAAAAAGGCGAGCAGGAGAATAAGGGGAATACATAGAAAGCCGGTAATAAATGCTGGATGTTTCCGTATTAAATCCCAAGGAAGTTATTTTTGAAGGCAATGCCCGAAGCATCATTGTCCCGGGGGAAGAGGGGGTATTTGAGATACTTCCTTTCCATAAACGCATTTTAAGCCGGCTGCTTGCCGGCACCATATTCGTAGATGACAAGAGTTTTCCCGTTAACCGAGGCATCGTAAAAGTCAATCAGAACAAAGTAACGATAATCGTAGAGTAGATAGGACAACAGTTGTTTTAAAGCTACGGATTGCGTTAATCGGGAATCCGTATTTTTGTATACTGGAGAATTATGAGCCGAAATGTTGCAATTATCTTGATTTTTGGATTGTGCATATTAGGGCCCTCTGCAGTTTTCGCGCTTTCAAGCTTTGCCAGCATAAACGCGTTGGGCCGTAACCCTTCAGGCGCGCCAAAAATCTTTACGGGGATGATCATTTCTCTTGTGTTTGCCCAGACGCTGGCGATCATCGCGATGCTGATCGCGTTCCAGTTGTTTACAGCGCAATGATTAGGGACGGTTCTGGGTCAAAGCGAAAAGTGTCCCTAAAAAACAGGACACTTTTTCCTTTGTCCGCAGAACCGTCCCTAAAGAATGAGGTGAAAAAATGTTAATTGTCTCTTTGATTATGCTTCTGCTGATTATTTTCGGTATCATGATATTCTTTTTCCGTAAGATCATGACGCAAAACGTTACGGTGGCGACAATGCATCTGGATGAGCTAAGCCGCGATTACGCCGAGAAAGAAAAGCGGATCAACCAGCAGCTGGAAGAGGCCAACGAGAAAGCACAGGAAATCGTTTCTACCGCGCAGAGCGAAGCGGAAAAAATCCGCTCTGAAACCATCAGGCAGGCAGAGCAGGAGCGGGATAAAATGATCCAGGCAGCGCGCACCCAGACGCAGGAAATGGTGCATCAGGCGGACAATTCCTGTAATCAGCTGATTTCGGAAATGGAAGACCGTATCTCTAAAGAGGCGGTTAAGCGCGCCTGCGATCTTACCCATGACCTGCTTCCCGAAGAATTCAGGAAGCTGGTCCATGGCCAGTGGGTGGAAGATTTGATTGAGAAGGGTTTTAACCAGGCAGAGCGGCTACGGCTGCCGGAGGGCATTGAAGAAGCAACGCTGGTTTCTGCGTTCGCGCTGAGCGACGAGCAGCGTAAAAGGATAGCAAAAAAATTAAAAGATGCATTAGGCAAGGACCTCGCGATCAAAGAGGCGGTTGATCCTAAGGTGGTTGCCGGGCTGGTGATCACTATCGGCAGCCTCGTTTTAGACGGCAGCCTGAAAAATAAGATCAAGGAAAAAACAAGATAAACCAATGGCGCAACAATTAAAAACCCCCCAAGGTGCTTCTAAGACAGAGTTTGAAATTCGCGAAGTCGGCCAGGTAATGTCCGTGCGTAAATTCATCGTTATCGCAAAAGGCATGCCTTCCTGCATCAACGGCCAGATCGTGGAGTTTGCTAACGGCGTGCGCGGCCTGGTCATGGGTTTTACCGAAGAGAAAGTCCAGATTCTTGTTTTGGGCGATGCCAGTTCCATCCGCGCCGGCGATGAGGTCTATAATAAGGGCGAGTCTTTGCTTCTGCCGGTAGGGGACGGTTTTACCGGCAGGGTGGTGAACGCGCTCTGTCAGCCGCAGGACGGGCTGGGGCCGTTGGAAGTAAAAGATAATTACCCGGTTTTTATCGTGGCGCCCGGAGTTATGGACCGTGTCCCGGTCAAAGAGACCCTTGAGTCAGGTACGCTGATCATAGACGCGATCATCCCGCTTGCTAAAGGCCAGAGGCAGCTTCTGATCGGCGACAGGTTAACCGGCAAGACTACCGTGGCAATGGACGCGATACTGAACCAAAAAGGCAAAAACGTAGTCTGCATTTATTGTTGCATCGGCAAGCCTTATTCCAGCCTGATGAAGGTGCTGGATACCCTCCGTGAAAAGGAGGCATTTGATTATACTATAGTAGTAAGCGGCATTGCCTCTGTTTCAACAGGAGAGCAATACCTTGCGCCCTATACTGCCTGTATGTTGGGGGAATACTTTATGCATAAGGGCCGCGATGTGCTTTTAGTGACTGATGACCTTACTAAGCATGCCTGGGTATACCGCCAAATTTCACTGCTCTTAGAGCGCGCGCCGGGAAGAGAGGCTTATCCGGGAGACATTTTTTATATCCATTCCCAGATGATGGAGCGCGCCGGTTACCTGCGGCCCGAGCTTGGCGGGGGGTCAATGACCTTTCTGCCGATAGTAGAGATCCTTCAGGGCGACCTCACCGGGTATATTCCTACCAACCTTGTTTCTATGACCGACGGCCAGCTGTATTTTTCCACCCCGCTTTTTAATAAAGGGCTTAGGCCGGCAATAGATTTCGGGCTTTCAGTTTCGCGTATCGGCAACAAGGCGCAGTGGCCGGCAATGAAGGCCTTAAGCAAATCCCTGCGCCTTGATTACCTGCAGTATAAGGAATTACTGCAGATGACCCAGCTGCGTACTACCGGGCTTTCTAAAGAAGCAGAGAGAAGGCTCAAGCGCGGAGAAGCGATCAGCCAGCTGATCGTGCAGGATAAGAATAATCCCGTGTCGCTTGAGGAGCAGATCGCTTATCTTTACGCGCTTAATAAGGGCATCCTTGATACTTTATCTACCGGCCAGACCCGGCAGTTCAAAAAGGAAATCCTTCCCTTTATAAACAGCCGTTTTCCCGAGTATGCCTCTTCGGTGCGTGAAACAAAAGAATTAAGCGAATCCGCCAAGGAAAAATTAGAATCCGTGTTAAAGGAATATATTAAAGAGTTGATCAAATAGATGAAAACCTTATCGGAAGTAAAAAAGGACCTGGAATTTGCCCGCGGCCTTACTTCTTTGATCGAAGTATTGAAAAATATCGCTGTTTCCCAGTACCGTATATTGGAACAGCGGATCAAGGCATTTGAAAAGTTCATGCTGACCATTGAAAGTTTTTTCGAGCTGATTGATTTTTCTCAGGTAACGCATCCGTTCCTGGTTAACCAGGGTAAGCCTCAGGCAGTCATCGCGATTACCTCTGACAGCGGATTGCTCGGCGGCCTTAATATGCAGGTGGTTACAAAAGCGGTAAGTGAGTTGGAGAAAACGCCGGGGCAATTGATCGTTATCGGCGAGCGGGGCAAGATGTATGCCGCTGAAAGCAAGCTTCCGTTTGTTGCTTTTCCCGGGATACAGGATGAACAAAGGTACGGCCAGGCAACGCAACTGCGGGATTATGTAATGACCAGGGCGATCCGGGGAGATTTCGGCAACCTTAAGGTAGTTTACCCGCATCCGGTTTCTTTTACCGTGCAGCGCGTTGAGACAATATCTTTCCTCCCCTTTTCTCCGTCGGCAGTATCAACCGGACAGGGGCAAGCGGCCGGCGGAACCAAGGAGATCATTCTTGAGTCGCAGCTGGATGACATTATAGAATACCTTATATATTTATGGATCGGGCAGAAGCTTTACGATATCTTCGGCTTAAGCAGGCTGGCGGAGTTTGCCGCGCGTTACGTGCATCTTGAAGAGAGCCTGCAAAAACTTAAAGAAATGGATTCTAAATTGCGGTTACAATATTTCCGTATCCGGCACGAACTGATTGACCGGAATATGCGGGAGCTTTTCAGCGCGAGGTTATTATATGCCGGTTAATGCGAAAGTAAAAGGCAAGATCGTTTCCGTGCAGGGCCCGGTAGTGGACGTAAAATTCCCGTCGGCAGAGGACGTGCCGAATATTTATACAATGCTGATTACTAAGACAGTAGACGGCAGCGAGGTGGTCCTTGAGATCGCCGAGCATTTACCGGGTAATCTTGCCCGTTGTATCGCCATCAATTCCACGACCAATCTTCAGCGCAGCCAGGAAGTGAGCATTTCCAGCGGCTCCATTCAGATACCCACCGGCGAAGCGCTCTACAGCCGGATTATTAACGTGCTCGGCGACCCCATTGACCAGAAAGGCCCGATCTCTTCTCCGGAGAAGATACCCATAAGAAAAGCGGAGATGGGCACGCGGGTGAAATTAAGCAAAGATAAGTCAATGCGCAAGCATTTTGAGGTTATGGAAACCGGGATCAAGATCATTGATTTACTTTCTCCGCTGGTAAAAGGTTCAAAGACCGGGATCTTAGGCGGCGCCGGCCTTGGTAAAAGTGTTTTAACGCTTGAGATCATCCAGCATATCGTCAAGAAGTATCAGGGAAGTTGCGTATTTGTGGGAGTGGGAGAACGTATCCGCGAAGGTAACGAGCTTTATTTTGAATTGGAGCATCATGAAGTTTTATCTAAAACCATGATGGTCTTTGGCCAGATGAATGAGCCGCCGGGCGCGCGTTTTGGCGTGGCAATGACCGGGATTACTATCGCCGAGTCCATCCAGCGTAAAAATCAGGACGTCCTCTTGTTCGTTGATAATATCTTCCGTTTTGTCCAGGCAGGCGCTGAGATCTCAACGCTCCTGGGTCGCGTGCCTTCAGAAACCGGCTATCAGCCGACTCTTTTGGCCGAGGTCAGCGAATTCCACGAGCGGATCAGGACAACTGCCGAATCCGGAGGGTCAATTACTTCCATTGAAGCGGTATACGTGCCGGCAGATGACCTTACTGATCCGGCAGTTGTGGCGATCTTCAGTTTTCTTGATTCGGTGCTGGTACTTTCCCGCGAACGCATCCAGCTTGGGTTATACCCTGCGATCGACCCGCTGCTTTCGTCGTCGGCAAACCTTGACATTGATATCGTCGGTAAACGCCATTTTGACGTTGCCCAGGAGGTCGTAAAGATATTCCAAAGGTATGAAGAGCTCCGGCGCATCGTCCTTGTCGTCGGTATTGATGAATTATCGCACGCCGACCGCGTGCTTTATGAGCGTGCGCGGAAATTACAGAATTTTCTCACCCAGCCGTTTTTCGTCAGCGAGGTTTATACGGGTAAAAAAGGCGCTTATGTAACGGTAGAGCAGACCCTTGATGGCTGCGAAAAGATCATGTCCGGCCGCGTTGATTCAAAGCCGGAAGAAGAATTTTATTTGATCGGCGCCCTGCCGTGAGGCGGATAAGTATGGAAAAAATACAAAAACAACTCGGCGAGATCCTGATCAGCAGGGGAATTATAAACCAGAAGAAGCTCGGCGAAGCCCTTGAGTTGCAGAAAAGGAACCGGGAATTCCTCGGCGCGATACTTTTAAAGAAGCGCTACATCAGGGAAGTTGACCTGCTTGAGGCGTTGGCTGAACAATTCAGTATTCCCCTGGTGGCCTTAAAGGACCGTTACCTTAACTGGGACCTTTTGAAGCAGTTCAGCCCGTCGCTAGTGCTGGAATACAAATGTTTTCCGGTAGAAAAAGACGATTTTTCGGTTACTATAGCCATTACTAACCCGATGGATGTCTGGGCGCTGAAGAAATGCGAAGAGGAATCGCGGCCGCTAAAGCTGAAATTCGCCCTCACCAGCCACGAGGATATGGATGAGGCGATCAGCCGCTACCGCAAATATATGCGCGGCGATATAACAAGGATCCTTGAATAATGGCGAAAAGATCAGATACGATACTATATGAGGCATTGCTGGAAAAAGGGCTGATCACCAAAGAAGCGCTTGAGCCGCTCTTGAAGGAAGTATTGTCTACCGGAAAAAGCCTGCAGCAGATCGTCGTCAATAAGGGTATTGCCCGGGAGCAGGACGTCCTGGACCTGCTTGCCGAAAAAATGAAACTTTCTTGTATTAATTTAAAAGCGATCCCCGTTGATAAGGAGATAATCAATAAGATCCCGGTAAAAATAGCGCTGTATTACAAGTTTATGCCGGTAGAGTTAAAGGAAAGGAATCTTACCATTGCCGTTGCTTCTCCGCTTGACTTGAAAACGCAGGATGAAATAAGGACGCAGTTGGGCTATGACATTATAATGGTGCTTTCCTGCCATGATGATATTACCGAGTGCCTGAAAAAATATTACGGCATTGCGGCAGATACTATAGAAATGATTGCCGCGACGGGCTCCAAGGCCAGGCCTTCCAGCGAGGCGCCGCAGGAACAGGCTGTGGAAGACATCGGCAAAATGGCCGAAGATGCTTCGGTAATAAAGCTGGTCAACCAGATCATCCTTGAGGCCTGGAAAAAGCGCGCTACCGACATCCATATTGAGCCATACCGGCAGTCAGTTGCCCTGCGCTACCGCATAGACGGCATTCTCTATGACGCTAATGTCGGGCCGGAAGTAAAGAATTTCTTGAACGCGATAATCTCGCGCATTAAGATTATGTCCAGCCTTAATATCGTTGAGCGCAGGCTCCCTCAGGACGGCAGGGCGGTCGTGCGGGTGCAGGAGCAGGTACTGGACTTAAGAATATCCACCATTCCTACCCCTTACGGCGAAAGCATCGTTGTAAGGATCCTGCCTACACAGATGCTCTTTAGCCTTGAAAAGCTCGGGCTTCCCAAGAGAGATATGCAGACTTTTGAGGAATTGATCCAAAAGCCGCACGGCATAATTTTTGTTACCGGGCCCACGGGAAGCGGAAAGACCACCACGCTCTACACCTGCCTTAGCCGTATAAACACTAAAGACAGGAAGATCATTACCATTGAAGACCCTATTGAATATGAAATGCCCGGTATTACCCAAATACAGGTTATGCCTGAGATCGGCCTTGATTTTGCCCGCGGCCTGCGCAGCATTTTAAGGCATGACCCGGACGTGATCATGGTAGGGGAGGTCCGGGACATTGAAACCGCCGAGATCGCTATCCGTGTTGCCCTTACCGGCCACCTTGTTTTTTCTACTCTCCATACCAATGACGCAGCCAGCGGCATTACCCGGTTGATCGATATCGGGGTTGAGCCCTATCTTTTGGCTTCCAGCGTTGAGGCTTTTATTGCCCAGCGCTTGATCCGCGTGCTCTGCCCGGAATGTAAATATGAAGATAAGGCGGCACCCCCGGAGCTAAAGAAAATAATTGCCGCGGACTTAGGCCTGCGTTCGATTGATGAGGTAAAAGTATTTAAGGCTAAAGGCTGCAACAGCTGTAATTTTACCGGATTTTTCGGCCGCACTGCGATATACGAAATACTATTGATCGACGAGCGGATAAGAGGACTGATTTTAAAAAAGACTACTTCCGAGGAGATCAAAAAAGCGGCGATCATCCGGGGAATGCGCACTTTGCGGCAGGACGGATGGCAAAAGGTGATCAGCGGCATCAGCACGCCGGAAGAAGTGATGAAAGTAACGTCCGCCGAAGATAAACTGGATAAGGGCGGTAAAAATGAGGCCTACGCAAACAGCGCGCCTTTGCCGGAACATTCAGAGGAGGCATTTAGGCCTGATGATAAACGGGTTTACAGCCGGCTGAATAATAAAGTCAATTTGCGTTATAGCGTCATTAAATCAGAAGAAGAGCTTGTTAAGAAGGGTTATGCGGCAGAGCAGTTCAGCGTGACGAAGAATATTTCCGCCGGCGGTCTGGTTTTTGTAACAAATGACCCTTTGCCTGTGGGGTCAATAATAGAGTTAAAGATCGAGTTGCCCAACCGGCAGGAGCCGGTACAATGCCTTTCCCGGGTAGTCAGGATTGAAGAAACCGGCGGCAAATATAATATTGCTGTCTGTTTTCTGGATGTAACCGGCAGTCAACGTTCGCTGCTTGATAAATACGTGGAAGAAGAGAAAGGGTAAGCGATGGCTATTTATAAATACCGCGCCAAGAAAGGCCCTAAAGAAGTAATTGAATCTACGGTTGAGGCATATTCCGAAAAAGAAGCGATAGAAAAAATCAGCCAGATGGGGTATTTGCCGGTATTCCTGGAAGAACGTAAGGATACAGCCGCCTTTTCATCAGGAATAAGCGCAGGCCCCGCTACCGGCAGGGTAAAACCGCGTGAAGTCACTATTTTCAGCCGTGAACTCGCCAGTCTTTTAAAATCCGGAGTGCCGATACTTAACGCGATCAATATAATCCTTGAACAGACAGACAGCCGTAATTTTCAGGCGGTGCTGCGTAATATATATGCCGCGGTCAAAGAAGGCACGACTTTTTCCTCGGCCCTGAGCCGGTATCCTAAAGTATTCTCTTCGCTTTATATCGCGTTGATCCGCGCCGGAGAAGACAGCGGAGTGCTTCCTGACGCGCTTTTGCGGATCGCCGAATACCGCTTAAAGCAGGAAGAGGCGCTTTCACGTTTCCGTATGGCCATGGCGTATCCGGCATTGATGGCGATTGTCGGTATTGCCACGATAGTTTTTATGCTTACGTTTGTGATGCCGCGGCTGATGCAGATATTCATCAACATGGGCCAGGACCTGCCGCTTCCCACGCGCATCCTTATTTCCGTAAGCGCTTACCTAAAGCAGTGGCGGCTTTGGGTAATCCTGGCAGCTGTTGTGTTGATCATCCGCCGGCAGTCAAGGACAGGCCTGGCAAGGCCGTTCTTCAGCCGTTTAAAGCTGCATCTTCCGATATTTGGGAATTTTATGCTTAAGGCCGAATTGGCCCGTTTTAACCGCACAATGGAGCTGCTTTTAAAAAGCGGCATCACGATATTGCGGGCGATCGAGGTAGCCCTGCCCGTGGTAGATAATGAGGTCATCAGGGAGCAGCTGAAGCTAAGTTACAAAGAACTTGAGCAGGGCGGATCCTTCGGCAGGAGCCTTAAGAATTCAAAGCTATTTCCTGTTTTTATGACAAATTTGATTATTGTCGGGGAGGAATCGGGCAAATTGACCGAAGCGCTCTCTGAGGTCGCCTTTAGCTATGAGCGCGATACCGACGAAGCTATGAAGGTGATGACCAACCTGCTTGAGCCGTTGATGATCCTGACTGTCGGGCTCATCGCCGGTTTTATCGTCATTGCGATGCTATTGCCGATATTTGAGATGAATATGATGGTAAGATAATAAAAAAGGAGAGATCATGTCGCTAAAGAAGAGGGTATTCATTGCCGACGATGATGAGGCTGTCCTGACAAGCCTGCAGAGATTATTGCAGCTTTCGGATTTTGAAGTAGAGGTTACGCGCCACCCCAAAGAAATCGTAGATAAGATCAAAGCTTTCAGGCCGGATATCATCCTGCTTGACCTGCTTATGCCTAACCTCGGCGGCCTGGAGATCTGCGAGATGCTTAACAGCGACGATCAAACTCAAGGCATACCGATAATCGTCATCTCGGCGCTCGGACGCGAAGAAGATATTAAGCGGGCATACCGCCTGGGGGTGATCGGTTATTTTGTGAAGCCGTATGATTTTAATGACTTACTAAAAGAGATCAGGCGGACTATTGCATATAAGGAAGCTAAACCGGAGTAAAGGGGCGGGATAAATGATAACCATTGTTTTTCTTGCTGTTTTATTACTCCTTTTGGCTGCTTTGTTATTAATTGCAATAAAACTTAAAGCAGCGCAGAGGCGGATAAAAGAGGCGCGTTCCCAGTTGATCCAATCGGCAAAAATGGCTTCCATCGGTATGCTTGCCGGCAGCGTGGCGCATGAAATAAATAATCCCCTGATCGGCGTCTTGAACAATATCCAATTGATCAAGATGCTGGTAGAGCAAAAAAATGATTTTAGCGCGCAGGACTTTCGTGAACTGCTGGATACCATTGAAACATCGGCGCTGCGCTGTTCCGGGATAACCCGCAGCCTGCTTGACTTTTCGCGTTCCTCCAAAGGCGTATACCAATGCGTTTCTCTGAATGAGATCATAGAAAAATCAATCAACCTCCTTGCGCTTGAGATAAAAATAAACAATATTACCGTTGAGAGGTGGCTCGGCGATGGCATCCCGGCGGTATCTGCCGACCCGCTCCTGTTGCAGCAGGCAATATTTGATATTGTGAATAACGCCTGTTGGGCAATAGAAAAGAAATCAGGCAGGCAGGGCGGCAAGGTTACCATAAAGACAGCCTATGAGCCTTCCTGTAAAAAGGCGGTTATTTCTATCCTTGATACCGGTATCGGGATACCCGAAGATGACCTGAAAAAGGTTTTTAAGCCGTTTTTTACGACTAAACCTTCCGGAGAAGGCACCGGCCTCGGGCTTTCTATTGTCCGTGATATCATAAATGAGCATAACGGCAGTATTGAAGTTGAGAGCAAAGCAGGCGAGGGGTCTATCTTCAAAATAAAACTGCCTGTTTTAGGAGGTGAAAAGCGGTGATTTTTAGGCGTAGATTAAAACGGATGACCGCCTGCCTGCTGTTTTTTACGATATTTACCCTGCCTTGCGCCTATAGCCGCGCGTCTTCCAACACGATCATTGTAGTCGTAAAGAGCCGCAGTATCGGCCCCTACATGGAAGTGGCGGAAACGTTTAAAAGATCAATGGAGGCATACGATTACAATATAAAGATCGTGGAATTTGACCTTGTCGGCGAGTCAATGCCGCAGGACCTCAAAAACAATATCAATGAGGCAAAGCCGCAGTTGATTTTTAGTTTGGGCACGCCGGCGACTAAAGCCAGCCGTCAGGCATTTGCCGAGACGGGCTTAACGGTAGTCTATGCCATGGTATTAAACCCCGCTGCCAGCAATATTATCCCTCCCGGCGTATCAATGGACATTCCCTTTGAATTAAAGCTAAAGGAACTAAAAAGGATCCTGCCGCAAGCCAAAAGGATCGGGGTGATTTATTCGCCTGAATACTCTGAAGTTTTTAACGCGGTTTCGCAGGCGGCCCGCAACACAGGCCTGGAAGTTTCCGGCAGGCAGATCAATGGGCAGAAAGAATTTTCCGAAGCAATGCTGGATGTTTTTGGAGAAATAGACTGTTTCCTGATGATCGCCGATCCTTCAACTTATTTGCCTAAAACAACGGAACACCTGCTTTTGGAGGCGTTACAGAGAAAAATTCCCGTGGTCGGGCTATCTTCGGCTTATACAAAAGCCGGGGCTTTGCTCGCTTTTGATTGTGACTATACGGATCTAGGCAGGCAGGCGGCAGAACTTGTGATTAAGATTGTTTCCGGAAAAGCCGGTAGCCCACCGGAAATGACTGCCCCGAGAAAAATGAAGTTTTCTTTAAACCTGAAAGTTGCCGAGAGACTGGGCATAAATATCCCACAGGAGATGATAAGCGAGGCCGGGGAGGTGTTCGGCAGATGAAGATTAAATTCGGCATCTCAGAAAAAATCATTGCCATGGTTGCCGTGCTGACTGCGATATTGACTATAGGCTCCGGATACTATTCTTTTAAGCGGCAGAGAGAGATCTTGCTTCAGGAGTTTGACGAAAAAGCGCAGATACTCGTTAACAGCCTTGCTTCCGGCAGCGAATATTCGGTGCTGACGGGAAACGATAAATTACTTAATAGCATCGCAAGCGCAGCGCTGAAGTATAAAGACGTTATCTTTTGCGAGGTTAAGGATAAAGATGGCCGGGTCCTGTTCACGAAAGGCGGGAGAGATAAAAAATACATCAGAAGTTACGTCGGTTCTATCTTGACCGAGAGAGTAGCCGGATCACCGGATGAGATGATCTTCTCCGGATCTCAAGGAATGAAGATGGAAAGGATTGGTGAAGTATGCCTTGCCTTTTCGCTTACCGACCTGATGGAGAAGATGGGGATGATTAAAAACGACATCATTGTCCTGACCCTCGTAGGTATTATTATCATCCTGGTTTTTGTTACTTTGTTGGTTAAATTTATCCTGGGCCGGCCAATCAAGGAATTGATCATGGGTACGGAGAGGATCTCTTCCGGCGACTTAAGCTATAAAGTCTCTATAAAAGGCAAAGATGAGATCGGCGAGCTGGCAGCCGCTTTCAATAAAATGACCGGCGACCTGCAGAAAATAACCGTTTCCCGGGATGAGCTTATGAAAGAGGTTACGGAGCGCCAGCGCGCAGAAGGCAGCCTCAAGATAGCTTATGAAAAGCTTAAACAAACCGAGACGCAGCTTATCCAGTCGGCTAAGATGGCCTCTATCGGCCAGCTTGCCGGCGGCGTTGCTCATGAGATCAATAATCCCCTGACCGGCGTGCTGAACAATGTGCAGTTGATCAGGATGGAAGCGGAAAGCCGGGCCCAATTCAGCGTAGATGATTTTAAGGAACTTTTATCGGTTATTGAAGAGTCCGCCCTGCGCTGCAAGCGGATAACCCAGTCCCTGCTTGATTTTTCCCGGGCTTCCGCGCGGTCATTCCAGCCGCTTTCGTTGAACGAGTTGACAGGGAAAGTAATCGTCCTGATCAGCCATGAAATGCAGCTGCAGAATATCTTTATCCGCACGGAACTTGAACCGAATCTGCCCCTGATCTCCGGCGACCCGCAGCTTTTGCAGCAGGTGATTTTTGATATTATTTCTAATGCAAAATGGGCCATAGAAAAGAAGTCGGGTAAAGGAGGAGGCAAGATCGTCATACGGACAAGCTATGATCACGACATTAAACAAGTGACGCTATCTATATCCGATACCGGCATAGGGATCAGTAAGGAAAATATAGGTAAGGTATTTGATCCGTTCTTTACCACCAAATCCGTAGGAGAGGGCACGGGCCTTGGCCTTTCCATCGTATACAGCATTATTAAAGAACATATGGGCAATATCAGGATAGAAAGTGAACCGGAGAAGGGGACGGTCTTTACGATAGAGTTACCGGTTTTAGAGAAGGCCGGCACTTAATGAGAAGATAAGCCATGAGAGTACAGACAAAGGTAATTATCCTGTTGTTATTGCTGGGCGTAATTTTTACCGCCAGCCTCTTGATACACAATCGCATCGGCAGACGGACCCTAAGCCTGATGTTGCAGCAGGACGAGCGGGAAAAGAACGATATTTTTCACAAGCTGTTGGCGCTCAAAGCAAAAGGCATGGAGCTGTTTGCTTTTGATTATACCTATTGGGATGAAATGGTTAATTTTGTCAATGACCCGCAGAATAAGAAAGATTGGGCAGCCCAGAATATCGAGACCGGACTGGGTACCTTTAATACCGATTCGGCATGGATATTCAACATTAACGGCGACCTTGCGTATTCCGTAAGCAACCTGGATGATGAAACGCTGAAAAATTTTCCTTTCTCGGCAGAAGCGATCAAGAAAATATTTATCGACAAGCGGCTATGCCACTTTTTCATAAATACAGGGCAGGGGGTAGAAGAAATACGCGGCGCTACCATTCATCCGACGCTTGACCCTGAGCGCAAGACAGACCCCAAGGGTTATTTCTTTGCCGCCAAACTCTGGGATAAGGATTACATCGATGAGCTTTCACAGCTTACCGGCGGCATAGTAGCGGTTACATTTTTTTCGCCGGGCATGAGTATCGCCGATGACGACAATGTGGATAAAGGGACAATCCATATCTTCAGGTTATTGAACGGGCCGGACGGCCTGCCGGTGGCGCGCATCAGCGTTTTTTTAAAATCCGCAAGCGTCTTATTGCTGAATAGGCAAATCGGGCAATATTCTCTGCTGTTTGCGATTTTTGCTTTTTTAGTTTTTATTTTAATTATAATTTTTATCACCCGCTGGATAAGCGTGCCGCTTAGCTTAATATCTAAAACGTTGAAGACGCAAGACGTGGTCTATATCAATAAGCTTAATAAAGGAAAAGGCGAATTCGGCAGCATAAGCAGGTTAATAGAAAAGTTTTTTGAGCAGAGAGAGTCTTTTGTTAAGGAGATCGATGAGCGTAAGCGCGCAGAAGCGGCTTTGCGAGAAAGCGATGAGCGGTTCAGGCAGGTAGCGGAAAGCGCCGGTGAATGGATATGGGAAGTCGACTCCAAAGGCTTATATACTTATTCAAGCCCTGCCGTAAAAGAGATACTCGGTTACCAGCCTGAAGAAATAGTCGGGAAAAAATATTTTTACGACTTTTTTCATCCGGACGTTAAGGAGGAGCTAAAACGCGGAGTCTTTGAGAGCTTCGCTAAAAAAGAAAACTTCAGGAGCCATATCAACCTGAACGTACACAAGAACGGCAGTATGGTCATTTTAGATACAAACGCCACGCCGGTTATAGACGAACATGGCGTGCTTAAGGGTTACCGCGGAGCGGACAAGGACATTACCAAGACCAGGCATGCCGAGGAGGAATTAAGGGCCGCGTACTCGCAGCTTACGCAAACGCAGGCCCAGCTGGTGCAATCGGCCAAGATGGCTTCTTTAGGCCAGCTTGCCAGCGGGATTGCCCATGAAGTTAATAATCCGCTCACTGGAGTCTTAAATAACATTCAACTGATCCGGATGATGGAAGAGCAAAAGAAAGAGCTTGATATGGCTGAAGTTGATGATGTGCTGAAGGCAGCCGAAGAATCGGCATTAAGGTGTAAAAAAATAACCCAGTCATTGCTGGAATTTTCCCGCGCTTCCAAGGGCGTAATGCAACTGGTTTCTCTTAATGAGGTAATAGAAAAGGTCATAGATATAGTCGGCTACGAAATAAAAATGCAGAATATTAATATCAACAAAGACCTTACTCCCGACCTGCCGCTGGTCATGGGCAGTTTTCAGCTATTGCAGCAGGTTATTTTTGATATGATCGCTAATGCCAAATGGGCGATAGAAAAAAAAGCAGGAAAAGCCGGCGGGGTAATTATTATCAGGACGGGTTTAGCAATAAGCGAGAAGCAGGTATATGTTTCCATTTCCGATAACGGCATCGGTATAGCTGCGCACGATATGGATAAAATCTTTGAGCCATTTTTTACTACTAAACCCATGGGAGAGGGCACGGGCCTTGGCCTTTCCATTGCTTACGGTATCATCAAGGAGCATCATGGAAATATTAAGGTTGAAAGCGAGCAGGGTAAAGGGGCTACTTTCAGGATAAATTTGCCTTTATCAAGTTTGGCAGGGCACAAGGAGGAAGAAAATGGGTGAAGCTAAGCTTAAGGTTCTGGTAGTGGATGATGAAAAAATCGTCAGGGATTTTTTTAAACGTCTTTTGTCTTTACTGGGGCTGGAAGTAATTGACGTTGAAGACGGATATAAGGCGGTGGAAGCGGTGAAGGCAGGTAAATTCGACCTTTATTTTATTGACGTGCGCATGCCCGGGCTTAACGGCCTTGAGACTTACCGCCAGATCCGTCAGATTGATCCTGATGCGCAGGCAGTAATGATCACCGGATATGCCGTAGAGGACACGCTTGAACAGGCCCGTAAAGAAGGCGCGTACGGCGACATACGCAAACCTTTTGACATCAGTCAGATAAAAGAGGTCCTGGATAAGGTCAGTGCCGTGAAATCCGGGGAGCAGTTGAACATCCTTGTTATTGACGATGATGAAACAATCCTGGAATTTTTTTCTTCTTTGCTGGCGCAAAAAAATCTCTCCTGTAAAAGTGCGCATAGTAAAGAGGAAGCCGTTATGCTGGCAAAGCAAAATAAATTTAACCTTATTTTCCTTGATCTTGTGCTTAAGGATGCCAACGGAGTGGATGCGTATAATGAGCTTAAAGCCATTCTGCCGGAGGCAAATATCGTCTTGATCACCGGATTTCCCCAGAAGGCGAAGTCAATTGAAGGTACACTGGCGGTTTCCGGATGCCTGTATAAACCTTTTGAAATAAATAATATCCTTAAGTATATTGAAACGGCGAAATCAAAGAAATAGATGACGGTTGAGACGGAAAAATTAAAGGAAGAGAATCAGTGCCTTTCGCAAGAGCTAAAACAGCGGCTTTTTGAATTATCCGTGCTTTATGATATAAGCAACAGCATCAGCTATACGCTTAATTATGACGATATTCTGCGTTTTATCATGGATTCCCTGTATAAGATCATAGATTACGACCTTTGTATATCGTTGATCGTTTCTGAAGAAGAAAAAAAGGCAAAAATGGCGGTCCGCATAGCACATCCATTAAAAACGGAGGTTATTGATTCGGCAAAACGCAAGGTGTTGTCTGCTTTAAATAACTTAAGGGGGGAGGCAGTCGCCGAAGAAGAACTGGCCATGGATTTTAAGGGGGAGTTGGCAGAAGCGGGTTCTCCGCTTCAGTCGATAATCTCGTCTTTTGACGTCCCGCTGTTCCTAAGGGACAAGGCAGTAGGTATATTAAGCGTAAGCAGCGTTAAAAATGTTTTTTATTCCGACGACGACATAAAATTATTTTATACTATTGCCTCTCAGGCTTCGTCTGCGATTGAAAGATTGCAGTCCGTACTGGCAGCCGAGAAAAGCAAGATGAAGATAATGGTAGAGCGGATGTCGGAAGGGGTAATCATGTTTGATGAAAAAAATCAGGTGGTTATTTTTAATGCCGCGGCCCGGGATATATTGGGTTACTACCATCAGGAATTGGATGCCGCAGCGCTGTTAAAATTTTTCCATGAATCGGGATTAAGCAATCCGCCCGACGCCGTAAAAAAGAAGGTATGTTTTCCGCCGATCAAGGAAATATATATGGAGAAGCCGTCTGCCCGGATCATCCACGTTGAAACAAATTGCATACAGGATGAAACGGAGAAGCCGCTGGGCGTGGTAATGGTTTTGAGGAACGTGACCAAAGAGCGGGAGATTGAGCGGATGAAAAATGATTTTGTTTCTTTGGTTTCCCATGAGTTGCGCACGCCTTTAGCGGCGATGAAAGGCGCGGCCGAGAACCTGTTGGAAGGGATTACCGGCAGCCTGAACCAAAGCCAGAATGAATGCCTCCTGCTTATCGAGCGCAATATTGACCGCCTAAACCGTTTGATCTCTGAACTCTTGGATATTTCGCGTATTGAAGCAGGCAGGATACAGTTAAATAAGCAGCAATTGGATATCGCTGCGCTGGCAAGCGATGCCATCGGTTTCTTGCAAAAGATCGCAGAAGAAAAAGGGATCAAATTATCCTCTTCTTTTACAGCCGGCCTGCCGCGCATTCAGGCGGATGCCGACAGGATCACGCAGGTGATCACTAATCTTGTAGGCAATGCTTTGAAATTTACGCTTTCCGGCGGTTCAATCAACGTTAATATATTCAGAGAAGGAGATTTTATCCAAACTGACGTCATAGACACCGGCTCAGGCATACCCACGGCTGACTTGGAAAAGATTTTTGATAAATTTTATCAAGTCAGCCGGCCTGGCGCTAAAGCGCTGGTTAAGGGCACCGGCTTAGGCCTTAGTATATCCAAAGGCATCGTGGAAAAGCACGGTGGGAAGATCTGGGCAGAGAGCGAATTAGGCAAGGGGAGCAAATTAAGCTTTACGCTTCCGATTAAGGAGGTTGCGTTATAATGGCTAAAAAGATCCTTTTGGTAGATGATGAGCCGGATATTGTTACGACCATAAAGATGCGGCTGGAGGCAACCGGCTATGAAGTCACGGTTGCTACCGACGGAAATACCGCTTATAATAAGGCAAAGTCGGAAAATCCGGACCTGATTATTTTGGATTTGATGCTTCCGGACATGGACGGATATCAGGTCTGCCGGCTCTTAAAATTTGATCAAAGGTATAAGAATATACCGGTGATCATGCTCACGGCAAAAAGCCAAAAAGAAGATAAGGAATGGGGCGAGAAAGTAGGCGCGGACTGCTATATTACCAAGCCGTTTGATCTAAAGGAGCTTACCGCTAAAATAAAAGAGCTATTGGAGGGGAAGGATGCTTAAACCCGGTAAAGACGTCCCTTCGGTTGACCTGAATAATTATATAATCGATCCCGCTATATTAAATACTATTCCCGAAAGAGTAGCCAGGAGGCATAAGATCATTCCTATTTTTCAGGTCCGGGATACTTTGACCGTTGCGATGAGTAATCCGGCTGATTTTATCGCATTAGATGAGGCAGCGGCGGTTTCCGGATGCAAGATCCAGGCAGTAAAGGCAGACCCGGTTGAGATTGTCAAGGCAATTGAGCAATATTATACCGTGAGCAACTCCATCGACGATATCATTAAGGGCCTGCAGGCAGGCGGGGTTACGTTTGTGCAGGAAGATAAACTTGATCTGGTAAGGATACAGAGGATAGTTGAAGAGCCGCCGGTAATAAAGCTGGTTAACTTGATCATCGCGCAGGCGATAAAAGATAATGCCAGCGACATACATATCGAGCCGGAAGAAGAGCAGGTAAAAGTCCGCCTAAGGATAGACGGCATCATGCACGTGCTTGCCGCTTTTCCGCGGGGAATGAATTTGCCCGTTGTGCCGCGGATCAAGGTCGTTGCCGGATTAGACATCACAGACCACCGCCTGCCTCAAGACGGGCGTTTTCGCGTGCGCATAGAAGACCGGGAAGTGGATCTGCGTATCTCTACCTTTCCGATCGCTTTCGGCGAGAAAGTGGTGATCAGGATATTAGACCGCGTTTCCGCGTTTTTAAGCCTTGATAAATTAGGGTTTTCCGCGCAGAATTTACAGGTTTTTGAATCGTTGATTCGTAAGCCGTTCGGGATAATTCTGGTTACCGGGCCGACCGGCAGCGGAAAGACTTCCACCTTGTATTCAACGTTGACAAAATTAAATTCGCAGGAGAAGAATATTATAACCCTTGAGGACCCGCGGGAGCAGCTTTTGCAGGGGATAAATCAGGGTGAGGTAGACCCCGAAATAAACTTTACTTTTGCCAGCGGCTTAAAGGCAATACTGCGCCAGGACCCGGACATTATCATGGTCGGCGAAATCAGGGATCTGGAGACTGCGCAGATCGCTATTCGCGCAGCGCTTACTGGGCATTTGGTTTTTTCCACCCTGCACACCAATGACGCTTCCGGCGCGATCACCAGGCTGGTTGATATGGGCATTGAGCCGTTCTTGATCTCTGCCAGCGTTATCGGCATTCTGGCGCAGAGGCTGGTAAGGGTCATTTGCCCGAAATGCAAAGAAGAGTATTCTCCTAATGAAGAAATCCGTCAAAGTTTGGGCATGGATAAAGATGCAAAGGCTGGCCTTTTTCGTTCCAAGGGCTGTCTTTTTTGCCGGCATACCGGGTATAAGGGGCGCATTGGTATCTTTGAATTGCTGGTTATTGATGATCCGATAAAAGAGATGGTCACTAAAAAATGCCCGGCTGCCGAAATTAAGCAGGCGGCGCAGGCAAACGGCATGAGAACCTTATATCAGGATGGCTGCGAAAAGGTTATCAACGGGATAACTACTTTAAAGGAAGTGCTGCGCGTAAGTTACGAATCGGATTAGAAGGTGCTGTAGTAGATTTCTGTAAGAGAGGAGATACGGATAAATGGATGCTAAAAAAAATATTAATGTGTTGATTGTTGACGACGAGGAAGTGGTGAGGAATTTCTTGACCCAGCTTTTGACCGTAAACGGCTTGAACGCTGAAGCCGCGGAGAACGGGTTCAAGGCGATTGAGATGGCAAAGAAATCCAGCTACGACCTCGTATTCCTTGATGTCAGAATGCCCGGTATTGACGGCCTGGAAACATTCAGGGAGCTCAAAAAAATAAGCCCGGATACTACGTACGTGATGATGACGGGCTATGCGGTGAATGAGATCCTTGAGCAGGCCAAGAAGGAAGGCGTAGCCCACGCGCTTAAAAAGCCCTTTGACGTGATGCAAATAAAAAAACTTATTGACGGTTGCATAAAAAATAAGACGCCTCGGGGTGTTTTGAAGATGCTTATTGTCGATGACGAAGAAGTAGTCTTAAATTTTTTCAAAAAGCTGCTTAAAGAAGACATCTACGACGTGGTTACGGCTAAAACCGGCAAAGAAGCGCTGGAAAGCCTGAAAGAAAAGGATTTTGACCTGGCGTTTGTGGATACGGTGCTTCCGGATATGCAGGGAGCGGAGCTTTATTTAAAGATACAAGAGGCAAAGCCGGACTTGGCGATTATTCTGATCACCGGGTATGTCGAGCGTTGTGAAGATATCAAGCAGCTGAAGCTTAATATCAAGGGGTGCCTGTATAAACCTTTTGAGATAGATAAAATATATGAGGAAATAAATAAGATTAAGCAACTGAAAGGATTATGAGGGGAGCAATACTCTGCGCGTTAACATCTTTGTGTTTTTTGCTGCCGCAACAGAATGCCTGCGGCCAGGATTGGGAACAGCTTAAAAGCGAACACTTTATCGTCTATTTCACGAATGACCCGGGATTTGCGAAGAACGTACTGGATAAAAGCGAATATTATTACAAGAGGATCGCCGGAGACCTCGGATACGCGCGCTATTCGGAATTTTGGACGTGGGACAACCGCGTAAAGATCTATATCTATCCCGACCATAAGTCTTTTATTTCCGCCACGCACCAGCCCTATTGGTCGCAGGGTATGGCTGATTACCGTGGTAAAAAAATAATCAGTTATGCCTGGAGCAAGGGTTTTGTGGAATCCCTCCTGCCGCATGAGATGGCGCATTTGATCTTCCGGGACTTCGTGGGTTTTAAAGGCGAAGTGCCCCTCTGGCTGGATGAAGGCATTGCGCAATGGGCGGAAAAGCCGGACAGGAATTACATAAAAGCCATGGCAAGCCAGGCCTATAAAGATAATCTGGTATTGCCGCTGGAAGAGATGATGGTTCTGGATGTCAGGAAAATAAGGGCAGACGAAAGCATCTATATCAATACCGTAACTACAAACGATAACAGGAAAGGGGTATTGTTTTTAAGCGGCGAGAAACTGGTGAATGCGTTTTATCTGCAAGCGGTATCGCTGGTGGACTTTTTGATTGTGCGTTTCGGTTCGGAGAAATTCATTGAGCTCTGCCGGCAGCTGCGCGACGGTAAATCCCTCGAGGAGGCGCTTAGATTTGTTTATCCGATGCATATCCGCAGCATCGCAGAGCTGGATAATGAATGGAGAAAATACCTGGAGGAGAAAAACAATGGATAAAAAACACGCTGTAAGGGCATTTACGCTTATTGAGCTGATGCTGGTCGTGATTATTATCGGCGCCCTCGTAGCTATGGTCATGCCCCGGCTTACCGGCCGAACTGAGCAGGCGCGTTCTACCGCCGCGGAAGCGGATATCCGCGCCAATATTGCCACTGCCTTAAAATTATATGAGCTGGATAACGGCAGTTTCCCCAGTTCGGATGAAGGGTTGAACGCCCTACTTGATAAACCCGGATCAGCAACAAACTGGCACGGGCCGTATATTGAAAAAAAGCCCATAGATCCCTGGGGCAGGGAATATAAATATAAATGCCCCGGTGAGCACCGGCCGGCCGATTACGACCTTTATTCGCTGGGTAAAGACGGCGTTGAGAGTTCAGATGATGTTAAAAACTGGGATTAAGCGGGCCGTTGCAGGATTCACTTTTTTGGAAGTAATGGCTGCCTCTGCGGCCCTGGCGCTGGGCACGGTATTGGTATACGAAGCTTTCTTTATTTCTTTGGATACCTTTAATTATTATACCGACTACTTGAACGTTGCTTCCTGGGCGGATAATAGGATCTGGCAGGCACAGGATAAACTCAGGCAGGGGGTCCCTTTGGCCGGCCAGGAAGGCGGAGAGTTTACGGAAAACAATAAAATTTTCCGGTGGAGTTTAGCTTGCGGCCCGCTCGATGAGCAGGCGCGGCTGTACGCCCTGGACCTTTCCCTTTCATGGAAGACCGGCAAAAGAAATTTGGCGCTTTCAAGAAGCACATATGAGATATTGCGGGAAAAATGATGCATCCAGACCGGAAAACAAAAACTGGCCTTACCTTGATAGAGTTACTGCTGGTTGTTACCCTCCTGGCAATGGTTTCAATGGCAATGTACGGGGTATTGAATAACGGCCTCAGGATATGGCAGAAGATAACCAGGCAGCTGCCTCAGGAAGATGCCGTGATCTTCCTTGATAAATTTTCCCGCGACCTGCGTAACGGCGTAAACTCGGCTTCAATAAACTTTTCCGGAAGAGAAGAAGAATTATCCCTGCCTACGCTTGTAAAAAGCACCCGCCTTCAGAATACCACCGTGGGGCAGGTTACCTATTCTTATGACCCGCAGGCCGAGCTTTTAACCCGGCAGCAGGATGATTATTCCCAGGTATATAGCGGCAGCAGCCAGGGAAGCCTTACCCAGTCTTTAACTAATATAAAATCGTTAAAATTCCAATATTATGTTTTTAAAGAGGATGACGGCATATACTTTTGGCAGGATACATGGCAGAAATCCGGGATGCCTCCGGCAGTCAAGGTAGAATTGGAAATTGGAGATGGCGATCAGACACGTAAATTTATACAGTCAGTATTTATCCCCATCGCGGGTTAATTGCGCAGGGAGTATTTTAGTGATCGTCCTGTGGTCTCTTTGCCTGCTTTCCGCGTTTGCGGTAATATTGGGTTATCAGGTGAGGCAGAAGGCAGTGATGGCAAAGCGGCTGGATGAACGGGCGAGCCTGCGTTTTATTGCCGAGGCAGGGGTAAAAAAAACAATTTCTGAATTAAAAAAATGGCAGATGGAAGGCCCGCAGTATGCCGCATTAAACGGCGCCTGGAGCAGCAACCCGGCCGTATTCATGAATATAGGCGTAGGCGCGGGGACTGCCAATATCTGTTATGATTACGTTGACGAAGAGTCGGGCGATCAGGGCTTGCGTTACGGGCTCGTTGACGAAGAGAGCAAGATCAACGTAAATACCATATCCAGTGAAAATAAGGAAGCGGTATTGAAGATTTTGCGGCAGTTGTTTATGGGCTTACTTGGATATGATGAAGCGCGGGCGCAGGAATTGGCAGCCTGTATTATTGACTGGCGCGACTCCGACGCTGAGTCGGGGGTATTTTCCGGAGGCGCGGAGAGTAATTATTACAAGGGCCTGCCGTATCCTTATGAAGCAAAGAACGCCAAGTTTGACATCCCGGAAGAATTATTATTGGTTAAAGGCATGGATGAAAATATATTCAGTAAAGTAAGAAACTATGTTACAATCTACGGCAGCGGCAGGGTCAATATCAATACTGCTTCCAAGCTCGTGTTGACGGCATTGGGATTGGATGAAAATATCGTAAAAAATATCATCCTTTTCCGCGCGGGAGAAGACAGGGTAACCGGGACCGAAGACGACAACATTTTTGTGCAGGCCTCAGAGATCGTGCCGAAGCTCAGCGAGTTCGCGCATTTAAGCTCCAGTGAGTTAGCACAATTAACCGACATATCCGGTAAATATCTTGGTGTCAGGTCGGAAAATTTCTTCGTCCGCTGCCGGGTAAAATTGAACAACAGCGCCAACGTAAGCGATATCTATTGCATTTTGGACCGTAACGGGAAAATCTTATACTGGCGGGAGCCCTGATGGTTGGGATCAACGTAAAAAAATTCGCCGATATGGTTAACAAAGAAATGATCGGCATAGATTTTACCGGCGATAATCTTAAGTTCGTCCATGCGGTGATTTCTCTGAATAAAGTTGAGATCGCCGGCATAGCCACCCGCAATATCAGCGGCTTGATCGCCGAGGACATTGCCAATGTCGTCAGGGGCAGCGCCACGGAATTCAAAGTCAAAAATCCCGGCGTAATCAGCGTAATCCCTTCGCATTCGGTGATCACAAAAAACATCGAAGTCCCTTCGGTAGACCCCCGGGAAATAAAAGAGATCATCAACCTCCAGGCAGGCAGGCATACGCCTTATTCGCGCGACGAGATCATTGCCGATTACATTGAGATAGGCACGTATAAGAACAGCTATACCAAAATACTCCTGGTAATTATAGCGCGCAGCCTGGTAAAGAAGCACCTTGAAATACTTGATAAAGCAGGCCTTCGGCTTGAAAGGGTGCTTCTGGCTGCCGAGGGGCTGGCCGTATTTACCGGTAAGATGCTAAAGATTGAAAATGGCGATCCGCCCGTGAATATCGTGCACCTTGATGAAAACCATTCCGATTTTGTCATCGCCTATAAAAATAAGCCGATCTTCGTCCGGAGCATCCCTATCGGGACCCAGCATATCCTGGCGGAAAAGCAAAAATACGAGGTGAAATTCGTCGAAGAATTGTTGCATTCGCTTGAGGCCTATCAGAACGAAGACATAGAAAAGATACCTAATATGCTTATTCTTACCGGAGCGATAGAGCCGGTAAGGGAACTGGAGGATACGTTAAATAACAGCATGCACCTGCCGGTTAAGGTCCTGCCCTACATAAAAAGCATCCCGATTGCGGCTGAGGCCGGACGCGCCGCTTCGCTGGCCAAGCAGATGTCCTTTATGCATATCATTGCCGCGCTTTTTTCATGGGATAAGCTTAAAGTTGACCTTGTGCCCGAAGAGATAAAGCTGAGGAAGACGCTTGAAGAAAGAGGTAAAGAGCTGATTAAAACAGGGATCTTTATCCTGATGAATTTTATCCTTATCTTTTTTATAATGGTCACGGGCATTTATTTTAAAGGATTATATTTAAAGAGGGTGACCGACAGGTATCAGATCTTGAACGAAGAGGCAAAAAAACTGGAAAGCGATTTTGACCGCATCAGCAGGATAAAAGCTTATTTAGCGGCGCGGGGATATTCTCTGGAGGTGCTGGTAGAGTTATATAATCTTGTCAGCGACGAGCTGCAACTAAGCGACGTGAAATTCGATGACCAGGGCAAGGTTTCTCTCCGGGGCGCCTCGGAATCAATGTCGGCGGTATTTACTTTTGTTGAAGAGCTGGAAAAGTCAAAGTATTTTAAGGAAGTAAAAACTAAATATACCACCAAGAGGAGAGAAGGTACTAAAGACGTTACAGACTTTGAAATTACCGGTTTTCAGGAAGGCAGGAAGATATAATGTTTAAGCTTCAGCTGCAGCCTTTGCTTAAAGTCCTTTCCGGCTTGTCTAAAAGGGAAAAGATCATTTTTTACGCCGCGGCCACAGCATTGTCCCTTGTAGCGCTTGACAGGCTGATCATCTATCCGGTTTATTCCAGGATTAATTCGTTGAACAACGCGATAAAGGAGGGGGAAACCGGCATTGTCAGGGATATGCGCATGCTCGCCCAGAAAGAGAAGATCATCCTGGAGTCAAAGAAATACGCCTCTTTTTTCAGTTCTCCCGAATCGGAAGAAGAGGCGACAACGTCTTTCCTCAAGGAGGTCGAGAACCAAGCCGGTAAGAGTTCGCTTTATATCGTTGATATGAAGCCGGCAGGCGTGAAAGCCGAGAAAGACGGGACCAAGAAATTCCAGGTGGTTTTAAGCTGCGAAGGGCAGATGGAGCAGGTCATTGAGTTCATGTATAATATTGAGAACCTGAATTCGCTCTTTAATATTGAAAAGTACCAGATCAGCCCGAAATCCAAGGAGACCGGCACTGTGCAGTGCTCGATAACTATCGCGATGATCGTAATGGCCTAACCGGGCAAAGGAGGATGCTATGAAAAGAGCTGTTGTATTTTTTCTGCTGTTAACCCTGTTTTGTGTTTTTAACGCCTATGCCTTGGATTCTAAAATCGTAGACTTGCGCGATCAGGTCCTTGGGCAGGCGCAGGAAATAAGGGGCTTGATGACCCCCAAAACAAAAGATAGCGTTGTTTTGACCGCTATGTTCGATTCCTGCATACTTACGGCAACACAGTTAGACGCTTATTTTTCCATGCTGGGCATTTTTGAAACTTTGACTAAGAAAGACAGCGGCGAAAGCGCGATCAAATTTATCACCGCGTGGCTGGGCACAGTGAAAAACAGCAATAAGCTCGGCATAAGCAATCTTGATGCGTTCAAACCGGCAGAAAAGAAAATAAAAGAGCAGGTCAAAAAATTAAAGGATTCTTTTGTCGCTCTCGACGGCCTTATTGACGTTGAACTGCGTAAGTTCTCGGCATTAAGCATATCGGCGCGCCAGCCGAAGAACTAACCCGTACTCTTTTTTGGATTGACAGTTTTAAGCTAACGTGCTATACTTAAGCTTGATTTTGGCAGGGGACTGTCAATAAACAAAGGCGTTTTAAGACAGAGTGCTTCAAGTGTCTTCAAAACGCTTTTTTTGTTGTTACGCATACCAAAACACATGAATAAAAAATACATTTTTGTAACCGGCGGCGTGATCTCAAGCCTTGGTAAAGGCATTGCCTGTGCTTCTATCGGGAAAATCCTTGAGTCCGTAGGTTTTAAGGTGACCCTGATGAAGCTTGACCCTTACATCAACGTCGATCCCGGGACAATGAATCCTTACCAGCATGGCGAGGTATATGTCACGGAAGACGGCGCGGAGACCGACCTCGACCTTGGCCATTACGAGCGTTTTACGAATGCCAAGATAAGCAAGTTCAATAATATTACCACCGGCCAGGTTTATAATGCGGTGATCTCCCGCGAGAGGCGGGGGGATTATTTGGGGAAGACGATACAGGTTATTCCGCATATTACCAATGAAATAAAAGAGCGTATAAAGAAATGCGCTAAGGTATCCGGGGCCAATATTATCCTCGTGGAAATCGGCGGCACTGTCGGAGATATCGAAAGCCTTCCTTTCCTTGAGGCTGCCCGTCAATTCGGTTTGGACGTTGGCAGGGGGAATTCTCTTTATATTCATCTTACTCTTGTGCCTTATATAAAGGTAGCCGGAGAAATAAAAACAAAACCCACCCAGCACAGCGTGGGTACTTTACGCGAGATAGGGATCCAGCCGGATATATTGGTCTGCCGCACGGAAAAACCGCTTTCTGACGAAGTAAAAGAAAAAATATCCCTGTTCTGTAATGTCAGGCAGGAAGAGGTAATCGAGGCAAGGGACGTGGATGTGATTTACCAGATCCCGCTGGTGTTTAAAGAGCAGGGTCTGGATAAAATAATATTGCGGCATTTTGACTTGAGGCGCCGGCGCTTTGACCTGAAAGGCTGGCAGGACAATGTTGTTGAACGCGCGCTTAATCCGCGGCATAAAGCAACTATTGCCGTAGTGGGTAAATATATCGGCCTGCAGGACGCCTATAAATCTATATACGAATCTTTGATCCATGCCGGGATCGCCAATGATTGCCGGGTTGAGATCAAAAAAATAGATTCCGAAGAAATAGAGAAGGACGGTCCGGAAAGACTCTTAAGGGACGTTTCCGGGATACTCGTACCGGGCGGTTTCGGTTATCGCGGCATTGAAGGCAAGATCAGCGCGATCCGTTATGCCAGGGTAAATAAAATACCTTATTTGGGGCTGTGCCTTGGCATGCAATGCGCGGTGATCGAATTCAGCCGTAATGCCTGCGGATTAAAAGGGGCAAGTTCCACGGAATTCGGTAAAAAGCCGGCTCATCCCGTGATCAGCTTATTGGAGCAGCAGCGGGGCGTCAGGGATATGGGCGGCACAATGCGTCTGGGCGTCTATCCATGCAGGATCAAGAAAGGCACAAAGGCCTATTTTGCATATAAGAAGAGCCTTGTCTGGGAAAGGCACAGGCACCGTTATGAATTCAACAATAAATATAAAAAATTACTGGAGAAAAACGGTATGGTTTTTTCCGGTATATACCCCAAGGGCAACCTTGTTGAAATCATTGAGCTGAAAGGCCACCCGTTTTTTGTCGCGGTCCAATCCCATCCGGAATTCAAATCCAAACCCGACAGGGCGCATCCCTTGTTCAGGGAGTTCATTCGCGCCGCCTTAAAAGCAAAAAAAACAGTATAATCTGTTTTACAATCCCGTCTTTGTATACTATAATAATCCGATAAATTCATAGGTAAAAGATGGAAAAGACCGGTTTTGACAACGAAAAATACCTCAAAGAACAGACTGCGGCGATATTAGACAGGGTTAAAAAGTTTAATAGTAAGCTTTGCCTTGAGTTTGGCGGTAAGCTTTGTTTTGATTACCATGCTGCGCGCGTCCTGCCGGGATATGACCCGAACGTAAAGATCAGGCTGTTGCAATCATTAAAAGACAAGATTGACATTGTCCTTTGCATTTATGCCGGCGATATTGAACGGGGCAGGGTAAGAGGGGATTTTGGCATAACTTACGATGCCGCGACTTTAAAGCTGATCGACGACCTGCGCAAATGGGGCCTGGATATTCTGGCCGTAGTGATCACGAGGTTTTCCGGGCAGCATTCGGCAGCCGTATTCAAAAATAAGCTGGAGCGCCGCGGGGTTAAGGTTTATCTGCATTATCCGATAGAGAACTATCCTGTTAACGTAGACCTGGTTGTCAGCGAACAGGGGTTTGGCAGGAACGACTATATAGAGACAAAGAACCAGGTTATGGTTGTTACCGGTCCCGGGCCGAATAGCGGAAAACTTTCTACCTGCCTTTCGCAATTATACCACGAGCATAAAAAAGGCGTGAATGCCGGATACGCGAAGTTTGAGACTTTTCCCATTTGGAACCTTCCGCTTAAGCATCCCGTAAACGTCGCTTATGAAGCGGCGACCGCAGACATACAGGATTTTAACCTCGTTGACCCTTTTCATTTGAATATCTACCACGAAACGGCGATAAATTATAACCGGGACGTGGAAAGCTTCCCGATATTGAAACTGATCTTAAATAAGATATTGGAGAAGAAAAGTAATCTGCCGATGTATAATTCTCCCACGGATATGGGTGTTAACCGCGCAGGTTTCGGCATAATTGACGACGACGCAGTGCAGGAAGCGGCGCGGCAGGAGCTGATACGCAGGTATTTCCGCTATAATGCGGAATATGTTTTAGGAATAGAAAAGAAAGAGGCCGCGGAGAGGGTGGCGCTTTTAATGGAAGAATTAGGCGTTAAGCTTACGGACAGGAAAGTCGTAGAAATAGCAAGAAAGGCTGCCGAAGAAGCGGAATCAAAAGGTAAAGGTAACGCCGGCATATTCTGCGGCGCAGCGCTTGAGCTTTCCGGAGGGAAAGTGGTAACCGGAAAGAATTCCAAACTGATGCATGCCGCCTCAAGCCTGATCATCAATACATTAAAGGTGCTTGCCGGTATCCCCGACGAAATCCTCCTGCTTTCTCCGCAGATCATCAACCAGATATCGATGCTGAAACAGGGGATCTTAAACGAAGAATCGGAAAGCCTGGACCTGGAAGAAACGCTGATCGCGCTTTCCATAAGCGCCACGACCAATCATACGGCAGAGCTGGCGATGAAAAAACTTACAGAACTAAGGAATTGCGAAATACATATGACGCATATCCCTTCTCCCGGCGACGACGTAGGGTTAAAAAGGCTGGGCGTTAATTTGACGACAGACGGGAAGTTCTCTTCCCGTAATTTATTTGTAACCTAATCACATGACGGAAGCCAGGCTTGTTTTAGAAGACGGGACAATATTCAGAGGCCGTTCTTTCGGCGCTGCCGGAGAAAAGTGCGGCGAAGTCGTTTTTAATACCAGTATGTCCGGATATCAGGAGATCATTACCGATCCTTCTTATAAAGGCCAGATCGTGGCAATGACCTATCCTTTGATCGGAAACTACGGCGTAAACAAAGAAGACGTTGAATCATGCAGGCCGTTTGTTGAAGGATTTGTGGTAAAAGAATACAGTAAGATCGCCAGCAACTGGCGCGCGGAGCAGTCACTCGGCGAATATCTTGCGGCAAACGATATCGTCGGTATAGAAGGTATCGATACGCGCGCGCTTACCCTGCATATCCGGCAGGCAGGGGCAATGAAAGCGGTCTTATCCACCGTAGACCTTAATCATGAGAGCCTGATTGTCAAGGCAAGGTCTTCACCGGGTCTTGAAGGCGTAGACCTGGTTAAAGGTGTTGCCTGCGCTAAGCCGTATGAATGGAATAAGCAGGGTAAATATAAAGTAGCAGTGCTTGACTGCGGGATAAAATTAAATACTTTACGCGCATTAGAAGAGCGTAATTGTCGGGTGATCGTGATGCCGGCGGATTCCAGTGCCGCGCAAATATTAGCGGTCAAGCCCGACGGCCTCTTGCTTTCCAACGGGCCGGGAGACCCGGCCGCGGTATCGTACGTTATCAATACCGTAAAAGAACTTTTAGGCAAGCTTCCCATTTTCGGCATTTGTTTGGGCCAGCAGATGCTGGGCCTGGCCATGGGCGGTAAGACTTATAAACTAAAATTCGGCCATCATGGCGGGAACCATCCGGTCAAAGACCTTAAGACCGGAAGGGTATATATTACGGTGCAGAACCATGGCTTTTGCGTGGACGAGAGTTCTTTGAGTAAGCGTGATATTGAAGTAACCCATATAAATTTGAACGATCATACCCTTGAAGGCATCCGGCACAGACGGTGGCCGATATTTTCAGTCCAATTCCATCCTGAAGCCGGTCCGGGGCCGCATGACGCAAATTATCTTTTTGACCGGTTCATCGGTTTGCTGCGGCCGCCAAAAAAGAAAATTGGAGGGAAACGCTATGGAAAACGATAGAAAAATAAAAGTCTTGGTAGTAGATGACGAGCAGGTAGTCAGGGATTTTCTTGCCCGTTTTCTGGCGTTAAAATCTGCAATCGTAAAGATCGTAGAAGACGGATTCATGGCTATCGAAGCGGCAAGGCAGGAAAGGTTTGACCTGGTTTTCCTGGACGTAAAGATGCCGCAGATGAACGGCCTGGAAACGTTCAGGGAACTCAAGAAGATTGACCCGGCGGCAAAATATGTAATGATGACCGGTTATGCGGTTGATGACCTGCTTCAGAAGGCCCGGCAAGAGGGCGCAGCGCATTCCATAAATAAGCCTTTTGATATCCAGCAAATCAGCTCGATAATAGAGAATTTCGCCTGTTAGGAGTCTCTTTAAAATATGCCCAAACGGACAGATATTAAAAAAATCCTGATCATCGGCTCCGGCCCGATCGTCATCGGCCAGGCGTGCGAATTTGATTATTCCGGCACGCAGGCCTGCAAGGTGCTAAAACAGGAAGGGTTTGAGGTCGTCTTGGTTAATTCTAACCCCGCGACGATCATGACTGATCCGCAGACCGCGGACCGCACTTATATCGAGCCGATAACCGTGGATATCGTCGCCAAAATTATCGCGAAAGAAAGACCGGACGCGCTCCTGCCGACATTAGGCGGCCAGACAGCTTTGAATACCGCGGTAGGGCTGGCTGAAAAGGGAGTGCTCAAGAAATACAAAGTAGAAACTATCGGCGCCAACATTAAGGCGATCAAGAAAGCCGAAGACAGGCAATTATTCAAGGATGCGATGCAGAAGATCGGCCTTGACCTGCCCAGAAGCGGCAAGGCATATACTTTAAAAGATGCCTGCAAAGTAGCCGAGCGGATCGGTTTTCCGGTGATTATCCGCCCCAGCTTTACTTTGGGCGGCACCGGAGGCAGCGTTGCCTATAACATAGAAGAGTTTCGGCTGCTTGCCAAAGCCGGCCTTGATTCCAGTATGATCAGCGAAATATTGATCGAGGAGTCGGTTGCCGGGTGGAAAGAATTTGAGCTTGAGGTAATGCGCGACACAAAAGATAACGTAGTGATTATCTGTTCTATTGAGAACCTTGATCCTATGGGCGTGCATACCGGAGACAGCATTACGGTTGCCCCGGCGCAGACTTTAACCGACAGGGAATACCAGCGCATGCGCGATGCCTCGATCGCCTGTATCAGAGAGATCGGCGTTGAGACCGGAGGGTCTAATATCCAGTTTGCCGTGCATCCGGATACCGGCAGGCAGGTCGTGATTGAGATGAATCCCCGCGTTTCAAGAAGCTCGGCGCTTGCTTCCAAGGCAACGGGCTTTCCCATTGCCAAGATTGCCGCAAAGCTTGCCGTAGGATACACGCTGGATGAGATACCCAATGATATCACTAAAGAAACGCCCGCGTGTTTTGAGCCGTCCATTGATTATTGCGTAGTCAAGATCCCGCGTTTTACGTTTGAGAAATTCCCTTCCGCAGATCCCACGCTTACGGTTTCCATGAAATCCGTAGGCGAGGTGATGTCTATAGGCAGGACTTTTAAGGAAGCGCTGCAAAAAGGCCTGCGCTCGCTTGAGATAAAAAAGGCAGGGCTTGAAAGCGTGTTGTTTAGCGGCATGGAAAGCGCAAAAATAGATAACGGGTCGCTGGAAAGGATATACCGGAAGGTAAGGGTCCCCGGCGCAGAGAGGATATTCTATATCGGCGATGCGCTGCGCGCCGGCGTAAGCGTGGAAAAAATATATGAACTTTCCCGCGTTGACCGCTGGTTCATCTATAATATAAAAGAGATCATTGAGCTGGAAAAGCGGATTGTATCAGGCAGCGGTGATCTTACGCGGGATTCGCTTCTGGAAGCCAAGCAATACGGTTTCAGCGACAAGCAGCTGGCAGCGCTGCTGAACAAGAAGGAAGAGGACATCTGCGCTTTGCGCAAATCGCTGAGCATAACTCCGGCGTTTAAGCTGGTAGATACCTGCGCCGCTGAATTCAAGGCCTTTACTCCGTATTACTATTCTACTTACGATAGCTAAATGCCCCGGAAATCCACGCTTAAATTTTTAATCCTCGCTGCAGGGCTTATTTTATTATGGCTTTTAGGCAGGTATTTCCATATTGATCCGGACAAAACTGAGAGTTTTTTCAGCAGATTCCCGCTGATCTACAGCGGGATAATTTTTATCTGCCTCTATGTCGTTATTACTTTCTTTTTTTGGCTATCCAAGGATATCTTTAAACTTGTCTCTGCGTTTATCTTCGGGGCTTATGTAAGCGCGCTGCTTATTCTTATTGCCGAAGCGATAAATGCCGCGGTATTGTTTTCCTTGAGCAGATTTTTAGGCAGGCAGTTTGTTAAGGACCATCTGGGCAATATCAGCGCCGGCCTTGATAAAAAAATAAGCAGCAGCGGTTTTCTCGGGCTTTTTCTGCTGCGCAGCGTTCCGCTGGTGCCGTTCCGTTTCTTAGACCTTGCCGCCGGCCTGGCGGATGTCTCTTTCAAGAGGTATATGGCCGTAGTTTGCCTTGGCTCGCCGGTGCGTATTTTCTGGGTGCAGTATATTATTTCCGGAGCCGGTAAGGGCATACTCAAAGACCCGCAGGAGTTGGTAAATTACCTTGGCACAAATAAAGCCGCCCTGATTTTTAGTTTTATCTACCTGGTTTTAGTGATTTTTGTCGCGATCAAGATGAGGAAAAGCAAGCATGCCGGTAAAAATTAAGTTTCTGGGAGGGGCAAAGACCGTTACCGGTTCAAGCCATCTTGTATCCAGCGATAAGTCGGAGATCCTGCTTGATGCCGGCCTGTTCCAGGGCCGGCGCCGTGATTTCTATGAGATTAATACCACTTTTCATTATAACCCCCGCAAAATAAACGCCCTGATTATCTCTCACGCGCATATTGACCACTGCGGCAATATCCCCAGCCTGATAAAAAGCGGGATGCGCTGTAAGATATATTCTACGCATGCTACCAAAGACCTCTGCCGGCTGATGCTTGAAGATTCGGCTAAAATCCAGGAAGAAGATACCAAATACGTCAATAAGATCAATAAACGGCTGGGGCTTGCTCCGGTAAAACCGCTTTACACCAAGAAAGACGTTTCCGGGGCAATCCGCAGGATCCACCCCCTTACTTACGGCAGGAGTTTTTTGGTATCAAGGGATACCCATGTTACTTTATATAATGCCGGCCATATACTCGGCTCAAGTATTGTAGTTTTGGAAGTCAGGGATCCGTCCCGCAGTATAAAGATAGGCTATGCGGTGGACCTGGGAAGGAAAAATCTGCCGATGCTCGACGATCCCCAAGCCCCTCGCGGGTTGGATTATTTGATCATGGAAAGTACTTATGGCGGCAGGCAGCACGCGCCTATTGAACAGGCAAAGGTAAGGCTGAAAGAAGTGATTGATCGCACGATCAGCCGCGGCGGCAAGATCTTGATTCCGGCGTTTAGCCTTGAGCGCACGCAGGAGGTCATATACCTGCTGAATGAGCTGTTCAAGGAAAAGGCAATACCCGTTATACCTATATATGTGGATAGCCCCTTGGCAACCGAGATCACCGATTCATTCGTCTGCCACAGCGACTATATGAATAATCGCACCTGTGAGGCGATCAGCCGGGGGGATAATCCGTTTGAATTTTTGAATTTAAGGTTTGTCCGGGACCAAATAGAATCCAAGCGGCTCAACGTGGATAAGCGCCCGATGCTGATCATTGCCGGAAGCGGCATGTGCGAATCAGGCAGGATACTGCACCACCTTAAAAACAATATTGAAGATTCCCGCAACACCGTGCTCGTCGTAGGCTATATGGCTAAAGACACGCTGGGCAGGAAGATCGTAGAAAGGCAGCGCTTCGTGCGGATATTCGGAGTAGAATGCGAACTTAATGCCGAGGTTGTGGTGATCAACGCACTTTCCGGGCACGCGGACAAAAATGACCTTGCGGATTTTGTCTCCGCATGCCTGCCGCTTAAGCGCATCTTCCTGGTGCATGGGGAAGAAGACCAGCTGCAGATCCTTGCCAATACCTTTGCCCGCACGGGCCTTGATGTCTATATACCCGGTAAAGACGAGGAAGTTGAATTATCGTAGAGAGAAATGCGTTGCTTTCAAGGGCCATTATTGATATACTTGTTTTGATTTATCACTAAGGAGGCCGGGATGAAAAAAATCCTTATCTATTTATTTGCGGCAATGTTCTTATCTTTTCCAATTTCCCTGCGCGCGCAGGTAATCGGCCAGGAAATCGGCTTGGAAGAAATGTTGTTCAGGCAGATAGCGCCGGTAGTGGCCGGGACCCTTACAGAGAAAAACATTAAGCGTTCTCCGGTTTCTTCTACGATCATCACCAGCGAAATGATTGAAATGACCCCGGTGCGCAATATTTACGATTTATTGGAAGCCTATGTGCCCGGCCTTACGTATTTCACGCATTTTGACAGCACGCATATCGGCGTAAGGGGCTTTATTGTAGACAGGGATTACCGTTCTTTGTTGCTTTTAAACGGTAAGTTGATCAACCAAAAAGCAACTAACGGCATGACTACCGAGCTGGAAAATTGGGATTTAAATGATATTGAGAGGATAGAAGTGATCCGCGGCCCGGGTTCGGTTACCTATGGCCCGGGAGCGATTACCAGCGTGATCAATATCATTACCAAGAATGCCACTACCGGTAAAGGCAAGAAAGCAGGGCTTGCCTATGTAAGCGGCTACAATTCCTATGGCGGATATGCCAGTTTAGGCGAAACTTTTGAAAATACCCAGGCCTATATTTATGCCAGTTGCCGCAGCACCAACGGCATAGACCCAAGGATCTATTACCTTGATCCACGCATATCCGGCAGCGGCAGCTGGGTCGGCGAAGACGGGATCTACAGTAAATATGACCCGGCAAGCTATTATTCCGATACCGAGAACCAGCCGCAAATAAAATTCCATACCCAGTTCGATTTTTTAAAGGAATTCAGCCTTTATTTAAGGTATACCAATTCCGGGACATCGCGTATCCGCTCCTGGACCGAATGGCCGAATAACGCAACCGATAATTTACATGTAGCTAAATATTCAACCGCAGGCGAATACGTGAACGGTTCGGAGACCCGTAACCGCCAGTTTATTCTCGCCCTGGAAGATAACCATATTTTTGCCAATGACGCTACTTTAAAAAGCATGATCAGTTTTGATTCCATGGATGGTTACCGCCGTCAGTTTGATGATACTTGGGTTAATATCATAAATAACAATGGTAACCCGAGCCCCAAGTATCCCTCGAATATGGCCTGGAACTACGCGGAAAATAAATTGGAAATGAAATCAACGCTGAATTTCGATATTTTTGATAAGCACAATATCGCTTTAGGCGGCGAATATTCTTATGAAACCTATGGCCCGGGATGGGGCCAGTCTGCCAAAGACGCGGTTATCTTTGACGGTTCGGTCATCCTTTGCGCTCCGGATGCCAAGTATCTGGATTACACTCCTTTTTACACCAATGTTTATTTTACTGAAAAATACGGGTTTAGCCTTTACAATTATGCCTTCCTGGCAGAGGCCAACCTGAAATTAACCGACAATCTAAGCGTTCTTCTTTCCGACAGGCTGGACAAGAACAGGTTTTCCCGTTACCTGCTTTCTCCGCGTGTCGCAGCTATCTGGGATATGGGCAAATTCGGCACGTCCAGGGTGACGATGCAGGAATCAATACGCATGCCCACAGCGGTAAACCTCTATTTGTCCGGCAGGGCCGGAAACAAGGCTGATCCTGAACAGCTGAAGAGTATTGAGCTTGGTTATCAAAAAAATATAAGTAATTTTGATTTTTCTCTGACCGGGTTCCGTAATCAGCTTAAGGCGATCAGCTGGAACAGCGCGGAACAAAAATCCGAAGTGAGCGGAAAGCTAAGGACCTGGGGGCTGGAATGCGAAATTGCCTATAAAACCGAGAAAAATACCATAGGTTTAAATTATGCTTATGCCAAGCAGATCAATTGGGAGGTCGGCAACGTCGGCAGCGCCACAGCGATAAGCACCGAAGATTATTTTCAGACCTATTCCCTTCCTGACGGCGTGATACTAAGAAGCTGGGGGGACAATCTGCTTAATTGGCCCAATAGCATGTTAAAGCTTTTTGCCACAAGCCAGCTGAACAAAAAGATAAAATTACTTTTTGATTGCCAGGCGTTTTGGGATTATGCCGGAGAGAAAGAATGGATGCGGATGTGGGAAAATGCCGCTATAGGGACCGCTTCGCAGCAAACGATCCTGGATAATATTCAAAGGCTTAAGGACAGCGGGATCTATGACGTGGATTTCAGGGCTAACGCGGCGCTAAAGTATCAATTCAACGATAATTTATCCATGAACATTTTCGTGATGAATTTTCTTCCGATATTCAATAATTACCGCTATCAGCACATGCAGCAGACAGTAGTTGCCATAAAAGAGCCGACAGTTTGCGGCTTTAGAGTAGACGTTAAATATTAATCAATCAAGGAGGATCAAATGGCTGGAGGTTTTTCTACACCTAAAAAAGATGAAGAATTAAAAGTATCCGGAGGCCAACCGGTAAGGACAGGCCAGATACTCTTAAGGGGTATTAATGTCTATAAGGCCGGCAAGAACGTCAAGGGGGCCGGCACATTATTCGCGGTTTGCTCCGGGAAAGTCTATTTTACCCGCAAAAAGACTCCGCACGGAAGGCTTAGGACCTTTATCAATGTCGAGCCTGCAGGGCAAATCAAGGCAAAGAAAGAATAGCCGCCTTGAGAGGCCCGGTAGATAAGGCCGGCAGCTACTGCCGCATTAAATACAGCCTTGCTATTTTTGATACGGTTTATTTATTGGCGCTGATCGTGCTGCTGCTTAAGTCCGGATTTTCGTCATGGCTTGCCGCAAGCGCATCTGTTTTTTTCAGGCAAGATTATTTGGTTTTTCCCGCCTATTTGCTAGGCATACTTATCTTGTCGTCTGTTTTGACATTCCCGCTTAATTTTTACCGCTCGTTTATGCTTGAACACAAATTCGGCCTGACAAATCAAAAGTTTGGGGCATGGCTCATTGATCAGCTTAAGGCAGGCGTATTATCCTATATCATCGGCCTTATGCTTTTCGGCGCTTTTTATTATGTATTAGGGCGCAATCCGCATACGTGGTGGTTTATGGTTGCCTTATTTTGGATATTTTTCAGTCTGATAATGGCAAAGATCCTGCCGGTTGCGATTATCCCGCTGTTTTTTAAATACCGGCAACTGGAAGACTCCGCGCTTAGAGAGCGCATCGTAAAGCTGGCGGAAAAGATGCGCGTAAAGATACTGGATGTTTTTGAGATCGATTTCAGTAAGAAAACCCTCAAGGCAAACGCGGCCTTTGTGGGCTGGGGCAGGACGCGGCGGGTGATCCTCGCCGATACGCTAAAGGATAAATACTCTTACGATGAGATAGAAGTGATATTGGCGCATGAATTCAGCCATTACCGGATGAAGCACCTGCTGAAGCTGATCTTGATAAATGCGCTTATGACCTTGTTGCTGTTTTATGTTATTTTTGTCAGTAATGCCCATTGTTTGGAATTATTTGGCTTTGTTTCGCTGGAAGACATTGCTGCTTTTCCCCTGGTGATAATGTATATGACCGTTTTTGGAGTCGTGATGCAGCCGCTGGAAAATTTTTTAAGCCGGCGTTTTGAGAAAGATGCTGACCTTGCCGCGCTTAAGGCAACGGGAATGAAGGAGACATTCATTTCTATGATGAATAAGCTTTCCGAGCAAAACCTTGCCGACCGTAACCCGCACCCGCTTATTAAGTTCTTTTTCTTTGACCATCCGCCAACCTCCGAACGCATCGCATTAGCCGAAAAATTTATTCTATAGCTAACTAAACCTGCCGGCTCTTTTCGCTCAGTGTGCCGCTTTTCCTTCGTCTTACGCAGGACCGCCAATGAATCTTTCGTGAGCTCGGCGGCTGCGGAACTCGCCCGTCGGCGCTTACGCGCCAGGACGGGCTCAAACATCCTCGCCGTCCGAACCTTTTCACGTTCGGATTCCCTCGCTCACTTAAGCTTCATTGGCTAAATCGGCCCAAACTTCGCTCAAAGAGCCGGCAGGTTCAGTTATAAATGAAGATTGTTATAATTTTGCGGCTGACTTGGCTTGCTTTGAGCAGGGCGTGAGGAGGCTTGAGCGGGCATGGATCCTCGCCGTTTGTCTCCAACAACGGCGGGGAGAGCGAAAGCCGACTCCCGAGCGAAGCCCCGCACGCTGGGCGGGGCGAGCGTCCCTGCGAAAAGCAAGACAAGGCAGACGGAAAATCTTAATGGCGATTATTTATTAAGGAAATTGAGGATGATTTTGGCGGCGCGGGAGCTGGCGCCGGCAGAGCCGAGAGAGGCCTTAATTTGACCGAGGTCTTTTTTCATTTTGTCGGCCTGTGCCGGGTCGCTCAAGACCTTTAATGCGGCAGAGGCGATCGCAGCCGGCTTTGCCCTGAATTGGATGAATTCCGGGGCGATCATTTTACCGGCAACGATATTGACCATGCCGATATAAGGGACTTTAACCTGCGGCCGGTAAAGCAAATAATTTAGCAGGTTCATTTTATAAACCACTGCCAAAGGTTTTTGCATGATTGCTGTTTCCAGCGTTGCCGTGCCGGAACAAACCAGGCAGAAATCCGCGGCGTTGAGGCAATCATAGGTTTTGTCTTCAATGATCCGCAGGTCGGGCTTAAAATCCATCGTTATAATTTCGTAGGTATCTAATTCTACCTGCGCTGATTTAGCAATGATGAATTGCGCATCTTTAATTTTTCCGGCAATGATCTCAGCGCTCTTAAGCATGGCCGGAAGGACGTTCTTTATTTCCGCTTCCCGCGATCCGGGCAAAAGGGCGATCGTCGTTTTTGCCGCGGAAAGGCTAAGATTTGCAAGGAACGCGTTTTTTTCCATTGACGGCCGCACAATATCCAGCAGCGGATGCCCGGCAAACTCAACTTCCACGCCGTGCTTGCGGTAAAATTCCTCTTCAAAACTAAACAGGACAACCATCTTATGGATATATTTTTTGATCGTCCTGACGCGGCCCGGCCTTGATGCCCATACTTGCGGGCTGACATAGTAAATTACCGGCAGGGATTTATTTATCGCCTTGGCCAGGCGTAAATTAAACCCCGAAAAATCCACCAGGATCAGCGCATCCGGTTTTTCTTCGCGGACCTTTTTTAGGATAAGTTTTTTTAGCGAAAAGAAAAGGGGAAGTTTTTTGAAGACATCAAAGAGCCCCATTACCGAAAGGCCTTTTATATCGTAGAATATTTCGGCGCCCGCAGCAGCCAATTGCCTGCCGCCTACAGCCAGGATTCTTGTTTCCGGGGAAGTTTCTTTTATCGCCTTAGCAAGGCCGGCGGCATTTAAGTCTCCGGATGCCTCTCCGCAAACGATGATTATTTGTTTTGCTGCCATATCTGTTTTTGGATTTCCAGCGCTACTGCCAGCGCCTCGCGGGCAACCGGCCCTGAGACCAGAGGCTCCTTGCGGCTGGTTACGCAGTCAATAAAGGAAGCAATTTCCTTTTGCAGGGGTTGTTCATTTTCAATGGGCAGGTCTTCTTTGGTGATCACCGGGCCGTTTTTCCTGTATATACTTGCCCTTGCTTCTTTATAGTCAAGGGAGATATAGGTATTTTCCTGGAAGATCCTGATCTTGCGCATTGTTTCGTCGGATATCCGGCTTGCAGTAAGGTTTGCTACGCAGCCGTTCTCAAAAGATATCCTGGTATTCGCGATGTCTTCAAAGGGGGTGAGTACGTTGATGCCTACGGATTCGACCTTTTTGATCTTAGACCGGACAAGGCCGAGCACGATGTCAATGTCGTGGATCATAATGTCCAATACCGCGCCTACATCCAGCGAGCGGTTTGGAAAGGGGCTTAAGCGGTGGCATTCGATGAATTTGGGTTCTTTGATCAGCTTTTGCGTAGCGCTGAACGCGGAATTGAACCTTTCAATATGGCCGACCTGCAGTATTAGCTTATTTACTTCTGCCGCCCGGATCAGGGAATCGGCTTGTTCCAACGTAGAGGTAAACGGCTTTTCGACAAATGTATTTATTTTATGTTCCAGGAATCCAAGTGCTGTTTTATGGTGCAGCTTTGTGGGCACGGCAATAATTGCCGCATCGATCTTATCGTATAAATCCACGTAATCAGCAAATCCTTCTACTCCAAGCTGTTTGGAAACTTCGCTCAGGCGGGCCTTATCCACATCGCATACGCCGACCAGCCGGCAATTATCCATGCCGCTTAATATCTTTGCATGGATGCTGCCTAAATGGCCTATCCCTATGACTGCTATGCGCGGTTTATCCATACCCAGCATCATAGCAAAGCCGCTATTTGCTTGCAACTAGTATTTTATTGTGATAAGATACATCGGTTTAGGAGAGCTGCAAGATGCGTGATTACATAAGATTACTGAAATTCGTTAAGCCATACAAGGCATTATTTGCCTTGTCTATGGTATTTATGTTTTTCTCTGCCTTGTTCAGCGGAGTATCGCTGGCAATGATCCTGCCTTTAGTAGACAAAATATTCACCAATAAACAAATTGTCCTGCCTGCCAAGATGCCCGCTCCCGTGGCAGGCCTTGTCGATAGAATAAACAATACTGATCCGCAGACCCTGCTGGGTTATATCGTTATCGGCATTATTGTGCTTTTTTTCTTAAAAGGGATATTTAATTTCCTGCAAAGCTATTTTGTCTCGGATATCGGCCAGCGCATCGTCAGGGATATACGCAATAAGCTCTTTGCAAAATTCCAGCTGCTTTCCCTGGAATACTTTACGCGTAAGCGCGGCGGCGAACTGATTTCCCGCATTACCAACGACTCAAAACTCATTGAGAATGCCGTTTGTTACGGCTTGACTGACCTTGTTTACGAAGGTTCCCAGGTAGTTATTTTTACCTTCATGGTATTCTTTATTTACGCGAAGCTGGCGATCGCCGTATTCCTGATCATGCCGGTGATGGGATTCATTATCTATAAAGTCGGCAGAGTCTTAAAAAAACTGTCCCGCCAGGGTCAGGAAAAAATGGCTGATTTGAACTCTTTGCTTTACGGGACGATCCTTGGAACAAGGATCGTTAAGGCGTTTAACATGGAAGAGTATGAGATCAGAAAGTTCAACGAAGTCAACAACAGTTATTATAAGATCTCCATGCGGTCGATCAAGCGGATGTCAATGCTTAGCCCGATGACGGAAATATTGGGTTCGGTTGCCGGAGTGACGGTTGCCGTGATCGCCGGCAAAGAGGTAATGGCCGGCCGTGTTTCTTTCGGAGTAGTCGGATTTTTTATGGCGTCATTTTTTTCTCTTATCAGGCCGTTTAAGAAATTAAGCCAGGTGCATTCGATCAACCAGCAGGCAGTGGCTGCGGGACAGCGGATCTTTGAGGTACTGGATGAGCCGGTTACCGTAGCGGAGAAAAACAATGCCCTGGAATTAAGCGGATTCAAAGAAAAAATAGATTTTCAGGATATCTGGACAAGCTACGGCAGCCACGAGGTTTTAAAAGGGGTAAATTTAACCGTGTCTAAGGGCCAAGTCCTGGCAATTGTCGGCCCAAGCGGAGCCGGAAAGACTACCCTATTGGATCTCATCCCGCGCTTCTATGACCCCAAAAAGGGGCGGATACTGATTGATGGGGTGGATATCAAGGATTTTACGCTTAAGTCGCTCAGGCAGGCGATCGGGATAGTTACGCAGGATACCATACTTTTCAACGATACGATCAGGGCGAATATCGCCTACGGGCATCTTGAGGCTTCTCTCGAGAATATAGAGCGCGCGGCAAAACAGGCGCATGCGCATGATTTTATCAAGCACCTGCCTCAAGGTTATGACACGGTGATCGGAGACCGGGGTATGAAATTATCCGGAGGAGAGCGGCAACGCATTGCCATTGCCCGGGCGCTGCTGAAAAACCCGGCAATTTTAATTTTAGACGAGGCAACCTCGCAGCTTGATTCCCATTCAGAGCGGCTGGTGCAGGAGGCGCTGGACAGCCTGATGCAGGGCCGCACGGTATTCGTGATCGCTCACCGGCTTTCAACGGTCAGGAACGCAAGCACGATAGTTGTTCTTTCCGAAGGCAAGATCGTTGAGCAAGGCAGCCATAGCGGGCTGCTTGATAAATCCGGCCTTTATAAGCGGCTCTATCAAATGCAGGAATTACAGTAACGCCATCCTATAAACAAGCCTATAATGATCGGCAATAAAAAGATATATTTGATCTTGGCAGGCATCTGCCTGCTTGTATACGCCAACTCTCTTTCTAATGCCTTTGTTATTGACGACATAGGCATGCGCGATATTCCCAACATTTCCCGGCCGTTCCACTATTGGCAGGATCCGGTCCGTTTCCTGAATTGCCTTATTTATCTCATAGGCGGCTATAGCCCTTTTGCTTATCATCTCGCGAACATTGCGCTGCATGCCGCTGCTACTATCCTTGCGTTTTTGTTCTTGAGGCTGTTTTTTACGCCTCAAGCGGCATTCCTCGCTGCCTGCTTATTTGCCGTCCATCCGGTGAACAGCGAAGCGGTAACATGGATATCCGGTAAGGCTTATACGATATTTGCGATCTTTACTCTCGGCCCGTATCTTTTATACCGCAAAGCCACCGGCGCAGGTATTGAAGAAAGGCTGAGGATCCGCTATTATTCAGCTTCTTTTATATTATTTTTTTATTTTACCATAGAGCACATACCTTTTTACCTTGTCTTTCCGTTTTTCCTGTTTTTATCGGATGTTTGCTCCGGGAAATTGAGAGAGAACCTGAAATGGCTGGCCCCCTTTTTTATAGTCGTTTTTGTCAAGCTGCTTCTATTGCCGGTGTTGATCTCCGGCCGCGTTTCCAGTATGTCTGCGGATATGGGGTTTTTTACGGCGCAAAACCCCCTTACGTATTTTGTTTATTCTTTGTATGCGCATTTTTGGCTTTTGCTTTGGCCGGTAAATCTAAGCCTTTTTCATGAGCCGTATCTCATCCCGGCGAGCATGTTTGACTGGCGCAGCATATTATATGTGCTCCCGGTAATTATTTCGCTGGTTTTAACCTTTAAGCATTCAAAAAGGCTTTTTTTCGGCCTGTGCATTTTTATCATGTTCCTGTTGCCGACTTACAGCCCGCTGCCGGTATCTTCGCTGGTTGCGGAGCGTTACCTTTATTTCCCATCAATCGCCTTGAGCATGGCTGTTGCCGTTCTGTATGAAAGGTTCAGCGGAGGACACCCTGTTCTTAGACGTTGGTTTCTGGCCGCGATGCTTGTTGTGATTATCTTTTTTTCCGGCCGCACCATAATAAGGAACCGCGACTGGAAGGATATGCGCACGGTGTGGGAAAGCGTGCTTATCGTTTCTCCGGACAGTTGGAATGCCCACGATAATATGGGTTATATCTACTTAAACGAGGGCAGGCTGGAGAAAGCGGTTGAGGAGCTGGAAAAGGCCATAAAGGTAAACCCGCGGTCCGCAGTTACCTTTAACAATCTTGGGACAGCGTACAGCAGGCTTGGCAGCCGCGATAAGGCAATTCTTTGTTTTCAAAGGGCTATTGAGCTTAGGCCGGATTACGCTAAAGCCCGTAATAACCTCATAGAAGAGCAAAAGCCTAAAAAATAGTTGCATTTAAAGGAAAATATGCTATATTTGTAGAATTATCCTTTAACGGGTAACAAATAAACGGTTATAACGCGAAATTCAATAAACTATCAGTAAAAAAGGGGGAATTACCGTGCCATCAGAATTAATCAAACAGTTATTGGAAGCAGGCGTTCATTTTGGCCACAAGACTTCGCGCTGGAACCCGAAGATGAAAAAGTTCATTTTTGGGGAAAGAAGCGGGATCTATATTATCGACCTGGAAAAGGTGGAAGAATGCCTTAATAAGGCGCGCGACTTCATATTGAACCTCGCCGCTAAGGGCGAGGCTGTCCTGTTTGTAGGTACAAAAAAACAGGCGCAGGAAGTTGTGCAGCAGGAAGCGATCCGCGCGGGGATGTTTTACGTGACCGAGCGCTGGCCAGGCGGTCTCCTTACCAACTTTTCGACCGTAAAAAAGAGCATTAACCGGCTCAAGGAAATCGAAAAGATGAAGGAAGACGGGACTTATGAGAAGATCACTAAAAAAGAGATCGCGCGCCTGGAAAAAGAGCTCTCAAAGCTGAAAAAGAATTTCGCCGGCATATCTCAGATGGAACGCATGCCTAAGGCGATATTTATCGTTGATACGAAGAAAGAAGAAACTGCGGTCAGGGAGGCAAAGAGGCTGGGTATACCGATAATCGGCCTTATAGATACCAATTCCGACCCTGATGTGATAGATTACCCGGTCCCTGGAAACGACGACGCTACCAAATCCATCCGCGCGGTCACTACGCTGATCGCCGATACGGTGATCGAGGGGAGAAAGAAATTCTTGAGTTATCTTTCGGAGGCAGGGGTGGCGGTTAAGCAAGAACCGCAGAAATCAGAAGAAGAATCGGTTCTCCTTCCGGAAGAAGAAATCAAGATAAAAGAAATTGAAGAGATTGTAGAAACTGCAGCGCCGGATACGGAAGACGCGAAATTGAAGAAAAGCCATATAAAGCCGAACCCGGAAGCAAAGAACAAGCTGAAAAGAAAGGCGTAACAGGATGAAGATATCATTGGATTTGATCAAAGAATTAAGGAATATGACTTCTGCCAGCGTCTCGGAATGCCGCAAGGCCCTTGAAGAGACGGCAGGAGATATCCAGTCGGCGGTAAAATTGCTGCGTAAGCGCGGCTTGGAACTGGCAGCGAAAAAGCAGGGGCAAGGCGCAAAAGAAGGCAGGATTGAAGCATACGTGCATCACGGCAACAAAGTAGGCGTGCTGCTTGAGGTTGATTGCCAGACTGATTTTGTCGCCCGTAACGCCGAATTTTGCCAGTTTACCCGGGACGTCGCAATGCAAATAGTCGCGGTAAGCCCTACCTATATAAGCCGGGAAGACGTTCCCGCTGAAGCGCTGGACGGCGAAAAAGATAAAGAGTTATTTTTTAAAAATCATTGCCTGCTTGATCAGGCATTTGTCAAAGACCCCAGCCTCACGATAAAAGATTGCCTGGGGAGTTTAGTGGCTAAATTCAGTGAGAATATCGTAATAAAGCGGTTCATGCGTTATAAGATCGGCGAATAATGGTAAGCAATAGGCCAGCCTATAAAAGAATAGTTTTGAAGTTAAGCGGTGAAGCCCTGCAGGGCAGGAAAGACCACGGCATTGATAACGCCGTATTGATCTCCATTTCCCGCCAGGTCAAGGAAATAAAAGATTTAAACGTGGACGTAGCTATCGTACTCGGCGCAGGTAATATTTTCCGCGGCCAGGAGAACGTCAACTCCCAGGGCCTGGATATGGACCGGTCAGTAGCCGATTATATGGGCATGCTTGCTACGGTGATCAACGGTTTGGCGCTGCAGAACGCGCTTGAAGAAATGAAAATGCCTACGCGCGTAATGACCGCCATAGAGATGCAGAGGATTGCCGAGCCTTATATCCGCAGGAGGGCGGTCCGCCACCTGGAAAAAGGCCGCATTGTTATTTTTGTCGCCGGCACAGGCAACCCCTATTTTACCACCGATACCGCGGCAGCGTTGCGGGCAATGGAGATTGATGCCGACGCGATATTGAAAGCTACCAAGGTAGACGGCGTGTATTCGGCAGACCCGATGAAGGTTAAAACGGCAAAGAAATTCAGCCGCTTAAAATATCTTGATGTGCTTAAAAAAGGCCTGAAAGTCATGGATGCGACTGCGGTGAGCCTGTGCATGGACAATAAGCTGCCGATCATTGTTTTTAACCTTAATAAAGAGGGCAATATCAAGCGCGTTGTGTTAGGCGAAAAGATCGGAACGGTTGTAAGCTAGAAAGCGAGGGATGCAATGACTGCAAAAGAGGTTTTACATGGCGCCGAAGATAAGATGAAAAAAACGATCGAGACGGTGACGCGTAATTTTGCCGAAGTCAGGACAGGCAGGGCAAGCCCCTCAATGGTAGAGGGCCTGCATGTGGATTATTACGGCACTCCGACCATGGTTAAGCAGTTGGGTTCTATTTCCGTGCCTGATGCTCACATGCTGATGATTCAGCCTTGGGACGCCACCGCTATAGTAGAGATCGAAAAAGCGATCATGAAATCAAACTTAGGCGTTATGCCTTCTAATGACGGCAAGGTGATCAGGCTTTCCGTGCCGCAGCTATCTAAAGAAAGGCGGCAGGAACTGATCAAGGTAGTGCATAAGATGTCCGAAGACGGCCGGGTTTCCCTGCGTACGGTCAGGCGCGACGCAAAAGAAGCGTTAGAAAAGCTGGAAAAGGACAAGGTCATTTCCGAAGACGATAAATTTACAGGCATAGATGAATTACAGAAGCTCGTAGATAAATATATCGCCAGAGTTGACGAGATACTTAAGAATAAAGAAAAAGAACTAAACGAATTTTAAATAAGGCCACAACTTACGGAACGGAGTGAACGTAAGTTGTAAGGCCGAATTAATCCCGCAGCTGCGAGCAGATTCTAACAGAATCTGCGAGCTGCTTAGCTGTCGGGATCATAGTATAGGGCCTCTAGCTCATCCCCCATCCAAGGGGGGATTTCGCTAGTGGCTTACAATAAAGACTAGGGCCTCTAGCTCATTTGGTAGAGCACCATCCTTTTAAGATGGCCGTGCCGCGTTCGAATCGCGGGAGGCTCACTATTTTATCCGCTATGCGGACGTGGCGGAATTGGCATACGCGTCGGCCTTAGGAGCCGATGGGGTGACCCTTGGGGGTTCAACTCCCTCCGTCCGCACTACTATTAACATTGTGCGGAAGGGAATCGGGAGGTTCTCCCGCCATTAAAGGCGGGATTTCGCCACTGAAAGTAAATAACGGTGGCTTAAAAATCCTCTTCCGCCCACTTAATTGACAGAAGCAATAGCGAGTATGCGGGAGTAGCTCAGTTGGCTAGAGCGCAACCTTGCCAAGGTTGATGTCGCGGGTTCAAATCCCGTCTCCCGCTCCAAATTTTTCACCCGCCCCGCGGTATTTATTAAAAAGGAGAGAACCGTCATGAAGATCACCGATTTCTTGTCAACAAACGCGATAGTCACAGATATTAAATCTACCAAAAAAGAGGATGTGATCAAGGAGCTGGTAGATTCCCTGATCAATGCCTCTGACATAGATAAGCGTAATCGCGCCAAGCTTATTGATGCACTTATGGCCAGGGAAGCTTTGGGTTCCACTGCCATCGGCCAGGCGGTTGCCATACCGCATGCCAAAAGCGATTGTGTGGAAAAGCTGGTAGCTGCCTTTGGCCTTTCTAAGCGCGGAGTGGATTTTGATTCTTTAGACGGTGAGCCGGCGCACATATTTTTTCTTTTGGTTGCTCCTCAGGATTCTGCCGGCCCGCACCTTAAAGCCCTTGCGCGCATCTCCCGTTTATTGAAAGACAAATATTTCCGCGACAGCCTGCGCAACTGCGAAGACTCAGCAAGCGTAATAAACATAATCAGCCAGGAAGATGAAAAGAAAGTTTAACCCGAACAGCAAGGTATTCGCTCCCGGCAGGTTCAAGGGCGTAGCCAAGTGGCTTTATCCGGGTATCGGCGTAAAGCGCTGGATCGTCCTGGGTATTTTTGGCTTTGCGCTTGTTGTTAACGGCATCGGCCACTTGCGCGACCAGCAATTCTGGTTGATTCGCACATTAGACGAAATAATCGTAGCTTCCGGCATTATCATTTTAATACTCGGCATTAAGCGGATCATCCGTTCGATCATTAATGCCTTTATCCCTTCTTCCAAGGGCTCGGAACTGGTAGATATCCTTTATCACAGGAGCCAGCTGGGCAGGGGGGCAAGGATTGTTACTATCGGCGGCGGCACCGGATTGTCCGTGCTGCTTGAAGGATTAAAGGAATACACCTCCAATATTACGGCGATCGTTACGGTTGCCGACGACGGAGGTTCATCCGGCAGATTAAGGCAGCAGTTTGATATATTGCCTCCGGGTGATATCCGTAACTGCCTTGTCGCGCTTGCCGATGCCTCAACCTTGATGCGCGACCTGTTCCAGTTCAGGTTTGAAAAGGGCTCGGAGTTTTCCGGGCATAATTTTGGCAACCTTTTTATTACCGTAATGACGCAGCTTACCGGAGATTTTGAAAAGGCGATAAAAGAAACCAGTAAAGTACTTGCCTTGCGCGGGCAGGTCATACCTTCAACTTTAAATAACGTGACGCTGGTGGCGGAATATCATGATGGCTCAACCGCTAAGGGAGAAGACAATATCCCGAAGGCGCATATGCCGATAAAACGCGTGACGCTGGAGCCTAGAGATTCGCAGGCCACACCCGAGGCAATAAGGGCGATCGAAGAAGCCCAGGTGATTGTGCTTGGCCCGGGCTCGCTTTATACCAGCATTATACCGAACCTTTTGATAAAAGACATTACCGACGCGCTTGTAAAATCGCAGGCGATCAAGGTGTACGTGTGCAACGCGATGACCCAGCCCGGAGAGACAGACGGCTATCGCGCCTCCAATCATATCCGGGGGTTGATCGCCCACGCGCATCCGCGCGTCCTGGATTACTGTATTTTAAATACCGGAGAGATCTCCAGCTCTATACTGAAGCGTTACGCGCAGGAAGATTCTTATCCTGTGATCAACGACACGAAGAACATTGAGAATATGGGTTATCGGGTGATCGAGGACGACATTGTGATCACCGACGACGTAATCAGGCATGACCCCGTGAAGCTGGCAAAGATAATTTTTGGGGTAATCGAAGAGATATAATACAGGAAAGAACAATGGCCCTGGTAAGAAAACAATTAACCGTAAAAAACAAGCAGGGGCTGCATGCGCGGCCCGCGGCTTTATTCGTTCAGGTCGCCAATAAATTCGATTCCCGCATTACCGTCATCCGCGATGAAGAGAAAGTCAACGGGAAGTCGATCATGGGTATCCTTATGCTCGGCGCGGAAAAAGACAGCGAGATCGTAATCGAAGCGGAAGGCGATGACGCGCATTTGGCGATAGTGGAATTGGAAAAACTGGTAACTAGCGAAGAGTAGGCATTAAGATGATGATAAAATTAAAAGGCATTGGAGCGGCTGCGGGCATAAGTATCGGCCCGGCATACAAGATCGGCAAAGAGGATATTGTCGTCTCCAAGGAGAACATACAGGAAAGCGATATCCCCCTGCAGATCCAGCTCTTTGAGGAAGCGCTGATCAAGACGCGCAAAGAGATCATTGAGCTCCAGAAGAAGATCGCAACCGACCTCGGGCAGGAAGAAGCGCAGATATTCGACGCCCACCTTTTAGTCCTTGAGGACCGCATGCTCATCGAGGAAGTCATTTCGCGGCTTAAGAAAGAGCGGCTTTGCGTAGCTTACATTTTTTCCGAGGTCTTGAAAAAATATATCGATGTTTTTTCCAAAATCGAAGACGAGTATCTTAAAGAGCGCACTGCCGACGTCAATGACGTAGGCAAGCGCGTGCTGCGCAACCTCCTGGGCAAAGAACGCAAGGGGTTCGAGGATTTAAAGGAAAGGGTCGTGGTTGTGGCGCACGACATCTCGCCTTCGGATACCGCGGCAATGCACAAGCAGAATGTCTGCGCCTTTGTCACCGATATCGGCGGAAAAACTTCGCATACCGCGATCATGGCCAAATCGCTTGAGATACCCGCGGTCGTGGGCCTTGAAGAAGCGACATCCCGGATCAAGACCGGAGATACTTTGATCATTGACGGCGCAATGGGCATCGTGATCATCGACCCGGACAATGATACCTTAAACAGTTACTGGGAAGCGGAAAAGAAACTAAAAGGCATTACCGAGCGTTTTATGTCGGTGAAGGACCTGCCTGCTGTTACCACCGATGGCAAGTCGGTTGACATAAGCGCCAACATTGAATTACCGGAAGAGATACCTGCGATACGCATGCACGGAGGCCAGGGCATCGGCCTTTACCGCACGGAATTTTTCTATATGAACCGCAAGGATTTGCCTTCCGAAGAAGAACACTATCAGGCGTATAAGTACGTTGCGGAAGAAATGAAACCGTATGAGGTGATCATCCGTACCCTGGACCTGGGCGGCGATAAATTCCTTTCGCAGCTTGAGATCCCGTCTGAAATGCGGCCGTTCCTGGGATGGCGGGCGATCCGCTTTTGCCTTGCCCGCCCGGACGTGTTCAAGATACAGTTAAGGGCGATACTGCGCGCGTCAGCGCACGGCAAGCTCAAGCTTATGTATCCGATGATCTCCGGGATAGATGAATTAATACAGGCAAATAAGATATTAGAGGAAGCAAAAGCGGAATTGAGGAAGAAAGGCGTACCGTTTAACGACGACATCAAGGTCGGCGCGATGATCGAAGTCCCTTCGGCAGCGCTTACCGCCGATCTCTTGGCGCGGCACGCAGATTTTTTCAGTATCGGCACTAATGACCTGATCCAGTATTCTTTGGCAGTGGACCGCACGAATGAAAAAGTTGCCTATCTTTATGAACCGTCGCACCCGGCGGTGCTGCGTATGGTCAAAAGCGTAATTGATTCCGCGCATCAGGCCGGCATCAAGGTCGGGATGTGCGGAGAAATGGCAGGCGAACCGGCATTTGTGCTCATGCTTTTAGGCCTGGGCCTTGATGAATTCAGCATGCCGCCTTTTGTTATTCCGGAAATAAAGTATATTGTCCGTTCGGTGACTACTGCTCAGGCGCAGGAGATCGCAATGCAGGCCTTGAAGCTGGCTACCGGCAGGGAAGTGGAAGAGTATCTTCAAGGTAAATTAAGAGGGATTATAGGGTGAGGCAGCAATGAAGGCATTGATCCTTGCCGCGGGCTACGCCGTAAGGCTTTATCCTTTGACTAAGGATTTCCCCAAGCCTTTGCTTAAGGTCGGCAAGAAACCGATCATCGAGCATATCATTGCCAAGCTTGCGCTTGTGCCGGAGATCGATGAGATCATCGTTGTGACAAACAGCAGGTTCATTTCCCGGTTCCGGAAGTGGCTATCCGGATTAAAGCCTAATATACGCATCAGCCTGGTCGATGACCTGACCAAGTCTAACGAAGATAAGCGCGGGGCGATCGGGGATATGGATTTCGCCATAAATAAGAAACGTATCAATGACGATCTCCTGGTCATCGGAGGTGATAATATTTTTGACGGTGACCTGTCGGCTTTCTGCGCGTTTGCCGAGGCAAATAAGCCGCACCCGGTGATCGGCGCCTACGATATAAAAGACATCCGCCAGGCGGATAAATACGGCGTCATCAGGATCAACAAAAAAAACCGGATAACCGATTTTAAAGAGAAACCTAAAGCGCCTAAGTCGACGCTTGTGGCAATGTGCCTTTATTATTTTCCCAAATCCAAAGTAAAGCGGATCGGGCAATACTTGAGGTCCAGGGCGCATAAAAGCGACGCAACGGGTTTTTATATAGACTGGCTGCGCCGGAAAGATCCGGTTTACAGTTTTGTATTCGGCGGGCATTGGTATGATATCGGAGACCGTAAATTTTATGACAAGGCAAAAAACAATTTCTAATGGGGAGGGTAAAAAAGCAAATGGCAACGCGTAAACATTTTTTTACTTCTGAATCAGTTGGCGAAGGGCATCCGGATAAAGTTTGCGACCAGATTTCCGACGGAGTGCTGGATGAGGTACTTAGGCAGGATCCTTACGGCAGGGTAGCCTGTGAAACATACGTTACCATGGGCCTTTTGATCGTTGGCGGCGAGATCACTACTACTGCTTACGTGGATATCCAGAGGCTCGCCCGCAAGATCATAGAAGGAATAGGTTATACCCATCCCAAATACGGTTTTGATTATCATACCTGCGCGATCATCAACACGATCAATTGCCAGTCGCCGGATATTGCCCAGGGAGTGGACAAGGGCGGCGCCGGAGACCAGGGTTTTATGGTGGGTTATGCCTGCAAGGAAACCCCGGAACTGATGCCGCTTCCGATCATGCTTTCCCATAAGCTCGTTAGCCGCATGGCAGAGGTCAGGAGAAAAGGCACTTTAAAATACCTCGGACCGGATTGTAAGTCTCAAGTTTCCGTGGAATATCACGACGGCACACCCAAAAGGGTTGATTCCGTGGTCCTTGCCTGTCAGCATACCGATGAGATACTTGATTCCACGGGTGAAATGATCACCAAGAAGGCGCGGCAGGAATTTATCGACGTGATCGCCAAGCCGATATTAAAGGAATATCTTGATAAAGACACAAAATATTACGTGAATGAAACCGGCAAATTTGTCGTTGGCGGCCCGCAGTCTGATACCGGAATGACCGGTAGGAAGATCGTCGTGGATACCTACGGCGGCGTAGCTGCTCCGGGCGGCGGCGCTTTTTCCGGGAAGGACCCGACAAAAGTGGACCGTTCAGCTGCTTATATGGCAAGGTACATTGCCAAAAACATCGTCGCAGCCGGGCTCGCCGATAAATGCCTGATCCATGTTGCTTATGTAATCGGGAAAGCCGATCCCTTAGCGATTATGGTCGATACATTCGGGACCGGAAAACTTTCGGAAGCTGCGTTCGTAAAATTAATCAGAGAAAATTTCGACCTTACGCCCAAAGGCATGATCCGCGACCTGGATCTTTTAAGGCCGATCTATATGAAGACCGCCTGCTACGGCCATTTCGGCAGGACTGAGCCTGAGTTCAGCTGGGAGAGCACCGAGAAGGCGGCGGCGCTAAAGAAGCAAGCGGCGAGACTGTAGGCTAGGGTTAAGGTTAAGGTCAGGATGCCGGTATGGTTTAGGGGTTAAGGTTAGGACATTGATACTTAACCCTAACCTATTTACCATACTGGCTTCTTAACCTTAACCTAATAACGTAACCAAGAGAGGATAATATATCATGAAGTATGATATCAAAGATATGAGATTAGCGGAAAAAGGAGCTTTGCGTATCGAATGGGCGCGCAATAACATGCCTGTTTTAGGATTAATCGCCAAAAAGTTCGGTAAAGAGAGGCCTCTGAAAGGCTTGAAATTAGCTGCTTGTCTGCATGTTACCACCGAGACCGCGGCTTTAATGGAGGTCTTAAAAATTGGCGGCGCGGAAGTATCATTATGCGCTTCCAATCCATTGTCAACTCAAGACGATGTGGCTGCGTCTTTGGTCAAGCATCTTAAAATCTCCGTATTCTCGATCAAAGGGGAGGATACGAAAACTTATTACCGTCATCTTGAGCAGGCTCTGGCAACCAAGCCGGATATTACCATGGACGACGGCGCTGATCTGGTCAGCGCGATCCATCAGCGGCCGGCTGTCTCTCATGCCAATATTATCGGCGGCACCGAAGAGACCACTACCGGCGTGATCCGGTTGCGCGCCCTGGCTAACCAGGGAAAAATGCGCTATCCGATCATTGCCGTTAATGACGCCAAGACCAAGCATTTATTTGATAATCGCTACGGCACAGGCCAGTCTACAATAGACGGGATCATCCGCGCCACGAATAAGCTTCTTGCAGGCTCTCATTTTGTTGTCTGCGGATATGGCTGGTGCGGCAGGGGCGTGGCCATGCGCGCAAAAGGCATGGGCGCTAAAGTGACTGTCGTGGAAGTGGATTCGCTCAGGGCCCTTGAAGCAACCATGGACGGCTATGAAGTCATGCCGGTCAAGGAAGCGGCAAAGTCCGGCGATGTCTTTGTAACATCCACCGGAGATACCAGTATTATCCGCAAAGAGCATTTTATTTTGATGAAGGACGGAGCGATCGTTGCCAACACCGGACATTTCAACGTTGAGCTGGATATCCCGGCATTGGAAAAATTGAGCAAGGCGAAAAAACGCATCCGCGATTTTGTCGATGAGTATATCTTAAAAGACGGCCGCAAGATCTATCTTTTAGGCGAGGGCAGGCTCGTAAACCTTGCTGCTGCCGAAGGCCATCCGGCGCAGGTAATGGACATGTCGTTTGCCAACCAGGCATTGAGCGCCGAATACATCGCTAAAAACTATAGAAAACTGGAAAACAATGTTTTCAGCGTTCCGGAAGCGATCGACAAAAATATCGCTTACCTTAAATTAAGATCAATGGGTATTAAGATCGATGCTCTCACCAAAGAGCAGGAAAAGTACCTGGCAAGCTGGGAATCGGGAACCTAGGCTTAGGGACGGTTCTCAAACTAAAGGAGAAGTGTCCCCTTTATGGGGACAGTTTAACTTTGAGTTAAGAACCGTCCCTAAAGAGTGATTATGAAAAAAATTGCGGTGTTGACTACCGGCGGCGATGCCCCGGGAATGAACGCGACGATCCGCGCGGTTGTCCGTTACGGCACCAATAGCAAGCTGGAAGTCTGGGGTGTGTTCCGCGGCTGGTGGGGCCTGATCAATGAGGAACTGAAGGTCTTTAACCATCGTTCCGTATCAGGGATCATTAATCAGGGCGGCACGATCTTAAAGACCGGCCGCTGCGCGGAGTTTTATACCGACGAAGGGCAAAAGCGGGCGTTCGAGACATTAAAGAAACATGAAATAGACGCTTTGGTAGTTATCGGAGGAAATGGCAGTTTTACCGCCGCCAATATCTTTAGCAAGAAATATGGGATACCTTGTGTTGGTATACCGGCTTCCATTGATAATGACGTAAACGGCATAAATATAACCATAGGCGTGGATACGGCAGTAAACACTGCGCTGGATGCCATTGATAATATTCGCGATACCGCCACTTCCATGGAACGTATTTTTGTGGTTGAGGTAATGGGCAGGGACTGCGGTTTTATTGCCCTGACCGTTGCCCTTGCCGGCGGCTGCGAAGAAGCGCTTATACCGGAGAAGCCGTTTGACCTTGAGGTTATCTGCCATGATATCGTCAACGGCAACTTAAGGGGTAAGATCAGCTGGATCATTGTCGTGGCCGAGGGCGCGGGCCATGCCGAAGATATTGCCAAAAAAATAAACGAGATGACAAGCCTTGAAACGCGGGCCGTAGTTTTAGGGCATATTCAAAGAGGCGGCCGGCCTACGGCAGCCAGTCGCGATATGGCGCTTAGCCTCGGCAAAGCGGCAGTAGAATGTTTGTTGCGCGGAGAAACTCGTAAAGTAGTCGGGCTTTCCCAGGGTAAATTATTCACGGTTGATTTTGAGACCGCGATCGCCAAAAAAGAATTTAATTATGAAGGGATGTATAGTCTAATCAAACAGTTAAGCTAGGAGGATACTTGTCATGGGAAGAAGACCGTTGGACGTGGAAAAAATAGCGCTTGAGATGGTTAACAGCGACGATATGAATGTAAAAAGATCGCTGGCAAAAAAGATATCCGACATTGCCTATAAAAAGAATATTTATCTTTCCAGTATCCACGAACTGTATATGGCGCGCGGTAAGGGCGAATTCAGCGGCTTTACCGTGCCGGCGATAAATCTGCGGAGCATGACCTATGACCTGGCGCGGGCGATCTTCCGGGTTGCCAAGAGAAATAATTCCGGGGCATTCATTTTTGAGATCGCCAAATCCGAAATGGGTTATACTGCTCAGCCGCCAATAGAATACGCCAGCGTGATCCTGGCAGCGGCGATCAAAGAAGGCTGGAGCGGCCCGGTATTTGTCCAGGGCGACCATTTCCAGGCAAACGCCAAGAAATACCAGGAAAATCCCGATAAAGAAATGGAATCGCTGCAGGCATTGATCAAAGATGCGATCGAGGCAGGCTTCTATAACATCGATATTGATTCTTCGACGCTGGTTGATCTATCCAAGACAGACCTTAAGAAACAACAGTTTAATAATTACGAAGTCTGCGCCAAGCTGACGCAGTTCATCCGGCAGATCCAGCCGGCCGGCATCGAAGTTTCCGTAGGCGGAGAAATCGGAGAGGTAGGCAGCAAGAATTCCACGCCTGAAGACCTGCGCGCGTTCATGGGAGGTTTCAAGGACAGGTTGCGCAAAGGCCGTACCGGTATCAGCAAGATCAGTATTCAGACCGGCACTTCGCACGGCGGGGTAGTGCTTCCTGACGGCACAGTAGCGCAGGTAAAGCTTGATTTTGATACTTTAAAGAATATCTCCAAGCTTGCGCGTGATGAATTCGGTTTGGCGGGAGCAGTGCAGCATGGCGCTTCCACGCTGCCGGCAGAGGCTTTCCATAAGTTTCCTGAAACCGAGACCGCGGAAGTGCATTTGGCAACCGAATTCCAGAATATGATCTATGAGAGCAAACATTTTCCGGCTGAACTTAAAGCAAAGATCTATGAATGGTTGAAAATCAATGCCGCTGGGGAGAAAAAAGAAGGGGAGACCGAAGAACAATTTTTCTACAAATCGCGCAAGAAAGCGCTGGGGCCTTTTAAAAAAGAGATCATGGGCCTGGCGCAAAGCGTACGCGACGCGATTGCCGCGGAGATCGAGAATAAATTCGAATTTCTCTTCAAGCAGCTGAATGCCGTGAATAATAAAGAGCTGGTGGATAAATATATTACCTTAAAAAGAGTGATCAGCCGTAAGCGTGACGAGGCAAAAGAGATCCATCACGACGGAGAAGGAGCTGATTGATATGCGCTCAGACCAGATCAAGAAAGGTATCGAACGTATCCCGCACCGCGCGCTTTTACATGCCACGGGTTTAAGCCGGAATGACCTGAAGCGGCCGTTCATCGGCGTCGCCAGTTCGTTCACCGATCTTATCCCCGGACACATCGGCATGCGCGACCTGGAAAGGTATATCGAACGCGGCATCTGTTACGGCGGCGGAGTGCCGTTTTTCTTCGGCGTCCCCGGCATTTGCGACGGCATTGCCATGGGCCATTTGGGAATGTGTTATCCGATGGCATTAAGAGAGATCGTTGCCGATACTATTGAAACGGTTTGTAACGCGCATCAGTTAGACGGTATTGTTTGTTTGACCAATTGCGATAAGATCACGCCCGGTATGCTTATGGGTATCGCGCGTTTAAATATTCCCGCGGTAATTGTTACTGCCGGGCCAATGATCTCCGGAAGATATAACCAGAGAAAACTTGCTTTTGTGCACGATACTTATGAAGCAGTGGCAAAAGCCAAAAAAGGCGAGATCTCCGGCGCGGAATTGTCCTGCCTTGAGATGGAGGCCTGCCCCGGAGCAGGTTCCTGCCAGGGTTTGTATACGGCAAATACCATGGCTTGTTTGACCGAGACAATGGGCATGTCTTTAACCGGAAGCGGCACTGCCCTGGCAATATCTGCCAAGAAACGGCGCATTGCCCAGGCCAGCGGCGAGCGCATTGTCGAGCTGGTAAAGAATAATATTACGCCGTCCAAGATCATTACTAAAGATTCGCTGGAAAACGCGATCGTCGTGGATATGGCGCTTGGCGGTTCAAGCAATACCGTGCTGCATCTGATGGCAATCGCCAATGAAGCAGGAATAAAGTTGGACCTGAAGACATTTGACCGGATCAGCAAAAATACTCCGCATATTACTAATATCGAGCCTGCGGGGCCGCATTTTATGGAGGATCTGGAATATGCCGGAGGCATACCCGCGGTGTTAAAGAGATTAAAAGGTAAGTTGCATAATGTAATGACTTTAAACGGTAAGAAGATCTTTGAGATTGCCGACGAGGCAGTGATTTATGATGAAGAAGTGCTCAGGCCGTTTAACCGCGCATATCACCAGCAGGGCGGCATTGCGGTCCTGTATGGCAATCTTGCCCCTGACGGCGCAGTAGTTAAGCAAGCGGCAGTAAGCCAGAAAATGATGAAGTTTACCGGTAAGGCCAAAGTATTTAACCGCGAAGAAGAAGCCATGCAGGCGATCTTGAATAATAAGATCAAAAGCGGAGACGTTATCGTAGTTCGTTACGAAGGCCCGTCCGGCGGCCCGGGCATGCGCGAAATGCTTGCCCCAACCGCGGCGATCGTGGGTATGGGCTTGGCTGATTCCGTAGCCCTGATTACTGACGGAAGATTTTCCGGCGGCACAAAAGGCCCCTGCATCGGGCATGTTTCACCGGAAGCAGCTTCGTCAGGTCCGATTGCGATTTTAAAAGATAATGATATAATAACTATTGATATCCCGAACAGAAAGCTGGAAGTCAGGTTATCCGGCACCGAGATAAAGAAAAGGTTTAAAAACTGGAAGCCGGTAGCTCCGAAGATCCAAAAAGGATATCTGGCACGTTATTCCAGGTTGGTAAGTTCAGCAGATAAGGGAGCGATTTTAAGTTAATAAAGGAAGGTAATTTTTATGAAACTATCAGGGTCATCGATATTATTGGAGTGCCTTAAACGCGAGGGTGTGGAGGTGGTCTTTGGATATCCCGGAGGCCAGATCCTTCCTACCTTTGATAAGCTCTATGACTTCGGTCTGAAATTCATCCTTACCCGTCATGAACAGGGCGCGGCGCATGCTGCCGACGGATATGCCCGCGCAACCGGTAAGGTAGGGGTGTGCCTGGCTACTTCAGGCCCGGGAGCCACAAACCTCGTGACCGGTATTGCCAATGCTTACATGGATTCGATTCCTATGGTGGCGATCACCGGCCAGGTGCGCACGACACTGATCGGTAACGACGCTTTTCAGGAAGCAGATATTACCGGGATCACCCGGCCGATCACCAAGCATAATTTCCTGGTCAAAGACGTCAAAGACCTGGCGCGTATTGTGCGCGAGGCTTTTTATATTGCTTCAACCGGCAGGCCGGGCCCGGTATTGATCGACCTGCCTACGGACGTGCAATTTGCCGAAACGGAATTTGAATGGCCGGAAGAAGTAAAGATCCGCAGCTATAACCCGACTTATGTGGGCCATCCCGGCCAGATCAAGCGCGCTGCTAAGTTCATTACTAAGTCTAAGAAGCCGCTGCTTTATATCGGCGGAGGGGTGATCACTTCCGGCGCCAGCCTGGAAGTGCTGGAACTGGCGGAAAAAATCAATTGCCCGGTAACCTGGACGCTGATGGGTATCGGAGGGTTTCCTTCGGCGCATAAGCAATCTCTGGGCATGCTGGGCATGCACGGCACAGCTTATGCCAACCATAGCATCATGGAGTCAGACTTGATCATTGCCGTGGGCGCGCGTTTTGACGACCGCGTAACCGGCAGGCTGGATGCCTTTGCCCCCAGCGCTTCGGTAATCCACATTGATATTGATCCTTCGTCGATCAGCAAGAACGTGAAGGTGGAGATCCCGATCGTGGGAGATTGCAGGAATGTGTTAAGGGCGCTGATTGATGAGATAGACAAGGCCCCGGAAATTGCAGCGTGGCTGACGCATGTGGAAGGATTAAAGAAGAAATTTCCCATGTTCTACAAAGAAAAATCAAAGATCCTGCCGCAATACGTGATCGAACAGATAGATGAAGTGACTAAAGGCGACGCGATCATTTGTACGGAAGTGGGCCAGCATCAGATGTGGGCTGCCCAGTGGTACAAATATAGTAAGCCGCGCACTTTCCTTTCTTCAGGCGGTCTGGGCACAATGGGGTTTGGTTTCCCGGCGGCAATGGGCGCAAAGATCGGCCGGCCGGAAAAAACAGTCTTTAATATTGCCGGGGACGGCTCGATCCAGATGAACATACAGGAGCTTGCCACTTGTGTGGCGAACAATATTCAGGTGAAAGTGGCGATCCTGAATAACGGATACCTTGGGATGGTCAGGCAATGGCAGGAACTTTTTTATAAGCGCCGCTATTCTCATACGCCGATCACCAGCCCTGATTTTGTGAAACTTGCGGAGAGCTACGGCGCGGTGGGTATCCGCGTCGAGCATAAAAAAGACGTGCGCCCTGCTTTGGAGCGCGCGATTAAAACCGATAATACGGTGTTTATTGATTTTCTGGTTGAGGAAGAGGAAAATGTGTTTCCCATGGTCCCTGCCGGCGAAGCGATAAATAATATTATCGGAGGATTAGCCTAAAATGAAACATACGATCTCAGTGATGGTAGAAAATAAATTCGGGGTGCTTGCCCGCGTGGCAGGGTTATTCAGCGCGCGCGGATATAATATCAGTTCCCTGGCAGTCAGCGAAACCCTGGATCCGGCGATCTCCCGCATGACTATCGTGGTGGATACAAAGGATGAAGCAATACTTGAGCAGATCGAAAAACAGCTGAATAAGCTCATCGACGTGATCACCGTGGCTGATGTCACCAAGAAAGAGCACGTTGACCGCGAATTGATTCTGGTAAAGGTCAGCTATTCTGCCAAGGAGAAAGCAAAGCTGGAGAATATTTTAAGCAAATTCGTCGCCAAACTTATCCAGCATAAAGAAGATGCCGCGATAATTGAAGCAGTAGGCGATCAGGCGCAGATAAAGCAGCTTTTGGAAGAGCTGGACCGGTTCGGCGTTACGGAATTAGTCAGGACCGGCAGAATTGCCATGGCATATTAACTTATATAGGAGGATGGAATGGTAAAAGTATATTATGACAAAGACGCGGATCTGAATTTATTAAAAGGAAAAACCATTGCGATCATCGGTTACGGCATCCAGGGCCGCGGCCAGTCATTGTGCCTGCGCGATTCAGGGTGTAATGTCGTGGTTTCGGAAATGCCGGGCACTGTTAATTATGATCAGGCAAAAAAGGACGGATTTACTCCCGTAACTGCTGCGGAAGCGGCGCAAAAAGCGGATATTATCCAGATCCTTACCCAGGACCATGTCCAGGCAAAGGTGTATAAGGATTCGATCGAACCGTATTTAAAAGAAGGCAAGGCATTGTGTTTTTCCCATGGATTTAACATCCATTTTAAACAGATCGTTCCCCCGGATAACGTGGACGTGTTTATGATCGCTCCCAAAGGCCCGGGTGCTTTAGTGCGGAAAATGTATGAAGAGGGGAAAGGCGTGCCTTCGCTGGTTGCCGTATATCATGATGCCAGCGGAAAGGCGCTGGACATTGCCCTTGCTTATGCCAAGGCCCTTAAGGCAACTACTGCCGGCGTAATTGAAACTAACTTTAAAGAAGAAACGGAAACCGATCTTTTCGGCGAACAGGCTGTGCTTTGCGGAGGAGTGAGTGAGCTGATCAGGGCGGGTTTTGATACCCTGGTTGACGCGGGTTACCAGCCGGAGATCGCTTATTTTGAAGTTTTGCACGAATTAAAATTGATCACTGACCTGATCCAGGAAAGAGGCATTTCCGGGATGCGCCGGGGAGTTTCCAATACCGCCTGCTACGGCGACCTTACCCGCGGAAAGCGCATCATCACTAAAGAAACCCGCAAGGAAATGAAGAAAATCCTGAAAGAAATCCAGACCGGACAATTTGCCAAAGAGTGGATCAAAGAAAATGAAAAAGGCAGGCCGAATTTCAATAAATTAATCGAAGAAGGCGACGAGCACCTGATCGAAACAGTAGGCAGAAAGCTTCGCGAAATGATGCCATGGATGCATAAATAGGTGATAGGTCATAGGTGTCAGGTCAATGGAAAAGATTATAATATTTGATACTACATTGCGCGACGGAGAGCAGGCCCCGGGCGCGTCAATGAACAGCTTCCAGAAGATGGAAGTGGCTGCGCAGCTTGAAAAGCTGGGCGTGGATATCATTGAAGCGGGTTTTCCCGTTGCTTCGCCAGATGATTTTGTGGCGGTGAGTGAGATTGCCAAAAATATCAGGCGGAGCGCGGTCTGCGCCCTTGCCCGCTGCATGTATAAGGATATTGAGCATGCCGGGAAGTCCTTAAAAAAAGCAAAACATCCGCGCATCCATCTTTTCCTGGCTACTTCCAAGATCCACCTGCAGTATAAATTCAAAAAAGCCGAAGATGAGATCGTCTCCATTGCCAGGGATGCTATCCGCCAGGCCAAAAAATTCTGTGCGGATGTTGAATTTTCCCCGGAAGATGCCACGCGTACGGAAAAAGATTTCCTTTTTCGCATGATTGAGATGGCGATCAATGAAGGCGCGGCTACGATAAATGTCCCCGATACTGTCGGCTATAGTTACCCGCAGGAAATTTATTCGCTGATCAGCAGTATCAAAGACAATGTGCCGAACATAAATAAGGCAGTGATCGCTATCCATTGCCACGATGACTTGGGATTGGCAACGGCTAATTCGCTTTCCGCGGTCCTGGCAGGCGCGCGGCAGGTGCACTGCACGGTCAACGGCATCGGCGAACGCGCGGGAAATGCCTCGCTGGAAGAGATCGTCATGGCAATGAAAACGCGCAAGGATGTCTTCGGCAACTTTTATACCGGCATTAACACAAAGGAAATCTACCGCACTTCCCGCCTGGTAAGTAAATTTACCGATTTTGTGGTGCCTCCCAATAAGGCGATCGTCGGCAGGAACGCCTTTGCCCATGAATCCGGCATCCATCAGGACGCGGTATTGAAGAAAAAGATTACCTATGAGATCATGGATCCTCATGACGTTGGCGTGAATGAAAGTTCTTTGATCCTGGGCAAGCATTCCGGCAGGCATGCCTTCCGTCAGAGGCTGGAAACTCTTGGCCTGCATCTGGATGAAGAAAAATTAAATAAAGCATTTCAGCGTTTTAAAGAATTGGCAGACAGGAAAAAAGAGATATTTGATAATGACTTGATGACTATTGTTGAAGATGAGATCAGGATAGTCAAGCCCTTATGGAGCCTGGTCAGCTTTGAAGTTTCTTCCGGCACCGGGATCAATCCGAAGGCAAAGGTCGCGTTAAGGAAAAAGGCAAAGAATTTTACCGGCGAATCTTCCGGCGACGGCCCGGTAGATGCCTGTTTTAAGGCGATTGATAAAATAACCGGCCTCAAAATTAAACTTGAAGAATTCCGCCTGGAAGCAGTTACTTCCGGCAAAGACGCGCTCGGCCATGCCAGCCTTAAGTTGAAGAGTAAAGATAAGGCCATTACCGGCCATGGCTCAAGCACGGATATTATCGAGGCGGCAATAAGGGCCTACCTCGACGCACTGGATAAGCTAGAGGCCAGATGACCCACCAAAAAAAGATCTACGGCCTGATCGGCCAGCCCATAAACCATAGCCTGTCGCCGCTGATGCATAACGCGGCTTTTTCATTTCTGGGGATCAATGCGGAATATAAACTTTTTCCTTTAAAAGAAGAAGAGCTGGGGAAATTCTTAAAGAATCTTGTTGGCCAGGATATTTCCGGCTTGAACGTTACCGTACCCTATAAGGAAAAAGTTTTGCCCTACATGGACCATATTTCATACGAAGCAAAGCTGATCGGGGCGGTCAATACGATCAAGGTTTCTTCCGGCAAGCTGGAAGGCTTTAATACCGACGGGAACGGTTTTTTAAAGCACCTCACCGAAGACCTTAATTTTGATCCGGAAAACAGGCGGATCGCGCTTATCGGGGCAGGCGGAGCAGCCCGCGCCATATCGGTATATCTCTGCAAGGTAAACCCGAAACAAATATTGATCTATGACGCGGATAAAGATAAGGCTTCGTCATTGGTAAGTTACCTGAAAGCAAATTTTAAGAATAACGGGATCCGGCAGGCAACTTCAGTCAAAGGACTGGAGATCGCCGATTCCGATCTTTTGATCAATGCCACGCCGGTAGGGGTGAAAGAATCTGATCCCTGCCTTATAGACGCAAAAGATATCCGCAAGGGCATGCTGGTTTATGATTTGGTCTATAACCCCAAGGAGACAAAACTACTTAAGGCGGCAAAGGAGAGAGGCGCTAAACTGTCTAACGGATTGGGGATGCTTTTATACCAGGGGATGATCGCCTTTGAGATCTGGACCGGAAAAAAAGCGCCCAAAGATGTAATGCTTAAGGCGCTTCTGGAGGCTTAGGCGTGTTTGAGAAGGTTTTTATCTTTATTTTCGGATCGGTGATCGGCAGCTTCCTGAACGTCTGCATACATCGCATGCCCGTTGAGGGATATTCTTTGGCCAGGCCGTCTTCGCATTGCCCCGAATGCAAGAAACCGATTTTCTGGTACGACAATATCCCGCTGTTGAGCTATCTGTTTTTAACCGGTAAATGCCGTTCCTGCCATAAGCCGATATCCCCGCGTTATTTTGTCGTAGAGCTTTTGACTGCGCTGACTTTCCTGTTTTTATATAACCGTTTTGGCTTTTCCTATAATTTTTTCTTCTGCGCAATATTTTTATGCGCCTTGATCGTCGCCACCTTTATCGATATAAAGCACCGGATCATCCCCGATGAGATCTCTATCGGAGGCATGGTTATCGGGCTTATCTTAAGGGCAGCCGGAGGCGTTAATATTTCTCCTTTGCAATTTGACTACCGGCCGCTCTTAAATTCACTGCTTGGCATTATAATCGGCGGCGGTATTATCTACCTGACGGGATTTATTTTTGACGTTGTTTATTTTAAGCTGCTTAAGCGTCCGCCGATACAAGGGGAGACCGAATCAATGGGCGGCGGCGACGTAAAACTCCTGGCAATGATCGGCGCGTTCCTTGGGTGGGAGCGGGCGCTGCTGACTTTTTTTATTGCCCCGTTTTTCGGGGCAGTGATCGGCGTTATTAACTTGGCCGTGAAAAAAGATCACACAATACCTTACGGCCCGTTCCTGTCTTTGGCCGCGGTAATGTCTTTATTTTGGGCGGAAAGGATAGTAAGATTTGTTTTTAGTTTCTAAAAAAGGGAGAAAAGGCCATGGATAACACAAAGTTAAAGCTGCTGATTGATAACGTAGAGAAAGTCATCGTCGGTAAGGCCGAGACGATAAAGCTCTTGATTGTCGGACTCCTGACCAACGGCCATATCCTTATTGAGGACGTGCCGGGTTTAGGCAAGACGATGTTAAGCCTTGCGCTTGCCAAATCGATCAACGGCGATTTTAAGCGCATCCAGTTCACTCCCGACCTCCTGCCGTCGGACGTTACCGGCGGGCTGGTCTATAGCCCTAAAACCGGAGATTTTGATTTTAAGAAAGGCCCGGTGTTTGCCAATATACTGCTTACGGACGAAATTAACCGCACTACCCCGCGTACCCAGTCCGCTTTACTTGAGTGCATGCAGGAATACAAGGTTACCCTTGACGGTAAGACCTTTGAATTGCCCCAGCCGTTTATGGTCATTGCCACGCAAAACCCCATTGAATATCAGGGGACTTATCCGCTTCCCGAGGCGCAGATCGACAGGTTCCTGATGAAGATCAGCGTCGGATACCTGCCGCTTGCCGAAGAAATAAAAGTCGTCAGCGAGCAAAAGATTAAGCATCCGGTTGAGGATGTGCGCCCGGTACTGAACCTTGAAGACATCCTTAAACTGCAGCAGGAAGTAAAGAAGATCCAAATATCCTCCGAGATGCTGGAATATATCGTCAAGCTGGTTTCCGCCACGCGTTCCTATGAAGGCCTGAAGCTGGGCGCCAGCCCGCGCGCCTCCATAGCTTTGATGAAGGCAGGCTGCGCATGGGCAATGCTGGAGGGAAGGGATTATGTTATTCCCGACGACATAAATAAACTCGCGCCGTGGATACTTAAACACAGGATCATCCTTGAGCCCAAGACCCTGATCGCCGGAAAAACCGCCGAAAGCATCATTACCGAGATCCTTAAAAGCACAGTCATACCTTAAAGCCGCATGCTCAGACTTTCCTTTCAGAGGCTGGCGTTCATTTCCATCCTTGCCGTTTTTAGCCTTATCATCGGGCTGAAGACGTCGGTCGCTATTTTCTACCTGCTGTTTTCTTTTATTCTGGCGCTGATACTGCTGAGCCTTGCCTGTATTGCTGCGGGTTATTTCGGCGCAAAATTAGAATTTAACCGCTCCGTCATAACCAAAATAGAGGAAGACGACTCGGTTGAGATCAAGATGGCCGTCACTAACGCTTCCTTTATCCCGCTTTTTAATCTTTTATTTGAAGATAACCTTTCCTGCGCGGAGCCCGGACAGATGCGCCGGACTATCCTGATCGATTTTCTTGGCCCCGGGGCAAGCCGCAGTATTAACTATTCCTGTGTTTGCCCTAAAAGAGGCAAATTCGCGCTGGGCCCGGCGATCATATATTTTTTTGATCCTTTCGGCCTATTCTGTTTTAAAAAAGTCTATCCGGCCTTCTCGGATATCTACGTCTATCCCCGGACTTTTCCTATTACAAAATTCCCGCCGCTGGTAAAAGGCGTGCTCCCCTGGTTCGGCATTGAGACATCGCATACCTCAGGCGATGAGGATGAATTCTTCGGCGTCAGGGCGTATAAGGAAGGCGATCCGATAAAAAGGATCCATTGGCTTTCCAGCGCGCGCAAGAACGCACTGATCGTCAAGCAGTTCCAGCGCCAGAATTTTTTCCGCGCTACGATCATCTTTAACCTTGAAAGAAGCAGGAATTACGGCGAAGGCAAAGAATCGGTAGCGGAATATATCGTGCGTATTGCCGCTTCCGTTGCAAAATACCTGATCAATAATAACGTTGCGGTTGAGATCATTGCCCAGGCAGGGGAGATCGTGCATATTCCGTTCAACAAAGGCCCGGAATACTTAGAAGACGTAATGAAATTCTTTACCGTGGCCAAGCCCGAGAGCGAGGTCAGCCTGATCGAGATCTTTCAGGAGCACGCCAGGCATGTTGCCGATAGCTCAAGCCTGGTAGTGATTATGCTGGACAAGGACTGGGAACATTTTTCGGCAATGCTCTCTTTAGATAAGCGCAATGTCTGCCTGATCCCGCTGATCGTGATGTCGTCTACGTTCAACTATGCTTTTGATAAGAAAGAAGTGATCATCGACGCCATGCAAAAGGTTTCCCGTTGGGTGAATTTTAACCCGATCATCTTCTCCAAAGGCGACAGGCTGGAAGAAGCGTTTTTGAGGTAAGCATGGAAGAAAAGCAGCGATATTTAGGCTACGAGATCATTCTTACTTTTTGCATGCTCCTTAGCTGCGTCATGCTCCTGGGGCAGGCGCTGCCGGTTTTAGGGCCGTATTTATGCGTTGCCGCTGCCGCAGGATTTTTATTCAGCTGGTTTATCCGCAATCGCCCGCTTCCTTTTACTTATGCCGGGATTAACGCCGGCGCCGTGATCATTTGCGGCTGGGTAATTTACCTGCTGTCAATGTCTTCGTTCTTCTACCGTGAAATCGTCATGATCAGCGTAAAGGGCGTGTTGGTCATGGAAGTATTGCTTGCCTTTGGCGCTAATTTTCCGCTTGTTTTATCCAGCGCCCAGCTCTTAAGTATCCCCGTATTCATCAGCTCGCCCTTGTTCGGCAATGTTTCCCACCCGGCTTATTTTGTATTCGTTGCCCTTTATATCATTTGCTGGTTAGGCATATGCAGGGTAAAACTTTTCTTTTCCGGCGCAGACAGCGGCGAGCAGTCTGTCGGCAGCCGGCATTCCATTGCCGCGTTAATACTGTTATTTGCCGCCGTTATATTTGTTGCTTTGGCAGTGTTCTCCGCCGTAGCATGGAAAGAGCTGGATCAGGGAGGGTTGTTCTGGCAGGAAGAAATGGAAAGTAAATTCAATTTGGAAGATGACCTGGAAAAAGAGTACTATAACCTACAGGAACAGATCGGCAATAAGGTTTCTTCATTGGCTACAGGCGCGGGCGCGGTAGAGGGAAGCAGGGAGCTGGTTTTTCTTTTTAGCCCCCTGACCAATGATTCTCTTGATATTGTGGAAGTTGATAGGGCGCAGGAAGGCTTGATTAGCTATCTCGGCACGCCCGGCCCCGGCATTGAAGGAGATGATGCCGAGCATTTAGTTAAAAGGATTGAAGAGTATATTGATAAACGGATCAGGTTAAATGTAATATGGAATAAAAATGCCGTTGCCAACCGCTTAAGGTCTAATCCCTTTAGTTTGAGAGAAAAGTTCCAGGGTATGAACCTGGCAAATAAAATGCAATATAGCCCCGATTCTAAAGAGACCCGCGCTTTGGAAAGGCAGGGTTCCAGCCTGATGGACCGCACAAATTCTCCGGTAGCCCAGGAAGAGAGGAATAAATTAAAAGACCTTTTTAACCGGCTGCGCGCATGGAAGATATTTGCCGCCTATCGGCAAAAAATTTCCGGTTTATCAAAGGCAGCCGCGGCATTGGAAGAACCGGCGAAAACCGAAAGTTCCGCTTTGCTTTCAGAAATTGCCAAGGCGGTATTTCTGCCGGAATTAAAGCTCGCGAAAAAGAAGATAAGCGATTTTAAGGACGCTTCCGCAGGCACGCAAGAAGAACTTGCCGAAGGATTAGCCGAGGCTGTCAGGCTGAAGCAGGAAATATTTATTTCTTATGAAGGCAGAAAGCTTGCGGTTGAAGCGGAAGAATTAAAAGATTTGATCAGGGAAACCTGTAACTCAGAGAATGCCGAAGGTTTTATTGCCAACGCGCAACAATTAAAAAGCGCGCTTCCCGCTGATGGAGCCATTGCTTTGTTCCGCGTCATGTCACTGGCTAAAGCAGAGTTACTTATCGATGAAGAATTGCAAAATGTCAGCCGGTTGATCGCAGATAGCGCTTTATCGGCTAACCAGGCAGCGGCATTCTTTAAAGATTTTTCCGCCCTCGGGTCTGTTAAGGACATGGAAAAGCTTTTTGCCGACGCGCGCTGGCTGGAAAACAAGATCATTGAATTAAGGCAACAGGCTTTGCTTGAAGCCAAGGCCGCGAATACCCTGGTTCAGGCAGTTGCAAATATCAGGGAACTCGTTGCTTTTATCATTGAGAACAGCGTTGCCGCCGGAGAAGAAGCCGTAAAAGCGCCGGATAAAAAGGATGCGAGCATCATTAGCGCATTAATGGGAGACCTTGATAAAGCAGAAACTGCGGAGGAAGTGGAGAGTATTAAGGATAAGCTGGATGAGGTACTTTCGGCAAAAACAGTAAAAACCGGCACTCTGGTGGTTTCACCGGATTCCCTTGAGCTGGCAGTAGGCGAAGAGGAAAAATTAGAAGCGTTTTTTCTTTACAGCGACGGATCACAGGAAGATGTTACGCTCTCGGCGCAGTGGGATAGTTCTCACGGCGGCGTTGCTTCAGTATCCGCAGGTATAGTCAGCGCGCTTTCCGAGGGAGAGGCAGAAGTGCATGCAAGCGCAGACGGCAGCATAAGCAATCCTTGCCGGGTAAAAGTAAACCCCGCGCGCCTTATTTCCATAGCGGTTTTCCCGCCGGAAGCAGTGATTCCGATCAGGGGCAAATTGAGCCTGCGGGCAGAAGCATATTATTCCGATTCTTCCCATAAAGACGTTACTGACCTGGTAGAATGGCATAATGATAAACCCCGCATAGCCAGGGTTAGCTCCGGGGGAGAGGTTTTCGCGCTTTGGGGGGGGCTGGCAATACTAAAAGCGGAATATATGGAGATATCCAGCCTTCCGGTAAATATCCGCGTGGTTTTTACGCTTGCATGGATATTTGAGCAGATAGGGAAATTTCTTTTTTCGTTATTGGCAGCTCTGGCCTTGATCTTTACCGCATTTTATATGATCGCAGAGAAGAAAAGAAATAAACTCAAAGAATTATTAGACCAGGATAACCGGCAGTTTGTGATCAAATTGTACGCCAACCTGGCTGATGTATTGGCAGTCTGCGGTTTTTGCAACCACGATCATTTACCTCCGCTTTCCTTTGCCGTAGTGATCGAAACCGCCTATGGCATTAAAGAAAACGCGTTGCTGAAATTAACCGCTGAATATGAAGAGGCTAAATACAGCCATCATATCATAGAGAAAGAGAATGCCCTGGCAGCTCTGGGTTATTACAATAATGTATTGGATGCGTTATGCAAGCATCCGGGCAAATTGCGGTTTTTGCGCGCCTATGCCGCCGGACTGGCATGCCGCGTGCCTTTCGGGAAAATGTGATTCGTAAAACTTTTTCTTGACTAAAGGCAATTAAGTAATATAATACTTACAACAGATGCGTAACTCCTTCCCTACTACCATCAAAAATATCACCATAAGGATCATTGTCCCTGCGTTATTTATTTGGGGTTTGATGTTGCCTTTTTTCGCAAAGGTTTCCTGCGCAGCCAGCTCGCCCGGAGCCGGAACATATCCGGAAGATGAGAGCCGGCTGAATGGTTTGCAGAAAGAAGCCAGGGCTTACCGGCAGCAAGGCGTGGAATCCCAGAAGATAGGCGATTTGGACAATGCAATGGCTTATTATCAGAAGGCAGCGGAACTGGATTCCGCATATGCGATTGCCTATAATGACTTAGGTATTATCTATGAGGCCAAGGGCATGCCTGACCGGGCTGAACAGAACTACCTGAAGGCAGTGCAAATAAACCCGAATTTCTTCAGCGCTTATTCAAACCTAGCGCTGTTTTACGAAAATAAGCGCGATTTAAAAAAAGCATCCGAGTATTGGCAGAAGAGGATAGATTTCGGCCCATCCGCAGACCCCTGGACAGAAAGAGCCAGGGCAAGGCTGAATGATATCCGGCTTGTGCTCGGCGACAAGAACGTGGACCCCGATGAAGATAAAGTGATCGGGCTGATGAATGATATACTGGTCGAGAAGTCTATCCTCAAGACAGACGATAAGGCGCTTGCCAAAAAGCACCTTGCAGACGCAAAGCTGACTTATAAAAAGGGAGATACGGTAACCGCCCTTAAACAAGCGGTGGATGCCAAGTCTCTTGATCCCTCTAACCGGGATATCGACGAATTCCTGGATAGGGTACAAGTAAGGATGTTGTCACAATAAAAAGGGTCCTACAAAACCCATTTTCCTGCCAATCTATTTCCTAATGTATAATTAATGGATGAAAAGCGGCTGTATTTAATCGATGCCACGGCTTTTTGCTACCGGGCATTCTATGCGTTAAAAGGGTTGTCTACGTCTTTTGGCCAGCCGACAAACGCGGTCTACGGTTTCCTGAACATGCTTAATAAGATCATAAAGGAAAAAAAACCGCAGTATCTGGCAGCTTGTTTTGACGTTTCAAGGGATACGTTCCGGGCAAGAAAATTCGCAGAATATAAGATCCAGCGGCCGCCAATGCCTGACGGCTTGTCAAGCCAAATACCCCTGATCAAAGAGGTTATTTCCGCTTACGGGATAAGCATACTGGAAAAACAAGGCTTTGAAGCGGATGACATCATCGCCACCATCGCCGTAAAAGCAAAACAGGCCGGCATACCCGTGACTATTGTCAGTTCAGATAAGGACGTTTTGCAATTGGTTGATGAAAATACGGTAGTTTTTAATCCATACAAAGAAGAGGGCATTATTTTAGACATTGAAGGCGTGCGTAAGGAATTCGGCGTCAGCCCCGGGCAGGTTACCGATGTGATCGCGTTGATGGGCGACAGCGTGGATAATATCCCTGGCGTGCGCGGCATCGGAGAAAAAACCGCAACAGAATTGATCAAAGGCTTTGGCAGCGTGGAAAACCTGCTGGATAAGGCCGGAGAGATAAAACAAGAAAAGATAAAACAGGCGGTTATCGCCGCAGCCGACGCGATCAAATTCAGCAAGGAACTGGCTGTCCTTGATAGGAGCGTGGACATAGACTTTGACGCGCAGCGCTTTATGGCCAGGGCTGCGGATACCAAAGAGCTGTTCCGTATTTTTAAGCAGCTTGAGTTTAAAAAATTACTCAAAGGCCTGCCGGTTGACGATGAAACAAAACAGCCGCAGGCAGAAGTTCTTCTGATGCCCGAAGAAGATTTGCAGGGGATGCTGGCTGCCGGAGACGAATTGTTTATTTGTGGCCAGCCGGACGAAGGACTTGTTTTTTTTGCGCAAGGAAAATTTTTCCGCGTTGGATCATTGGACGGCAGCATTAAAGGTATTTTATCCGATCCTAAGATAAAGAAGACCGGGCATGACCTTAAAAAAATAAGGGTCGCGCTGGCCAGAGAGGGGGCCATGCTTAAGGGCATGTATTTTGACACGATGATCGCCGGTTACCTCGTTAATCCTTCGGCAGCCGGGTATTCTCTTTCCGACCTGGCGCTGGAATACTTAGATACAAGCCTCTCGCAGGAGGCAGTTGTGGCTGGCTGCGGCCTTAACTTGTTATTACAGCTAAAACCTAAGCTGGAAGAAATGTTACGCCAGCGGTCGCTGGAGAAGCTTTTTTACGATCTTGAAATGCCGCTTGCGGAAGTTCTTTCTCAAATGGAGCTCAACGGGATCAAGATAGACCTGGATATCCTTAAAGGCCTGGCAAAAGATCTGGAGAAAAGGCTGATCCAATTGATCGAGGAAATCTATCAGGCAAGCGGTACGCAATTCAATATAAATTCGCCTAAGCAATTGAGCCAGGTATTATTTGAAAAGCTGAAATTGCCGGTAATTAAAAGAAGCAAAACAGGGCCTTCTACTGACGAGGAAGTGTTAAAGAGGCTGGCGGGCTCGCATCAGCTGCCCCGCCTTTTGCTGGAATACCGTCAGCTGATGAAGCTAAAGACAACTTATGTGGATACTTTGCCGCAGCTGGCAGACCCGCAAACCAACCGGATACACACTTCTTTTAACCAGACTGCCACCGAAACCGGCAGGCTTAGCTCCAGCAATCCGAACCTGCAGAATCTTCCGGTGAGAACGGAGATCGGCAGCCGCATCAGGCAGGCAATTGTGGCTTCCTACAATAATAGCCGGCTCTTGGTCTGCGATTATTCCCAGATCGAATTAAGGATACTGGCGCATCTTTCCGGGGATGATAATCTTATTGCCGCGTTTAAGAATAACCGCGACATCCATAAAGCAACCGCGGCATTGATTTACGGCCTGGACGAAAAAGACATAACCGGCCAGATGCGCGATACCGCTAAAAGGGTGAACTTCGGCATTGTCTACGGACTGACTTCCTTCGGCCTCTCCAAGGATTTGAGCATACCGATTGATGAAGCGCAGGTTTTTATCGACGCTTATTTTGTCCGTTATCCCAAGGTTGAAGGCTACATACAGCAACAGATAGAAAAAGCCAAAAAAGACGGTTTTGTCTCAACGCTCCTTGGCAGACGCAGGTATATCCCGGAGATCAATAATAAAAATCAGGGAATAAGGCAGTTTGCCCAGCGTAAAGCCGTAAATACGCCTATTCAAGGGACTGCCAGCGACCTGATAAAGCTGGCGATGATAGAGATACACAAGGAAATCGAGTCAAGAAAGAGCGGTTCTAAAATGGTACTGCAGATCCATGATGAATTGGTATTTGACGTGCCGCAAAAAGAGATGGACGGGTTTGCGGCCCTGGTAAAGGACAGGATGGAAAATGTCTTGCGCCTGGATGTGCCTATAGTAGTGACGGTAAAAACCGGAAAGAATTGGCTGGAAGCGGAGGAGTACTGAGCCATGAAGATAGCATTCTGCGCGTCGGAAGCAGTGCCGTTTGCCAAGACCGGAGGTTTGGCGGATGTAACCGGGGCTTTGCCGCTTGCCTTGGAAGAACTTGGCCATGAAGTGATCCTGATTATGCCGTGCTATAAACAGGTCCGGGATGCAAAGGCAGCGATCCGTCGGTTAAAGCCGGACATTGTCTCTTCCGTGATCGGCGAGGGCGTGCGCGCCTATTTTATCGAAGACGATTTTTATTTCGGACGCGAATCGCTTTACGGGGATAAAACAGGCGATTATAAAGATAACTTAAAACGTTTTTCCTACTATTGCAAAAGGAGCATTGACCTTTTAAAGGAGCTGGATTTTTCTCCCGATATCATTCACTGCCATGACTGGCAGTCGGCGCTGGTCCCGGTTTACATGAAAACGCTTTATAGCGCGGATCCTTTCTATAATGCCGCAAGGACCGTATTTACCATTCATAATATCGGCTATCAAGGGCTGTTTCCGAGGGAAGAATTCGCCGATCTCGGGATTGACTGGAAATACTTTGACGTGGAAACCCTGGAATTTTTCGGCAGGATCAACCTTTTAAAGGGCGGGATCGTATTCTCCGATATCATCAACACTGTCAGCCCTACTTACAGCAAAGAGATACAAACTTCTGAATTCGGTTTTGGCCTGGAAGGCGTGCTGGCTAAGCGGCGCAAGCGGCTTTTCGGGGTTTTAAACGGCTTGGATTATTCCATCTGGGACCCGGGAGCTGATAAAATCATTGCTAGTGATTATACGGCTTCCGACCTGCGCGGAAAGAGCGAGGATAAAAAGCAATTACAGGAAATCTGTGGCCTTCCCTTGAACAAGGATGTGCCTTTAGTCGGGATCGTTTCCCGTTTGGCCGAGCAAAAAGGCTTTGACCTTTTGAGCCAGGCAATGGATGTAATCTGCAAGATGAACTTGCAAATTGTGATCCTGGGCACGGGCGATGCGGAATACCATAAACTTTTATCCGGCATTGCGGCTAAATACCCAAAGGTCATGTCCCTGCATCTTAAATTCGACGACGTTTTGGCGCATAAGATATACGCGGGTTCGGATATTTTTCTTATGCCTTCCAAATATGAGCCCTGTGGCCTTGGGCAGTTGATCAGCTTAAGGTATGGCACGATCCCGGTTGTGTTTAAAACCGGCGGATTGGCAGATACGGTAACTCCCAAATGCGGCTTTATTTTTCAGCGCTATAAAAAAGACGACCTGATCAATTCGCTGAAAGACGCATTAAAGGCATTTAGCGCCAAAGATAAATGGAATAAGTTGATTGCCAGCGCAATGCAGTGCGACTTTTCATGGGAAGAATCGGCAAGAAAATACGCCCGTTTATATGAAGAAGCCGGAAAAGTTGAATAAGAGGACAGTGGTGGCAGTAACAGGCGGTTTTGCCACGGGTAAGACCACAATAGCATCCTTATTGCGCGGCTATGGGGCTAAGGTAGTTGACGCGGACAAGATCGCTCACGGCCTGATTAAGCCCGGAACATCCGCGTACAAAAAAGTTGTCGCGTTATTCGGCAGGGGCATAGTTCAAAAAGACAAAAGTATTGACCGGGGTAAGCTCTCGCAGATAGTATTTTCAAACCCCAGGCTTTTAAATAGATTAAATAGTATTGTGCATCCCGGTGTGGTCAAGGCTATAAAAAAAGAAGCTAAAACAGGCCGGCAAAAAGTTGCGGTTTTGGATATCCCGCTGCTTTTTGAGTCGGGGCTCCAGCAATTAGCGGATAAGGTAATTGTCGTAACCGCAGACAGGAAGGCGCAGGTCAAGCGCGCCCAAAAAAGGAAAGCTTCGCTTTCAGGCAAAGACATATTGATGCGGATAAAGGCGCAGATGCCTTTAACGGCTAAGGTCCGTAAAGCGGATTTTGTAATAGATAACAGCGGCACAAGGGAACAAACAAAAAAACAAGTGGAGAATCTGCTGAGCCTCCTGTAAATAATTGACACATTGGCTGAGCTGATTTTGGAGCGAGACAAGGAACGAGGACGCAGGCGTAGCCGAATAAGCGCTACGCCAAGGACGAGTGACGCAGTCGCAGCCCAAAATCAGCCAGCCCATAGTATAGATGAGGGGAAGCCCGCCTTTCGGCCGTCTGCGGCGTTGCTCCTCCTCGGCGTAGTGCTAAAGACTACGCCTTCGTCGTCGCGCCTTGCATACGGCCAAAACTCGGGCTTCCAATGTGTCAATTATTTACAGGAGGCTCAGCTAGGAGGATGTTGTGGAAAAATTAGACATTGGTAAACTTAAACAAATGAAAATTACCGAGCTCAACAAGCTGGCAAAAGAATTGAATGTCAACGGCATGAGCGGGCTCAAAAAGCAGGACCTGATCTTTAAGATCCTGCAGGGCCAGGCGGAAAAGGAAGGGCTGATGTTCGGAGAGGGCATTTTAGAGATCCTTCCCGAAGGATTCGGTTTTTTAAGGAGCCCCAATTATAATTACCTGCCTTGCCCGGATGATATATATATATCTCCGTCGCAGATCAGGAAATTTGATTTGCGCACCGGAGACACGGTAAGCGGGGAGATCCGCCCGCCCAAAGAAGGCGAAAAATACTTTGCCTTGCTTAAGGTGCAGGCGGTGAATTTTGAAAATCCCGAAGACGTAAAAGAGAAGATACTCTTTGATAACCTTACTCCGGTTTATCCGCGCGAACACTTTGTGCTGGAGACCAATCCTAAGGAAGCGTCAATGCGGATCATGGACCTTTTAGCGCCTATCGGCAAGGGGCAGCGCGGCATGATCGTCGCGCCTCCTTACAGCGGAAAGACCGTACTACTGCAGAAGATCGCCAATGCCATCGTCACTAATCAACCGGAAACGATATTGATCGTACTTTTGATCGACGAGCGCCCCGAGGAAGTCACGGATATGCAGCGCAACGTAAAGGGCGAAGTTATTTCTTCCACGTTTGACGAGCCTCCGGAAAGGCACGTTCAGGTAGCGGAGATCGTGCTTGAGAAGGCAAAGCGTCTGGTTGAGCATAAGCGGGACGTGGTTATACTATTGGACAGCATTACCCGGCTTGCGCGCGCCTATAACTCGGTTGTGCCGCACAGCGGAAAGGTATTGTCCGGCGGTATTGATTCCAATGCCCTGCAAAAACCAAAGCGGTTCTTCGGAGCTGCGCGCGCCATTGAAGAGGGCGGGAGCCTGACGATCATTGCCACGGCGCTGGTAGATACGGGCAGCCGTATGGACGATGTGATCTTTGAAGAATTTAAAGGCACCGGCAATATGGAACTGCAGTTGGACAGAAACCTCTTCCAGCGCAGGATCTATCCGGCCATTGATATTAAGCGTTCCAATACCCGCCACGAAGAGCTGTTGCTTAAGCCGGATATCTTGCAGAAGGCATGGATATTAAGGAAAGTGCTTAATGAGTTGACCAACGTGGAAGCAATGGAGCTCTTGATCGAAAAGCTCCTTAAGACAAAGAACAACGAGGAATTTTTAGGCAGTATGAACCAGTAATGATTAGGGACGGTTTTCAGCCAAGGAGAAAAATGTCCCCGAATGGGGACACTTTTCCTTTGGCCTGAGAACCGTCCCTAAAAAAAGGAGAGAAAAATGAAAGAGAAAATTCACCCCAAGTACCAGGATTGCGTGGTCGTGTGCGCATGCGGGAATACGATACATACGCGTTCGACAAAACCGAATATCCGCGTTGAAGTATGCTCAAAATGCCATCCTTTTTTCAGCGGCAAACAGAAGTTTGTTGATTCCGCCGGAAGAGTGGATAAATTCATTAAGAAATACGCTAAGAAGTAAGAGGGTTCATGTTCGAGCAATTAGAAAAGCTTGAAAAGCGTTATGAAGAGCTTGAGGAGCTTCTGGGCAGGCAGGAAGTTGCCGTGGACCAGGAAGCATACAGCCGCTATGCCAAAGAGCTCTCGGATTTAAGCGATCCGGTAAGGCTTTTCAGGCAGTATAAAAACATCTCCAAGCAGGCGTCAGATCTCCAACATGTTTTTAGCGAAAAACATGATAAGGAGTTTATGGAATTGGCAACTGCGGAAGTGGAAAGCCTGAAAAACCAGCAGGCAGAGTTAGAGCAGAAATTAAAGGTTATGCTCGCAGGCGAAGATAAAGACGCCGGCACTGACCTGATCGTGGAGATCCGCCAGGGTACAGGCGGTGATGAGGCAGCGTTGTTTGCCGCTGACCTTTACCGTATGTATTCACTGTATGCAGCTGCCAAAGGCTGGGTGTTTGAGCCGATGTCCGGCAGCCCTAAGGAATTAGGCGGCTTTAAAGAAGTTGTTTTCAGCGTCAGGGGAAGAGACGCTTATAAGCGTCTTAAATTTGAAAGCGGGGTGCACCGGGTGCAGCGTGTTCCGGAGACCGAAGCCCAGGGCCGTATCCATACTTCTACTGCTACCGTAGCTGTGCTTGCCGAACCGAAGGAAGTTGATATGGCGATCAATCCCAGCGATTTAAGGATTGACACTTATCGTTCATCCGGGCCAGGCGGCCAGCATATGCAAAAGACCGATTCCGCGGTACGTATAACGCACATACCTACGGGCGTGGTAGTGGCCTGTCAGGATGAGCGTTCGCAGTTAAAGAATAAGGCCAAGGCAATGCGTATTCTCGGCGCGCGGCTTTTGGATATGAAGCGCGAAGCGGAAATAAAGAAGCTTTCGCAGGAGAGAAAATCCCAGATCGGTTCGGGCGACCGGAGTGAAAAAATACGCACTTATAATTTTCCCGACCGCCGGGTCACTGACCACCGGATAAATTTTACTTCGCACCGGCTGGAAGCAATACTTGACGGCGATATGGATGAGCTTTCGGATGCCCTGATCAAGGCGTCCGAGGAGAAAAAGCATGAATGAGGCAGAAGTCCTGTTTAGCAGCGTCTTAAACCGCAGCCGCATGTCGTTATATATAGACAGGGATAAATTACTGACTAAAGATGAATCCGGCGCGATTGCCGCGGCGTTAAAGCGCAGGATCAGCGGCGAACCGCTGGAATATATTTTAGGCAAAACGGAATTTATGGGCCTTGAATTTAAGGTGAGCCCGGCAGTGCTCATCCCGCGGCCGGAAACGGAAATATTAGTTGAGACGGTACTATCGTGTTGCATTGGCGGGCCCTGCCTTAAGATTCTTGATCTCGGCACGGGGTCAGGATGCATTGCGGTGTCGCTGGCGAAGTTTTTGCCGGACGCAGAGATAACAGCTGTGGATATTTCTAAAGAAGCGCTGGCAATTGCCGCGGAAAACGCGAGGTTAAACAATACAAAGGTTAATTTTATGCGCAGCGATTTATTCAGCGCATTGCCTTCATCTAAATACGATGTTATTGTTTCCAATCCTCCGTATGTTTCGTCAGGAGAGATTACCGGGCTGCAGCCGGAATTAAAACACGAGCCGTTTATTGCCTTGGCCGGCGGCAGCGACGGGCTGGATTTTTACCGCCACATTATCAATGTTGCCCCGGACCATTTGGAGCCGGCCGGCTTATTGATTATGGAGATCGGCTTTGGCCAGCGCCGGGATATAGAAGGCCTGATTAAAGGATCAAAAAAATTTGAGGTAATGAAGATAGTTAAGGATTATAATAATATAGACAGGGTGATAGCAGCAAGGGAGAGGATAGGTGGATAAGTTAGTTATTGAAGGCGGCAGGGCCTTAAAAGGTGAAGTGACAGTTTCCGGCGCGAAAAATGCCGTGCTTCCCATACTTGCAGCAACGTTATTGACCGATGAACCGTGTGTGATCAAGGGCGTGCCTAATCTGCGCGATACCAACACAATGCTTAAGATCCTGCGTTCATTGGGAAAGAGCGCGGAATTTGATAAAGGCGTAGTAAGGATCGCCCAGGCAAGAGAAACTAACTTTATGGCTGACTATAAGCTGGTTTCTACGATGCGCGCGTCATTCTGCGTGCTCGGCCCGATTTTGGGTAAGCTTAAAAAAGCAAAGGTCTCCCTGCCCGGAGGATGCGTTATAGGCGTTAGGCCGGTTGACCTGCATCTTAAAGGATTCAGGGCCTTAGGCGCCGACATAACTATTGAAGGCGGTTATGTCAATGCCGTGGCAAAAAACCTTAAAGGAAACAGTATGTACCTGGGAGGGGCTTACGGCTCGTCAGTGCTTGCCACGGATAATGTGATGATGGCGGCGGTTTTAGCAAAGGGTAAAACTATTATTGAATGCGCTGCCTGTGAGCCGGAAGTTACTGACCTGGCGGAATTCTTGATAAAAATGGGCGCCAAAATCAAAGGCCACGGCACGCCAATCATAGAGATCGAAGGGGTAAAGCATTTACGCGGGGTAGAGCATAAAATAATACCCGACAGGATAGAAGCAGGCACGTTGATCGTTGCCGCCTTGATCACGCGGGGCGACATTACCATAAGAAATATCATGTATCAGCACCTGGGCGCTTTGATTGATAAGCTTCAGGAAGCAGGCGCGAATATCTCCAGGACCGACGGCTCAATGCGCGTGCGTTGGGGCAGGCGGCTTAAACCCATAAACATTACTACGCTTCCTTACCCGGGATTCCCGACTGATATGCAGGCGCAGATTATGAGTTTAATGACGGTCACGCCGGGTATCAGTGTGATCACCGAAAAGATCTATCCGGACCGCTTTATGCACGTGGCAGAGCTTAATCGTATGGGAGCTTATATACAAAGGGAAGGGCCGCACGCCATCGTCGAAGGGGTAAGGCATCTTTCCGGAGCGCCGGTCATGGCGTCTGACCTTAGGGCTTCTGCCGGCCTTGTCCTGGCAGGCCTGGCGGCAAAAGGCCTGACTTCGGTTTCCAGGATCTATCATCTTGAGCGCGGTTATGAAAATATGGAAATAAAATTGCAGGCTTTGGGGGCGAAGATATGGAGGCAGAAGGAATGATTCTGATGATCGATAACTATGATTCCTTTACCTATAACCTTGTCCAGTATTTTGGCGAGCTGGGCGCTAATATCAAGGTGTTCCGTAACGATAAGATCAGCGTAGAGAAGATCAGGCAGCTTAAGCCGGAGAAGATCGTGATCTCTCCGGGCCCGGGCAGGCCTGAAGACGCGGGCGTGTCTTGCGAAGTGATCAGGCAGTTTGCCGGCAAGGTCCCTATTCTCGGAGTATGCCTCGGCCATCAGGCGATCGGTTTTGTTTACGGCGGCAAGATTATCAACGCGAAGAAATTAATGCACGGTAAGACTTCTTTAATTTATCATAACGGCAAAACGATTTTTAAGTCCATACCCAACCCTTTTGAAGCTACGCGTTATCATTCCCTGCTTGTAGAAAAGAAGAATTTGCCTAAAGAGCTTGAGATCATTGCCCGGACAAAGTCAGGCGAAATCATGGGATTAAAACACAGGCAATTACCGGTATGGGGAGTGCAGTTCCATCCTGAATCAATCCTTACTAAGGCCGGAAAGAATATCTTGCTTAATTTTTTAAAACAATGATCAGAGAAGCTACGGGTATTTTATCTTCCGGCAGCGATCTTGCCCCTGCCCAGATGGCCGCGGTGATGGAGGAGATCTTAGCCGGCCAGGCAGAAACTTCCCAGATCGTTTCTTTTCTCACTGCCCTAAGCAGCAAAGGCGAGACTGTTGAAGAGCTTACAGCAGCGGTAACCGTGATGCGCGCGCACGTTACACGGATCAAGGCGCGCAAGCCTCCTGTTTTGGATACCTGCGGCACAGGAGGCGATGTTAAAGGCACGTTTAATATTTCCACGGCAGCGGCATTTGTCGCCGCAGGCGCCGGCATTACCGTTGCCAAACACGGCAACCGTTCTGTATCCAGTTGTTGCGGCAGCGCGGATATCCTTGAAGCCCTGGGCATAACCATCAGCCTCTCTCCTGAGAAGATCGAAGAATGCCTTGAGACAGCAGGGATCGCTTTTTTATTCGCGCCTAATCTGCACCCGGCAATGAAATACGCCATGCCCGCGCGAAAGCAGATCGCCAAAAGGACAATGTTTAATATCCTGGGGCCCCTTACTAACCCGGCAGGGGCAACGCATCAGCTGGTCGGAGTTTATGATAATCGTTGGACAGTAATATTAGCTAGCGTGTTGCTTAATCTTGGCACAACCCATGCCTTAGTTGTTCATGGACAAGACGGCTTGGATGAAATAACTACTACCTCTAATACTTTTATTACTGAAGCTTATCAAGGTAGACTAAAGAGCTGGGAAGTGGCTCCAGAAGAATTTGGCATTAAGCGTGCGAGTCTTGCTGACCTTAAAGGCGGCAGCGCATCCGATAATGCCAAGGCAGTGCTGGATATTTTACAAGGTAAGCCCGGGCCTCATCGGGATATTGTCGTGTTGAACGCCGCAGCGGCAATATATGCGGCAGATAAGGCAGGTTCGATCAAGGAAGGCGTTCAGCTGGCGGAAGCGTCCATTGATAACAAGATGGCTTTAGAAAAATTGCTTAAGCTTAAGGAGCTCACTTCTCAATGAAAAAAACCGACACTTTAAAAGATATCGTCGCAAAAAAGAAAGAGCGGCTTATTTTGGCAAAACAGACTTTGCCCGAAGAAGAGCTTAAGGCAAAGGTAAACCAGCTGCCTCCGGCCTTGCCGTTTATTGAGGCAATAAACAAGCCGCGGGTGATCTCATTGATTGCCGAGATCAAAAAAGCATCTCCTTCCCGGGGAGTGATCAGGGAGAATTTTAACCCGGTTGAGATCGCAGGCATTTACAAAGATGCCGGGGCGCAAGCGCTCTCCGTGTTGACCGAAGAAGATTATTTTCTCGGCAGCCTCAGCCATATTGCCGAGGCAAAGAATGCGGCAGACCTGCCTGTTTTAAGGAAAGATTTTATCTTTGAGCCTTATCAAATTTATGAATCGCGTTTTTTCGGGGCTGATGCCGTGCTTTTGATCGCAGACCTCCTTTCTAAAGACAGGTTGGCGGAATTGATCGCGGTCGCCGACAGCCTGGGATTGGACTGCCTTGTTGAAACGCATACGGAGAAAGAGTTAAAAAAGGTGCTGAGCATGAAAAATATCCCTCTGCTCGGGATAAATAACCGCGACCTGCACACGCTGGAAGTGGACCTTAAAACAACGGAAAGGCTTTTTACCCTTATTCCCCGCGGTAAAACCGTAGTCGTGGAAAGCGGGGTCAAAACGTATCAGGATATATTATTTTTGAAAGTTTTGGGCGTAAACGCGGTTTTAGTCGGCGAAGCATTTATGGCAAGCGATGACATCCGCAAAAAAGTAGAAGAGGTTATGGGCTGGTAATGGTTAAAGTAAAGATCTGCGGCATAACTAATCCTGAAGACGCAAAGCTTTCGGTAAAATCCGGCTGCGACGCGCTGGGGTTTGTTTTTTACAAAAAAAGCCCCCGTTATATTGCCCCTGAACAGGCAGTAAAAATAATCAAGATGATGCCGTCTGAGATCATCAAGATCGGCGTATTTGCCAATGCCCGGGAAAAGACCATCAGGCGGATCGCGGATTTCTGCGGTCTTGATGCGCTGCAATTCCACGGTTCGGAATCTCCGGAGTTTTGCCGGCGCTTTCCCGATAAAAAGATCATCAAGGCATTCCGGGTCAAAGATAAGTCCAGCCTCAAAAAAGTCCTGAAATATAAAGTCTTTGCTTTTCTTTTTGATACCTTTTCAAAGGCCAAGATCGGCGGCACGGGAGAGAAGTTCGACTGGAACCTGGTCCGGCATATTGACGGCATAACGCGGCCGGTATTTCTTTCCGGCGGGCTTAACGAAAGAAACGTCGCTAAGGCGGTTAAGGCTGTGCATCCGGCCTGGGTTGATGCCTGTACCTCTCTGGAATGCTCGCCCGGCAGGAAAAACCACGCCAAGGTAAAAAGATTCATCTGTGCCGCAAAGAAATGTTAATAAATAGGGACAGACACTACTTTTCTGTACAGAAAAGTAGTGTCTGTCCCTATTTATTGGCTGCGCGGATAAGGCTTGATAATGCCATTACCTACGGCAGTAAGCGTGAGGCAAGGGCGCTGGCAGCAAAATTCCTTAAAGAAGCGATAAAGAAGGCCATGCCCGGAGAAGTTGAATATTTCAAGGGCCAGGTTGAGATGCTAAAAGGCAATCTCGTTACTGCTATTGAGCATTTTGACGCGGCAGTAAAGCATAACCCTAAAGACGGCGCTGCCTACAACGACCGCGGCCTGTGCATGGTAGACCTTGGGATCATTGATGAAGCGTTTGTTTACTTTGATAAGGGCATTGAGGTTGAGCCAGATTATGCTACAATTTATCATAACAAGGGCTGGCTTTTAAATAATATCGGCAGGCACAGCGAGGCAATAGTTTATTTTAAAAAAGCGCTCAGCCTCCAGCCCGGGCGCGCCGTTACTTATGACAATCTTGCCGACGCGTATTTTAATCTTTATGATTACGCTGCGGCGCTTGAGGCGTATAAGCAGGTGCTTAAATTATTAAAACCCCGCTCTTGCCCCGGTATCAGCAAGCAGATAAAAGAAAGGATCCGCTTGATCGCGGAAAAAATAAAGAATGCGCATAAGGACAATTGATTGGGCAAATAATTCAATCAGGATCATTGACCAGACAAAACTTCCCGGAAAGCTGGAATATATTCAGATTCGTAGTTTAAAGGCGCTCTGGCAGGCAATAAAGGAATTAAAAGTCCGCGGCGCCCCTGCGCTCGGCGCTGCGGCAGGTTTGGGAGTATGCCTTGGGCTAAAAGATTATAAAGCCGGTAGTTTTCAGGAACTGAAAGCAGGCTTGGATAGAGTGATTTACTGTTTGGGTTCTTCAAGGCCCACGGCAAAGAACCTGTTTTGGGGTTTAGAGAGGATGCGCCGGGTAGTTGAGGAAAACAAGGATAAGCCTGTGCCTTGTATTAAAGAGATCATGCTTAAAGAAGCAAAAAAGATAATAGAAGCAGACCGGCTTGCCTGCCGTAAGATCGGCCAATACGGCGCTAAGCTTTTTAAGAACGGGGATACGGTTTTGACGGTTTGTAATGCCGGGATACTTGCAACGATAGACTACGGCACAGCTCTGGGAGTTATTTACCGGGCGCAAAGCGAAGGGAAGAAATTAAAAGTATTTGCCTGCGAAACAAGGCCGCTCTTACAGGGAGCGCGTTTAACTACCTGGGAACTCAAGCAAAGAGGAGTGGACGTAACGCTTATTTCCGACAATATGGCCGCGACTTTAATGGCGCAAGGCAAAGTCAAAAAAGTGATTGCCGGAGCAGACAGGATTGCCGCAAACGGCGATACAGCCAATAAGATCGGCACCTATAATTTAGCGGTGCTAAGCAAGTATCATAAGATCCCTTTTTATATTGTCGCTCCAGCGTCTACATTTGATTTAACTATTCAAAGCGGCAGGCAGATCCCCATTGAACAACGGCCGGCAGAAGAAATAACGGAGTTATTTTTTAAGGCCCCTATTGCGCCTAAGGGCATAAAAGTATATAATCCGGCATTTGATGTTACGCCGGCAAGTTTGATCAGCGCGATCATCACCGACAAAGGCGTGATCCGCCCGCCCTATAAAACCAACATTAAAAAGATACTGGGGAAATAAATATGCTCATAGGAAAAATCGGCGAATTCGGCCTAATCCAAAGGTTTCGTAAGGCAATAAAGACAGACGCGTCGGTAATAAGGGCGAGCGGCGATGACTGCGCAGTGCTTAAATTTGATAAGGACAATTATCAGCTTTTTACCTGCGATATGATCGTTGAAGGCGTTGATTTTACCGCTAAAGACAACCCTTGGCTCGTTGGCAGAAAAGCGCTGGCCGTATCAATCAGCGATATTGCCGCCTGCGGCGGGATACCGCGTTACGCAGTTGTATCTTTAGGCTTGCCAAAAAATACCAGCGTCCGTTACATAGATCAACTTAGTAAGGGCCTGTTTTCTCTGGCTAATGCATTTAAAGTTAATATCGTAGGCGGAGATATCAGCCGCAGCCAAAAATTGGTCATTGATGTCAGCCTCCTGGGCATAGTTGAAAAAGAATGCCTTGTTTTAAGGAACGGGGCAAAGACAGGAGACATTATTTTTGTCAGCGGTAAGCTTGGCGGGTCAATAAAAGGCAAACACTTGAGCTTTATACCGCGCATAAAAGAATCGCGTTACCTTGTAAGGAATTTTAAAGTTAATTCCATGATTGACATTTCTGACGGGTTGTTTCAGGACCTGGGCCACATATTAAAGGAAAGCAATGCCGCGGCAGTGATCTATGAGGATAGGATCCCGGTAAGCCGGCAGGCAAAAGGGTTGGTTGATGCGCTTTGCGCAGGTGAAGATTTTGAATTGCTTTTTACCTTGCCGTCCGGGGAAGCGGAGAGATTAATCAAAAAGCCCGGGCCATATTATTTTTATCCGATCGGCAAGGTCACGGGAAAGAAATTCAGTATAAAATTGATCGGCAGTAATCAAAAAGAAAGAAAAACCCTTCCGGAAGGTTTTTGGCATTTCTAAAAACATGAAGATCCTCTCTAAGTCAATTAAGCAAACTTTGGATATCGGCAAAAAAATCGCCAAAAACCTCGCTAAAGGCGATATAATCTGTTTATTCGGCGACCTTGGTTCAGGTAAGACCGTATTGGTTAAAGGCATTGCCTCCGGCCTTGGCATCAAGAAAGAGGATGTGATCAGCCCGACCTTTGTTTTGATCAGGCAGCATAATGCCAAGAATAATATTCCGGTTTACCATTTTGACCTTTACCGGCTTAAGGGCTGCCCTGACGTTGCTGCCTTAGGCTACGAAGAATTTTTTTACGGAGGCGGCATTAGTTTGATCGAATGGGCAGACCGGTTAAAAGAACTCATGCCGCGGGAATGCCTGAAGATAAAATTGGCAGTGAAGGGAGAAAATTCCCGTTCAATAGAGATCTCCTGCCAGGGCAGGCGCTATGACAAATTAATGGAGGCAATTACTTGAAAATATTAGGCATTGATACAACCACGAAGTTCCTTTGCGTCGGGATTTATGATAACGGCAGGATCTGCGAATATAACCTTGAGCTTGGCAGGAAGCATTCTTCGCTCGTTATCGTCACGCTCAAGAGAATACTTGAGGCGCTTTCCTGGGGAACTAAAAATATTGATTATTTTGCCTGCGGCAGCGGCCCGGGATCTTTTACCGGAGCGCGCATCGGCGTTGCGGCGGTTAAAGGCCTTGCCTGGACTTTGAACAAGCCGGTTGTCAGCGTATCGTCTTTGGATATCCTTGTCCGTAATGCCCCGTCCGACGGCATTATCGTGCCTGTTGTTGATGCAAAGCGCAGCCTTATTTATTGCAGTATTTACAGGAAGAAGGCAGGCAGCATTAAGCGGATCGCGCCCTATATGCTGCTTCCGATAAATGATTTTTTAACGAAAGTCAAGCCTGACAGCGTAATCTTTGGCGATGCCCTGCCTTTATATAAAGAAGAGATCGCAAAGCACGTAAAAGGCGTGAAATTCCTGGATAAAGATTATTGGCAGCTTTCCGGCGGCAACATCATTGCCCCGGCGCTGGAAAATATAGAGCAGGGCAGGCTCAATACGGCCTTTGATATTAAGCCGATCTACCTTTATCCTAAAGAATGCCAGATAAAAAAATGAGCAAGCATATCGGCTACCGGCCTACCTGGGCAGAAGTCAAGTTAAGCAACATTGACTATAATTTCGCCCAGGTCAAAAAAATGGTTTCCTCTCGGGTAAAGGTAATGGTTACCGTAAAGGCGGATGCCTATGGCCATGGGTTGGTCCCGGTGGCAAAAAGATTATGCGGCTGCGCTGCGGATTATCTTGGCGTTGCTTCGATTGACGAAGGCATTAAATTAAGGAACGCCGGGATCCGCATCCCTATCCTTGTGCTGGGCGCGCTCCTGAAAAACGATATTGCCCCTTTATTTAAATATAACCTTACGGCAACCGTATGCACGCAGGAACTGGCTGCTGCCATAAACAGGAAAGCAGCGGTTTTGCATAAACAGGCCTGCGTACACGTTAAGGTTGACACGGGCATGGGCCGTATCGGAGCCATGCACAGAGAGGCCGCGGAAATAATCCGGGATATCCGGCGGCTTAAGTTTATAAATATAGAAGGTATCTTTACGCACTTTGCCTTTGCCGATTTGAACGAAGAATTCACGCTGCATCAAATAAAGCTCTTTGACCGCCTGGTGGAAGATTTAAAGAAAGAAGGGGTTAATATACCTTTGGTCCACGCGGCAAACAGCGCCGGGGTCATCAATTACAAAACCGGGCATTTTAATATGGTCAGGCCGGGTATTGTGATTTACGGGCTCTATCCATCAAATAAAATAAAGATCCGGCTTAAGCCCGTTTTGAGCCTTAAAACAAAAGTCGTATATGCCAAAAAAGTCCCCAAGGGCTATGGCATAAGTTACGGCCATATTTATTCTACCAAGAAGGACACGACAGTCGTTACCCTGCCGATTGGTTACGGCGACGGCTATCCGCGCAATCTTTCCAATTACGGCCCGGTGTTGATCAGGGGCAGGCGTTTTAAGATCAGCGGAAGGGTCTGTATGGATCAGGTCATGGTTGACGTGGGCAATGCGTGTGTTAAGGTCGGCGATGAAGCAGTGTTGATCGGCCGGCAGGCTGGTAAGCGCATTACCACGGAAGAATTGGCAGAGCTCGCCGGCACTATTCCTTACGAGATCGTCTGCGGCTTAGGCAGCCGCATCCCCCGCATATATAAATAGGGACAGAGACTACTTTTTTTCTGTACAGAAAAAAAGTAGTCTCTGTCCCTATTTATTTACGGCAGCGCGAAGATCATATAGAGGCTAAAGGAGAGCGCGACCAGGTGGCTTAGAGACGCGGCAAGAAAGGGTGGTAGTACCTCGCCTTTACCTAAAGCAATGCTTACGGCATTGAAGACATAATAAAGGAATGCCAGCATGATTGAGATGCCCAGCGAAGATATCCCGGTTGCGCGCTTGCGCATCTTAAGCGAAAAAGGTATGCCCAGCAGTATAATGATCAGGCTTAACAACGGCGCGGTGTAGCGCTGGTAAAGGTCAACTTTTAGCCTGCGCACCACGTTTATCGCCCCGCTTTTAGACAGTTTCCAGATATAATCGTTTAACTGGGCGATTGTCATGGTCTCCGGGCTTTGACGCTGGGTAAGAAATTCCTCCGGAGTTTCGGAGATCTCCATGATCTCTTCGTCGGAATAGCGCGGTTCGTTTTTTACCTGCCCGTTGATATCAAAATCATAAGTGATCGTCTGGTAGAATATCCAGCAATCTTCCGAATATACCCCTTTATTAGATACGATCTTGCGAGTTATGTTCTGGTGCCCGTCTTGCTCAAGGACAATGATCCCTTCCATAGTGCTGGTTGAAGGGGAAAATTTATTGACGAAGAAAAGCCGGTTCCTTAAGCCATACATTGAAAGATTGCTTATAGTTTCTTTTTCCTTTTCTTTTTCCTGTCCTTTTTTAGGCTTACTATCCATCTGGTATTTTAATTTCTGGTTAAGCACCAGCGCCTGCGGCAGGAAGCGGTCGCTTACCCAGAATACGACCATGCTGATTATAAAGCCGAAGACAACGATCGTTTTGGCAATGCCAAGTATATTAAGGCCCGAAGCGCGCATGGCAATAATCTCATTATCGCGGTTTAAGCGCGCGAAGGTATACAGCGTTGCCAGCAGGCAGCAGAACGGCGCCACCTGCACAAAGATCACCGGCAGGTACATTATGTAATAGCGGATGATCGTTTGCGCGCTGACTTGCATTTTCAATATATCTTCCAGGTATGAGAAAATATCGATGATGATATAGAGGAAAAGGAAAGTGAATAAGCAAAGCAGGAAAATATTCAGGACTGATTTAAAGATGTAGCGGTCTAAGATGCGCATAGCCGGTAGGTTAAAATTATTCCCAGCGACGCCAGGATGATGTTGGGCAGCCACATCGCAATTGCGGGGTTAAGGTATCCTTGAAGGCTCAAAGTTTCGGCGCTTATGGTCAGGATATAGTATATCCCGACTATAATGAAGACCATCCCGAAATTGATGGATTTTTCCCTGCGCCGGGTGATGATCGCAAGGGATGAGCCCAGGAGTATGAACGCAAGGCAGGAAAAGGCCATGGATAATTTTCCGTGCATCTCGGTGATCAGCGGCCTGGGGTCAATGCCTTCTTTTTCAAGTTTTTTTGCTTCGGCAGCCAGTTCTTTGATCGTCATATCTTTTGGTTTTTTGTCAATGCCCTGATTTTTTTGCGCCTGCGCCAGGTTCAGGGAAATAAAGTAGGTTTTAAAATTCAACTTATAAAAATTAGTGAGGTTTTCCGGATCAGGTTCATCCGCAGTCCCGTCAATGAGCTTTAATTTGATCATACTTTTTTCCGGGATCGCGATGAATTCACCGCGCTTGGCAACGATGGTACGGGTCGGACGGCCTTCCTGCGGCTCATATATGCGCACGTTATAAAGCTTGTTGTCTTCAATCCGGTAAATGAACAGCACGTATTTTTCAAACGAGTTGATGAATACGCCCGGCTCAAGCGCGGCAGTGGGATTTTTTACCCCGACTTCCATAAGTGTTTTTCGGGAGGCAAAGCGCGCATAGGGTATGATTCGGTCGTTGAAAAAAACCATGGCTAGGCTTAGTATGAGGCCGACCACCAAAAGCGGCAGGATCATCCGGAACATGTTTATTCCGCAGGCCCTGATCGCGATTATTTCGTTATCGCTGGATAAGCGGCCTAAAGAAAGCAACGTGGCGGTGAGCGCGGCAATGGGCAGGGTATAAGTCAGCAGGTAAGGGATCATAAAGACAAACAGCTTGGAGACGCTGACGATATCCACTCCCTTATTGATTACCATTTCGGCGATCTTGATCAGGTTACCGAGGATCATCACAAAAGTAAGCACGCCCAGCGCCATGACCAGCGGGCCGATGAATTCTTTAAGGCAGTAATTTCTTAATATTCTCATATTTCAACTAGCCAGCGTTAATACGTAAACCATATTCGCGCCGGCATTTTTAAGCGCCTTGGCAGCTTCCGATGCCGTGGCGCCGGTAGTCAGGACATCGTCGATTAAAAGGATGTTTTTTCCGTTTAAGTCCGGGCCCTTGCTTACCGAGAATGCATCCATCACGTTCAGGCAGCGCTGGCGGTTATCAAGCTCAGCCTGGCTGCGGGTATTACGCAGCCGCAGCAGCCTGCCGTGTAGTATTTCTTTATTAAATTCTTTGCCGATGTGCCCGGCTAAAAGCAGCGCCTGATTGAATTCCCGCTCGCGAAGCTTGACTGTTGACAGCGGCACGGCTGCCAGCGCGTCGATCGCGCGCATCGGCAGGTTATACTCTTCTATAAATTCGATCATCGGCCGGGCTAAAATGCCCGAGAGATAATCCTTGTTTTTATATTTAAACGCGTGTACCAGCTCTTTGATCGTGCCGTCGTACAGGCAGGGGCTAAAGGCGCGGTCAAAATGCAGGTTGCCGGATACGCAATTGGCGCAGCTGTTATTGCCGGACCCGCTGCCGGCGATATTTCTGCCGCATTTACGGCAAAAAGGAGGAAGATTACGCTTTATTTTTGACCAACAGCTTGCGCAGACCAAGCCATCTATGGAGCCGGCTGTGATCTTTAACCCGCACGCATGGCAGGTTTTCGGATACACGATGTCGCATAACCCGCTTATGAGATTGCGCAGTAACCCCATAGAACCAATATACTAACATCCTAAAAATGCTTTGTCAACGTCGCTTTTATGGTATAATCACCGCAAGGAGATAAAAACATGGACGCAGCAAATTCTTATCTGACCCCCGAAGGGCACAGGAAACTCGTTGAGGAGCTGGAGCAGTTAAAGACTGTCCGGCGCCGTCAAATTTCTAAAGAGATTGAAAAGGCGCGCGGCCACGGCGATATCAGCGAAAACGCCGAATACGACGCGGCAAAGGACGCGCAGGCGCATAATGAAGCAAAAATCTCTGAGCTTGAATTCAAGCTGGCGCACGCCAGCATCATTGATAACGCGAGCATGTCCAACGACGAAGTATTGATCGGCGCCAAGGTCATGCTTAAGGACATGGATACGGATGAGGAGCTGGAATATACCCTGGTATCGGAAATGGAGGCGGATTATGCCCAGGGCAAGATCTCTATTTCTTCGCCTGTAGGCAAAGGTTTGATGAACCGCAAGGCCGGTGAGGTCGTTGAAATAAAAATACCCGCGGGAACATTAAAGTATAAGATTCTGAAGATATCGCGATAGGGAGGGGCAGGTAATGGTAAAAAACAGGAATATCAGGAATATTTTGATCCTCCTCGTGTTGTCTTATTTCTTTTTCTTTTTCGGTAACGGCATTATCAGCCTCACTGACCCGGATGAAGTTTTTTACGCCGGCACGGCAAAAGAAATGATCAAGCATCAGAGCTGGATGACCCCGTACCTGTTTGATCAGCCGCAATTTGAGAAGCCGATATTCCTGTATTGGATGCTGCGGATCGCCTTTATGATCTTCGGTATCGGCAGCTTTGCCGGCCGTTTTTTCCCCGCGGTGTTCGCCGCCATCGGGGTGGTTGCGGTATATCTTTTCTCGCTTATCGCGTTTAAGAACGAAAAAAAAGCCTTCCTTTCCGGTATAATCATAATGTCTTCCGGCCTTTATATCGGGCTTGGCCGGACGATCTTTACGGATATGATCTTTTCCGTGTTTATCCTCTTATCGCTGTTGGCGTTTTTCTGGGGATACTGCCGGCCGAAGAGAAAAACAACAGGCATTCTGTTATTTTTTGTTGCTGCCGGATTTGCGGTCCTGTCCAAGGGGCCGCTGGGCATTTTTGTTCCGCTTATTGCCATTATTGCGTTCCTCGCGTTTAAAAAAGACCTGAAATTTTTATACTCAAAAGCTTTGTTATGGGGGCTGTTGTTATTTGTCCTTATTTCGTTGCCGTGGTATATCCTGATGATCAAAAAATACGGCAATGCTTTTACCTACGAGTTTTTTTATAACGACCATATCCGCCGCCTGCTGGAAGCCGAGCACAAATCAAACGACACCTGGCATTTTTATCCCTTTTCCATGATCTGGGCAATGTTTCCCTGGAGCGCGTTTGTCGCGTTCGGCCTGGTATCTTTATATAAGAATTTTAAAAAACACGCAGAGCCGGTTTATCTTTTTCTTGCCTGTTGGGTAGCCGCGGTTTTCCTTGTATTCCAGCCTTGCCACTCCAAGTTGGTAAGTTACATTTTTCCGATGTTCCCGGCGCTGGGAATGATCGCCGCGGATTTTATTTACCGCGGGGCAGCGGAAAACAAAAAACGCCGGCTTGTGTTTTTCGCCGCTAAAATAACGGCAGCAGTCCTTATCCTTATGTTCATCGCTTTTACTGCCGGATCGGTCCTTTTCTCCGGGTATATATCAACTTACCTGCCGGAAAAGTTCCCGATCTATATACTCCTGGGCCTGTTTTTTATCTTCTCTTCGGCGTATTTATTATTTACGGCGCATCACCGGCTTTTAAAGGCCTGCGCTGTATTGATGTTTTTTGTCCCGGTGCTCTTTTCGGTTGTTCCGTTTGTCGACAAATACATTGAGCCGTATATTTCTTCGCGCGATACCTGCCGTTATATTCAGGACAATTATGAGATTAATAATACAATATTGACTTCTAAATTCTTTGCCCGCGGGGTAAGGTATTATACGGAAAAGAACGTGGCGGTGATGGATATCCCGGGTAAAGGTTTTTTTAGCCCGCATCCCATACCCTTTCTCAATAACGATGAAAAAGTTGCTGATTTTCTCCGTAAACAACCGGTCACCTACTGTGTTTTTAAGCGGGCGGCAGAGAATGACGTCAAGCGTTTAAGCAAGGAATTTGATTATGAGATGCTAAAGGTCATCGGCAGCGAATATCTATACCGGATATCCCCACGGCAAAAAAAATAGTTTATTTTTTATGCTTAAAATAATCTATTTGGCCATAGCGCTGCTTTTTACTTCCTTCGCTACAACCCTCGTATACCACAAAACCCAGCAAAGCGACATATATTATTATCAAGGGCACAGGCTGTTTAATAAAGGAAGCTTTGATAAAGCGATCCCCTTATATGAAAAAAGCCTGGCAGCCGATCCTTCCCGATATGATACCTTGAAGGAGTTGGCTTATTCCTGCCTATGGACAGGAAAGAATAAGGAGGCAGCAGGCTATTTCCGCGGGGCGCTCGCTTTAGACCCGGAAGATATGCACATGAAAAAATCGCTTGCTCAGGCCCTGGCATGGGATAGGCAATATACCCAAGCGGCCGGCATTTACAGGGAAATAATAGAATCTACGGATGATGATGCGGTAAAATTACAATTAGCGGAAACTTTGATCTGGGATAAGCAATTTGGCGACGCGGAAACGCTTTTAAAAACCATGCCCTCCGACGTAAAAGCGATAGCCAATCTTGCCGATATCTTGAGCTGGCGGGGGGATTATGCAGGGGCAATAGGCGGATATGAAAGGGCGCTGCTGGCTGAGCCCGATAATGCGGACATCAAAAGAAAGCTGGCGGATGTTTTATCATGGGACCGGCAATATACCGCAGCAATAAGGTTGTATGATGAGCTGTTGCAGGTAAAGGTTGATAAGCGGATATGGCGGCAGAAAGCGCGCGTCTTAGGATGGGCAAAAAGGTATGACGATGCGATAAGGGAATACCGGAAATTGTCAATAGCAACGGCTGATCCCTTGGTTGAATTGGAAATGACAGCAAAAACTGCGTATTGGGATAACCGGGTTGAGGAAGCAATAGATTGTTATAGCCGGTTGATCGCGCAGGAACCTGAAAATGAAGAAGCAATATCCGACCTGTCGCAGGTTTATTCTTATCAATCCATGTGGCGGGAAGCGATCGGAGAGTACGACAGGATACTAAGCCGGGCCCCTGCGCATTTCAGGGCAAAAGAGGGCCGGGAAAGGGCCGCGCTTATTTCTACGCATCCGTCGCTTAAGGCCGGATATGAATTCTATGAGGCAGACAGCTCCGCAAGGATAGATGATATTAAAAGGTATTCGTTTCTTAATAAATTTACCTATCCCCTGAATTATAATTTAAATTTTAATCTTGATTACAGGTTGACGAAAAGGTTATTCAGCGATTTTAACGATGTAGTAGAAAACGAGGGGAAGATCAGCTTTATCTATCTGAATAATCCCCGCTGGTGGACAGATGTATTTTACGATTTTATTATTTATGACCAGGGTATCCGGCCATTGCATACCTTCGGGGCAAGCCACGCCTTCAGGTTTTTCGGCAACGGTATTTCAAGGTTTTCTTACGAGCGCCAGCGGCTGGAGAACAGCAGCACGGTTATCCGGGGGCATTATTACGGTGATAACTTTAAAGAACGCGTCGATATAGATATCAATAAAAGGGCCAAGCTGGGGCTGGATTATTTATTCGTGAATTACTCCGACGGGAACAATAAGCATGAGCCGGGGCTGGACATCTTATATTTTATTTCCCTGGACCCGAAACGGCTGGCTCTGAAATACAGGTATTTTTACAAGAATTTCCTGGATAAGTCGGACAAGTATTTCTCACCCAAAGGCTTTTCCACAAATTCGTTAAAAATAGACTGGCGGCACTACTTGAATAAGGAAGAGATATTTTTCGGCGCCCAGGACCTCTATTACGGCCTGGCGTATGAATGCAGCGTTGATTCAACCGGCATTGTCAGCAATAAGTTCAGCGCGGAATTCAACTGGGACATCAGCCAACGCCTGAATTTGCAGATCGCAGGCTCTAATACGGAATCAAGCGTAAACGTGTATCGGGACAGGTATATAGCGGCTTCGCTTAATTATTATTTCTGAAGATGGATAAAAGAAGAAGGGAATTTTTTGATGCCTTGGGGATATTTTGCGTGATTTCGATCATTGTTTATGTCGTGATCAGGGCAGTTTTACTTTCTTCTGCGGCATATAAGGGAACGGAAAAAATTTTTGGGGTCATCCTGATTTGCGGCGAACTATTTGTGGTCATGCACGGATTAGGGTATGTCTTGAATATCCTGAAGATCCTGAATTACCCGCAAAAACCGGAAATAGCAAAAAGTGAGGATAAGGAAGAGCCTTCTGTAGCCATACTTGTTGCCGCAAGGCATGAACCAAAAGAGGTTTTAAGAGATACCTTTATTACTTTATGTAATTTGAATTATAAAAATAAAGCGGTCTATTTTCTCGATGATAGTTCCGATGAAAAGCATAAACAGGAGGCCGATGAAATCAAGCAGGCCTGCAACCTTACTCTTTTCAGGCGCCAGCAAAGCCGCGGGGCAAAGGCAGGGATCATCAATGACTGTTTGAAGACCTTAGGCCAAAAATACGTGGCTATTTTTGACGCTGACCAGAATCCGCTGCCGGATTTTCTAAAAGTGGTTATCCCGATATTGGAGGCCGATGAAAATTTGGCGTTTGTCCAGACACCCCAATTTTATTCAAATATTAGCTCTAGCATGGTTGCCCGGGGCGCTGCTTTTCAGCAGGCCGTATTTTACGAATATATCTGCGAAGGAAAAAGCATAAGCGATTCAATGTTTTGCTGCGGCACCAACGTAGTTTTCCGTAAAAATGCGCTGGTAGATGTCGGCGGCCTGGATGAGTCAACCGTTACCGAAGACTTTGCTACTTCCATAAAATTGCACGCAAAAGGGTGGAAATCGCTTTATTTTGACCATGTCTATGCTTTTGGCATGGGGCCGGAAAGCCTTTCGGGTTATTTTAAGCAGCAATTCCGGTGGGCAAGCGGGACTATTTCCGTATTCAGAAAATTGATCATCAGGTTATTTACCAAACCTTTTTCATTGCGGCTGCATCAGTGGTGGGAATACTTTTTATCAAGTTCCTATTACCTGGTAGGCATAGCCTTTCTGATCATGATGATCTGCCCCGTCGCTTATCTGTTATTCAAGATCCCTTCATTTTTTGCCAGCCCGGAAATATATTTTCTAGCCTTTATGCCGTATATAGTCTTATCTCTAAGTGTTTTCTATTTTGTGCTTAAAAACAGGAATTACAAGATAAGGGATTTATTTATCGGCCAGTTATTGGGAGAAGTTACCGCTACGGTTTATATGCGCGCAACAATATCGGCTCTTTTAGGGAGCAAGGCAAGCTTTGGCATTACCGGAAAAGAGGCTAACGCAAAGGCAATGTCTTATATAAGGCTATGGCCTCAATTGAGCTTATTTTTCTTAAGTTTTATCGCCTGCGTGTGGGGAATTAACCGGTATATCTATGAAAGGGAAGCGGCAATATTAGTGAATAGTTTTTGGGCAGGATACGATTTTCTGGTCATGTCCAGCGTATTTTATTTTAACCGGGATGTTAAATGAAAAAATATTCCATTTTAATCGCCGTGATTTTAATTTTGTTGGTAGTTTCCGGGATTATGTTTTACGCGGCAAATAATGCCTCTTATTGCCTCACCGGCGCGTTTTTGTCCGATGTCCCTCTGGCAAAAGATATTTCTGATTTTAAAAACAGCTATGGCAGGCAGCCGCGCCTGGTGATGATCTTCATCAGTTGGAATAGATTCCCGGACAACCGGACCATAGAAGATGTTTATTCGCAGGGCAGCATTCTGGTCATCACCTGGGAACCCTGGTATCCTCTTAAAAAAGAGGGTATTGACTTTGACGGCTTGATTTCCGGCAGTTACGATGATTACATAAAAGAATTTGCTTTACGGATCAAAAAAATAGGTAAACCGGTTTTCTTGAGGTTCGGCCACGAGATGAACGGAGACTGGTATCCGTGGTCAGGAACGAAGATCGGTAAGGAAAAATATATTCAAGTTTACCGGCACGTAAAAGACGTGTTTGACCGCAGCGGTGCTGATAACGTGAAATGGATCTTCTCTTTTAACTGGGAAGATCTTCCTAAAGAGAACAATCACTTTACTCTGTATTATCCGGGAGACGCTTATGTGGATTATCTTGGCATAGACGGGTATAATTGGGGCAATACAAGGCCCTGGAGCAGGTGGATGAGCTTTGGGGATATCTTTGGGAAAAGATACGCGGAGGCAGCGCGCAGCTTTAATAAGCCCATCTTGATCTCGGAGTTCAGTTCAACCGGAAGCGGAGGGGATAAAAAAGAATGGATAAAACAAGCCCTGAATAATATTAAAAGCATGAAAAAGGTAACAGGTTTTGTTTTATTCAACGTGGATAAAGAAACTGATTGGAGTTTTCCTGCGGATAAAGATTCCGGCAAGGTATTAAAAGAAGGGTTAAAAAGCAGCTATTTTAAATAAAGCGGAGGTTAGTATGGTAAGAAAACAGGGATTACTGCAGCGGCTGGAAGATGCCCTTAATGCGGAAGAAAAGTCAATACCGATTTATATGAAGCACCTTGATTCAGCTATCTTTTGGGCCGGCTTAGATCAGGATGCTGCCGATGCTGCCAAAAAAACATTTATTTTTCTTGCCGGAGAATCAACGCGGCATAAAGGGATCGTGGAAAAGCTTATAAAAACCATTACGGAGGATAAGAGAGATGCTTTCTAAGCGCGATTACGAGGAGTATCTCAGGGAAATGGAAGAGGTCGAGGGAAAAATGATGTCTCTCTATACGGAATATGCAGAAGCGGTTGATGACCAGGAACTAAAAAAACTCTTTCTTCAACTCTCTCGTGATGAGACAATGCATATGAATATGGTTGAAAACCTGGTAGGAAAAATCAACAAGAATTATAACAAGCAATAATTTGACAACGGCGATAAGGATAGTAAAATAGGAGCTATGGAAAACCCTAAAGTCGCGGAACTTAAAGAGAAGTTATTAACTTTGCTCAAGCGGGACGCGCTGAAAAAAGGCAAATTCGTCCTCTCTTCCGGCAAAGAAAGCACGTATTACCTTGACGGCCGCATTATCACCCTTACGCCTGAAGGGGCCTATCTTACGGCAAGCATTATACTGGAACTGATTAAAGATAAAAACATTGATGCCGTAGGCGGCCCGACCCTGGGCGCGGATCCCATTGTGGGCGCGCTGGCAGCGCTCAGCCACATAAATAACGTTCCGCTTAAAACGTTTATTGTCCGGAAAGCAGTTAAAGCCCATGGCATGCAGCGGCAGATCGAAGGCCCGGAATTAAAAAAAGGAAGCCGCGTGATCATTGTAGATGACGTGGCAACTACCGGTAAGGCGCTGATCGAAGCCAGGGAAGCGCTGGATGCCTGCGGGGCAATAATTGATTCCGCAATTGTGATCGTGGACAGGCGCGAAGGCGCTGCGGAGAACCTTAAAGTCGTTGGCCTGAAACTGGATTCTATATTCAAGGTTGAAGAATTAGGTGTATAAAATTGCCATTGTCGGAGCAGGCCCTGCCGGTATGATGGCGGCGATCCGCGCAGCCGAGCTCGCGCAGGACGTTACTCTTTTTGAACGAAATCCTACCTTAGGCAGGAAACTCCTTTTAAGCGGTAAAGGCCGCTGTAATCTTACCAATGCCTGCGATCTTGATATCTTCATGGAAAAATTTTCCGGTAACGGCCAGTTCTTACGCGATGCTTTCCGTAAATTCTTCAATCATGAACTGATACGTTTCTTTGAAGAACGCGGCCTTAAGCTTAAAACAGAAAGGCAGCTGCGCGTATTTCCCGTAAGCGACAGTTCTGCCAGCGTGCTTACCGTGCTTAAGCGCGCATTAGCCGAGAATAAGGTAAGAATTTTATCTGATCGCCGCGTTAAGGACGTCATTATTGATAACGCTGCAGCCAAAGGACTGCTGTTTTCCGATGGCAAGCATTTTTATGCTGACAAGGTGATCCTTGCCACAGGCGGAGTTTCTTACAGTTTTACCGGTTCAACCGGAGACGGCCTGGAGATTGCCCGTAAGCTCAATCATCGCATAGTTGCTTTAAGGCCGGCGCTCGCTCCTTTGGTTGTCAAGCAAGGCTATCCCAGGCTCCTGGAGGGATTAACGCTGAAAAATATCCGCATTAAGTTAAGCGGCGAAAAAAAAGAAATTATTTCTCCTGTAGGGGAACTCGTTTTTACCGGCCAAGGAATTTCCGGGCCGCTGGTTTTTTCTTTAAGCGCGATGATCGGCGAGTGGCTCAAGCGCGACAAAGGGCTATGCGTTGAAATAGACTTAAAACCCGGGTTATCCCGCGAGCAACTGGACAGCCGGCTGTTACGGGAATTCAGGCTTAATCCCAAGAAGAACCTGAAGAACACGCTTAAAACCCTGTTACCGCAGCGGCTTATTAGTTTATCCATAGATATTTTAAAGATCAGCCCGGACAAAAAAGTAAGCCACATTACACAGCCAGAGCGCAACGCGATAGTAAATTTACTCAAGGCCTTTCGCATGGATATCAAGGGCCTGGCTTCCATTGAAGAAGGCATGGTTACCGCAGGCGGCATCAGTCTAAAAGACATAAACCCCCGGACAATGGAGTCCCGGCTGGTCAAAGGGCTTTATTTTGCCGGAGAGATCATTGACGTAGACGCCGATACCGGCGGCTTTAACCTTCAGGCGGCTTTTTCCACCGGTTACCTGGCAGGAGAAAGCGCCGCATTAAGTTGATATGAGAAAAATTTATCTGGCATCCGATTCCAAGGCAAGAAAAAAGCTGCTTAAGATCTTCGGCCTGAAATTTAAAGTTTTACCGGCGAAAATAAAAGAGAAAACCAGGGCAGGCAGGTTTTCTTATCCGGAGTTGGTTAAATCAAACGCCCTGAAAAAAGCAGCTGTTGCCGCGGCAAAGGTCAAAAGCGGCATTATTATCGCAGCGGATACGATCGTGGTTATGTCCGGTAAAGTTTTTGGCAAGCCTAAAGATTTAAATGGCGCGCGGCGAATGCTTAAAACCCTCTCGGGAAAACCGCAATGGCTTTACACCGGCATTGCCGTCATTGATAAAGATAATAAGAAAATAAAGACTGCCTGCGAGAAAACAAAGATCTATATGGACAGGCTTACGGATAAAGAAATAAGCAATTATTTCTCTGCCGTGTCTCCGCTGGATAAAGCAGGCAGTTTTGATATCCAGGGTAAAGGCGCGTTTTTTATCCGCCGCATTGAAGGATGTTTTTATAATGTCGTGGGTTTGCCGCTGCGCAGGTTATATTTGATGCTCAAGAGCCTTGACGTAAAGGTATTCATTCTTTTATTTTGCCTTTGCCTGGCCGGTTGCACCACGGAATATAACGTTGTTACCGGCGAAGAAGAAACTTACTTCTACAGCACTGACAGGGAAGTGGCAATGGGCGAGTCCATTGACCGGGAAGTAGGAAAAGAATATAAATTTGTCGATGATCCGCTTATACAAAAACGCGTGGAAGATATCGGCCAGAAGATTGCCGCGGTCTGTGACCGCAAGGAGATTACTTATCATTTTAAGGTCCTTGACGAAGAAGAGATCAACGCCGTTTCCCTGCCCGGCGGATTCGTTTATGTGTACAAGGGCCTGGTTGAAAAAGTAGATAATGACGACGAGCTGGCAGGCGTGCTCGCGCATGAAGTCGGGCACATTGTGGCGCGGCACAGCATAAAGAGGCTGCAGGGTCAAATGGGTTATTCGTTTTTAAGGCTTTTGATGGCGGTAGTGCCGCAGGGAGGCGGTGAGGCTGCCGGCGCAGCAGATGCCGCGTTTACCGAATTGATAATGGGTTATTCCCGGGAAGACGAATTACTTGCCGACCAGCTTGGCACGCGTTACGCAAAACTCGCGGGCTACAATCCCCGCGGTATGCTTGATTTTCTTGAGAAGCTGCAGGAAGTAAACAAGCGCAGGCCGCTTGCGCCCAAGTCATATTACAAGACCCATCCTTATGCGCCTGACAGGATGCGCGTAGTAAAACAGGAATTGGGCGAAGGCATGGATTTTAACGACTATATTAACATTGAACAAACCGAACACGGCGTCAAATATGCCCCGAATAAATAAAAAAATATTCTCCTGGATTGCTGCGGCCCTATTTGGTATATTATGCCTGAACGCATACGCAGAGGAGTCAACCGTGCAGGACAAGATTGACGACAGCCCTTTTGGAGTGCTTGAGTTTTTACATTGGAACGACCCGTGGAATAATTATAAATACCCCGAGGACGGCGCTTTAGGCAAGGCAGTTGCCTTGATGAAAGAGGCAGGCGTCAGCTGGGTAAGGGTGGATTTCTTATGGCAGGACATTGAGCCGGAAGAAGGTAAGTTTGATTTTACAAAATACGATGTGATCGTGGACTTGCTTACTTTAAACGGTATTAATGTTTTGGGCATCCTGGATTACAGCGCTGATTGGGCCTCAAGCTGCGGCAAGTGGAATTGCCCTCCGAAAGAAAACAAGTTACTCATTAATTACGCCGTAAAAGTGATTGAGCGTTATAAAGACAGGATAAAGCACTGGGAATTATGGAATGAGCCGGATTCCGGCGTTTACTGGAAAGAACAAGACGGCCTGAAGGCTTATTGCCAACTGCTCAAGGAATTTTATCCGGCGGCAAAAGCAGCTGATCCGGAGTGTAAGGTGTTGAACGGCGGCCTGGCAATTGCCAACTCCAGCGTGAATAAGCTTTATGATAACGGCGCAGGAGGTTATTTTGATATCCTGAATATCCATATTTTTGTCACGCCCTTGAATGAAGGCGCGGTAAAGACCGTGCTTGCTTATCCGCGGCTGGCGTATAAAATAATGAAGCGTAACGGCGACGGGCATAAGAAGATCTGGGTTACCGAGATCGGCTGTCCGGGCGTACAGATCAAGCCGCCTACGGTTTCCAATTGGTGGCTGGGCAAGAATCCGACGGAAAGGCAGCAGGCAGACTGGGTAAAAGAAATGCTCCCGCAGCTCATAAAAGCAGAGGCAGTGGAAAAAGTTTTCTGGGCATTTTTCCGCGACTGCAACCAGCATTGGCAGAACGGAACCGATTATCTGGGCCTGATACGCTGGGATTTTTCCCGCAAGCCCTCATTTAAGGCATATAAGCAGTGCGTTGAAAAATGGAGAAAAGAAAGGGAAGAATAAAATGTTCATATTCGCAAATTTACTGGTTGCTTTAGCTCAGATACTGGATATATTACTGACAATAATTTATTGGTTGATCATTGTGCGTGCGCTGCTTAGTTGGGTAAATCCCGATCCCTATAACTCGATAGTCCAATTCCTATATGCCGTAACCGAGCCTATACTTAGCCCGATAAGGAGGCTTTTGCCCGGGTCGCTTAAGCTGGGCTTGGATATTTCTCCGATCATCGCATTCTTTGCGATAATGTTCTTAAGGTCGTTCCTTATACGCACGCTGTTTGACCTAAGCTCTCGCCTTAGGCTGACAGGTTAGCCCGGAGTAAAAAATATAAACAAAATTTAAAAATATGTTATAATATTTGCTCCAAAACGTGTAATTTTCGGGCCGCTAGCTCACGCGTCATAATACTTGACGCATTTCGCTGCGCGGCAATGAACAAAACGTGTAATTTTCGGGCCGCTAGCTCAATTGGTAGAGCAGGACCCTCTTAAGGTCAAGGTTCTTGGTTCGATTCCAAGGCGGCTCATTTAAATGAGGCCACAACTTATGGAGCGAAGCGAACATAAGTTGTTGGGCCGAATTAACCCCAGCTTGCTTAAAAATTTTGTAGAAATTTTTAAGTGTTTAAGCTGGGGTAATCCATTAAGGCCTCAATATGAAAGATTATGAGGTCATTGAACACACCGCTGATATCGGCATCAGGGTTAAGGCAAAAGACCCGGCCTCGCTTTTTAAAAGTGCAGGCTTGGCAATGTTTGATATCATTGCCGAGGCTCCGCATCAACTCTCCGGCTCAGCTATCCAGCAGGAAATCAGCATAAAACAAGAAGCAGGTAATTTAGAAGAACTGTTGGTATTTTGGCTCAATGAATTATTGTCTTTATCCAACACTAAAGAACTGATATTTTTCGATTTTAAGGTAAATAAACTTGAGGGCGATTCATTGCAGGCGCTTGCCTTTGGCAGGCCCGCTAAAGACTGTAAGGTGAACGTCGAGATCAAGGCTGCGACCTATCACGGTTTGAGAATCTGGCAGGAATCCGGCCTTTGGCAGGCAGAAGTAATATTCGACGTATAGGAAAAATAAAATGACAGGGATGCTTGAAAAGATTGATGATTTTCACTGGCGCATACCCAGGTCGTATAAGGCCGGGATGAAAGTTGACGGCCTGATCTACGCCGATGAAAAACTCCTTAAAGATATTTACCACGATAAAGCGCTGGAGCAGGTGGCGAATGTTGCTTTTTTGCCGGGGATCGTGAATTATTCGTTGGCCATGCCGGATATTCACTGGGGATATGGTTTTCCTATCGGGGGAGTGGCGGCTACCGATATTGAACAAGGCGGAGCAGTCTCGCCCGGAGGGGTTGGTTTTGACATCAACTGTGGGGTGCGGCTCTTAAAAACAAATTTCCAGTATGAAGAAATAAAAGATAAGATCAGGGATCTGGTTTATGCGTTATTTTCCGATGTGCCTTCCGGCGTAGGTTCAAAAGGCGATATTCGCGTAAGCGCAAAAGAAGAGAAGCAGCTTTTGCTCAAAGGCGCAAAATGGGCAGTGGAAAACGGCTATGGCTGCCAGGACGACCTTGAATGCACGGAAGAATCCGGCGCGATTCCCGGAGCTGACCCGGATGCAGTTTCAGACCGCGCATATGAAAGAGGCAAGGCGCAATCCGGCACGCTTGGTTCAGGAAACCACTTTTTGGAAATTCAGGTTATTGACCAGCTTTTTGACCGCGATCTTTGCGACAGGTTTGAATTAGATCTCGGCCAGGTAATGGTAATGATCCATTCCGGTTCGCGCGGCTTTGGTTATCAGATCTGCGAAGATTATTCAAGGAGCATGATCGCCTGCCTGCAGAAATATAATATCAATGTGCCTGACCGCCAGCTTGCCTGCGCGCCGGTTAATTCGCCTGAAGCCAAACAGTATATCGGCGCAATGCGCTGCGCGGCAAATTACGCCTGGGCAAACCGGCAGTGCCTGATGCATCTGGCGCGTAAAAGTTTTGAGCGGATATTCAGTATGTCCTGGCAAAAAATGGGAATGTCGCTGATCTATGACGTTGCCCACAATATCGCGAAAATAGAAAAATACGTTATTGACGGGAAGGAAAAGCTTTTGTGCGTGCATAGAAAAGGCGCCACCCGCGCTTTTGGCCCGGGTAATCCCGCGCTCCCCGAACGCTACCGCGAAAGCGGCCAGCCGGTGATCATTCCCGGAGACATGGGCAGGAATTCATACCTGCTTGTCGGTACGAAAAAAGCAGAAGAAGAAACGTTTGGCTCGACGTGCCATGGCGCAGGCAGGGTTAAATCCCGCACTGCCTCCACGAAATCGACAAATCTGAATACGCTATTGAAAGAATTAGAGTCTAAGGGTATAATAGTCCAAGCTTCAGGCCGCGGCACTATCGTAGAAGAAGCTCCGTCTGCCTATAAGGACGTTAACGATGTGGTAAGTGTCGTGCATAATGCCGGTATTTCCAAGCGCGTCTGTAGAATGCGACCGCTCGGTGTTATCAAGGGTTAAGGAAGTCCCGCGAGCGAAGCGAGTAGGGAAGGCCGGTAGGAGTTATTAAAGGATAACTATGTTAGACATCAGGTTTATCAGAGACAACATTGACTTAGTAAAAAAATCGCTTGTTGACCGCAACTTAAAACTTGATTTGAGCGTCTTTATCAAGCTCGACAATACAAGACGCAAGGCAATGCTTGAGCTTGAAGAGTTAAGGGCGCAGCAAAATAAGTCCAACAATGAGATCAGCGCATTACTGAAAGAGAAAAAGGACGCCAAAGAAAAGATCTCTTCAATGAAAGAGATCTCCGGCCGGATCAGCAAGTTGGAGGAAGAGGTGCGCGCCATTGAGCCGGAATTGAATAACATCCTGCTGACCATACCGAATATCCCGCATGCCTCAATACCCGTAGGCCATCCGACAAATAATAAAGTCGTACGCACCTGGGGCGAGCAGAAGAAATTTGATTTTAAGCCCTTAAGTCATTTTGAAATCTGTCAAAATCTTGATATTATTGATTTTCCCCGGGCCACCAAGATCACCGGCTCTAATTTTATCCTCTATAAAGGCTATGGCGCCAGATTAGAGCGCGCATTGATCAATTTTATGCTTGATCTGCATACTAAAAAACACGGCTACACAGAAGTATTCCCGCCGTTTTTGGTTAATCGTGCCTCAATGACCGGCACAGGCCAGCTTCCTAAATTGGAAGAAGACATGTATCGGCTCAAGGACGACGATTTGTTCCTTATCCCTACGGCAGAAGTTCCGGTAACCAATATTTTCCGGGATGATATATTAGAAGAAGAACAGCTTCCGGTTTGCTATGCTGCTTACAGCGCTTGTTTCCGCAGGGAGGCAGGCTCTTACGGCAAGGATACGAAAGGCCTAACCCGCGTGCACCAGTTTGATAAGGTGGAGTTGGTTAAATTCGTTAAGCCTGAAAACTCCTACGATGAATTGGAAAAACTATTGAATAATGCCGAAACTGTTTTACAACTTTTGGGCCTGCCATACCGGGTAGTCATGCTTTCTACCGGCGATATCAGCTTTGCCGCTGCCAAATGTTATGATATTGAAGCTTACGCTCCCGGAGCGGATAAGTGGCTTGAGGTTTCTAGTTGCAGCAACTTTGAGGCATTCCAGGCCCGCCGGGCAAATATCAAATTTCGCAATAAAGGGGCCAAGAAGCTGGAATTTGTGCATACGCTAAACGGTTCCGGAGTGGCAATGGCAAGGACAGTGATCGCGATATTGGAGAACTATCAGCAAAAAGACGGCTCAATAATCATCCCAGAAGCACTAAGACCATACTTTGATGGAAGAGAAAGAATTCCCTAAACCCGGTTTGGGCGGTAACGTTGTTGCCGAAGCAAAATCCAAATTCTCCGGATTTTTGAGCTGGCTTTTTAGCTTTACCAAGTTCCTTTTTGGGGTATTCCTGCTGCCGTTTGTTTACGGCAGTACAGTAGCTTTTCTCAAACAGTTTAACGGCGTTACTTCTACAGGGCAAACTTTTTTCTGGTCAGGCGCGATCAGTTTCTTGCTCGTTTATTTATTTATCTGTGAGCCGTTATCAATTTATACCCGCGGCCATAAGATATTGGAATGGGTTTTCAGTTTCTTCAGGCCGCTGGTCAAAGTAGCGCCGTATCTGCTGCCGATCTATACGATCCTTCTCGGTGTGCTCTACCTGATCATTGCCTCGGTAGCCAAATCCGCGGATTTAACCAATAATTTTGTTTTCCTTTTTGGGTTTACTTTAAGCTTGCACCTTGTTTTCAGCGCCAAGACCCTGCGCTCCAAAAAAGGCGATTTCCTTAAAGGCAATTATATTTTTGGTTTTTCCTTCGTTTATATAACCAGTATTCTTATACTTTCGTTCTTTTTGAGCTTGAGTTTTGAAAAATTCTCCTTTGTCAGCCTTTCCAATCAGGCTTATCAGATCGGCAGAGGCATAATTATCGGAGTATTTAACCAGCTTTTTAGCGTTAAGGCTTAAGTCAGGATTTATGGAGGAGTGGCAGAGCGGTCGAATGCGGCGGTCTTGAAAACCGTTGAGGCTGTAAAGTCTCCGAGGGTTCGAATCCTTCCTCCTCCGTAATAACTTACATAGCTTAAAAAAGGTGCGGTACGAATCCCAGCTCCACCGTTTATCTTCATCATCTAATCATGCATAAGAAGCGCCATCTTACATTCGGCCTTTTTCTTCTATTGTTATCCACGGATCTCCTGGAAACGATTGTCCAGTTTTGCTTTAAGAAGGCTGCTTTGGCGCAAACCATACAGGAGCCGTTAAATGTCCCGGTATTCATAATCGGGATCTTAAGTACACCGTTTTTATGGCTGGGGCTTTTCACTGTGTTTACCCTGTTTGTGATCTGGTCGGGGGTGATCTCCAGGATCGATTTAAGCGTTGCGGTGCCGGTAGCCAGCTTCAGTTATATAACCATACCGCTGGTTTCGGTAATCTTCTTTCACGAAGTTATCGCGCCCACGCGCTGGCTCGGGATATTCTTTATTATTCTCGGGGTAATCCTGGTTTCTTTGAGCAGCAAACAGGCGAGAGAGGCAGCCGCATGAATCAAATGTTCATGCTGGTATTCCCGCTGATTGTCCTGACTGATCTTTGTGATACGACAAGCCAGCTTTTTTTAAAAACCGCGGTCAATTCCTTTGATTTAAGCCCGGATTCATTAAGGAATATCCTGCGTTTTATCAAGCGCCTTATAACATCCACCCGCGTATGGGCGGGTTTCGTTTTCAGCTCGTTTTCTTTAGTTATATGGTTATTCGTGCTTTCAAAGGCAGAGCTTAATCTAGCTTACTGCCTGGACAGCATGCGTTATATATTTATCACTCTTGCTTCAATGTTTATTTTAAAGGAACGCATTACCCGGGTACGTTGGTTCGGGATCATTTCTATTGTATTAGGCATAATTATGGTGGGCAGGGGATAAATATGGTTTCCGGAGCTTCTTTACAGACTAAGATCGTAAGAAAGATAGAAGACATACCCTTTGACCAATGGAAGGCGGTATTTCCCGAAGCGGTTGAGAGCTATTCTTTTTATAAGTCTCTGGATGAGTCGGGATTTGATCAATTTTCATTCTATTACTGTCTTGTTTATGATTTGGATAAGCTTGTCGGGATAGCCACTTTTTTCCTTATGGATTTTCATGTTGATATGGCTTTTCGCGGGATCTTCCGCCGGGTGACCGATGCGCTAAAGAAGGTATTCCCGGGTTTTTTGAGTATGAAGACGCTTTTTTGCGGCCTGCCGATGGGCCAGGCCAGGATAGGTTTTAAGGCAGACCTGGAGCAGGTGTTTGAGGCGATTTATGCGGGTATGCTTAAGATCGCCAAGGACAGCAAATCCGCCATACTCGTGTTTAAGGACTTCAAGCCTTCAAATGCCGAACTTTTTGGCCCGCTGCTTTCTAAGCACGGTTTCCTGCGTTCTAAAAGTCTGCCTTCTATGGCCATAGATATTAATTTTGACAGCTTTGAAGGTTACCTGAAAACCTTAAGCAGTTCTTCGCGTGAGGGCTTCCGCAGGAAGTTTAAGAAGATTAGCAATAATCCGTCTGTCTCTATGGAAATAGCGGATTCTCTTGATGACGCGACCAATAAGATCATCCATGGCCTTTATCTGCAAACCGCGCGGCAGTCAGATGTGGAGTTTGAGATACTGCCGGAATCTTTTTTTAAGACGGTGTTTGGCAATATGCCCAACGAGGCTAAGCTTTTTCTTTGGCGCCTTGAAGGCAGGATAGTCAGCTTTGCGCTTTGCCTTATTTCGGGGGATTATTTTGTGGATTATTATCTTGGCTTTGATTATTCCGTTGCCCACGAATACAATCTTTATTTAGTCAGGTTCCGCGATCTGTTAAATTGGTGCATTGCCAATAAAATGAAGACCTATGAAATAGGGCAGTCCAGCTATGAAATAAAGCGCAGGCTTGGCTTCAATTTCCTGCCGCTTTTTGTTTATACCAAGCCGGTGAGCCGGTTATTGGAGCCGTTTTTCAAACTTCATCACAGGTTTATGATGTTTGAAAACTTTGATCCGGTTTTTAGCCACATGAAAAAAGTGGAGAGTTGGCAGAGCGGTTGAATGCGGCGGTCTCGAAAACCGTTGTCGTCGTAAGACGACCGGAGGTTCAAATCCTCCACTCTCCGCCATGCTCCTTAAATTGCTAAAGCATGCAAGATTCGCAAAATACCGTCACTTTAAAAGGGCTGCAAAGAGTCGTGAGGATGGTCAGTTTTGCCCTGATCTTTGATTCATTCGTTTATGGCTTATTCTCACTCGTGTATTTTTTCAGCCATCCCAGGATGCAGCATCGCCCGGAGATCATTTTCGGCAGCAATCTTTACTGGCTTATTATTCCCGCGCTATTGATCGCAGCTTCGGCGCACGCGGTAAGGGAAAGGCTTTGGGAAATACAAAAGGCAAGGGTTTCTTCTACGGAAACCTTTTACCGCGGGATATTATTTGTTACAATACTTACGATGAGTATGCTGGACGTGATAGGGGTAATCGGGGTATTTGTTTTCCTGTCCACCGGCAATATGCGTTTTTTTCTGATCATGCTCCTGATTTCGTTTTCCGGAAAATTCCTTAATTATCCGGATAGCAATTTCATAGAGCATAAGAGGAAAGAGATTCCCTTAGATTTAAAAAAGATTCCTTAGTAATTTTGGAGAGATGGCAGAGCGGTCGATCGCGCGCGCTTGGAGAGCGCGTTACCCGCAAGGGTACCAGGGTTCGAATCCCTGTCTCTCCGCCAGTTAAGAAACAGTGCCCTACCATTTAGGTGGGGCATTTGTTTTTTATTGGTAAATTATGTTTATTTTTTAGCTGTATGTTGCAATAAATAGGCAATTGTTTAAAAAATAAAACAACATCAGGCAGCGGGTGATCTTAGTATCTCATTAAATTACAAGTAGTTATAAAAATTGTAAATATAATATATATTTTGGCATGAAATTTGCTAATTATAAAGATAGGTGGAGTAGATAATTATGACACATGAAAAAGGAGGGCAAGGGATGAAGCGGATATTAATCTTTACTTTTCTTTTGTTCGCAGTTTTAAGCGTAACTACGAACGCGCATGCCGTAATAATTTTTCAGGAAGATTTTAATACAGTAGCAACTACCATATACGGAGTTCCTACGATAAGCGGAACAGGGGCGGATAATAATTGGTACGGCGTCCGTTTCGCGCCCGGTAGTGGGACTATTGCCAGCGATATCTTTACAAGCCCGCCCAACTCTAGCCTTGGCGCAAATGCGACCAATGTGCGATTCAAAGATGACGCGGGAATTTTAATCAATGCGTCAACCGCCGGTTATGAAAATGTGACATTGTCTTTTAACTGGAGGGCCTATTTGCCTCTTTCTTCCGAAAGACTTAAAGTGGGATATTTTATAGGAGATATCAGCGGGTTTGCCTCCGACAGGACAATTGATTTAACTACAGGGGCTGCAAGTTGGAGCAATTGGACGACGTTGCTTAGCAGTAAGACTGCCGCCGCTCCCTGGCTTTATTCAACGTATTCATTGCCGGGTAATGAGGATGATTTATGGCTGGCATTCTGGTATAATTCTGGAGACGGTAACAGCCGGTATCCCCTGGTCGGTAATATTTCTGTAAACGGTGACCTCATCCCGGTGGCGACACCGGAACCCGGATCCGTAGTTCTATTGGGTATGGGGCTAGCCGGACTAGTGTCACGTAAATTTCGCAGAAAAACCGCCTGATTTTCAGAAAAGCATATTTAAAAAAGCCGAGCTTAAGAGCTCGGCTTTTTTATTTGCCCACCTAAATTGTTGGATTATTTTCGGCATCGTGATAAAATGTCTCTATGAGGAGATTGCCGATGAAAAAGCAAGTCATAATCAGCGCTTTATCCCTGATCCTTTTCCTTTCCTCCTTATGTTACGCAGGGCCGAGAAAAACAAGGTTATTCGTTGTAAGCAGCTATCACCCGGAATATCTCTGGTCGCAAGACACCAATAAGGGCTTCTGCGCCGCGCTTATCGATTTTAAATTCTTTGACAATCAGGCCCAAGCCGATGAATATACCAGGAATGATTATATTGAGACGGAACGTACAATAATAAAAAGGGCCTGGATGGATACAAAACGCCGGAGTAAGGCAGGCGAAATAGCCGATGCAGCCGGCAGCATAATTGATGAAATAAATGAATTCAAGCCCGACCTGATCTTTTTGGGAGACGATAATGCGGCTAACTATATCGGCAGCCAATTTATTGATACCGATATTCCGGTAGTGTTTTGGGGAATCAACGGATTTCCCATGAAATACGGATTGCTGGATTCAATAGAGTGGCCGGGGCATAATGTTACCGGCGTTTATCAGGCAGGGTACGTGAAAGAATGCCTGGAGTATCTTAAAAAGCTCATCCCGGGGGTAACTACTTTTGCGGTGCTTGCCGATGATTCGGAAACCGGCAGGACAAAAGCCAAAGAATTACAAAAACTCGCAAGTACCGGTAAGCTACCCCTGAAACTTATCGGGGCAGTTGTTACCGACTCATTAGAAGAATGGCAGTCGAAGGCATTGGACTTACAGAAAAATGTAGATGCTTTTTTTGTCTTAAACCATAATACGATCAGGGACAAACACGGTAAATCCATAGACCAGTTGGAGATCGGGGCATGGTACTTGAAAAATATAGCTAAACCCGAATGCTCACAGGAAAAACAATTCGCGCAGGAAGGCATGCTTTTGGTGGTTGATGATTCCGGTTTTAAGCAAGGATACGAGGCAGTGAAGATAGCGGATCAGATATTGCGGGCAGGTAAGAACCCGGCGAATATCCCGGTGTATGCCCCCGAGAGAGGGCAGGTAATCGTAAACCGTGAAAGGGCTAAAAGGCTTGGTATAGACCTGACGGGCAAAGATTTTGTGGAAGAATACATAGATAAATCGTTGGCATTAGAAAAATACCCATGAAGAAAAAATGATGACGGATAATAAAGTAAAGGGCTTATCTATCTTTCAAAGATTATTGATCTCGTATCTTTTTGTCGGGATTTTTATATTGTCTTGCTCGCTGGTAGCTTATTTTATCCACGAGCGCAGAGTCATACGCCAGGAAGTGGAAAGAGAATTTGAGACTTACTTACGGAGCTCCGTTAATTATTTTAACCGCGCTTATACCTCCAGGATCAACGATGACCTGTCGCTGATCGAAATAGGCCCCTCGATCAACGATTACCTTAGCTCGAGAAGAGAAGACCTGCTCTTAAATAAGTCCAGGATCGAACAGATATTTTTACATTTTACCGGAAAAAAAGAAAGCATCTATTTATCAATGCGGTTTATTGATCCCGCAGGCGCGGAAAGGGTCATTACCGCAGGTAACAGAAGACAAAAAAACTATACTTCATTAATTACTCATCCGGATGAACCGCTTTATACGCATATTTATAGCTTGTTCCGGAAATTAAGGTCGTCAAGGCCTCGGACCATCCTTGTTGAGGGACCGTTTGCCTACCAGGGGGCATATACTTTTTTAGCCGGGATAGCAAAGACCGAGCCGGAAGTAGGCGGATTTGGCGGTGCCGTAATCCTGCATTGCGACTTGACGGATTATTTTTCTTATCTAAAAGGGTATACGCAATACAAAGAATATGTTGCCAGTGTATTAACCCATGATGGTAAATTGTTGTATTCTCCCGTAGAAGAAAAGGCAGCTTTATTATCAGGCCGGCTCCAGAAACAAAAATTCCGGCCTGTCAATTTTTATTCGATTTCAAAAATGATCACGTTGGGATCGGATAACCGTCCATTATTCCTGGTTATGTTCAGTGCGCCCCCGTACATTTTCCGCGTACTCCTCACGGATACCATAAAAGACTCGCTTATTTTTATATTCGGCATTATGATTATTTTGGTCCTTTTGGCAGTAAGAATATCGCGGCATATTGAAAAGGCCGTAAATTTAAAAAATTCAGAGGGATAATTATGGCAAATTTTTCTTTTGATGTTGTTTCTGAGGTAGATTTACAGGAAGTGGACAATGCGGTAAATCAGGCGAATAAAGAATTGGCCCAACGCTATGATTTTAAAAACAGCAAGGCCTCTATTGCCTATGACCGTAAAGAAAAAAAGATCACATTGGTAGCGGATGATGACTTCAAATTGCGCAGCCTTACCGACATTTTGATCACCCGGCTGGCTAAAAGAGGGGTTTCTCTTAAATCCCTTAAATTTAATGATCCGGAAAAGGCTTTTGAGGGTTACTTGCGCCAGTCAGTAGAGATATGTATGGGTATTGACCGGGAAAAGGCAAAAGAACTGACGAATATCATTAAAGGGCTGGGGGTAAAAGTTCAGGCCCAGATCGAAGGCGAAAAGATCAAGGTTAGCTCTTCCAAGAAAGACGAATTACAGGCAGTAATAGCGCACCTGAAGGGGCTGGATTTTTCCATTCCGCTGGCTTTTTGCAATTACCGTTAGCTAAAGATAGATCGCATCCAGCGGTTTCAATACCTCATTCCAGGAAAAACGCTCCCTGCTGATTACTGCGGCTTTCCGGCTCAAACCTTCGCGCGCTTTGCTATCTTTCAGCAGTGAAATTACTGCTTCTGCAAATTGTGCCGGATCATCGGCAATAATAATCCCTTCTCCATTAGCCAATCCTAATCCTTCGCAGCCTTTTGAAGTACTGACTACCGGAAGGCCGGTTGCCATTGCCTCCGGTATTTTAAGCCTTGTCCCTGCGCCGACCGAGAGCGGCACGACAGCTACGGCTGATTGATAATAAAACGGCCGTATATCCCTGACATTGCAGGAAAACCAGGTATTCGGTGTTTTTCTGATCAATTTCTCAAGCGCTTCACGCGGCTGGCGTCCGACTACCTGAAAGACGACGTTCGGGACAGCCTTACGGATAAGCGGCAGGATTTTTTTGCAGAAGAATACGGCTGCTTCATGGTTGGGAAAATAATCAAAGCTTCCGGTAAAAAGCAGATTAGCTCCGGTATCCATTCCTTTTTTCTCATAGAAGCGTTCAGTATCCACGCCTGACGGCAGAAGCCTGACCGGGCGATGCACAAAATTTTCTATTGCTTTTTGTTCGACCGGCGAACAGGCAAGGTGGAATTCAAAATTACGCAGTACCTCCCGTTCGTATTTATACCATTTATAGTATTCGGCGGAATAATTTATTTTTCTCAGGGGGTTGTTTGTTCCTGCACAGGCACTATGGTAGAGGATGGTTTTTACGTTCTGGTGGTCCACTAACCCGATGACACCTTTGTATTTTGTGACATACTGGGCCATGTAGCTGTGCGAGATATGGATATAGTCGAAGCGGTTCTTTTCTATAACGGTATCCAGTATTTTTTCCATCTTCTCTGAGTAATATCCAAGGCACCAGTAAGGTACGTCGTGCTTACGTAAAAAAGCGCGGATATCAAGGTCTTCCGGTTCCGTGGTAAGGCATCTTTCCCGCGGGATAAACGGCAGCGAAGTCTCGTTTTCTTTGAGATTCTTCTCCCTGAAACCGGCAAACCATACCTCATGCTTCCGGGAAAGATATTCTACAATATGGTAATCCCGGATTTTTCCTCCGGTATCCATGGGTACCGGGAGCAAATTTGTAAGGAATAATATTTTTTTCATATATTTAACATCTCCGGCCGATTCTTTCGCAAGTCATCCGGTCAACAAGGCGGATCATTTTTTTAAGATAGGGATATGCCGTTACATATTCATACGGATGCCACTGGTTTAATCCGATTTCATCGGCATATTTTGCAGCAGTCAGGCAGAGTATTTCAGCGGAGTCGCCCTTTGCCTGTTTAAGGTCGCGAAAATAGACATCCCGGTCTTTCAGGTAATAAAAATAATGGAACAACATTTCTACTTCCGGCCTTTCGTATATCTTGCAGAAATCTATGCCGTTTCCTCCGGCATACGGAGATGCCAGAAGGGGAAGATAGTATTCCTCAAAAATGGCAAGCGAATTCCTGATTTTCCGTAAAGTCCATTCCTCCGGAGGTAATTTGATTTTTAACATTTGTCCGGGATTAAAGGAATCCCTTGCCAGCAATATATGCGCTTCCAGCGCATGGGGGCTCCATAGGGCGTAGAATTGCGATGTAAGGATCTTATCCGTAACAACATAAAGGGACGTTCCGGACCGGAGGAGCATTTGATAATGCCGGCTTGAGAACAGGATCAATTTTTCAAAAAGATCCCGGTCGGTATTTTCGTCGATAGAAAGGAATGCCCGCTGCGTAAGTTCAGAGATCGGTTTTATGGCATTAACCCGGAAACGCTCGCCGAATAACCTGTTGCCTTCTTCAATAAAATCTTTCAGCGGCTTTCCCATCCAGCTGCCATCATGGGTATGGGGGGCGGGATGAGTTCCGCTTCCGAGGTCATAATGGCGGTCGTGGACATCCTGGATAAATAGGATCAGTTTTCGAAAGGCGTAAAGCAGTGCATTGCGGCGGGCTGCAGCGCCTGCGGGAACTTCTTCCAGGAGCTTAAATATATCTCTCGCCGCTATTTCATCCGCGTCTTTGCAGGTTTTTTCCTGTCCGGAGAGCTGCTTTGTCAATTCATCCATCCCGATTGCCTTGCTATTCTTTAAATAGAATAAGTGCTGCAATATTTTCATCATATTTTTGCGTAACCGGCAAAACTTTAATGCCGGAATATCCTGCCCGGAGAGGATCATCCGTTGCATATAACCGTAAAAGTTAAAATGCAGGAAACGGGTATGCGGTATGGCAGGCTTTTCCGGATGAGATAGGGAAAAAGACGCAGGGGAGATACTGCCTTTTTTGGAATAGATGCATTCCCATTTATGCGGAGACAGCAGCAATGCCGTTTCGCCGTTTACCCGGAGGGGGTGTTCTCTGATCTGTTCTTCGGGAATAAACCGGATTTCTTCTGTGTCGCAGAGCATGGGAAACAGCTTACGCAAAAAAATATAGGTTTTCCATAGCTTCTTGAAAGAACTCGCATCTTCCGCCGGTTCCAAAGATTTCATAATGAAAATGAGGTCTATGTCGCTGACGCCCAAGATCCAATCCCTATGGCGCAAATAGACTTTTACTATTTGTTTAAAATTATGCATTTTTAAGGCAAGTGCCAGCGATTTGACGGCTAATCGGTAATACGCGGCAAAGAGAGGGCTAAGGAATTTATTTTTCGAGCAATAATCGCAAAAATATTCAAGGGTTTTTCGCATAGCCGGAGCCTATTTCATTTTTATGATCTTATTTTTTTTGAAAAGGAGGAAATACAGGTTGCTTAAGAACATGATTAAGGCAAGGACATAGGGGAACTTGCGTGCCCTGATAGTTAAAATAGCCATTTTTATCTTCTCCCGCGCATGTTTTGGATACTTGAAGAAATATAGCAGGGATTGGTGCAATAACAGCAATCCCTTAGGTTTTTTATTTCTGGCGTGGAAAACTTAGTTTGTATTTTCGTAAAGTCAAAGCTATGGTCCGCAAGGTTCCCAATTGGCCGGGCTGCCTCGCAAAGAGAAACATCGTAATTGGGAAAAATCACCGCGATGGATTTTCCGGCTGAACACCTGACTATCGGTTTTCTTTTCAGCGCCTGGTAACTGCTTATGCTGAAGAGAGTTTCCTGATATTTTGCTTCATCCGGTTTCATGGTATTGTCTTGGGCGTATTCCCGGTAGAACTTTTTTACTGTCTTTGCGGCATATTTTAGCTGTTTATGCGTAAGCAGTTGGCTTGTATCTGGCGGACCATAGGATTCGTTTATAAAGAGGCCATTTTTGTAAAACATGGTAGCGCCCCGGATGATATCAAATACATGCATTACTCCAATTTCTTTTTTGACAAATTGCGCCAATTGGGTCAATTCCCCGATATTTAATTGGCTGATTATCGTTTGTATACTTGGCTGTAATTTCTCGTATCTGCGCTGCAGGTCCTTTAGCGCCTTGATCGTGGCAACTGCGTTTGAAAAAGCCAGTTCATTACCCCTGATGCGGTTGTGGCTATCTGCCATGCCGTCAAGGGAGATGCGCAGGTGTATGTTAAAGAACGAATTTTTGAGCATATCTTCGGTTGTTTCAATTATCCGGTTGGTTTCAAAGCCGTTGCTTACGATATACAGGTCTTTTAAATAAATATTTTGCGCAAAGGCCTTGCATATTTCAGCCAGCTCTTTATTAATGAACGGTTCGCCTCCGCCAAGGCAAACTGTTTCCAAGTCACGGGTTAATGATCGTAAGATCTTTATTGTATCGGAAGCTTTTATTTCCCGCTTGTCTTGCGCAAGCGCGGATTGATAAAAACAGTGGCGACAGGAGAGGTTACATTCATTTGTCACGAACAGCACCATTTCCGGAGGCGTAGCGGGCCGCTTATATGCCGGGACAGGCATTTTCCTTCCCATGTACATGCCGGCGATAAAGAACGATTTTTGCGCGATTAAGACAGGGTAATACATAATGGCATTGGCCATCTTGTGCCGCGGCCGGAATATTTCGCGATACAGCATACGCAGGCAGGAAAATATAGAAGCGGTATTGTCGATATAATATTCATCTGAAAAATCCGGATGCAGCCGTTTAATTTGGGATTTACCAAAGCCGTATCTATACCACACGCGCAGAAAAGGCAGAAAACGATTGCAGGCGTAATGGTCTGCCTTCATTTCTTCTGAATACGCGACCCTGATACCCATTTTATTGAGCTTCCAATATAGCTCAAGGTCTTCGTTTGTAGCGAGCCTTTCTTCAAAAGGCATGCGGAACCTCGTGATTAGCTCCCGTTTTACGGCAAAATTTTGCGTATTAAGTATGCTTACGTATCCGGGTGTCTTAGAGAGCATATTTCGGATATATTCTTTGTAGTCAGCCTGAAAAATATCAACATATAAGTTTTTTGTCGTTGATGTTTGGGTTGTATTGCCTTGCAAAATCTGAATATCCCGGTTTTCTTGAAATGCCCGGTCTATGGCTTCCAGCCACTGCGGCTGGGCAACGCAATCATCATCCAGAAAGGCTATGATAGGGCAGGTTGAAACAGATATGCCTTTGTTGCGGACAATAGAGATGCCTTTAGATGGCTCAAAAAAATATCTTATGTTTAGCGATCCGGAAAAGCTTGAAATGAGGGGAGTGATTTTGCCCTGCTCTCCGTTATCAACAACGATTATTTCTTTGACCCGGATAGTTTGTTTAGACAGGCTATCCAGCAGCCGGCGCAAGCCTACCGGCCTATTGCAGGTAGGAATGACAACGGATATATCTGCGCGGTATGTATCTGGGTTTGTTTTCATCTATCAGTGTCTATTGCCAAAGCGTAATTCCGCGCGCTTACTTTTTCTATTTTGGCGGGAAAGCGCAAGTTCTTGATTATCATATTGATCTTTTTATGGTTTAGTTTCTGACGGTGGTCTTTTATGGTGATAAAATCTTCAAAGGGAAAGATCATGATCAGTCTTTTATTCGTTATCTTAAGCAGGTTGTTGATCACCGCGGCAGTATCCTTTTCTTCAAAATGTTCCAGGGTGTGGATGCTGGTCACGGTATCGTAGCTCTCCTCCGTGGAAGGGGATAGGATGTCTAATTTCTTGAATTTAATGTTTATGCCGTTTTGCTTACAATATTGCACTGCGAAATCATCAAAGTATCCGCAATTGCAATCGCTGGCTGTTACTTCGTTAGCGGGCATTTTTAGTTTTAGCAATATTGGGAAAATTGCCGCGCAACTGCCCGCGTCTAAGACCGAATTGCCCCGGATATGATTGATCGCATATTTATACATATCCAGGGAAAATTGCGCGGTAGAGCAATCATCTTTTTTGGCAGCGTAATTATTCAAATAAAAGTTCAAAAGGCTTTCGCAGTATTTGTAATATCTATACTCTCTGCTTTCGGCAGGATATATGCATCTAAGAAGCTCGTCTTTAAAAAAACTGTAGTCTATTTTAAGATCACGGGATGCAAACAATTCACAAAACAAAACATCATCCAATTTGAATGAATCGGACCCCTTAAGGTTAACTACCACGGTTTCCCTAGCGTTGTTCTTAAGCTTATATATTGCGAGGTGTGTCAGTTCCTTTTTCCATATTTTGTTATGTTCCATGAGCCGCTGTTTTTTTTCAGACAGCTGACGGCCGTTTAAAAAAATAAAAGAGCTGTTCCGTCGTTTAACGCAGGATCTAATACCGCAGTAATAAAACTTTCTTAGTGTTTTATACCAAGCAAGTTCTCCAAACAGCTTGTAAGCCCGTTCATTCAGCGCTTTAAGAAGGCGTCTGACCATTATTATCCATTTCCGGCATGGCTTTTCTTTCGCACTCAAGACATATCGGCCACGGTTCTGCGGTATTTACGGATTTGCGCAGGGCAATAAAATTATTATTATTCCAAAAACCGAAAAGGCCTTCTTCATATGTGGTTATTCTACCAAGTTCTAGGCTATTGTTACAACAACATGAAATGCTCCCGGTATTATCAATTGAAATGCAGGACCATGGGAAGTAGCATTTATCAGATCCCGGCTTACGGCTATGTATTTTGTGCGGTTTTTTGTCAGGATAGTTATTTTTAAACTTGATATCTATACACATGCCTGTTTCTTTTGATCTTTTTTCAAACTTTTTAATATATGCGTTAACTCTTTCCGGATTCCGCCACAGGCATTCTGCCTGCTTATCTTTATCATAAGCTACAAATTCGCGGAAAGCCAGTTTATCAACGCCGATATCCTTAAGGTCAAAAAGGCCCATCAGGCTTTCAAGGTTACTTAACATCGTGCAGATAAGCAAAGTGGCCCTTAGCTTGCTGTCTTTATGTTTTTCTCTGTATTTTTGCAGAAGCTTGATATTTTCCAGGAGCTTCTGCCAACTGAAATTACGTATCTGTGAATAGGCCGTTTGGCTTCCTTCAACGCTGACCTCAAGATTATCAACATACTTAACTAGGGTTTCGGCCTTTTTTTCATCAAGGAGCGTAAGATTGGTAACCAGATGGACTTCCCTGGGCTTATTTTTTTCAATGGATGAGAAAAAATAATCAAAATTTTCGGATAGCAGCGGTTCGCCCAAAGTATTTCCGCCTATTCTCAAGTATTTGCAATGCGGCAGGATCTTTTCAACCACGTAATCAATCAGCTCTTTTGACGAATCGCTTTCGTTGAGATCATGAAGACTGGATCTTGGGCAGTGCCGGCAGCGCAGGTTGCATCTTCCGGTTAAGGAAAACATCAATCTGCTTGGCGGTACGCTTAGAGTGTGTCTTCTGGAATAGAATAATTTCGTGATCGGATGGAAGCGCCAAAAATTGTATTGCATTATGCTCCTTGTGGCCTGCGGACTTACCTAAATGACTATATATAATAATCCGGGCAAAATCAAGGAAAATGTGCCGCAAACAATACTTATTGAATTTGCAGGCTAAATAAAGTATAATTTTCTGCATAATCGTCGGAATCCCTGCGTAAAGCTGAAGCGCCAACAATGGAACCGCAATGCCCTTTTTGTCCGTAATCGTTCCTACTTATAACAGCCAGCATTCCATACAAGAGTGCCTTAAATCAATCCGGAATTCTCTCTATAAAGATTACGAGCTTATTATCGTTGATGATAGTTCAGGCGACCAGACTATTGCCCTGGCCGAGCCTTATGCCGACCGTATCGTAAAGCTGACAGAAAACAGCGGCTGGGCCGTGGCGCGGCAGGCAGGCATTAGTGCGGCAAAAGGGGAAATTATCGTTAATGTTGATTCGGATATTTTGATCCGGCCGGATACCCTCGTTAAAATCAAGGAATATTTTTCAAGCCATAAAGATGTTGATGCACTCACCGGCATCCTTTCCAAAGAATGTCCTGACCGGGGTTTCTTTAGCCAGTATAAGAATCTTTATATGCATTATATTTTTCGCCGCCTTCCTGAAAGAGTGACCTTTGTTTATGGTTCCATATACGCGGCCAGAAAGGAGGCGCTTGCTGATTTTGAGCCTTTTGTAAAGATCGCCGATGACACGGCTTTCGGCCAGCAGCTTGTCTTGTGCGGCAGGCAGATCGCATTTTTGCCGGACTTAGAAGTCGTGCACCTTAAACAGTATAATATTTTTTCTTTTATTAAGAATGATTTTCGTATTCCTTTTGACTGGGCGCGCCTTTTTATCCGCTATAAAGGTTGGAAAGAACTGCTGCAGAAGAAGGCAGGTTTTGCGCATGCTTCAAACAAGCAGATAATCAGCGTATTGCTGATACCGTTGATTTTGTGCCTGGGTTATTTTTCCCTGCTTGCGCTGCTAGTTTCTTTTCTTATCTGGTTTTTCCTGAATCTTGACTTTATTATTTTTCTCGGAAAAGAAAGAGGAAGGATTTTTGCGTTTCAGTCCTGTATCGTTACTTTTTTTGACCAACTGGTGATGGGCATGGGGATATTTTGCGGCTGTTTTTCTTATTTGTTTTTTAGAAGGAAAAATGAATAAATTGGAGACCCTGCAGTTATCCTTTTATGGCGTAGATGTAAGAATAAAGAGTTCCTGCGCGCAGGCGCTGGAATATATCGGCAGGGATTTTTCCTATTTTAAAACCCCTAACCCGCAATCCACAGGTATAGAAATAACCGTTTATCAGCAGGAGCCGCCGTATGCAGATCTGGCTCCTATGGTTGCTAGTTATTTGTCTCCGCGCAACATCTGCTATCGCCGCGGCGATTTAAAATATATTGACTATCCGGGCAGGGCTTTGGTTATTTATGACCGGAAGAACCGGCGTTATTCTGTGTATGCGCTTGATCCGGTTGCGTTACATGAGATCTGTTATACGTTGATAATTTCGCTGATCGGCGAACAATTTGATAAAAAAGGTTTGTGCCGCGTCCACGCTTTGGGGTTTGAGCTGGAAGGCAAGGCAATACTTCTACTTTTAGGCATGGGAGGCGGTAAGACCACGATTACCCTGGACACTTTATCGTTAAATAATAAGGTAAAACTGATCTCAGAAGATTCTCCTCTTATTGACCGGCAGGGTAATGTTTTTCCGTTTCCTTTGCGGATCGGGATACGTCCCCAGTCGCTGCCGAAGGAAATCCCTCAACACTATATCCGGTTTTTTCCCCGCGAAGAATTCGGGCCGAAATTTCTTATTGATATTGAATTTTTCGGCGACAGGATATCTGCCTGTCGGCCATTTTCCGGTGCGACGGTTATTTTAGGAAGAAGAGTTCTCGGTCAGGAGCCCAAGATAACACCGGTCGGTAAACCCGCAGCCTGCCGGAAATTTTTTGAAGATTGCGTTATCGGTATGGGCCTTTTCCAGGGCATTGAATATATTTTTCAAAAGAGCCCGGCAGAGATTATTTCCCGGATCCCGTATTTATATTCTCGCAGCCGCAACGCCTGGCGGCTCATTAACCGCGCAAAGGCTTTTGAATTTATGATCACGAATAACAGAGAAAAGAATACGGCTATTTTTAATGATTTTTTGCGCAGCATTAGCTAAAAAACCATGGTCTTTTCCGTAATCGTACCTTTCTTTAACGAAGAGAAATACATAAAGGACTGCGTTAACTCGCTTCTCGCCCAGGATTTTCCTAAAGAGGAATACGAACTTATCTTTATTGATAGCGGCTCTACTGACGGTTCAGCTTCTTTTATCAGGCAATTCAGCCAAATACAGCTGTTTAACGAACTCAGGCGCAATGTCTATTTCGCCCGTAACCGCGGCCTGCAGGCAGCAAGAGGAGAGATCATTGTTTTCACAGACGCAGACTGCGTCGTCCCGGCCGACTGGCTAAGCAGGTTTCAGGAAGCAATGCAAGGCCCCGAAGTGCTTATTGCATTAGGCAGCGTATATTTCCATCCTCAATGCTCTGCCGCGGCAAGATTATTTGAAGACCTCGGTAACGCAAGGGCCAGGTATATTTTTACTAATCGTATCACGGAAAAATATTACGGCTACACCAATAACATGGCTGTGCGCGCCTCTGCCTTCAGGCAATTGGGTAATTTTTCTACATGTCCGGTTGCCGGAGATACCGGGATCGTCAAAAAATGCGCAAAACATAACGGTAGTTCCAGCGTTATCTATTTTGACAATGCAAAGGCCTGGCATATGGAAGTAAAAAGCGCCCTGACTTGCCTTAAAAAGCTGTTCTTTTACGGCAAGTACCATATGCTGACAGGTAATTAAACCGGAAAATGCCCGATCCTATTTTATCCGTTGTTATTGTTTCGCGTAACGCAGAAAAAACAATAAGAAAATGCCTGGATTCGCTTATGGGCCAGCTGGACCCGGAGTCTGCCGAGATCATTTTAGTTGATAGTTCTACTGACAATACCCCTAAAATCGTAGAGAAGGAATTTCCCCTGGTCCGGCTCTTTCATTTTACGGAGAGGAAATTTCCCGGTGAAGCGCGCAATTTCGGCAATGCGCAGGCTAAAGGCGGGATTATCGCCTGCATAGATTCCGATTGTATTGCCGGGGAAGGCTGGATTGATGCTATCCTGAAAGCCCATCAGACTTCTTATGTAGCCATAGGCGGCCCGGTGAAGAATGGAAATCCCGAGACTTTCTTTGGCTGGGCAGCGTATCTTACCTGGTTCGGAGATGTCTTCCCGCGGGGAAAAGCTTCGGAGACAAGACATCTGCCGACCTGCAATGTTTCGTATAAGAAGTGGGCATTTGAAAGATGCGGAGGATTCCTGGAGAAAAACTACAGCCATGATACCGAATTTAATTGGCGGCTGCGTAAAAACGGATGCAAGCTATGGTTTTCTCCGGATATATCGGTGGCCCATATTAATTCCGCGTCTTTTATTGAGTTTATAAAATATGGCATTGTGCGTGGCAGGGATTTTAGCGCTGCCAGGGCGGTATCGGAAAAATTCAGCAGGTTTAAAGATACTGTCTATATAATACTTTTTCCCGTGTTTCCGCTGGTGATAGCTTATAAATATGTGTTACGCGCCTTAGGCAGCGACATTCCAAAAAGCAAGTTAGCCTTTGTTTTTCCTTTTATGCTGATAGGAAGTCTTGTCTGGGCAATAGGAGAATTTTTGGGGTATTCTCACGATCTTTTCCGTAAAAGAGGGGTGTAGGGCCGTAAGATGAGGCTGATGTTCGAAGCGTTAATGACCTACGATTGCTATCGGAAAAAACACTATCCTTTCCTGAAGGCATGTTTTTTCTTTTTCCTTATGCTGCTTGGCAATCTTGTATATATTTCCGGCATGATCGCCGGGGCAACAGAGTTGTTGTTTAGGAGAAGCCGCAGGCGCGTCTGCAGAGAGGCAAGCCTATAATGCTCTCAGTGGTTGTCCCTACTTATAACAGCCGGAATACCATAAAAGAATGCCTTGAACATATACGGAATTCCGGCTATAAAGAGTATGAGGTTATTGTCGTTGATTGTAATTCCAGTGACGAGACAAGGGCCATAGCCGGGCCTTATGCCGATCGCGTGATCAAACTTATTAATAACGCCGGCCGGATCGCTGCGCGGCAGGCAGGCATTAACGCGGCAAGGGGAGAGATCGTTGTTAACGTAGATTCCGATGTTTTGATACGGCCGGATACCCTGTTTAAAATTAACGCGTATTTTGACAGTCACAAAGAAGTAGACGTAGTCACGGGCCTGCTTTCAAAAGACTGTCCGGATAACCGTTTCTTCAGCCAGTATAAGAATCTCTATATGAATTATATTTTTCGCCGGCTTCCCGAAAGAGTGACTTTTATCTACGGCTCCATCTATGCGGCCCGGAAAGCAGTGCTCGTTGCTTTTGAGCCTCTTGTGAAGATTGCCGACGATACTGCTTTAGGCCAGCAGCTTGTTTCCTGCGGAAAACAGATCGCTTTTTTGCCTGATCTGGAAGTGGCGCATCTTAAAAAATATAATATCTTTTCTTTTATACTGAATGATTTCCGTATTCCTTTTGACTGGGCGCACATCTTCATCCGTTATAAAGGCTGGAAAGAATTATTGAGTAAAAGGGTCGGCTATGCCCATTCTCCTAAAAGGCAGCTGGCAAGCGTGATATTGGCGCAGTTGATCTTAGCCGGTATTGTCCTGCCTCCGTTGTCGTTCTTATTTTTCATCTGGCTCATCTTGAATTTGGACTTCATTATTTTTCTCAAGCGGGAGAAAGGGGTTATTTTTGCGCTTGCTTCGTATGTGGTCACCTTTTTTGACCATGTCGTTATGGGTATCGGCATAATCTGCGGATTTTTTTCTTATTTTTTCTTTAGGAGAGAAGGCCGGCCATGAAGGCTTTGAAGAATTTATTCCTGCGGCTGCATAAAACGGTATTCCGGTACAACCGCTATCTGCTCGTAGAGTTGACCCGCGCAAGCTTCAAAGTGCACGATTATAATTCCGCCCTTGGCCTGTCCTGGAGCCTGATCAGCCCCTGCCTGATATTTCTTGTCCTTTATATCATTTTCAATATCCATTTCAGTCAAAGCATGCGTTTCTACCCGTTGTATCTTCTTTTGGGCGTCATTGTCACCAATTTTTTCGTGACTGCTCCTTCGTATATGCTGCGGGTTTTTTATGATAACCGCGAGATTGTCTTGAACTCGACCATTCCGAGGGAGTACCTGATACTTTCCGGGATGGCGATACATCTTTATAAATTTTTGATTGAGATGGGGATCATCTGGATCGTCAGTATTTTTTGCGGGCTTTTTAAATTCAGCTCTTTTTTATTGTTCTTTCCGCTTTTGGCCCTTTACGTCGGGATGGTCCTGGGTATCTGTTTTGCCCTGGCTTCTTTTTATTGTCTTATCCGCGACGTAGAACACATGTGGATGATGTTTTCGCGGCTGTTCTTTTTTGTAACGCCGGTCTTTTATACCCTTGAGGGCATCCGGCCCCTGGCGCGGGCCATGGTGTATTGGCTGAACCCCTTAACGCCGTTTTTGGTTTCTTTCCGTGAGCTGATTATCGGCACAACAGCCCCGGATATGCTTGTTTACGGCCACAGTGTATTGCTGGGCCTGTTATTTTTCTTTTTAGGCTACGGGGCATTTATTTTCTTTGAAGATGCGGCGATGGAGAACGCATGAGTAACATTTGTTTAAAAGTTGATAATCTGTCGAAACGTTTCTTCATCCGGAAAGAAAGGCTCACTACCTTTGGCCTGCTTAAGCATTTGGCGTCAAAAGGCTATGGTTGCCGGGAGTTCTGGGCGCTGCGCGATATTTCTTTTACGCTTAACAGGGGAGAGAGGCTGGCGATCATCGGCGCCAACGGTTCCGGGAAAACCACGCTTGTGCGCATCCTTTCCGGTATCTATTCAAAGACCGGCGGCCAGGTAGAATTCAAATGCGATCCTTCGGTAGTATTCAGTTTCTGGATCGGCCTGAACATGAACCTGTCGGTCATGGATAATATTTATCTTTTTGGCGCGGTGCATGGGATGGACCGGAATTTCCTTAAAAGCAGGGTTGATGCCATTCTGGAGGTTGCGGCGCTGAAAGATTTTTGTTTTTCCCCGCTTAAATTCCTTTCAATGGGGCAGATTCAGTGGTTGGCGCTGACTGTCTTTTTTGAGGGGCTATTCGAGCTATTGATTTTTGATGAAACTCTGCGTTTCCTTGATAAAAGCTCCGCGGAAAAATCCATGGTATATTTTGATAAGATAGCCAACTCCGGCAAGACCCTCATTGCGGTCTCTCACGACATGGAATTTATTAAAAAATACTGCACCAGTGCGATCTGGCTGGATAATGGCTGTATTCGCCGGCAGGGAGAAGCTGCGGAGGTGGTCGCCGCGTACGAGCAATTATCTAATAATCTGCAGGAAAGCTGAAGGTTTTTTGATGGTAATGCTGACTACGGAACAATTCAAAAATACGGCCGCATACAAAAATGCCATCCTGAATATCGAAGAAGCGCGGCAGAAAAAGGAAATCCTCCAATCTTATCCTTTTAAGCTTTTTGTCGAGCCCACGCAGAGGTGCGATTTAAATTGTATTATGTGCCGCCCCAGGAGACGCATGAGCAAAGAGGACATGCCGCTTGAACTGTTTCGGCAAATAGAAAAAGCGCTCTTTCCTTATGCTTCGGAGGTGGATTTCTTTTTTACCGGCGAGCCGGCCATGGCGGTTAATTTCCAGAAGATGATCGAAACATCGGCTGGTTATGCCTTCTTGCCGCTGGTATTTACCAACGCCGTCAATACTAAAGAAGAGATCATTAAGATGCTGGTTGAGTTGGGGTTCTTTGTGAACATTTCGCTGGATGCGGTAACCCCGGCGCTTTATGAAAGGATCAGGCGGGGAGCGCAATTATCCAAGGTCATGGCCAATATAGACAAATACGTAGCCCTTCGGGAGAAGATAAAAAATCCGCGTTTCCATATCCGCATTGCCGTTACCTGTTCTCCTTTTAATATTGATGAAATCCTCAAAATCATGGAATTCATAAAAGAGCGCGGGATAAACGATATTTTCCTTAATAACTGCGATATGGCTGTCTTTGACAGGCAATTCTATCTTTCTACGATCGCCGAAAAGGCATACCGGATATTCACCGAAGCCAAGGCCTTTGCCGATGCCAACCGTATCAGGTTCTCCTGCCAGAAGATGGTCGGAAAACTGGAGCTGGAAAAAAACAACAACTGGGATGATTTCAGCCTGCCTATAGATAACTACGCCATGCCTTATCTTGAGAAATATAACCCCTACCGCGGCAAATGCCCTTACCCATGGATGGAGACGGTCATTAGGACCGACGGGACAGTCATGAGCTGCTGCCAGGGAAGGATAAAAATGGGCAAATACTCAGGCGGCGATTTCCGGCCGATCTGGAATAATGGGAAATACCGTAAACTAAGGAAGAGGAGGGCCTATTACCGATGCGGAGCAAGATGGTACCGTTGGTATTGCAATATGGCCTGTACGTCCGTGCATCAGCCGAACCCTGAGCCATGACTTTCTCTGTGATTGTTCCGTTTCTTAACGAGGGAAAATATATAAAGGATTGCGCCAGGTCTCTGCTTGCCCAGGATTTTCCCGAGGCTGAACGGGAGTTGATATTTATTGATAATGACTCCAGCGACGGCTCATCTTCTTTTGTCAGGCAATTCAGCGAAATACAGCTGCTCAATGAACACAATCACAATGTTTATGTTGCCCGTAACCGCGGGTTGCAAATGGCAAGGGGGGAGATCATTGCTTTTACTGACGCAGATTGCGTCGTTTCCGGCGATTGGCTAAGCCAGTTCCGGAAGGCAATGGAAGACCCCGGCGTCCTTATCGCCTTAGGCGCCGTCTATTTTCGTCCTGGATGCTCTGCCGCGGCAAAATTATTTGAGGAGTTTCAGCGCGAGATAAGCAGGCACATCTTTACTAATCGGATCAGCGAAAAATACTACGGATACACCAATAATATGGCCGTGCGCGCTTCTGTTTTCAAAGAGCTGGGTAAATTTTCGGAACATCCGGTTACCGGCGATACCGAAATGGTCCAGAGGTGCGCAAGGCATTACGGCGCTGCCAGCGTTGCCTATTTTGATAACGCTAAGGTCTGGCATATGGAAGTCAAGGCCGCTGTAACCTGCTTAAAGAAGCTGTTTTTTTATGGTAATTACAATACGGCGACGAAGCGCAAGAACGTAACGATACGGGAGTTCTTTACGATATACCTTGCTTGCTGCAGAAAAAACGCCTATTCTTTTTGGAAAGCAGCTTATTTATTTTTACTTATGATTTTAGGTAATGCCGCTTCTTTTGCGGGGATGATCACGGCAAGAATAGCGTCCGGGAAGGCAGCGGCCGGTAATAAGAGGGCGCGAATATGAAAATGGCAATTCCCGATAAGCAGCAGTTCCCTCGCTTTTTTATTTTTGCCGCATGTCTTTCCTTTCTGCTGGTTTATTTCCTGATCTGTTTTCCCCTGAAAGACTGGGGTTCTTATCCGGCTGCCGACGATTACCCGTTGTTTTTCACGATGACAAGACAGGGGCTGGATATCCTTAAGCAGGGAGGGTATTTTGGCTGGGATTCTTCGTTCCTGGGAGGATATTTTACTGCATCCGAGTTCGGCACTAATCTCTCCCTGTTTATCCTGCCCGTTTCTTTTATCGGCCTGCCGCAGGGCTTTCATCTAATATTACTGTTGGGGTTTTTGGCTGTGCCGCTGCTCTGTTATTATTACGTAAAGATAAATCTCCGCGTGGACCGCGATAAATCCCTGATCGCCCTGCCGCTGGCTGCGTTTTTTGCCACGCATTATTTTAAACAGATCTTAAGGACAGGCGCGGTTTCCACGTTTATCGGCATAGATCTGATAATATTGTCTTTGATCATGGCGGCGCGTTTAAAAGACAACAAGAAGTATTCGTTTTTCCTGCTGGCGCTGGTGATGACGCTGTTATTCTATACCCATCTTAGCGTGTTTTTATACGGCGTGATATTTATCTTTATAGATTTCATATTTTCTCCAAACAAAAAATACTTTAAACAATTGTGCTATTTGGCCGCGGTAGTTTTCGTTACTTCGCTGCCATTTTTGGCCTATGCGTTGCAGTACCGCGGTTATTTTATCCTCGATAATTATTTATATTTTCCCAATAAGATCATCCCGCCTGATTATCTTGCGGTAGTTTCCGGGCAGTTTTTCGATCTGCTGCGTTCGTTTTTCAACCTGAAGGCGTGGGCATGGGATGAGCAGTTTTGGGTTTTAATTGTTGCGCTGTATATGCTCAATAAGAAGCCGTGGATAAAACCGGCCGTCTCAACGCTGGCTGTGATCATAATCCTGAAAATATTCCAGACCTGGGGTTTTTTTCTGATTACCAGCAGGGCATACTATATTATTACTATTTCTTTTCTGGCGATATTGTTAACCGGCTTCCTGATCATCGGCTACGAGAAGAAGCGTTTTGTCTTTTCGATCATCACAGCTGCCGTATTCATTATGTTTTATGATCCGTTTGTCGCGCCGAGGCGCATCATGCATTATGCGCCCGGGAAGATCTACAACCAGCCGCTGGTAGAAAAGATCAAAACGCTCGAAGGCCGTTATATCGCGGTGGAAAATAACCAGCATGGCGATATGACTAAAATAGTCATTCCTAATTCCCATTGGATGGCGTTGCTGCAGCTGGAAACCGGAAAGTTGTTCTTTTCCAATTTTCACGACGGCTACCACCATACGCCGTGGCGGGCCAACAGCCTGGAAAGCGGGTCTTTCCGGGGCAAACCCATTAACGAATGGGCTGTCGAAGACATAAACAGGATATTTTGCCGGTGGGGGGTGAGGTATCTGGTTGTCTGGGATGCGTTGTCAAAAGCATATTTTTCCGTTAATCCCCGGGTTTTTGAGAAAATATGGGAAGATGAGGATTGGATCATTTTTAAAGTCAGGGATTCCGATACCCGCAGCGCTGTCGTATATGATAATGGCAGCGCAGAAATAATTGATAAGGATTTTTATGCGAAAGAAATTATCTTATCCGGGGTTAAACAGGGCGCTAAAGTAGTGTTGCGTTCAAATTACTTTCCAGCCTGGCGCGCTTACTATAAGAATAAAGAGATCCGCCTTATTGACGTTGACGGCCAAGCCGGGTTTCTTGCCCCTGATTCCGGCAACTACGTTGTAACAATGAAATTTCCCCGTTATGCGCTTTTAAATATACTCGCGCTTTCTGCGCTTGGCTTTAGCGGTTTCCTGTCTTATAAGAGGATACTCCCGTAGATGTTCATATTCCTCGCGCTGCTTTCATACGTATCTTACTGGCTGTATTCTACGATTACGCCATTTTTTGAAGGCGATGACGGATTCGTCCTTGCCGGGATAGCCGGCTTAATAAAGAAAATGGAGGGCATCTCGCTATACAGGGAAAATATCCAGCCGTTATATGAAAATTTATTCAAAGGCATTTATCATTTGCTGCCGGGATTACCGTTAAATTTTCTGCCTGCTTTAGCAAATACCGTTTCTGTTTTATGTCTGGTAGTTTCTCTCTTTTTACTATACTTCGGAGCTAAGCGATTAACCTCAAGGAAATTTGCCCGGTGTTTCATTACTGCCTGCCTGCTTATCCCGGAGATCATCATCTCCGCCGCCTATCCTAATTCTTCCATTCTGGCATTTTTCTTTTTATGCCTGGCTTTTTATATTCTCTCGTTACCCGATAATCCCAATATTATTTGCCCTGCATCCGGCATTGCCATGGTTCTTGCTTTTTATGCCCGGGTCGACGCGATCTGGATTTTTCCCTGTTTTCTATCGGCAGCTTATTGCAAGAAGGGGCGCTTGAAAGACGTTATTTTTTCTGTGATCGTCATGGCGGTTGTGTGGATATATTTCATGAAAACCTTTCGTTTGGATATATCCTTAATTATGCATCAGGCGCGCCAACATTACGCAATTTTCTCTTTGCCGCTTAACGCCGCTCTCATAAATTTATTATCTGCCCTGCCGGTAGCGATAATTTTATCTGCCGTTATCGGCCTGTCAAGGGTCATTGCTCGCCGCAGATGGCTTACGGTCCTTCTGTTTGGCATAGGCGTTTTGCCCTTGTGCGTATTCTATATGCGCGCTTTTACTACGCCTAAATACTGGTTATATTTGTATCCTTTTATTGCCTGGTTGGCGGTTGAGGGTTGGTTAGCGTTGTCTGAATTACGTGCACTGTTTTTTCGTAATGCCTTGCGGGTCCTGCTCATTATAATATTAGGGACGCAGTTCTTTTTTGGGAAATACTGGCACTGGACTGACGACGGCCCGCGGCTTCTCTCCGGGATCATTTATTATCCTTATTTACTTAAAAAAACATGGCCTGTTTTTAAGAAACATGATCCCTCGCAGCTTATCGGCATTGAGCGCGGGAAAGATAAGATATATTTGTTCAGGAGTTATATAAATGCAGGGAAGGCCTTTTTTATCTTCACTGCAGGGGCAGTAAAGAGGATCGATGAGCCTATTAATCTTGAATCTATCGCTCCCCTGGCTAAAACCAGCGCATTTTTAATGCCGGACGGCTCAAGGATAATTCATGTTGCTTATTATTTTGGTGAATGCCTCTTGGGAGTGCCGGAGGTATTAAGGGTTATTGCAGCCGGGCAAAGCAGGGGTTTTAGCAGCATAATTATTGACCCGGGGATCCGCAGTGAGATGATGGGGTCTTTTAATAGGCGCTATCCTGATGCTGTTCTTGATGGGGATGAAGATTCCGGTTACTTTGTAAGAGTCCCTCTCTCTAAGTTTGGTGCGGAGAGAGTCCCTCTCTCTAAGTTTGGTGCGGAGAGAGTCCCTCTCTCTAAGTTTGGTGCGGAGAGAGGGAGTTGAACCCTCATGTCTTGCGACACTGGCTTCTGAGACCAGCGCGTCTGCCATTCCGCCATCTCCGCAATACCCTCAAGTATATTCTACTCGCCTGATTCTGTCAAATAAAGAATTGCTGCTGTATTATTTTGCTGTTATAATATAGCCCTGCGAATCGTCTAAATAAGAGGTAAATTATGTTTTTAGAATCTGTTATGACCACGGTCAGCGCGGTGATCCAGGTAATCCTGATGGCGGGGATCGGCTATTTTCTGGTGAAAAGGCGCGTTTTAGATTACGAAGGCATAGGCACAATCAGCCGGATGACCGTAGAGTTGACACTGCCGGTCTTGATCTTTTGCCAGCTGATCAAGGATTTCAGCTTTGCGCAATATGCCGACTGGTGGATTTTTCCGTTATTGAGCATCGCGATTACGCTGGTTGGATATGCCATCGGGTCGTTATTCATCAGATTCATCCAGGGAGAGGAACATAAAAAGCAGTTTCTCGGCCTGACTGCTTTTCAGAATTCAGGTTATTTGCCGCTGGCGCTGATCGCCGGCATATTACCTGCGGATAAAGCCGAACCAATGTTTATTTATTTATTTTTATTCCTCCTGGGTTTTAACCTGGTGATCTGGTCGTTTGGAGTGCACCTGCTGTCGTTTGACAGGACTAAGAAATTTGAATTGGGAAGCCTGTTTAGCCCGCCGGTGATCGCGACGTTATTCAGCCTGCTAGTGGTCTTTTTAGGTTTAAACAAATTTATCCCGGATTTTGTGATCGCGCCTTTAAAGGCAGTGGGCAATTGCACTATTCCGCTGTCAATGATCGTAGTAGGCGGAAGCCTTGCCCAGATATCCTTAAGGAAGGTTGTCAAAAAAGCCATGTTCCTGGCTGTCCTGGTAAAAATGATCATCTTGCCGGCTTTAGGCTTGGCCCTTGTGCTTATACTCAAGCTGCCGGAATTGATCGGGCTGCTGATCGTGATGGAATTGGCAGTGCCTTCGGCAACAAACTTGTCGTTGATCATCCGGCATTATAAAAAAGAGGATCTTTTGATCAACCAAGGCGTTTTGTTTACGCATATCGTCGGCATAATCAGCCTACCGTTTTTTTTAAGTTTGTTTTTTGCGCTTAACGTGGTAAAATGAGCAAGCCTGTCAATACCAACCGCAAAGCCTTTCGCGACTATGAAGTTTTAGAAAGGTTTGAGTGCGGCATAGAGCTAAAGGGAAGCGAAGTAAAGTCAATCCGTGCAGGTAAAATTACCCTTGAAGACAGTTTTGCTCACATTGATAAGGGCGAAGTCATTCTTTATAACGCGCATATAAGCCCTTACGAACAGGCAAGTTACCTAAATGTAGTCAGCGTGCGGCCGCGCAAGCTCTTGATGCATAAAGCAGAGATTGAGCGGTTAAGCACTAAGATCAATCAAAAAGGTTTTACGTTAGTTCCCCTGTCGGTTTATTTTAATGACCGCGGGTTTGCCAAAGTAGAACTTGCTCTTTGTAAAGGAAAAAAGCTTTATGACAAACGGCAGGATATCAAGCGCCGGGAAACCGACCGCGAACTGCGCCGGGTCATGAAGGCGAGAAGGAATAAGAGATAATTGTAATTTGGTGCTTGGAATTTGGAATTTTATATGGGGGTGAAAGGGCTCGACTTAAGATAGTCGGGTAAGAGCAGCATGCCGCGGACGCAGGGTAGGCCGCGTTAACAATCCTTGCACAATATAAACGCAAACACAAGCAACCGTTTAGCGGGAACAATGGTTTCGCCTTTAACCGCGAGACCAGCGTTCATACCAGCCTTCGCGCTTAATTAAGCGTGAAGCCTCTATTCGTCCTGCCTGTGGGATGAAATAGAGCACTTAGCAGGCTGGCCTCGGCAAATTGGCCTTTGTTGCCGGGGCGAGGAGCTCTAAGGGCTGCGGTTTGTAAATCCTGCCCCGCAGGAGTTGCAAACGCAAGGTAAAAATGCGGGGCTAAGCATGTAGCGGCTTTTACTTGTCTACTTAGGGACGCGGCTTCAATGCCGCCACCTCCACCAAATTTTTGCGACAAGCAAAAATTTGGTGGTACTTGAGCGAACGACCGCGCGGCGACAAGCCGCGCAGTGAGCGAAAGTGCCACCAAGCATAGTAAGATTATCTAACTCAGGAGATACTAATCAGGATTAATTGGTTCTTTGCCTTTTGCTTCTTTTTAAGCGGCTGCGCAAGCGTTCCCAATACCGGAGGTTTACCGCTTTACAGCCTTAACGGCACAGCATACGTTGCGTTGGACAAGCTCTGCCGGCAAAAAGGCATAAACTGGGATTACGATACTTTCGGCCACACTATTACTCTAACTAAGTCCGCGCACAAGATAGAATTGATGGCCGGAGAAACCCTTGTGCTTGTTGACGGCCAACCGCAGCACTTAAAGCAGGCGGTAGATTTTTATCAGGGCGCGATCGTCGTTCCTTATAAATTTAAAGAGCAGGTCCTGGATGTTTTATTCAAGGAACCTGCGGCAGGAGAGGCAGAAGCCATCCAGCTAAAGATCAAAAAAGTCGTTATTGATTCCGGCCACGGCGGGCATGATCCCGGCACGATCGGCAAGTCCGGAATAAAAGAAAAATACGTTAATCTTGATATTGCCGGCCGGTTGTCAAAGCTACTGCGGGATAGGGGCATTAAAACCGTAATGACGCGCTCGACGGATAAATTCATTTCCCTGCAGCAGAGAGTGGATATTGCCAATAGTTCCGGGGCAGACCTGTTTATCAGCATCCACAGCAATGCCAACCGCGTCAGGAGCCTCAAGGGCTTTGAAGTTTATTACGTTTCTTTTGACACCAGCGATATTAACCGCGCGCTGTCCGCGGCAAAAAACGCCAGCCTTAATCTTGACCGGAGTTATTTTTACCGGATGACCCCGGATTTAGAGGTAACGCTTTGGGACCTGATCTATTCTGCCAACCGCGCAGAATCAGTTGAACTCGGCCAGAGCATTTGCCGCGCAGCCGGAAAACAGCTTGAGGCAAAGATCCTGGGCGTAAAAGGCGCGGGCTTCTATGTCTTAAAAGGCTGCCGCATGCCGGCGGTGCTGGTTGAGGCGGGATTTCTTTCTAATAAAAGAGAAGAGCAGCTGCTCAAGAATCCTTATTACCGCCAGCAGGTTGCGGAAGCGATTGCGCAAGGGATAATGAGCTATGCCAGGGATGTTACAATAGCGGAGGAAGGAAATTGAGAAAAGCGATCGGCATATTTGATTCAGGGGTAGGCGGCCTGACCGTGGCGCGGGAATTGATCAGTCAGCTTCCCAATGAAGATATTATTTATTTCGGGGACACTGCGCGCGTGCCTTACGGCATAAAATCCCGGGAAACCGTAATTAAATTTTCCATTGAGAATATCCTGTTCATGCTCAAGCATGACGTTAAGCTTATTTGCGTTGCCTGCAATACGGTATCAAGCTTTGCCCTGCCGGTGATCAAGAACCATTTCCGCGTGCCTATTGTCGGGGTAATTTCCCCGGGCGTAAAGGAAGCGGTTTATGCCACGCAAAATAAGCGCGTGGGTGTGATCGGCACGCGCGGCACGATCAACAGCCGCGCTTATGAATCAGAGATCAAACAGCTTGACCCGTCGGTAAAAGTCATCGGGGTTTCCTGCCCCTTATTCGTGCCGTTTGCCGAAGAGGGACTAATTGAGGGAAGCGCGGTTATGGAATTGGCGAAAACCTATCTTAAGCCGCTAAAGAGGGCCGGAGTAGATGCGGTGATCTTAGGCTGCACGCATTACCCGCTTTTAAAGCCGGTGATCAAAAAAGTTATGGGCAGTTCAGTTGAATTAATTGATTCTGCCAAGCAGGTGGCAATAGAAGTAAAAGATATACTTTCTAACGAGGGCCTTTGTAATACAAAAGGTAAAGGCAGCCATAAGTTTTTTGTCAGCGATAATCCCGAATGGTTCAAAAGCCTTGCCGGAAGATTTCTTGGCAGAGTTGTAAAAGACGTAACTAAAGTAAATATCTCATAATGTATACCATAAAAGTAGAATCGGATTTCAGTTCAGCGCATAATCTGCGCGGCTATAAAGGCAAGTGCGAAGATTTGCACGGCCACAACTGGAAAGTAGAAGCAGCCCTTTCCAGCGCCAAGCTGGACAAGCTGGGAATGGTTGCGGATTTCCGTTTTGTTAAGGATGAGCTAAAAGCCATCCTTGAAAAGTTAGACCATAAATATTTAAACGAGATCCCGTATTTTTCCGCCGCAGGCGGATCCGCCTCCGGCGGAAAAAAAGTCAACCCTACGTCGGAAAATATCGCCAAATACATATATGACCTCCTGAAGAGAAAGGTCTCCGGGCTTAAGTCGGTAACAGTCTGGGAATCGGAAAATTCATCCGCCACCTATGATGCGCGGTAAAAGGGCGGTTGTCTTATTATCCGGCGGGCTTGATTCGGCAGTTACACTTTATCTGGCAAAACAAAAAGGCTATAAATGTTTTTGCCTTAATTTTAATTACGGCCAGCGCCACAACCGGGAAATCCAGGCGGCAAAAAAGATCGCCAGGCAGGCCGGATGTGAATTTAAACCGGTAAATTTGAGCCTGCCGTGGAAAGGCTCGAGCCTGCTGGACCGCAAGATAAAAATACGGCGTTCTAAAAGTAACATCCCGGCAACTTATGTTCCGGGGCGCAATATCATTTTTTTAAGTTTTGCTCTTTCGTATGCCGAGGCAATCGGAGCGCCGGCAATATTTATCGGCGCGCATGCCCAGGATTATTCCGGTTATCCTGATTGCCGTCCGGAATTTTATCGCGCCTTTATCAAGGCTGCTAAAGAGGGCACAAAAGCAGGCGTGGAAGGCAGGCCCATCGGCATCATTACTCCGATCATCAACAAAAATAAGTCGGAGATCGTCAAGCTGGGTATTAAGCTCAAGGTTCCTTTTGGCTTGACCTGGTCCTGTTACCGGGGAGGAAAATTTCCCTGTGGAAGCTGCGACAGCTGTTATTACCGGAAAAAGGGGTTCAAAGAAGCCGGCATTAAAGATCCGTTATCAACGGGTGCAAACAACGAGGGGAGGATCACAAGTGACGGGAAAGATTTCCGAGATTTTTGAGAGCATTCAGGGAGAGGGGCTTTATTTCGGGGAGAAGCAGCTTTTTGTAAGGCTTTTCGGTTGTAATCTTAAATGCAAGTTCTGCGATACAAAGCAGACTAATTTTACCGAATGCAGCGCGGCAGCGCTGTTTGAAAAGATCGCCGGCAATAAAAATAGATACCGTTTCGTTTCTTTTACCGGCGGCGAGCCGCTTTTGCAGAACGAATTCTTAAGGCAGATCCTTGAGATGACGCATAAGAGCGGCTTCAAGAATTACCTTGAGACCAACGGCACAATGGCCGATGAGCTTGCCGACGTGCTGGAATTCGTGGATATTATTTCCATGGACATTAAGCTGCCCAGCTCAACCGGCATAAAGGAAAACCTCTGGCCCAAGCACCGTAAATTCTTAAAGGTTGCGGCAAAAAAAGACACCTTTCTTAAGGCGGTAGTATCCGAGACAACTACCGACGAAGACCTGTATGTGGCGATCACCTTGATCAAAGAAATGGCTAAGGGAATGGTCCTTGTGCTGCAGCCGAATTATTTTGATGACCGCAAAAAGCTTGAGCCAAAGCTGCATAGATACAAAGAGGCCTGCATGAAAGAAGGCATTGTTGCCTGCATAATTCCGCAGATGCATAAGTTAATGGGGATGAAATGAAAAGATCATCGTATGAAGGGTTGCAAAAAAATGTTCGGGTCTTGAAAACTCCTAAGATAGAAGTCTGGGAGAACCAGTATCCGGACAAAGCTTACACGATCACATTGGACATTCCTGAATTTACCTGCATTTGTCCAAAGACCGGCTTGCCGGATTTTGCCGTGATCACTATTGTTTATTCGCCGCGTAAGTATTGTATTGAGCTTAAGTCATTTAAGATGTACACGATATTTTTCCGCGATATCGGCATATTCCACGAGCATCTCGTCAATAAAATGCTTGAGGACTTTGTAAAGGTTTGCCAGCCGCGCTCGGCAAAGATCACCGCGGTATTCAATCCCCGCGGCGGCATCACCACTACGGTATCAAGCGAATACAAAGCCAAATGAAAACAATTTCCGCAGCAAAAATACAAGAAGCAGTCAGCGACTTATGCCTGATAGCAAACCTGTTTTTGCGCAGCGACGTGCTTGCGCTGTTAAAGTCAGCGCGCGCAAAAGAAACAAATCAAAAAGCCAGGCGGGCGCTGGCAGCGATCATTGAGAACGCCGCAATTGCCAAAAAAGAGCGGCTGGCAATTTGTCAGGATACGGGTATGCCCTGCGTATTCGTAGAAGCCGGGCAAGGCGTGCGAATCAGCGGCGATTTAACCGCCGCCATCAATAAAGGCGTTGAGGCCGGATACAAAAAAGGATATTTCAGGAATTCAGTTGTTAAAAATCCGCTGCTAAGGGGAAAGTCCGCGTATTCTCCGGTAGTGATTCATACTGAAATTACCAGTGGCAACAGATTAAAACTTACAGTCTTACCCAAAGGCTTTGGCAGCGAAAACAAGACCCAGCTTAAAATGTTTAGGCCGACGGCAACGATTGACGATGTGAAAAGATTTATCGTTGAGTCTGTAAAAGCAGCCGGTTCAGATGCCTGCCCGCCGTATATTATTGGCATAGGCATTGGCGGCACTGCGGAATACGCCTGCCTTTTGGCAAAAAAAGCCCTGATCAGGAAAATGAATGTTAAAACCCGCGTTAAGCTTGAAGCGGATCTATTAAAGGAGATCAATAAACTGAACATCGGCCCAATGGGCTTAGGCGGCAAACATACCGCATTAAGCGTCAACGTTGAAACTTACCCTACCCACATTGCCGGCCTGCCGGTTTGCGTAAACATCAGCTGCCACGCATTAAGAAGCGCTAGTATCGTATTATGATAAAAAAAATAATTCTGCCTTTGCGCAAAGAAGATATTATCGGGTTAAGGCCCGGAGACGAAGCCAGCCTTACCGGTGTAATTTATACTGCCCGTGATCAAGCGCATAAAAGGTTAGTTGAAGCAATTCGCAGAAAACAAAAACTTCCGGTTGATCTTAAGGGGCAGGTTATTTATTACTGCGGCCCGGCAAAAACCCCGAAAAATAAAGTTATCGGTTCCTGCGGCCCGACCACCAGCTCGCGCATGGATGAATTTACCCCGCAGTTGCTTAAATACGGCCTGAAAGCAATGATCGGAAAAGGCAGCCGTTCTGAAGATGTAAAGGCGGCAATAAAAAGATACAAGGCCGTATATTTTCTCACGCATGCCGGATGCGGCGCGCTATTGGCAAAATACGTAAAGAAGGCGCGGCCAATCGCCTTTCGTGATTTAGGGCCGGAAGCAATATATGAATTAAGAGTAAGAGATTTCCCGGTGATCGTCGGGATTATAGGAAAGTGAGGCAGGTATGGCACGCGCAGACGGAAGAGGTTGGGATAAGATTAGGAGCGTAAATATTACGCGTAATTTCCTGAAATACGCGGAAGGCTCTTGCTTGATTGAAATGGGAAATACCAAAGTCATTTGCAGTGCAACCATTGAAGAAAGTGTTCCGCCGTTTTTAAAAGGCTCCGGTACAGGCTGGGTTACTGCCGAATACGGCATGCTTCCGCGTTCCTGCCAGTCGCGTATTCCCCGCGGAAAAGATTCCGGCCGCACCTATGAAATACAGCGGCTGGTGGGCAGGTCACTTCGCGCGGTAACCGATATGAGAAACATGGGTGAGCGCACCATTTGGCTTGACTGCGACGTGATCCAGGGTGACGGCGGCACGCGTACTGCTTCCATAACCGGCAGTTTTGTTGCCTTGGCTGACGCGTTGTATAAGATCAAGAAAAGCGGCTTGATCTTTAGCGTCCCGATCAAGGATTTTGTCGCTGCTGTAAGCGTGGGCATTTTTAACGGCGAGCCGATCCTGGACTTGAACTACGAAGAGGACTCCAAAGCAGACGTGGATATGAATATCGTCATGACCTCCAAAGGCGAATTCATTGAGATACAGGGAACGTCCGAACGCCGCACTTTTAAGAAAGAACAAATGGATCAGCTGCTTGATCTGGCAACAAAAGGCATTAACGAGCTGATCGCTGTCCAGAAAAATATGCTTAGCAGCGTGATTACCGTCTAATATGAGCTTTGAGTTGGTAGTTGCGACAAAGAACCGTAAAAAACTGAAAGAAATAAAAGAGATATTGGCAGGCTTAGGCGCAAAGCTGTCTTCTTTGGCAGATCATCCTGCTGCGCCGCGGATCATTGAAAACGGAAAGACCTTTAAGGCGAACGCTATCAAGAAGGCAGTGAAGATCGCCCGCTTTACCAAGAAACTGACCCTTGGCGAAGATTCCGGCTTGTGCGTTGAGGCTTTAGAAGGCAAGCCGGGAGTTTATTCTTCGCGGTTTTCCGGTAAAAATAAAAGCGACCTGCAGAATAATTTGAAGCTCCTGAAAATGCTGGAGGCAGTGCCGCTTAAAAAGCGCAAGGCATATTATGCCTGCGCTGTGGCAATTGCCGATGCAAGGGGCCTGATCGGAGTTGTAGAAGGAAGATGCAGCGGCCTGATCGGTTTTAAACAAGAGGGCACAGCCGGCTTTGGCTACGACCCGTTATTTGTCATACCTAAATACAAAAAGACTTTTGCCCAGCTCGGCATCCGGGTAAAACATAAAATGAGCCACCGCTACCACGCCTTGGAAAAAGCAAGGAAGATTTTAGAGAAATGTATTGAGCGGACGAAGAGCGGTTGATATAATGAATGAGGCCATAAGTTATGGAGCGCCACCTGACGGAAAAATAGCGGGGCGTGGCTCATCCCCGCATAAAGCGCGAGGATTTCGCCACTTGTAGTTAAGACTAGCGGGGCGTGGCTCAGTTTGGCTAGAGCGCTTGCTTTGGGAGCAAGAGGTCACAGGTTCAAGTCCTGTCGCCCCGACCATTTAAAAATATGAAGTTCATAATAGCAATTTTATCTCTTATCTTATTTTTTACCTGCGCCTGGGCGCAGGAAGCGACGGTAACCACTGATAAACTTGAGTATTCGCAAGGAGAATCCGTAAAGATAACTTTAAAAAATAATTCAACGCAGAGTATTTTTTCCCATATTGGCGGCACGAGCTCAGGCTTTGGCATTCGTTATGCCGAGAAAAAAACTTCATCCGGAAATTGGGAGAAATTGTTTACGTACTGTCAGTATCCCCATTGCATACGCGATATCGGCCCTCCTGAAGAAATGAAATCCGGAGAGTCCAATACTTATGAATGGGATCCGCTGATCTATATTGATGGAACCGAAAAAAGTATCAAGGCAGATCCAGGCACATATCGCCTTGTAGTTTCCTATCAGATTAGAAACAGTGCTTCATCAGAAGATTGGAAATGGCTGACCGTCAATTCCAATGAATTTATAATTAAGTAAGAATGCGCCTGTAGCTCAAATTAAGTGAGGCCACAACTTAGCTAGCGATAGCGAAGCTAAGTTGTATGGCCGAACTAATCCCGCCGCTTTCTGGCGGGAGGATAGATAGCAATGCGCCTGTAGCTCAAATGGATAGAGCAACTGCCTTCTAAGCCGTAGGTTGGCCGTTCGATTCGGCCCAGGCGCATATAAAATATAACCTTATGAAGATCTTACTAAAGATCATAGTCGCATGGTTCGTCTTATTCCTGATCTTTGTCATCTCTGTCTATTTATTCCTGATGTGGAAGGGTACGCCTTTTATTGCCAGCCGTCTGGAAACCCTGACCCATAAAAAGGTCACCATCGGCAGCCTGGTCATTACCCCCACGCTTAAATTCGGGTTTAATGACGTAAATATTGAAGGCATGTTCAAGGCGCGCAGGATCTTAGTTACGCCGAGCTTCCTGCTTCTGGTTACCGGCAACATCGGCTTTAACGAGATCATCGCAATTGATCCGGAATTCACCTATGAAAAATTCCCGGTTTCTATACCACAGGAAGATTTGCAGGGGCCCGTGATTGTTGACACCGGAGTAGTGGTTGAGCCGGTAGCTGAACCTGTTGTGCCGGAAATTATCCCTGAAGCATCCAAAGAGAGAAAGCGCCTGCCGCTGGTATTCAAACACATTAATATTATCGGCGGAAAAGTCATTTTTATTGACCATACAGTCGGCGCAGAGGGAATCAGGCTCGTGGTTGAGAATGTATCCATAAAAGTCAGTAATTTGCCTTTAGTCCCGCGGCCAATGATCACCCGCTTTGAAATAAAAGGTATTATTCCCTGGCAGGCAGGCGAAGAAAAGGGCAGGATTTCTGCCGAAGGCTGGATAGACTTGCATAAGAAGGATATGCATGCTACTCTTAATATTGTCGGTATCGACGGCGTTTATCTTCATCCGTATTATTCGCAGTTTGCCAGCGTGCAAAAGGCCAGCATTGAAAGAGCAAAGCTTGATTTTACCAGTAAGATCAACGGCCTTAATAATGAAATTGCTGCCGAGTGCCATTTTGAATTAAGGGATATTGTTTTCCGCGAGCGAACCGCGGAAGAGGGCAAAGAGGGCAAAGAAGAAAAGATCGCTAAAGCAGTATTTAAGTTTTTCCAGAGCCTTGATAACGGAAAGATCGTGCTTGATTTTACCTATCGCACGAAAATGACCCGGCCGCAATTAGGCTTAACTCCTGTGGTAGGCGCGGTAGAAGACAAGCTTACCAGCGGCATTAAAGAGAAGAAGCAGCCGATCATCGGTAATATCTTTGTCCTGCCGGTAAAGATCTTAGAAGGCGCGGTCAAGGCATCAGCTGACCTTTCCAAGGCAGTGATCAGTGGCACAGTAGCAATCGGCAAAGAACTAAAGGACGCAACAAAAGCATCGTTTACACGAGAAAAGTAGATTGAAGGTTAGAGCATCTAACCGTGAGCTAGTTTATTGATTTGACATATTTATTGTTCTTTGATATAATTTTTACGTGCCTAACAAAAAGTGTAAAATTTGCGGTAAGGAATTCTATATAAAACCTTTTCATGCAAGAAAAGGGTGGGGTAAATATTGTTCTATAAAATGTCGAACCAAGGCTCAATTTAAAGGTAAATGGGTTGAATGTGCTTATTGCGGGAAAAAAGTTTGGAGGACTCCTAAAGACTTTAAGAGATCAAAAAGAAATAAATTCTTTTGTGGCGTAGCTTGTCATTGTTCTTGGGAAAATAGAAATGTCCGTTATGGTGTTAATGCCCCAAATTGGATTTCCGGAGAAACTGCTTATCGTGATTTAATGCGCAGATATAATATTCCATATAAATGTAATAGGTGCGGGATTCCCGATAAGCGAGTCTTAGTTGTCCATCATAAAGATGGAAACAGAAAAAATAATAAAATTGATAATTTAGAAAGAATATGTTGTAATTGCCACGCTATTCTCCACTCATAGTAAATATGGTGGCTGTAGCTCAATTGGTCAGAGCGCTAGACTGTGGCTCTAGAGGTTTTGCGGGTTCGATCCCCGTCAGCCACCCCATTTTTTATTTCCTCGGTTTTCGACGATGTGGGTGGAATGTATTGAGCTACTCAAAGAAGCTGATATTGTTGTGACTAATCCGCCATTTTCGCTGTTTCGTGAATATGTTGCACAGCTCGGCAAGAACTTAATACGAGCGTCTTTGGTAGAAGGCATAATTCTGCTATAGATTTTATAGGTGATTTTTATGGTGCTGTTTCTTTTGTGCTTTCACAAGATGGTCCTATTAGAGGGTTCGTCAAAAAAGACGAAAAAACGATTCTTTATTGGCCTGATTGTAGAATTTCTATGTTTGTGTGAAATAAAAATTTTATATTTTCGAATTTTTTGAAAAGTAACAATTTCTTCCCCCTAAAAATTGCGGCAGTATTTTGAAAGGATAGCGCTAGGCGGGGCGCGTACCCAGTCGCGCACAAGCAGTAAAAAAGGAGAATAAATGAATAATTTAGCTAAAATGTCAATTGATGAAATAGAAGAGCTCCTTTCTAGGGTTACTGATCCAACAAGTGCTTCACCCGCCGAAGCAGTTCTGCAATCCAAAAGCATCAGATTCTTAAGTAGTGAAATCGCAATTTTAAAAGAAGCGTTGTGTTTGCAAACAGAGAAAATGCAGAAATCTAATGAAAAGTTGTCAAAATCTAACGAAAAACTTTCAAGAATTAATCTTTGTTTGACTGCAATAATAGCTTTGGCAGCATTGATAGATATTTTATTAAGATTATTCATGAGGAAATAAAAAAATAGAGGCAGAATTATTTGTTGATGAATAGAACAAAGAGGTGAAACTATGAAAGGTAAATGGATCGGCATTATTGATGGTACAAATAAAGGGCAATGCGTTTTGGATCTTCAAGAAAAAGAAGGTAAAACTGAAGGGTCGTTTTTTATTCATGATATTAAATACCAAAACTTAAACGGTAAACTAGAATTAGAAATAAAAGATAATAAATTTACTGGCAAAGTTTTTGATTTTACGCCAAATACAGAAGGTAATCCAAAATCAGCAAATTTGAAAGGAGAAATAGGAGAATCAGGAGAAGAAATAAAAGGAGAATGGAGCACTGATATCGGCACTAAAGGAACATTGCACCTGTTCAAACATAAAGAAGTATTTCTAAATCCTGCCCCTACAGCTTTTATCTCTAAGCCCATTAAATTACCGGCTTGTAAAATGGATGCACGAGAATTAGGTGGACTTTTGGCTCTGATGATGAAGGATATAGCTCCGAATGTTCAGCCGACGTTTGTGATAAATTATAGGGGTTCATCCTTTTTTAAAATGGGGCTTGACGCATTTATAAAGGACACTGCACTTCCAAGAATAATAAACGATATGACAATCTCATTCAACGAGCCTAGCGCACAGAGTGGATATAAAGTAGTAAATCTTAATTTTAAGCCCGCTGATGATAACAATGCATCTATTAGCGGAGATAATCCTACATGGGTTAACGGTAGGGCAGCCGAAATAGAAGATTACATAAGTAGATATAAAAGTAAATCTACAGTATTCTTCACTAAATATGGACCAATGATTAACAGTATTATTTTTTTATTTGTTCTTGTCATTTTGCCATCAATTAATTCTATTACCGCAAGGGTAGCTTTAATTACAATATCTGTTTTGGCGTTGTTAATCTTAGCTAAAATTTATAAAAGTTGGTTTCCAAAGGCGATAATTTACTTAGGAGATAGAGAACGATCATTCTGGGATAAAAATAAGGATTCAATTTTAGCAGGATTGATAATAGCCTTAGTCGGTGCCATAATTACATTTATTGCAAAATATATGGCGATGAATTTAAATAAAGTTAGTACACTTTTAGGAGTGAAGTAAACAGACTTTCCTCCCCTAAAAATTTCGCCAGTTTTTTGAAAAGATAGCGCTAGGCGGGGCGCGGGGTGGGGGCCGCGCCCCGCCAAAGCAGTTCTTTGAAGCACTGCCCGCAAGAGGCGGGGCATCCCGCGACCCTGGATTTTCTCTGGTTGTAGAGCGGGAAGCGGCCGAGCTTCTTTCCTAAGAAAATTTTTGTTTTTAAGGTTAGGGATAGCTGAAGCGAGGACGCACGCCGCGACCGTGGATTCTTCTATTGTTGTAGAGCGGCGGCCACGCCGCACACGCATTGCATTAGCAAGAAGCCAGCCGGCCAAGGCTGGCGCCGAATGAGCCCCGCTCCTAAGCGGGGCGAATGGGGCACGCGAGATGTGGGAGCGCCCTCCCTAAAGGGACTTCCTCGCCTGCGGCTCGGTCGCCCAGGGCGCGGTGCATTTAAGCTGTTTCCTTAGAGACGCAGAGGGATTTTATGAGAATAAGTCTTATTTTATTGATTATTTTTATATTTAATGTTATCTTTTTTTGCCCTATATTGGTAATTAAGGCTGAAGCCGAAGTTAACCAGGAAAGGAGCCTGGCGATGGAAGACGTTAAATCAAGTCTTTTCGTATTGCCGGCGCTTCCCTATGAAGAAGATGCCTTACAGCCGGTTATTTCCGCGAAAACCCTGAGTTTTCACTACGGTAAACATCATCGGGGTTATGTGAATAAGCTAAATGAACTTGTTTCAGGCACTGAGTTTGTGGGCCTTGCCCTTGAAGAGGTGATTGAAAAAACCGCCGATAAGGCCGATAAGACAGCTATCTTTAATAATGCAGCCCAGGTTTGGAATCATAACTTCTACTGGAACAGCCTCTCACCTAAGGGAGGCGGTAAGCCTACGGGAAAGATCGGTAAAAAAATCGAGGCTGACTTCGGCAGTTATGAAAACTTTGTGCAGCAATTTTCCCAAGCAGGCATAGCCCAATTTGGCAGCGGTTGGGTATGGCTGATCGAAGATGCGGGGACTCTTAGGATCATCAAAACTGCGAATGCGGAAAATCCGATCTCTCAAAAAAATGGAAAAGCGATCCTGGTTCTGGATGTGTGGGAACACGCCTATTACCTGGATTATCAGAACCTGCGCAGCGACCACCTGAAGGCAGTAATTGATAAATTGATTAATTGGGAGTTTGCTGAAAGAAACCTAAAGCGCGATAAATAGAATTTGGTATCGGTATTAGAGACAAAACCCCGGCAATATTATTCTTCTCTTCATTGACTGCATTTCAATTCCTGCTTGAAAATTTTGTCTAACTAAAAGATCGTTTTTTAGTGTATAATGACCTAAAGATTAGGAGGAGCGTGCATTGTCTCTAAAATTTATTCAAGACTATATTTTGCTTTTTAAAATGCGTCTCAGCGCCGTTCTGCATTGGAATAGGATCGTCGAGGAACAGCCTCTTCGCGCCGAGCTTTTTAATATTGAGCAGTTTAAGGCTCATGCGAAAAAACTGGCCCAGGGGCACCTGGTCAGTTACAAAAGGGGGCGCAACAGGCTTTTAATCAGGCTGAAGAATAATGAAAAAATGCTTGCTGAAATCTATGAGCTCCTCAATGATGCCGGTAAATCCAAACGAAAGATTTCGCCGGCAGGAGAATGGCTTCTCGATAATTATTACCTCATTGAGGAGCAAATAAGGCTCGCTCAGAAGCACCTTCCGGAAAAATATATCCGCCAGTTACCCTATCTTCTCCAGGGGCCGCTTGCCGGTTATCCTCGCGTTTATGCGATTGCCATGGATTTTGTTTCTCACAGCGACGGGCGGCTGGATAGTCAGAGGCTTTTGGAGTTTGTTACAGCCTACCAGAGTCTTAAGCACTTAAAACTTGGCGAATTGTGGGCTATCCCTATTATGTTAAGGTTAGCTCTTATTGAAAACTTAAGGCGCGTTTCTTCCCGGTTAATCGTAGCGCAATCGGAAAGAGAAAAAGCGAATTACTGGGCGACGCGGATCCTGAAAGTTTCGGTTAAAGATACTGATGGCGTGATCATTGAAATTGCGGCGATGTCTAGAGCCAACCCGTTGCTTTCTGAAGCTTTTGTCGCGGAATTCACGCGGCGTTTACATGGTCAAAGCCAGGCGCTCAATCTTCCTTTTGCCTGGCTGGAAAAGAAGCTTTTGGAGCAAGGAGAGACCCTTGACAGGATAATCCGGGCGACTAGCCAAAAACAGGCGGAGGACCAGGTTTCGATTGCCAACACGATCGGGAGCCTGCGTTTTTTAGAGACCACTGATTGGCATGGTTTTGTTGAAACCATCAGTGTTGTTGAAAAGATTTTGGGCCAGGACCCGTCAGGGGATTATAGTCGCATGTCTTTTGCTACACGAGACCGCTATCGGCATGTTGTTGAGAAGCTTTCTTTGAGAAGCAAAATTAATGAAGAAGAAATTGCGGCACTTGCGATCCGGATGGCGAAAACGGCAAAAACGGAAAAAGGCTCCGCTCACGCCACAGCGCATGTAGGTTTTTACCTTATCGATCGGGGATTAGAGCTTTTCTACCGCGAATTGGGCCTGCGTTTACCCGTCTTTCAGTATCTACCGGCGAAAAAAACTTTTTGGCCGTCTGTTTTGTATTTTGGTTCCATTATCTTTATAACCTTTGTCGTACCCGCAGTTATTTTGAACTGGGTAGAGTTGGCTGGGGTCTTGACCCTGCCTTGGCAAATTTTATTTGGGTTATTACTTTTGCTTACGGCAAGCCAAACGGCGGTTTCTCTGGTGAATTGGTTTTCTATGATGCTCGTTACCCCCCAGGGCCTTCCCCGGATGGACTTTTCAGAAGGAATTCCTGCTTATGCGCATACACTGGTCGTAGTCCCTTGTATAATTAGCGATGCGCGGACGGTTGAATCACTTCTCGAAGGGTTAGAGGTCCGTTATCTTGCGAATATTGACGCCAATACGGATTTTGCGCTTTTAACGGATTTTTCTGATGCAGCGCAGGAAAAGATGCCTGAGGATCAAGCGCTTCTGGCTCAGGTTATGGAAGGTATCGAGCAGTTGAATTATAAATACCGTAGGCAAAAAGAGTACGTTTTTTATTTTTTTCATAGGCCCCGCAAGTGGAATAAAAATGAAAAGGTATGGATGGGGTACGAACGTAAGCGTGGCAAGATAGGGGATTTAAACGCATTTCTTCGCGGAAAAGGCGAAGGGCGTTTCAGCGCGATCATCGGTGATCCCCAGAGGCTTCAGGACGTTAAATATGTCATTACTTTGGATGCGGATACCTGGATGTCGCGCAACGCCGCGCGAGAACTCGTGGGCGTGATAGAGCATCCCTTGAACCGGCCGGTCTATGACGAAAAAAAACAACGGGTTGTTTCCGGGTACGGGATTCTCCAGCCCAGAGTCGAATCCGGCTATCCCGGGGAAAATCCTTCGCTATTCGTGAAAATTTTCGGAGGCGATATAGGAATCGATCCTTATACCAAAGCGGTGTCTGATGTTTACCAGGATCTTTTCCTTGAAGGGTCTTTTGTCGGGAAGGGGCTTTATGATGTGGATGCGTTCGAAAGATCCATGGATGGCCGTTTTCCGGAAAATTCTATATTGAGCCATGATCTTTTAGAAGGTTGTTATGCCCGGTCAGGGCTTGTGACGGATGTCCAATTTTACGAAAAATACCCGTCAGGATATCTTAAGGATTTGAGCCGGAGATACCGTTGGATCTGCGGGGATTGGCAGATCATTCCCTGGTTATTCAGTTCCGTTCGCGTCCTCGGCGGCGCAAAAGCAAAAAACCCGATTTCTTTCTTGTCGCAGTGGAAGATCGCGGATAACTTAAGGCGCAGCGTAGTTCCTTTAGCAATAGTTTTGCTGCTTTTATCAGGATGGATATTTTTTCAACCCTCCTGGATGTGGTCGGCTCTCGTCATTGCTCTTCTCGGTTTCCCCCTTGTGCCGATGTCCCTGTCGGAGGCCGTGAGAAAACCCAAAACCCTTACTTTTATAACCCATTTTAGATTGGTAGTGTCATTATTTAAAAGGAACGCACTCCGGTTTTTCTTTTCGCTTGTTTTTTTACTGCATGAATTTTTCTATTGTCTGGATGCGATCACGCGGACTTTGTGGAGGATGTTTGTATCGCGAAGAAATTTGCTGAAATGGACGACTTTCTTCGAAGCGGAAGCTTTTTTGCCGAATAATATTCTAAGCTGTTACAAGAATATCTTGTTTGAACCGATTACCGCTGTTTTGCTGTTAATCTGTTTTACGGTATTTTTCCCGCGCTTCGACGCGCTTGCCCTGGTTCTATTAAGCCTGTGGTTTGTTTCTCCCGCAGTAGCTTATTGGATCAGCCGGTCTTCTCCTGCCCGCAAGATCATGCTTTCCAAAGAGCAAATTATTTTTCTCAGGAGTTTTGCCCGGAAGAACTGGGCGTTCTTTGAGAATTTTGTTACCGAAAAGGATCATTGGCTGCCGCTAGACAATTTTCAGGAGGAGCCTGTCAGCGCATTGGCCCATAGGACTTCACCAACGAATATCGGCCTGTCGCTTCTTGCTAATTTGACAGCCTACGATTTTGGTTATGTTTCGATGGGGATGATGTTTAACAGGACGGAAAAAACATTCGATACCTTAAATCTTATGCAAAGGTATCGGGGTAATTTTTACAACTGGTATGATACAGAGACGCTTAAACCTTTGGAGCCTCTTTATGTTTCATCGGTAGATAGCGGAAACTTGACCGGCCATTTAATGATCTTGCGCTCCGGGCTGGCGGAAATGAATTCTCAGAAGATCGTTTCTGTTAAGATATTCGACGGGCTGGAAGATACCCTGCAGATCCTGCATCAGAGCGTCGCGGAGATTGAGAGAAGCCAAAAGAGCAGTGTCGCCGGGTTCTTTCGAGAAATTTCTGAAAGGATCGCGCAATTTCAGGAAAAAAGGAAAATTACTTCCGTTTGTCTTTCGGAGATCTACGCATTTTTGCGCCAGCTTTCAAAGGATGTTTCAAAAGTTTTTTCCGGGTCGGATCATAAGCATTATGAGCAAGGCAGAATTTGGGCGCGCGCCTTGGAGCGGCAGTGTTACGACTTTTTGGAAGACATGTCTTATATTGCGCCTTGGATATTGCTTGCGCCGGAAATGCCGGGGATGTGGGACGCAGGCGATAATGAACAGCAGGCGCGACTTGTTCAACTTCGGGAGGCTCTACGGAATTTAGATGAGATCCCTACGCTTGGGGAAGTGGCAAGGCTGGAGCAGATGCTGGTTCCTTTGATTGAGAAAATTATGACGGATATATCTCTTGTGGACGATGAGTCGAGAGGATTGCATGGATGGTTATTGAAACTTCGCGATGCAATCAAAGAAGCCGGGACACGGTCCGCCGAAAGGATCAAAGCGATCGATTATATCGTGTTACGGTGCAACGAAATCTCCAGCGTTGAATATGAATTTTTGTATGACAAGAGTACGGACCTTCTTTCTATCGGATACAATGTCAGCGAACACAAGGTGGACCCCGGTTGTTATGACCTTCTGGCGTCCGAAGCCAGGTTTTGCAGTTTTGTCGCGATTGCTCAAGGAAGAATGCCGCAGGATCATTGGTTTAAGCTTGGCCGGATGATCGCAAAAGTAGAAGGAGACCCTGTTTTGGTTTCTTGGGGCGGGTCGATGTTTGAATATCTCATGCCCCTTTTGGTAATGCCGAACTACGAAGGAAGCGTGCTGGACCAGACATATAAAGCAGCGGTTAGCGGCCAGATCCGTTATGCGGCCAAAAATAATATTCCCTGGGGTATATCAGAGTCCGGTTACAATAAGGTTGACGCTAGCAGGATTTATCAATATCACTCTTTTGGAGTCCCGGACATGGGTTTTAAGCGGGGGCTTGCCGAAGATCTGGTTGTGGCTCCGTATGCTTCGATGCTTGCCTTAATGGTGGAGCCGGAGAAGGCCTGTAAGAATCTCGAGCGTTTATTCGAAGAAGGAGCCGGAGGTATCTACGGCTTTTACGAAGCCATTGATTACACGCCGGCGCGCCTTGCTCCGGATGAAAATCGGGCGATCGTGAAATCATATATGGCGCATCATCAGGGTATGAGCTTGTTGTCTCTTGCCTATGTGCTTTTGGACCGGCCGATGCAAAGACGTTTTCTTGCGGACCCCATGTTTAAATCTACTGAACTTCTTCTTCAAGAGAGAGTGCCGAATGTCGAACCGTTCCTTTATGATTTTGAAGTAACCGGAATGCTTAGGAAATTCGGAGAAAAGGAAACGCTTTTACGGCTGTTTACAACTCCCCAAACTCCGGTGCCTGAAGTTCACCCTCTTTCCAACGGCCGGTACCATGTGATGGTTACTAACTCCGGAGGAGGATACAGCCGCTGGCAAAATGTCGCTGTAACACGGTGGAGTGAAGATTCTGCATTGGATAATAATGGAACTTTTATTTATCTCCGGGATGTGGAGTCCGGCCAGTTCTGGTCCTCGGCGTATCAGCCGACGCAAAACAAGCCTAAGCATTATGAAGCTTTGTTCTCTCAGGCTTGGGTGGAGTTTAAGCGGCGGGACTATCAGATCGATACACATACCGAGATTGCGGTTTCTCCGGAAGATGACATTGAACTGCGCCGGCTGACTATCACCAACCGGTCACGTAACAAGCGTATTATAGAAATTACCAGTTATGCGGAAGTTGTATTAAATGATCCCGCAAACGATCAGGCCCAACGGATATTCAGTAATTTGTTTGTCCAGACTGAAATTATCAAGTCGCATCAGGCGATCCTTTGTCAGCGGCGGCCGCGTTCGGATAAAGAAGCGTTTCCTTGGATGCTGCACCTGATGGCGGTGCATGGCAATGCCATTGTCGGCGCTTCTTATGAAACAGAACGCAGTAAGTTTATCGGGCGAGGGCACACAGTGGCTGATCCTGCAGCGATGCATGGCCGCGGTCATCTTTCAGATAGCGAGGGTTCTGTGCTTGACCCGATTGTTTCGATTCGCAGCCAGATTGAATTGGAGCCGGATGAATCGGCAGTGATCGATTATGTAACCGGCATATGCGAAAGCAGGCAAGCCGCGCAAGCGCTCATGGAAAAATACAGGGATAGGAATTTAGCTGACCGTGTTTTTAATTTAGCCTGGACTCACGGGCAGGTTGCTTTACAGCAGATTAATTCTACGGAAGCCGACGCCCAACTTTACGGCCGGCTTGCAAGCGCTATTTTGTACGCGAATCCTGCGTGGCGGGCGAGCGCGAGTATTTTGCGGAGGAATAACCGCGGCCAGTCTGACCTTTGGGGATACAGTATTTCGGGGGACCTGCCGATTGTCCTGGTGCGTATCGAAAATCAGGATAATATCGATCTGGTCGTTAAGATGTTGCAGGCCCATGCTTATTGGCGCATGAAGGGCTTGGCGGTTGATATTATTATATGGAATGAAAATAGTTCCATTTATCGTGATAGTCTGGGGGAAAGAATCAGCGGGTTAATCCTTGCCAATAGCAAGGAAACAGCGCAGAAGAATGGCGGTATTTTTTTAAAGCGCGCCGATCAGATGTCAGATGAAGACCGGATTCTCATGCAAACGGTGGCACGGATAATTATTTCGGATCGCGGAGGTACGCTGGCTGAGCAGTTGAGTGATATGACGCACCCAAAGGCGAATTTTCTGCCGTTTGTTCCGACTAGGCAAGATGATCCGGAAGAAGAGGACAAGGGTTTTGCGGAGCGCCCGGATCTTGTTTATTTTAATGGCGTAGGAGGATTTACCGGGGATGGCCGGGAATACGTGATCACGACTTCACATTCAAAAACTACCCCCGCTCCCTGGGTAAATGTGTTGGCGAACCGGAATTTCGGCACAGTGGTTTCTGAAAGCGGCAGCGCTTATACCTGGAGCGAGAATGCGCGTGAGTTTCGTTTAACGACTTGTAAGAATGATCCTGTTACGGATGCTTCGGGAGAGGCGCTTTATATTCGCGATGAAGAAAGTGGAAGATTCTGGTCTCCGACGCCGCTTCCCGCTACGGGTAAGACCCAATATACCTCGCGCCATGGATTTGGCTATAGCGTTTTTGAGCATACTGAAAACGGGATTGTTTCGGAATTAACGGTTTTTGTTTCGCAGGAGGAACGCGTCAAATTCTCGGTCCTTAAAATTAGGAATATTTCCGGCCGGCGAAGGCGGCTTTCGGCGACGGACTATTGCGAGTTGGTTATGGGAACATTCCGGGACAAGTATCACATGCATATTTTGACTGAGATCGATCCTAAAAGCGGAGCTTTGTTTGCGCGCAATCCTTATAACAAAGAACTTCCGGATAGGGTTGTTTTTATGGATGTAAGTGAACCGAAGCGATTCGTTACCGGAGACCGGATTGAATTTATCGGAAGAAATGGGACCATGGCATCGCCTTCTGCCATGCGCAGAGACAGGCTTTCCGGAAGAGTGGGCGCGGGGATTGATCCATGCGTTGCTGCACAGGCCAAATTTGAGCTTGATAATGGCCAGCAGAAAGAGATCGTTTTTACTTTTGGCTCAGGCAAAACCGTGGATGAGGCGCGGGACCTTGTCCGGCGTTTTGGCAGTATTGATGCGACGCATCAGGAACTTGAGAAGGTTTGGGATTATTGGAAACGGACCTTAGGCGTTGTGTATGTGGAAACGTCCGATGCTTCGATAAATTTTCTTGTGAACGGATGGTTGCAGTATCAGCTTATAAGCTGCCGTCTAATGGGGCGAAGCGGTTTTTATCAATCCGGCGGGGCTTTCGGTTTTCGGGATCAGCTGCAGGATGTGATGGCTTTGATCCATTCAAAGCCGGAAATGGTCAGGGAGCAATTGCTGACTTTTGCCGCACACCAGTTTGTGGAGGGGGATGTGCAGCACTGGTGGCATCCGCCATCCGGCCGGGGGATCCGCAGCCACTGTTCGGATGATTATTTATGGCTTCCGTTTGTGACTTGTCTGTATGTTAAAGAGATCGGCGATACAGGGATCCTTGATGAAACGATCGGTTTTCTTGAAGGGCCCTTACTCAAACAGGAAGAAGAATCTTATTTCGATATACCGAGAATTTCTGCGCGTACCGGCACACTGTATGAACATTGTGTTTTAAGCGTGAAAAAAGGCTTGAATTTTGGCGTTCATGGCCTCCCGCTTATGGGAAGCGGCGACTGGAATGACGGGATGAATATGGTTGGACGCGAAGGAAAAGGCGAAAGCGTCTGGCTTGCTTTTTTTCTTTTTGATGTTCTTAAGTCGATGGCGGTTTTAGCGGTTCAGCATGGGGATAAGGCCTTTTCAGAGTTTTGTCTTGAGGAGGCCGGCAAACTCGCCGGGAATATTGAAAAGCATGGCTGGGACGGCGAGTGGTATCGCCGGGCGTATTTTGACAGTGGGGATGTTTTGGGCTCTTCTCTAAGTAGCGAATGCCGGATCGACTCCATCCCTCAATCATGGGCGGTGCTTTCAGGTGCGGTCCAACAGGAAAGAGCCGGAAAGGCCATGGATCAGGTGAACCGGCAGCTTGTTGACAGGAAACACGCGATCGTGAAATTACTCGATCCCCCTTTTGATAAAGCTTTGCCCAGCCCGGGTTACATTAAAGGTTATGTTTCCGGCGTCAGAGAAAATGGAGGACAGTATACGCACGCTGCGATTTGGGCGACGATTGCGTTTGCGGTCTTAGGAGATAAAAAGCGGGCCTGGGAACTGTTTTATATGATCAATCCAGTGCATCATTCCGATAGCGCGGATAAATGCGCTGTTTATAAAGTCGAACCGTATGTAATGGCTGGAGATGTTTATTCTTCTCATGGCCTTGCCGGACGCGGAGGATGGACCTGGTATACCGGATCCGCGGGCTGGATGTATCAATTAATCGTGAAGTATTTGTTAGGAGTCCGGTTGAAAGTCGACAGGATCTATTTCGAGCCGTGCATTCCCGTGGATTGGCCGTCCTGGAAGCTGCATTATCGGTACAGGGAGACTTTCTATCATATTACTTTTGTCCGATCAGGATCATCAGACCGCGTGACGTCTATTACGGTGGATGGTGTAGCGCAGGAGGAAATGGCGATACTGCTCATCGATAATCGGGTAGATCATTCAGTAGAAGTGAAGATCGGGTGATCGCGTGATGGCATAAAGGAGTGAGAGATGTCCAGCCATAGGAAAAAAAGCGCAAGGAAAAAGGTCATAAAAACCATTGATTGTTCTGAATGTAAAACTCAGGCGGATTGCTGTCAGACCGGAGCTTGGGTGGACTTAGAAGAAGCCAAGAAAATAGCAACCCTGGGATTAAAAGGTGAATTTTTTCAATTAGAAACAGATAGCGATTTTCCTTCGGGATACCGCATCGGCACCAGCTATGGATATAATCCGTGTTCTTTTCTTGATTCCGACGGCCTCTGTTCAATCCACAAGCTAGATTATAGCTTAAAACCGAAATCCTGTAAGGAATTCCCTTATGAAAATAACAGTCTGTCTCCGGTTGTAGATGAAATATGCACCTTATTTAAAGCCAAAATGAAAATTAAAAATAAAAACATTGACAAATAATGGGTTTTTGCAGTATAAATAAGGTGTAGACGAAAAATAACTAAAAGCAAAACCAGCAAAAGGCGGTGCGATGGCAGTCTTGCCCCAGGCAGAAAATAAACCCCTGCAACGAAAAGCACAAGAATCAAAACGCCCGAAGGCGTTCGGCTATGAACTCCTGTTAGATCTTTATGATTGTACTCCCGGCCTTTGCGATGACTTAGCTATTTGCTATAAATTCCTGGATGATATTGTAAGTTTCCTGGGTATGGAGAAGCAGTCGCCGCCCAGCATATTTTTTACGGATGCCAAGCGTTTTCCCGATAAAGCGGGCCTTTCAGGCTGGGCGCCATTAGTAGAGAGTTCAATTGTTATTCATACGTTAAGCGTAAAAAATTATATCTCAATCGACATATATTGCTGCAAAGAGTTCGATACCAATTTAGCCAAATCATTTGTCTGTAAATTCTTTTCGCCAAAACGCCTGGAAGAACAGTTTATTTTAAGAGGCATCAATTATTATAAATAAACTTTACTGACCGGGAAGCATTTCTGCAGTCAAGCGGTACCTTCGTTCATACGCGAAGGGCCCCATTCCTCAACTTTTCTTTCGCATATGCCTTGGCGCGTCTACATCATTAAATGTAAAGACGGTATTCTCTATACAGGTATAACCAACAATTTAGAGCGCCGCGTCCGCGCGCATAATTCCGGTAATGGCTGTAAGTTCACTAAATACCGCTGCCCGGTTAAGCTGGTCTATAACGAAGAGGCCGCAACCAGGTCCAAGGCCCTAAAGCGCGAAGCGCAGATAAAAAAATTACCGCGGAAAAAGAAATTAGCTCTGGCCCGCTTCGTTAGTAACAAAGTAATGGCAAAATCTCCTTGAAATATTGAAGTATTGCGCCTATAATTAAACCTATGCATTTCTGTGAAGAAACACCCTCCGAGCTCAAGTTCATACCGAAATTAAGCCATACCATAATAGATAAAATTAAGCAATTACCCCTGGATGAAGCGCAGATCCATGGCGTAAAATTATCCTTAGGGGAAGCCTTGTCCAATGCCATAAGGCACGGGAACAAGCTTAATCCGGATCTGGCCGTAAGGGTAAAAGTGGAAGCCGGCAGCCGCTCTTTAACTATCTGGGTAGCTGATCAGGGCAAGGGTTTTAATTTCCGGAATGCCCCTGACCCCACCAAGCCGGATAAACTCCATAAACTTTCCGGCAGGGGGATATTTTTGATCCGTAAGCACATGGATAAAGTAACTTTTCTTGAGCGCGGCCGTAAAATAAAAATGGTGAAATTATTTAAAAAAGGAGAAGGCAAGTGAAGATAAACGAGGAAAAAAGCGGCGATATACTGGTATGCGCCATAGAAGGGGAGATTGATATTACGACTTCTCCGCAACTGCGCAAGGCCTTTGATGAATTCATTAAAAGAAATGAAAAGAAGATCCTCGTAGAGTTCCTTAATGTCGCTTATATTGACAGCTCAGGGCTCGCTACTCTGATCGAGATGTCCCAGCGCCTGAAGAAGATCGGCGGCCGCATACGTTTTAGCGGGATGAACCAGAAAATAAAAAATGTTTTTGAGGTTACTAAGCTGCATAAGCTTTTTGAGATCTTTGAAGATAAGGCATCAGGGCTAAAGGATTTCTAAATGGTTTCTCATATCGGAAAAGTAGTTATTGAGTACCTGGGATGGCTTAGGGGCGTTCTTTCTCTTTTTCTTAACGTGCTTTACTGGTTGTTCTTTGGCTCATTTAAGGGAAAGGCAGCGCAGCGCAAAGGCATATTCCAGCAAATGGTCTTTGTCGGCCTGCGCTCGGTGGTGCTCGTATTTTTCGTGGATTTTTTTACCGGTATTGTTTTAGCCATGCAGACCGCCTATCAGCTGGAAAAGATGGGCGCGGTGATTTATGTTGCTTCGCTGGTCGCGATATCCCTCTGCCGCGAATTAAGCCCGGTCCTGACCGGCTTGGTAGTTGCCGGCCGCGCCGGCTCGGCGATTGCCGCAGAGCTCGGTTCAATGAAGGTAACCGAGCAGGTAGAGGCGCTGGATACGATGTCTATTTCTCCTACCCGCTATCTTTGCGTTTCGCGTTTTTTAGCTTTATTAGTGATGATGCCCTGCCTTGTGATCCTGGGCAACATTTCCGGCATATTCGGCGGGTTCCTTGTCGGCACAGGCAGCCTTAATATCAATCCCGATCTATATATGCAGACTACTTTTAAACACCTGGCGCTCAAGGATATTTATATCGGTTTACTCAAGGCAGGGGTCTTCGGGGTGATTATCGCGCTGATCTCCTGTTATGAAGGGTTAAATACTAAAGGCGGGGCAGAAGGAGTGGGCCGGGCCACCACGCGCAGCGTTGTGGCAAGTTTTATTTCGATCATTCTGGCCGATTGTATTATCACCGCCATTTTCTATTTTTCTAAAACATGAGCCAGCCGCAAGCAAAAGAGCCGATAATTTCTCTAAGGAATGTCTCAAAAACATTCCAGGGCAAGAAAGTAATCGATAATCTTAGCCTGGATATCTTTCCCGGTGAAACTTTTATCATTATGGGCTGTTCCGGTTCAGGCAAGAGCACTACTTTAAGGTTGATGAACGGCACGATCGAGCCGGATGAAGGTAAGGTGTTGATAAAAAATAAGGATATCTACAATATTTCCGAAGAAGAATTGAATGAGATCAAGAAACGTTTCGGCATGCTCTTTCAGTATTCCGCGCTCCTGGATTCATTGACGGTTGAAGAAAATATTGCCCTTCCCTTGCAGGAACACGCCAAGTTAGCCGAAGAGATCGTCAATATTATCATTAAAATGAAGCTTTCTCTGGTTGGCTTGCGGGGTTATGAGAAGTATTACCCTTCGCAGATCTCCGGAGGCATGCGTAAACGCGTAGGCCTGGCCAGGGCAATCGCCCTTGACCCGGACATTGTTTTTTATGATGAGCCGACATCCGGGCTTGACCCGGTAGTGGGTGGAGTGATCGATAAACTGATCAAAGACTTAAGCTCAAAATTGCTTATTACTTCGGTAGTGGTAACCCATGATATGCAAAGCGTATTCGCGATTGCCGACAGGATCGCTATGGTGCATAAGGGCCAGATCATTGAGATCGGCACGCCCGATCAGATCCGTAATTCTAAAAATCCTTTTATCCAGCAGTTTATCAACGGCAGGCCGGAAGGCCCGATAGATTTTTTTAAAGAAGATATCGGCGTAATCGGAGATTTTGGCTTATAGCAGGGAGAAATAATATGAAAAAATATACGCAAGAGTTCAAGGTGGGCTTATTCATTATTTTGTGTTTAGCCGGGTTAGCTTATCTTACGCTGTCAACCGGGAAGATCTCTTTTAAGAAAGAGGGCTATAATATTTATGTGATCTTTGAGGAAATCGCCGGCCTGGATAAGAAAGCGCCGGTAATGATGAATGGCTTTGAAGTCGGCAAAGTAGACGATATGAAGATCTCTTATGATGCCGACAAGACCTTAGTTATCCTTAAGCTATGGCTGGACAAGGACACAAGGATCAGGGAAAACTCGGAAATTTCCATCAAGACCCTTGGCCTGATGGGTGAAAAATTCATCCAGATATCTTCCGCGCAAAACAATAGTTTCTTAGAACCGGGTATCACTATTTATGGTAAGCCTTACGTAGACATAGACTCGCTTTTGTCTGATGTAAATTCAATTGTAGGCGAGAACAAAGAGAGAATAACTAATATCGCCAAGAATTTTGAGGAATTTAGCGACGATATCAAGCGCCATCCCTGGAAACTTTTATTCAAAGGCAAAGAAACCAAGCCAAAGCCGAGCGGCAAATAGAGGAGAGAGAAATGAAAAGGATATTCGTATTCATAATAGCGGTTTCGTTTCTGTTAGTCTTGCCTATGGCCTTATTCGCGCAAACAGCCAAGGTCATTGACAGGCGAGGCCAGGTAATGGTCAAAAAAGAAGCAGGCCTTGAGTGGGAAAAGGTAAAGCTTAATATGGTGTTAAATGACGGCGCTGAAGTAGAAACAAAAGCGCGGTCTGAATGTATCCTGGCGTTTGATGAGGAGCCGACAAATATTGTTTCTGTTAAGGAGAATACAAAGATAAAAATAGAGAGTGTTAAGCCGGGGAATATTTTCCTGCCGCAGGGCAGGGTATTTGCTTTGGTTGAGAATTTAGCCAAAGAGGAAAAATTCCAGGTCAGGACTCCTACTGCCATTGCCGGAGCGCGCGGCACAGGATGGGTAACCGGATTTAATAACGGCAATACTAACGCAGAATGTTTTGAGAATACTATTTTTGTGCAAGGGTTGGATGAAAATGGCAATCCTACCGGCGAACAAAACATTGGCAACGGGTTTGGCATTGATGTCGGACCCGGGGGCGATTTTGGACAGCCGCGCCAATTAGGGGGAAGGGATTTTGATACTTGGGACAATTTTACCGATACGGTTGATTTTGTTATAGAAAAAGGCGGCGAAGAAAATGATGATGAGGGCCTTGGTATAGAAGAATTCGGGCTGCACGATGAGCAGCGCCAGGATTATCGGGATTTAAGGGAAGAGAATAGAAGGGATATAGAAATACCAGAGCCGCCGTCAGATAATCCGCCGACTGAAGATATTAAACGTTAGTGGTAATTAGCAACAGGCGTTTGGTTCAATAAAAGAGGAGAAGCTATGTATAGAAAATTTTCTTTCATGGTCTTGGTAATTACTGGCATTTTCCTTTTTTCTGCAGTTGACCGAGGTCTTTGCGATGATGTGCGCGAAGAAAGAGAAGAAAAGACCCTGGAAATAAGCAAGTTAGAAAAAAAGAAGCCTACCTTTAAGCTTTCTTCTGTGGCGGGCTTATTTTACGGATTTGATACTAATGCCCGTTTGAGCGCGGAAAGCAAGGGTGATCATTACGAGGAATTCCTCTGGTCGTCTTCGGTGATAAAACCGTGGATTGCCCGCACCAAGTTCGTCTTTAACTATGACCTGGACGTTTTAAATTATAATGAGGCAACTGATATCTCTAATATCTTAAACCACGGCCGTTTTGTGGTGGATAAAAAATTATTTGACTGGCTAAATGTCGGTATCGGGGATGACCTGGCTATCTATGCCTATACCAATAATGACGACGGCACATTCCTTTTTAATAAGTATCTCTTTTATCTAAAGAGCAAACTGGCGCGTAAAACCTATCACCAACTGCTTTTTTCATACGGCGAAAAATATTATACCGATAGAAAGGCCATGGGCGATGACTATGGCTCAACCCAGGAAAAAGAACGCAGGGAAAACAGGCAGAGCGTTGAATACAACATCAGCTCTGATATTACCCGGAAGTTTTACGCAAAGATCATGGGCAGGTTCTCGGTCAATAACTCTAACGACAGGTATCTTGATTTCTACGATTATAAATCCTATGAGATATCCCCATCTATAACTTATAAATTTACCCGTAAATTTGATTTAAGTTCCAATTTCATTTATCTAAGAAAAAATTACAAGAGCCGCCTTGTTACTAATGAGAATTATAAGGAAAAGGAGAATATTTACGCGACAAACCTCTTGTTCCGGTATAAATTGGACAAGCATAATATCCTTTCTTTTCTTTACACCTACCGCGGCGACAACGCGAACGATTCCATTGACAAATATACCGAAAACGTCTTTACCTGCGGGTGGCAGTATAATTTTTAATCATGAAATTCTTTAAAAAGATCTCCTTGAGATCGCGGGTGATCCTCGCCGGTTGCCTTGCGGTTTTTATCCTTTCCGCGTTTAATGTCTTCAATGGCCACGAGCTTCTTTTCTACGACTTAAGGTTTAAATTACGCCCCGCCATAAAAGTTAGCGAAAATATCGTTATTATTGAAATATCGGATGATTCCCTGAAGAACCTGGCCAATTGGCCGATCCCGCGCGATTTTCATGCCAGTTTGGTGGACGTCCTGAAAGAGTGCGGGGTAAGAAAAATAATTTTTGATGTTCTTTTCCCCGAGCCCACCCCGTATGATGCCGAGTTTTCCCGCGCCATAAAAGCCGCCGGTAACGTTTACCTGCCGCTGGCATTTTTGCCGGGGAAATATCCTTCTCTCCTGGCAGGCCTTGCCCCGGGATTTTCTGAAAGCGCCGCAGGCATCGGCCATATTAATGTAGTCCTGGATCCGGACGGAAAGATCAGGAAAATACCCCTGTTTATAAAATATAATAATGAACTGATCCCGCAATTGGGATTCAAGGCTGCCTATGATACGCTCGGTTTAAACATCTTAGATAAACGGCTTTCTCTGCCGGTGATGGCCGGAAATTATTTGCTGGTAAATTATCCGGGCAGGTGGGAGAAAACCTTTAAGCACCTTTCTTACTTTGAGATACTAAAGTCTTTTAGCCAGCTAAAACAAGGTAAAGAGCCGGACATAGATTTATCGGTATTAAAAGATAAAGTTTGTTTTATCGGCTTGACCGCGACGGGGACATCGGATTTTCAACCGGTGCCATTAGGGAATAATTACCCTTTAGTCGGCCTGCAGGCAAGCGTATTTAACAGCCTGATACAGAATGAATTTATCAGGCCTGCCGGCACTTTGATAAACCTCCTTATAGCGCTGCTTCTGTTTGCACTCGGTTTGACAATGTGCCTGCGGTTTAAGCCATTAAAAGCGCTTTTGGGGAGCCTGATCCTTGGCTTGGCTTATTTTCTTATCTCTACCGGGTTATTCATATTCTTAGGCATTTGGATAGACTTATTCCTGCCTTTATTTATTATTTTTTCGGTTTATGTTGTCGCAATCGTTTATAGGATCTTTATAGAGACAAAAAAGAGGGAGCTTCTGGAAAAAGAGCTGGAAATTGCCCGCAGTATCCAGCAGAGTTTCCTGCCGCAGGAATTAAAAGAATTCAACGGTTTGGATATTTCCTCATCTTTACAGCCGGCAAAATTTGTTGCCGGAGACTTGTATGACCTTATTGCCCTTGATGAGAAAACCCTGGGGCTTTTGATCGGGGACGTTTCAGGAAAGGGCGTACCCGCGTCTTTGATCATGGCGCAGGCAATTTCACTTTTCAGGATATTCAGCCGCCAATGCCGGGATTGCGCCAAAGTCTTAAGCTTGCTTAATAAAGAACTTTATGGCAGGACGTCTTCCAGGTTTGTTACTTTTATGTACCTGATCATTGATACCGTCAATAACACGGTGAGCGTTTCTTCGGCAGGACATGCGCCGCTGCTTGTTTTTAAGGAAAAGGCGAATGAACTAAAGGAAATAGAGCTGGATGCGGGTTTACCCCTTGGCGTTACGGAAGACGCGGAATACAATAATGTTCTATTCAATTTAGAAAAAGGTGATAAAATAATTATCTTTACCGACGGCTTGACCGAGGCGCGTAGTAAGGATAAGCGGGAGTTTGGCATTGAGAGGATAAAGAAGGTAATTTCCGAAAACCGCGGCAAGAAATCTGCCGAGTTGTCAAAAGCCTTATTGGATGATGTTGCTGAATTTGCTCTCCGCTGCGTGCAGCACGATGATATTACCCTGATAATTTTAGGAAGATAATTTAAAAAATAGGCAAAATATGGGGAATCAACCGGGATCACTGGAAAAAGAGGCGCACGCACTTCTTGCGCAGGACAAGATATGCGAGGCATATGTTCTGTTCAGGAAGGCGGGAGACCTTTATAGAGAAAAAGGCGACCATAAACAGGCTGCTTTGTGTTTAGCTTCAGCTGCCAGCTGCTGGGCTTTAAAATCAGGTGAAATGGCCTTTGATAATTCATCGAAGGCATACGAGGAAGCGGCAAGGGAAGCGGTAATGGCAGGCGATTGGGAATACGCATCTTTGATGTACCGGCAGGCAGCGATAAATTATGAAAGAGACCTGGAATTCTCCGGTTTTTCCGAATGTTTTTTCCTCTCAAGGGAATGCCTGAGAAAATCACTCGCCCGCAGTTTTATCGACCCTAAAAAAAGCAAGAGGCCTTTACTTTGGCTTTTCCTGTTGTTTTCTTCGTGGATCTGGGGGCATGGGGAAAGGCCGGGCCGCGGATTTCTTTCCGCGCTTTCGCTGATCTTTATTTCGGCTTTATTGTATAGCCGGGGAGAGCTGTCCCGGGGCGACGTTATTTTTAAGCCCGGTTTTTTACAATCGCTTTATTTTAGTTTTGTTACTTTTACTACTGTGGGTTACGGAGATATCACCCCCGTGGGTTTAAACCAATTTTTCGCGGTAACCGAGGCCTTCTTAGGCGTGTTTCTTATGTCCATCTTCATCGTTGCTCTTTCGCGGAAGTATCTTAGAACCTGAAAAATTATTAATAACGGGCAGGGGGGGCGCAGGAAGCACTTTTTACTAAGGAGAAAAAATATGACGAATATCGATATTTTGTTACGCACCCTGGTAATCAAAAAATCTTCCGACCTTCATTTTCAGGCCGGCAGCCCGCCTATTTTTCGCGTCAACGGCGAATTGTCATTTTCCGACCTTGGCCCTTTGTCCTCTAAGGATATAGAAAAATACATGGATTCTATTATGACGAAGGAGCAGAAAGAAGAATTTAACCGGTGTCACCGTCTTGATTTTTCCTATTCCGTACCGGGGATAGCCCGTTTCAGGGTAAATGCCTATCAACAGCGGGGGTGCGTAGGCGCGGTGATGCGGTGCATTCCTTTTAAGATCCCCACTATAGAAGAACTGGCCTTGCCGCCGGTCATTAAAGAGTTGGCAATAAAACCAAACGGGTTGATTTTAGTTACCGGCCCGACCGGCAGCGGAAAGTCAACCACCTTAGCGGCAATAATAGAGTATATAAATAGTAATCTCAAAGGCCACATTATAACTATCGAGGCCCCCTTGGAATTTATTCACCAAAACAAGCTCTGCGAAATCAACCAAAGGGAGGTAGGTATAGATACCGATTCCTTTGCTACTGCCTTAAGGGATACGTTAAGAGAGGACCCTGACGTTATCCTGGTCGGCGAGATACGCGACCTTGATACCATTTCTAATGCCATTACTGCCGCCGAAACCGGGCACTTGGTATTTGCCACTTTGCATACAAACGATGCGGCGCAAACAGTGGACAGGATGATCGATGTTTTCCCGCCCCATCAACAGCCCCAGATCCGCACTCAATTAGCGTCTAGCTTAAAGGCAGTCATTGCCCAGAAATTGCTGCGCAAGAAGGACGGCTCCGGCCGGGTCGCTGCCTTTGAGATAATGGTAGTGAATTCTGCGATAAAGCATTTGATCAAAGAGGGGAACACACACCAGATATATTCCGCCATTCAGACCGGGCGTAAAGAGGGGATGCAGGAGATGGAGCAATCTTTAAAGAGCCTTCTTCAGGAAGGGGTGATTTCCGCGGAAGAAGCGATGCATAATGCTAACGATCCCAAGGCTCTTGAACTGGTAATCAAAATAGACAATGAAAAAGGAGGATATTAGCTATGGCTAAAATCTTAATCGTGGATGATGATGAAAAAATGCGTTCGCTCTATCAGGATATTCTTGAGAGCGAGGGGTTTGATGTTTTAACCGCCGGAAACGGCGAAGACGGCCTGGAGCTCGCCGTTAAGAATGCCCCCGATTTGATACTTCTTGATGTAATGATGCCCGGGGAAAAAGGCGACAGGGTGTCCAATGAGTTATTGGAAAATAATAAGACCAGGGACATACCGGTAATATATCTCACCAGTATAATCACCGAAGAAGAAGTTAAGGCGCAACACGGAAGAATTTCCGGCAGGTTCATTATCTCCAAGTCGTCTAACCGGACAGAACTCGTTCAAAGAATAAAAGAAGTCCTGTCTACCGGCGGTAAATAGCGCGAGAATGCGATAGGAAAAACATGAGGGTGCAGACAAAAATAATATTTTTACTTTTTTCAATTGTCATTGCATTTACTTCTTTTATTCTCCTGCATAGGGCGTTTGAGAAGCAAAGGCTGGTTACATTATTCTCCAATGAAGAGAAGCAGATGCGGGTGACTTTTGAGAAAATAATTGAACTTAAGGGCAAAACACTGGAGACCTTAGCCTACGATTATACTTATTGGGATGAGATGTCCAATTTTGTATCCAGCGGCGATAAGGCATGGGCTGCGGAAAATATCAATACCGCATTATCCAGTTACGACGCGAACGCGATATGGATATACGGGCCGGACGGTTCTCTTATTTATGCCGTAGATGACCTTAAAGACCCAAGCCTCAAAGAATTATCTTTTCCCGGCGGGATAGGCGGCCTTTTCGCTAACGGGCCTTTCCGTCATTTTTATATCAATACCCCAAAGGGTATTTTTGAAATCCGCGGCGCCAGCATTCATCCGACCAAAGATACACAAAGGCAGACCCCCGCGCAAGGCTATTTTCTGGCCGGCCGCCTCTGGGATAAGGCTTATATTGATGAAATTGCCAAATTGTGCGGATGCAATATAGCCGTAACTGCGCTTCCGGGCAAGAAAACAGCCCCCGTTGCCTCAAACCCGGAAACGGGAACAAGCACTTTTAGCTTGATTCTCATGGGTTGGGATGCAAACCCGGCATTTGAAATAACCGGGTGGAAGGAATCCCTGCTCATTAAGGATTTTAACCGTGGCTATAAAAACTTTTTCTTTATAATGACGGCGTTTTTAGGGATATTTTTAGTTATTTTCATGGTTTTACTGACCAGGTGGGTCAAGACCCCGCTTCAATTAATATCCGGCGCTTTAAAAAACGAAAATACCGAATGCGCGGCCGCGCTGCAAAAAAATCAAAGCGAATTCGGCGATATTATCCGTATAATCAGCCGGTTCTTTGAACAAAAGCGCGAGCTTGAAAACGCAAAACTCCAGGCAGATTCCGCCAACCGCGCAAAATCCGAATTTTTGGCTAATATGTCGCATGAATTAAGGACGCCCCTTAATGCCGTCATTGGTTTTGCCGAGGTCCTGCAGGATCAATATTTCGGCCCGTTAAATGAAAAACAGAAAAAATACGTAGACAACATCAATACCAGCGGCAGGCACCTCTTGAGCCTGATCAATGATATATTGGACCTTTCTAAAGTAGAAGCCGGGAAAATGGAGCTTGAGCCGGAAAATCTATCTTTAAAAAAAGACGTCCTTGAGCCATCGCTTGTATTACTTCAGGAGAAGGCCCGCAAACATAATGTGTGCCTGTCTTTAAATGTCGAACCCCAGGCAGATATTGACATCGTAGCTGATCCAAAAAAACTTAAGCAGATAATATTTAATCTTTTAACTAATGCCGTAAAGTTCACTCCCGGCGGCGGCAGTGTTAAAGTAAGCGCAAGGCGCTCCGGCGGTACGCAGACAGCGGATTTTATAGAGATCTCCGTAAAAGACACCGGCATCGGGATAAAACCCGCAGATCTTTCAAAACTTTTTCAGACCTTTAGCCAGATTGAATCCGCCTATTCTAAGACCGTTGAAGGTACGGGTTTAGGCCTTGCCTTGACTAAAAAACTGGTTGAGCTGCACGGAGGAAAAATCTGGGTAGAGAGTGAATTTGGCAAGGGCTCCAAATTTATATTCGCGATACCCGTTAAATCATAGCGCATGGGAGACAGGGATGGCTAAAAAAATACTTGTTGTTGATGACAACGAGCAGAACCGGCTATTGATGTCGGATATCCTGCAATACCGCGGCTATGAAATTTTTCAGGCAGAGGACGGAGAAAAGGGTGTAGGTATGGCGCGTGAGTTTAAGCCGGACCTGATCCTTTTAGATATGCAGATGCCGGGAATAGACGGATTTACTGCGGTAAAAATGCTTAAAGATGACCCTTTAACCAAAGATATTAAAATAATTGTCGTAACCAGCCTTGCCATGAAAGGCGATAAGGAAAAAATCATTGCCTTAGGCGTAGACGATTATATCGCGAAACCAATAGATACCAGGCAATTTCCTGTTTTGGTGGAAAAATATATCGGTCCGGCCTGAGCCGTTATTCATAACAGAAACAGAGCTGAAAATGGGAAAAGCAAAAATTCTGGTTATTGATGATAACGAAAAGAACGTTGAGCTTCTGGAGGCGATCTTACAGGCAGCAGGCTTTGAGGTATTGAAGGCCTATAACGGAAAACAGGCCATAGAAATGATCGGTAAGGAGCGGCCGGATTTATTATTATTGGATATTATGATGCCGGAGCTAGACGGTTTTCAGGTATGCGAATTATTGAGAAAAGACCCTCAAAATTCCGGCCTGCCCGTGGTCATGGTTACTGCCAAGGATAAAGAAAGCGATATCGTCCAATCCCTGGAAAGAGGCGCCGATGATTATATTGTTAAACCGATTGACAAAAAAGAACTATTGGGGAAAATAGAGGACATGTTAGCTAAAGCAAAGAATGATAGCCTCCCCAGCAAGTTATATTTTAAGAAACCGGATCCGCAGCAGCCCGATAGGCAGGGCGGGTCACAGGGAGGGGCTGCTACTGTATGAATCTTGTCGATTTCGGATTTCAAAAATCAAACCTTTTCCGGCATATGCCGCTTTTTGACGAAATTTCCTATGCCGGGCATAATGAGGAAAAAGTCCGCCGGTATAAGGCTGTCCGCGAAGGCCAAGCCTGCACTATTTTATCATTGAATTTTATCCGCAATGACGAAAAGGTCCTTTGGGATGCGGTAGAGGATTTTGTCAAGCGCAGCACGATCAACGCCGTATCCGGCGTGCACGGCGTGTATATTTTTGATCTTTTGACGATCGACATACACAAAGAGATCAAAACATTCAAGCACGCGGAGCTTACTACCGTCATTATCAATACCGCCGCTAAATTAACCCCCGAGGAAATTACGATGATCAAGTATTTTTCTGTTTACGCGCTCATCCATAAGACGGTTGCCGAAGACTGGGGGAAGATCACTTTTAAAACCGCCGTGGACGTATTCAAGGACAAAGCGGATTACCTGGACATTCTCATAAAGCGGCTTTTAAAGGATTTTATGTTTCCGCGCGATCCGGTGATCCTTTTGTTGAATGATCTTAGCCAGAATCCTATATTTGACCCGCAGAATGAAACGCAACAGGCGCGGCTTACAAAAGTCATGGCCGATCTTATCCCTAACTCAATGGAATTTATTCCTGAGGTATACATCCAGGACAAGAACGGGGCAAGAGAGCTCCTTTCCGGGGCTAAATTATAAATGAAGCTAAAATTAAATGTATATCCGGTAATGCCGGACATGGACGAAAGGCTTATGGAGATCATCCAAAAAGCCGTATATAACCGCGCCAAGCTCGTTGAGATCGCCTACGGGCAAGCCGGCGATAATGTCAAGAGGCATATCTTGCATTTTCTAAATAAAAAAGAGATCCGCAAGCTTTATTCCCGCCTTGAGAAAACAGGCAAGGGCTGGGGAAGGATCTATCTGCATTTCCGCTGGGAATAATGAAAACAGGAATGAAGAAAATACTCGTTATTATAGGAGCGGCATTGTGCGTTGCCGCAGGTGGCGCAAAGCTGGGGCTATCGCAGCCCCAGTTGATCGCCGCCTCTATCTTTTGCGTTTCAATCATGGGCGTGCTGCTTTACTGGGAACTGCGCCTTAGTTTCGTCTTTTTGGGAGCAGGGGCCATGCTTCTTACGCGCTCAATAGACCTTGAAAACCTTATAAAATTCGCCTCTCTGGATGTTATCTTATTTTTGATCGGCATGATGATCCTTGTCGGCATGCTCAATGATGCGGGTTTTTTCTATTGGATCATTACCCGCCTCATAAGAATAAAGAAGATCACCGGAGGAAAGCTTTTCGCGCTGATCATGCTCCTGTCGGGGATATTATCCGGCCTGATGGGCGAGGTCGCCTCAATCATTGTAATGTCAAAGATAATACTCGATATTTGCGATCTTATGGACATTGATCCCGTGCCCTTGATCATGGCCTCCGTTTTTGCCACTAATATCGGCTCTTCGAGTACCCTGCTTGGCAATCCCGTCGGTATTTTAATCGCTGCGCGCGCGAACCTCACATTTGAGGACTTTATGCGGAATGCCTTCCCGGTTACAGGCATTGTTTTTATCGTGACCCTGGCAATGCTCTTGCTGTGGTACAGGAAGGTCATAAGAAGAATGACTGAAAAGCTTATACCGTTAAGTGAAAATTACTTTTTTATTTCGCTGATAACAATATCTACGGATAGAAAGACCAGGATCAGCATAGGCATATTTTTTGCCATGCTTGTAACTATCTTCTTCCATCACCGGATCGAGACTTTTTTTAATATAGAAGAGAACAGTATCCTTATGGTAACGCCGATAGTATTTGCGGGGATAGCCATGCTCTATCGCCGCGACAGGATGCGGCATTATGTTGAGCGGGAAGTGGAGTGGACGTCGGTCTTATTCTTCTTATTCCTTTTCGCGCTGGCGGGGGTAGTAAAATACAGCGGAGTTTCGGATGTAATTGCGCGCGGTTTAATAGGAAAGTTCGGCAACCCGGCAAATTTATTATCAGCCGTGCTCATTTACTCCAGTTCGTTCCTTTCAGGGGTGCTTGACAATACGGTGGTAGTGGCGACCTATATTCCGATTGTTCAAAGCCTGGGCGGTTTGGATATGCACATAAAGCCTCTCTGGTGGGCGATATTGTTCGGCGCTTGCTACGGCGGCAATATCACCATTATCGGTTCTACCGCCAATATCGTCGCCATGGACATTTTAGAAAAAAGCCGCGGGGTAAGGATAGGTTTTTATCCCTGGCTGAAGATTGGCCTGATTATGGGCGTAATTACGACGACAGTCGCCTATTTTTCACTGATCTTTTTAATACATTAAGCCCATAATTGACCTATGAGATCCGGAGCGAAGATATATAACTCAATTTCGAAATTTGTGCGAACTTCCCTTCATATTGATAATCCAAATAATGATAAGTGGGTCATTAAAGATATATTTAAAGGTAAAAGAAACGGGTATTTTATAGAGGCGGGGGCTGGAAACGGAAAGAATTGGAGCCATACCTTTCTCCTGGAAAAAAAATTTAACTGGACCGGCATTTGCGTTGAACCGAATGAAAACCTGTTTTTTCGGCTGAAAAAGAATAGAAAATGTGTTTGTTCTGATTTAGTCCTTTCTGAAAAGAACGAAACCGTAGACTTTATGGAGGTAGGCGGAAATCTTTGGGGCTTCGGCGGAATAGCCCGGTACCTCAACGAAACCAAAAAACAGCTTTGGAAGTCCGGCACATTAAAGCGGAAAAGCGCAATAACCTTACGCGAGCTATTGGAAAAATATAATGCGCCTAAAGTTATTGATTATCTGGCCCTGGACACAGAAGGAAGCGAGTTTGTTATTTTAAAAGATTTTCCTTTTGATAAATACGTCTTTTTAGCGATCACGATAGAAGGCGGGGAGTGCGTTGACCTATTGACAAGAAACGGGTATATCATAACCAAAAATCCTTATAATAGATTAGCTCCCTGGGAACATTATTTTATACATAGAAGCATCGCGGGATAAAGAGGCTTATCGTAGGTTCCCCGTAATTTTTTCTTTTGGGAGAAATTCTAAGTAAAGATGTCTTTAGAAAAACTTGCCTTTGATTTTTCAAAACCGGGGGTCCTGCAGCTTAAGCTAAGCGGAGACTGGCAGCTTTCCGTCGGCCTTCCTGCGGTAGATACAGTCCTTGCCCAACTCGATCCTCATCCGGATATTACGGAGATCAGCTTTAGCGTGTCCCGGGATTTTAAATGGGACAGCGCGTTTATTTCCTTTTTACTTAAATTAAGCAGTATTGCCAAACAAAAGAATATTCGGATTACCATGCAGGCCTTTCCGCCGCAGATAGAAAAGCTGCTTAAATTTAATCCTTCTGCGCAGGCTGAAAAAATAACGCCCCGCAAGGCAGGCGAAGAACCATTTCTCGATAGCGTAGGCAGCAAAGTTATCCAGGCTAAAGATGCCGCGCTTTCCGTGCTGGATTTTTTAGGCGATATCGTATCTGCCTTGGCGCGCCTTATCCGCGGCAAGGCCTTTTTCCGCAAAGATGATTTTTTTGCTATCGTGCAAAGATGCGGAGCGGATGCCCTGGGTCTGGTTTCGCTGATCAGCATATTGGTGGGGGTGATCCTGGCTTTTATCGGCGCAATCCAGTTAAAGATGTTCGGGGCGCAGATTTATATTGCCGATATCGTAGGGATTGCCATGGTGCGGGTAATGGGGGCGGTGATGACTGCAGTCCTGATGTCCGGCCGCACCGGCGCCAGTTTTGCCGCGGAGCTGGGAATCATGCAGGCCAACGAAGAAATTGACGCGTTAAGAACGCTGGGCGTTTCTCCTACTGAATTTTTGGTTATGCCGCGCGTATTGGCGCTGGTGATCATGCTGCCGCTTTTAACTCTTTACGCTGACCTGATGGGCATAGCCGGCGGTTTTGTTATCAGCACCGGGATACTGGGGATCAATCCGGTTGAATATTTTAGTCATACCATGTCAGCAGTAAAGTTGAGCAATCTTTGGATCGGTTTGATCCACGGCTTTGTCTTCGGCATCATCATTGCTATTGCCGGATGCTACCGGGGCATGCGCTGCGAAAGAAGCTCCGCGGGAGTAGGGGAGGCCACAACTTCGGCAGTAGTCACGGCAATAACCGCGATCGTCATCGCTACCGCGGTGATCACTTTTGTTTGTCAGGTAATAGGAGTCTGATATATGGAATCCGTTATTGAAGTAAAAAACCTTGATTTGGCTTATGGCGATCTTGTGGTAATGCGCGGGATCGATTTCAGCGTGAAAAAAGGCGAGGTTTTTATTGTTATGGGAGGCAGCGGATGCGGTAAAAGCACCCTGCTTAAGGCCATGATCGGGCTTAACCCGCCGCAAAAAGGAAAAGTCCTCTACGACGGGGTCAGCTTTTGGGACGCGGATGAGCAGGACAGGCAAAATATCATGCGCCGTTTCGGAGTGCTTTATCAGGGCGGCGCGCTTTGGAGTTCGCTGACGTTAAATGAAAATGTGGCGCTGCCGCTGCAGTTATATTCGCGGTTATCCGGCACGCAGATCCAGGACGTGGCCTTACTTAAGCTTGGGTTGGTAGGTTTGGGCGGTTACGCCGATTTTTATCCTGTGGAATTAAGCGGAGGCATGCGAAAAAGGGCAGGCCTGGCGCGGGCAATCGCCCTGGATCCGGATATTATCTTTTTTGACGAACCTTCGGCAGGGCTCGACCCTTTAAGCGCTAAGATGCTGGACGACCTTATCCTTGAGCTAAGGGATAATTTAGGCGCGACGATCGTAGTGGTGACGCATGAGCTTGCCAGTATCTTTGCCGTGGGGGATAATGCCATACTTTTGGATGCCGATACTAAGACTGTGATCGCGCAAGGTCCGCCTAAAAAATTATTAGCCGATTCTAAAGACCCAAGGGTAATCAGATTCCTGACGCGGGGAGAAAAACAAGGAGCCGGACAATGAGAAAAGCCAATAAGACACTTATCGGTGCGTTTGTAGTCGGAGCGGTTGCCTTATTGATCGCCGCCGTAATAATTTTTGGGTCCGGGTCGCTTTTTAAACAATCGGATAAGTACGTTTTATTCTTTGACGGCTCGGTAAAAGGGTTTTCGGAAGGGGCGCCGGTAATTTTCCGGGGAGTGAAGGTGGGTAACGTTGACAGCATCGGGCTCGTGTATAATGCAAAGGAAAAAAACGTATTGATACCCGTAGTCATTGACGTGGAATTATCACGGGTCAAAGGAATGCCTGACAGGTTCGGTTATCCCGACTACAAAAAATTGATCGAAGAGGGATTGCGCGCAAAGCTTGAGATACAGAATTTTATTACCGGTCAGTTGATGTTAGCGCTTGATTTTTATCCGGATAAGCCGGCCAAGACATATGGCATCATCAAGACTTATCCTGAATTGCCTGCCCTGCCGATCTCAAAGGACATTTTTGATATAATGGACGAAATCCCGATCAAGGAAATCACGGATGATCTGGGAGAAACGGTAAGCGCTATCAACAGGCTGGTAAATTCAGAGGGTTTTTCCGAGCTGCCGAAGACGCTGCAGGAGGTATCCCGGGCCGCGCGTTCAATACGGCTGCTGGTAGAATACCTTGAGCAGCATCCGGAAGCATTCTTAAAAGGGAAAGCAATATCCGAAGGAGAAGGAAAATGAGAAGATGCGGCTTTTTTTATCATAGCGTAGTTGTCGGGGGACTGCTCGTTTTTGTTTTAGGCGGATGTGTTTCAGCCGGCAGCAGCCCTAAATCGCGTTTTTACATACTTAAACAGCTGAAGGCAGATCAGGCTGCGCGGAAGTTTAACATTCCTTCCGGCACGATTGTCGTGATCGGCCCCGTAGAGATCCCTCAATACCTGGACCGCCCGCAGATGGTTACCGAGGACGATAAATTAATGATGCATATTGCGCAGTTTGACCGTTGGGGCGAGCCTCTTGACGCGGGAATAGCGCGGCTGATCATTGAAGACCTTAACCTGATGATGCCGGGCGGGACATTTGAGATGTTCCCCTGTAATTTTGCTATCCCCGTGAATTATCAAGTAATAATAGAGATCATGCAATTAGCGGGCAATCTTAAGAAGGGCCTTTTGTTTACAGCGCAATGGTCGGTCATCGATACAAATACCAGAAAGATGCTTTTTACAAAAAGGTCAAGCCTGGCCCAGCCGATTGATCCGCCGGATTATTCCGGTTTAGCGGACGCGTTAAGTGCGGCTGTCGGTTCATTAAGCGCTGAAATCGCCCAGGACCTATCGCTGATACCTGAAAGCCGTAACCAATAGGAGAAGTTCTGATGAAAGCGCATACAGAATATTTATGGTTTAATACAAACAACAAGCAGGATTTTATCAATATCACCCCGCAGGTTGAAGAAGCGGTCAGGAAAAGCGGGATCAAAGAAGGGCTTTGCCTGGTTAATGCCATGCATATTACAGCTTCAGTTTTTATTAACGATGACGAATCGGGGTTACATAAAGATTTCGGTATCTGGCTGGAAAAGCTCGCTCCATTCGGTAAAGATAAGTATCAACATAACCTGACCGGCGAAGATAACGGGGACGCGCATTTAAAAAGGACGATCATGGGCAGGGAAGTTGTGGCGGCAATTACTAAAGGCGAGCTTGATTTTGGGCCCTGGGAACAGATATTTTACGGTGAGTTTGACGGTCAGCGTAAAAAGCGAGTCTTGGTAAAAATTATTGGTGAGTAGTGAATGCAAAACCCTTGACAAGATTATAAAACAGGGTGTATAACTGAAGTCAAGATAGTAATCAGGGGTTCAGGGAACTAAAAAATCTCTGAAGGTTTGGATGGTCGGGCCGCCATCTTGTAGAAATACAGGATGGCGGATTTTTTTAAGACAGCCAGAAAGGAGAAGGCGATTATGGAAATACATAATGTGCCCAGCCCGGATGAAATAATTGATATAGGCAGGAAGAAATTCGCGGATTACATGAAATGGTTGCCTGCCGCGGCCATTATTTTATTTCTCTTGGTCGGTTTGCGGGGTTTAATTTACTCGATCGGCCCGGATGAAGTAGGCGTGATCCAGAGGTTCGGTAAATTCATGTCCTTGAGTTCGCCCGGCCTGCATGCAAAAATACCTTTTGGGATAGATAAGGTTACGCCGATTAAGGTAGAGAAGGTTTTTAAAGAGGAGTACGGGTTTAAGACCGCAGAGGCGGGAGTAAAAACAAGATACTCTTCGGGTAATTATCGCGATCAGTCTCTAATGCTTACCGGAGACCTGAACATCCTGGATGTGCGCTGGATAGTGCAGTTTAAAATAAAGGATCCGGTAAAGCTTCTTTTCGCTACGCGCCGCCCCGAAGACAACATACATGACATTTCTGAAGTAGTAATGCGGCGTTTTGTCGGGGATTATTCGGTTGACGAAGTCCTTACTACCAAAAGAGAAGAGATAGATGATCTGGCGCAGCAGGAAATACAGCGCATACTCGACATCTATAATGTCGGAGTACATATAGTTACGGTAAAGCTGTTAGATGTTAATCCTCCTGAGACGGTAAAGCCGGCATTTAATGAAGTAAACGAGGCCAAGCAGGAAAAAGAGAAGATGATTAATCAGGCCTGGGAGGCATATAATAAAGTCATTCCTAAGGCTAAGGGTACGGCAGAAAAGACGATCCGCGAGGCAGAAGGATATGCTACGGATAAGATAAACCGTGCGAAAGGCGAATCAGCGAGGTTTCTCGCTACTTTAGAGGAGTATAAAAAAGCTCCGGAGATAACCAAAAAGAGGCTGTATTTAGAAACTTTGGCACAGGTGCTTCCTCATGCGAAAGAAAAATATATAATCGACTCGCAGCAGAAATCAATTCTGCCGCTTTTGGATATTAACAAAAAAGGAGGGCAGCAATAATGGAAAGGCTGCGTTCAATTATCACGATTCTTATCGCATCATTCGCTATTGTAATTGTCTCCTTTGCCATCGGTGCGATATATATAATTAATGAAGGGCAACAGGTGGTTATTACACAATTCGGAAAGCCCGTGGGCGATCCGATCACGTCAGCCGGCCTGCATTTCAAGCAGCCGCTGATTCAGGAAGCCCACTATTTTGAGAAGAGGCTTTTGGACTGGGACGGAGATCCGAACCAGATACCCACTAAAGATAAGAAATATATCTGGGTGGATACTATAGCCCGTTGGAAGATCATTGATGCCCTAAAGTTCTTGCAGTCGGTAGGCAACGAAATGAGCGCCCAAGGCAGGTTGGATGATATCATAAATTCCGCGACAAGGGATGTCGTTACCAGTCACCTTTTGGTTGAGGCAGTGCGGGATTCCAATCGCATTCTTGAGTCCAAAGGGGTAGGCGAAGATGTGATTGTCACGGATGAGGCGTTGGAACGTATTGATGTGGGAAGAAAGATGCTCGAAGGGGCAATTCTGGAGAAGGCGGGGATACTCGCTCCCCAGTACGGCATCGAGATCGTTGATGTACGGATCAAGCGAGTAAATTATGTGGAAGACGTGCGTAATAAAGTTTATGACCGGATGATTGCCGAAAGAAAACGCGCCGCAGAAAAATATCGTTCCGAAGGCCAAGGTAAATCCGCCGAGATAGAAGGGCAGGTGGCCAAAGAATTAAAAGCTATTACTTCGGAAGCCTACCGCGAGGCACAGGTCCTCACAGGTAAGGCCGACGCCGAGGCAATCAGCATATACGCCGCCGCATACAGCCAGAATCCTGATTTTTATTCTTTTATGAAGACGCTGGAAACTTATAAAGATACCATTGACGAGAAATCTACGGTGATCTTGACGACCGACAGCGATTATTACAAATACCTGCAGTCTTTGCAGTAATTATTAGAGGACGGCGCACGATGCAAGAAAAACCGCTCGGTCTCAGCCAACAAGAAGCGCAAAACCGCATCAATCAATACGGTTATAACGAGCTGGCCGAAAAAAAAGTCAATCCAATGCTGAAGTTCTTATCGTATTTCTGGGGACCGATACCCTGGATGATCGAGGCTGCCGTTATTCTTTCGGCATTACTGCGCCACTGGGCTGATTTTTATATCATAGCCGCTCTTTTGCTGATAAATGCCGTTGTGGGATTCTGGGAAGAATTCCAGGCAGGCAATACGATAGATGCCCTGAAGGCAAAGCTGGCGATAAAAGCAAGGGTAATGAGAGACGGCGTGTGGAAGATGATAGCTGCTAGGGAGCTGGTTCCCGGCGATTTTATCCGTTTGCGCATAGGCGAGATCATTCCCGCAGACGCGGTATTATCTACGGGTGATAGTATTGAAGTTGACCAATCCGCGCTGACCGGGGAGTCTCTCCCCGTAGAAAGAAAATCCGGGGAGACCGTTTATTCGGGATCTATTGTCAGGCGCGGTGAAATTGAAGCTTATGTTAGCGCCACCGGCGCGAAAACATACTTTGGCAAGACAGCGCAGCTTGTGGAGGAAGCGCACACGGTCAGTCATTTCCAAAAGGCCGTATTAAAGATCGGCGATTATCTTATTATCATGGCGTTGGCGCTAGTGGCTCTTATCCTGGCAGTTGCCTTGTTCCGGGGCGAGCACATGCTTGAAATACTTCAATTCGCGTTGATATTAACAGTCGCTGCTATTCCCGTAGCCATGCCTACGGTTTTATCCGTTACGATGGCAGTGGGAGCCAGGATATTGGCATTAAAACAGGCGATAGTCACCAAATTGGCAAGCATCGAAGAACTGGCGGGTATAAACATATTATGTTCTGACAAGACGGGAACATTAACGCAGAATAAGCTGACTCTGGGCGAGCCTTTTACTATAGAAGGCGTTAGCCCCGGTGACATAGTTCTTGACGCTGCCCTGGCGTCAAGGGAAGAAGATCAGGACCAGATAGATCTGACCGTGCTTGGAGGGGTTAAAGACAAAGAGCGCTTGAAGTCTTGCCGGATCATTCATTTTAAACCTTTTGATCCTATTCAGAAGCGCACCGAGGCTACTGTCAAAGGGCCTGACAGCCGTATTTTTTGGGTTACAAAAGGAGCTCCACAGGCTATCCTGGCTTTGGCAGTTAACGCGGATAAAGTCAGGCCATACGTGGAAAAGGCGGCATTGGATTTTGCTTCCAGGGGTTTTCGTTCTTTAGGCGTGGCGCGGGCAGACGAGGAGGGCAAATGGCAATACCTGGGCTTGATCCCGATGTTTGATCCGCCGCGCGAGGATTCTAAGCAGACTATTAAAACAGCCGAGGATATGGGCATAAACGTTAAGATGCTTACCGGCGATCAGGTTGCTATCGCCAAAGAGATAGCCGGACGCCTGAATCTTGGCGCCAATATAATGGACGCGAGCTTGTTCGGAGACGCCAAGCATCATGAAGCTCCTCAACTGGCAGACGCCATAGGGAAAGCCGATGGGTTTGCCCAGGTTTTTCCGGAGCATAAATATTACATAGTTGATACACTGCAAAAGAAGAATAACATCGTTGGTATGACCGGCGATGGAGTCAATGACGCTCCCGCGTTAAAAAAGGCGGACGTAGGCATAGCTGTGTCAGGAGCGACTGACGCTGCCAGGGCCGCTTCTTCCATAGTCCTCTTGGCCCCGGGGCTTTCGGTAATAATTGACGCGATAAAAGAGAGCCGTAAGATATTCCAGCGTATGAATAGCTATGCCATCTATAGGATAGCCGAAACCATACGCGTGTTGTTATTTATGACGTTGTCCATTATGGTATTTAATTTTTATCCTGTTACCGCGATAATGATCGTGTTATTGGCCATACTGAATGACGGCGCGATCATTTCCATAGCATATGACCGCGTTCGGTATTCCAATAAGCCGGAAACCTGGGATATGCCCGTGGTGCTTGGATTGGCTACTGTTTTAGGAGTTGCCGGAGTAGTGGCTTCATTCGGTCTATTCTATTTGGGCGAGCGGGTTTTTCATTTGAACAGAGATATGATCCAATCGTTGATTTATCTGAAGCTTTCCGTGGCCGGGCACATGACCATCTTTGTAACCAGGACGCGCGGCCCATTCTGGTCTCTCAGGCCTTCCTGGGTATTGCTCTGCGCGGTAGTAGGCACGCAAATAGCAGCCACGCTGATAACGGTTTACGGATTATTCATGTCGCCGATAGGATGGCAATGGGCGTTTTTTGTGTGGGGTTACGCATTCCTGTGGTTCTTGCTTAATGACCGCCTGAAAATTCTTGCATATCGCATCTTCCAAAAAAGACATTCAGGCCTGTTGAGTAAAAAAGAAAATAATGAGAGCGAAAACTAAAATAATCTGCACCCTGGGTCCTGCGTCAAGTAAGGCGGGCATTCTGCTGAAGATGGCGCGCGCGGGCATGGATGTCGTAAGATTAAATTTTTCCCACGGGAGCCTTCGGGAGCACCTTGAGAGAATACGCCTGGTAAGAGAGCTGAATAAAAAATATCACCGGCACATCAGGATTTTGGGGGATTTAGAAGGCTATCGCATCAGGGTTGGCAGGCTTAAGCAGGGGCAGCCTGTAAAGTTAAAAAAGGGGCAGGCTGTTTGGTTGACCAGGGAGGATATCCCCGGGGAAGGCGACATCATCCCGTTTGATTATAAAGGCCCGTTAAATAAAATAAAAAAAGGCCGGTATATTTATATTGACGACGGCAATATCGCTCTTATGGTCATGGGTTGCCAAAAAGATAAATTAAAGGCCAAGGTGGTCATTCCGGGCGTCATTAAGGAACGCAAGGGTATTAACATGCCGGATGTCAGGCTGGGTTTTATGGGGCTGACCGCCAAAGACAAGGCGGATCTTGATTTTTGCATAGAGAATAAGATTGATTATATAGCCCAGTCTTTTGTGAGAGATAAGCAGGATATCCTTGCGCTGCGGCAATATCTTAAGGGCCGCCGTTATAAATCCATAATTATTGCTAAAATAGAAAACAGGGAAGGCATCAGGAATATAGGTGAGATAATTAAAACTTGCGAGGGGATCATGATTGCCAGGGGCGATATGGGAGTATCTATTCCCGTATATGAGGTCCCGGTAATACAAAAGGCAATAATCAGGAAATGCAAGCTTGCCGGAAAATTCGCGATCACGGCCACGCAAATGCTGGAAAGTATGACGGAGAACCGCAGGCCAACGAGAGCGGAGGTTTCAGACGTGGCTAACGCCATATTGGACGGCTCATCCTATGTGATGCTTTCCGCGGAAACCGCGGTTGGATTGTACCCCGTAGAATGTGTGGATATGATGAATAAGGTAATTAAGTTCACGGAAGAACATGGCCGCTTAGGTTAAAAGAGATTGTCTGCTAACGGATTTTTACATATAATAGAAAACAAGAAAGGATATTGCCAGAGATGAATCCAAATATGAATGAATATTTATTTTCGGCTATCTTGATCGCTTCCGCCATTGTCGGAGGGTGGATACTTTACCTTTTTATCGCGCTTCTGCTTAAATATTGGACCCGGATTATTTTATCAAGATGGTCACAAGTAAACCTACAGCTGCTCAAGGCCCCCTTGCGCTATTTAATACCGGCTTTGTGTGTCAGGGGGGTTGCCCCTTTACTGAAATACCCGAAAAAGGATTATCTATTAATTGATCATTTCCTGAATATCCTGTTTATAGCTTTATTCGGCTGGATGGCCGTAAAGGTTGTCTATATTGTCCGTGACGCGATCTTGAGTTGTTATGACATTAAGGCAAAGGATAATATCCGCGCCCGCAGCATATATACCCAAATGCGCGTGATTACGAATATCGTAGTTGTAATTATAGTCATTTTTACCGCCGCTTTTATATTAATGACTTTTCCGGAAGTCAGACATATAGGCGTGAGCATCCTGGCTTCAGCCGGAGTCTTTGGCATTATTATCGGCTTCGCTGCCCAAAAGACCCTGGGTAATTTTATCGCCGGCATCCAAATAGCCATTGCCCAACCGATCCGGCTGGACGACGTGGTTGTAATTGAAAATGAATGGGGATGGATAGAAGAGATCACGCTTAATTTTGTGGTTGTGCGCATCTGGGATTTGAGGCGGCTGGTTGTGCCCATATCGTATTTTCTGGAAAAGCCGTTTCAGAACTGGACGCGGACTTCCGCGGATATCCTGGGCACAGTTTTTATTTATGCGGATTACGGCATACCCGTGAAAGAAGTTCGTGAAGAGCTAACCCGTATCCTTGAAAAAAGCAAGCTTTGGGATAAGAAAGTAAATTCCCTGCAAGTTACCAATGCCGGCGAAAAAACAGTCGAGCTGCGGGCGTTGATGAGCGCGGCAGATTCTCCTCTTCTCTGGGATTTACGCTGTGAAGTCAGGGAAAAGCTCCTGGAATTTTTGCAGCGGCGTTTCCCACAATCTTTACCGCGGATACGCATTGAAATGAATAAGGAGGGATCAAGCTGAAAGGACCTTCCTTAGATAAAGCCGCAAAAATAGAAGAATGCATTGATGTGCTTAAGGACCTGGCGGAAAATAGCGAACAGCTGGCCCATTTGACTAAAGAGCAGAGGGTCGCGTTGATAACCGCAGCCGGGCAGATCTCCCGGCCTGACCGGGATGAAATAAGAAAGCGCAAAAGGGATTGCCGCCGCGTTAAAAAACAAAAGGTCATTAATTATGAGCGGAGCGTGCGCGCCGCAACCGGCATACGCAGCGCCCGCGAATCAGCTGTATTTACCGCGCCTGCGCAGATCGCGCTCCAGGAGGCTGAAACAAAACGCGGACAGCCGGAATTAGTATCCCCGCGCGATTGCTATATCTGTAAAACCCCATTTACGCAGGTGCACTTTTTTTACGATTCCATGTGCCCGCGCTGCGCGGAGTTTAATTACAAAAAACGCTTCCAGACTGCTCCCCTGCCCGGGCAGGTTGCTTTAATCACCGGCTCACGTTTAAAGATCGGCTATCAGGCAACGTTAATGATGCTGCGCGCCGGAGCCCACGTGATCGCTACTACGCGCTTCCCCGTAGATTCCGCGCTGCGTTATTCCCGCGAAAGCGATTTTGCAAATTGGAAAGACCGGCTGCATATTTACGGACTGGACCTGCGCCATACTCCCAGCATAGAGATTTTCTGCAATTTCATTGAGCAAAGATACGACCGCCTGGATATATTGATCAATAACGCTGCCCAAACAGTCAGGCGTCCGCCGGGATTTTATTCGCATCTAATGGAGAAAGAAAACCAAAGATATGAAGACCTGCCGCCAGACGCCCAGATGCTGCTTAGGCCTTTTGAAGATTGCAAAAAGAAGCTTTTAGCGGTTTCTGATAATGCCCGGATAGTAGACGCGCAGCTTCCGGTAACCTGGAACGGCAAAGCTCCGGGGGTGGGGATCTTTGCCTCGGCAAAACTTTCCCAGGTCCCCTATGCCTACGATCATACTTTGCCCGCGGAAAAAGTTTTCCCCAAAGGAAAATTAGACGCTGACCTGCAGCAGGTGGACCTGCGCTCGGTAAACAGCTGGCGGCTTCGCTTGGGTGAAGTACCGACAGCAGAAATGCTTGAGATCCAGCTGGTAAACAATATTGCGCCTTTTGTGCTTTGTAACCGGTTATCAGTGATGATGAAGCGCCAGAATACCGGGCAAAAGCATATCGTGAATGTCTCGGCTATGGAAGGCAAATTCCTGCGTTATATCAAGACCGACCGCCATCCGCATACTAATATGGCTAAAGCTGCCCTGAATATGCTGACGCATACTTCGGCAAGCGATCTGGCAAAAAGCGGGATCTTTATGAATTCCGTAGATACCGGATGGGTAACTGATGAGGACCCGGCTGCGCTTTCCGCGCGAAAGCAGGAGGTGCACGATTTTCAGCCTCCGCTGGATATCGTAGACGGCGCGGCCAGGGTATGCGACCCGTTTTTTGACGGGATCCTGACCGGTAAGCACTGGTGCGGCAAATTCTTAAAAGATTATTTTCCGGTTGCCTGGTAAATCGTAAGGGTGGTACCTTAAAGGACGTCCCTGTTATAGATTATCGCTTGACAAACTGCAAAAAGGTGGTATACTCGGTATAGTAAAAGTTTAGAAGTCTTAGGCCGTAAGGGTAGGATATCTGACCTTACGGTTTTTTTTGTTTTTGTCATTGTTTGCCCCGTTAGGAATCCAAGGATTCTAGGCAGGTAAAGATGATAAGGATTTCTAACGCAGTTTACTAATTGCAAGAAAAGGAGGTAACAAACAATGGCAAAAGGAATAGTGAAGTGGTTCAATGATCAGAAGGGTTATGGATTTGTCACTCCGGAAAACGGAAAGGATGTCTTCGTACATCATTCTGCGATCCAGGGCGAGGGATTCAAGACTTTAGCTGAAGGCCAGCAGGTTGAGTTCAATATTGAACAAGGCCCGAAAGGCGAACAGGCTACTAACGTAGTCAAGTTATAAGCTAAAACAATAAGGCCCGGTATCTTTTTTTAAGGATGCCGGGCCTTTGTTTTCTTAGGGAATGGAAAATTTATGGCATTGATCAGCATACAGGAAACCACACTTAAATTTAGCGGCCCGCTTATCTTTGACCAGCTGAATCTTCAATTGGAGCCCGGGGAGCGCGTTGCCCTGCTTGGCCGTAACGGCGCAGGTAAAACTACCCTTATGAAAATGATGGCTGGCCAGCTTGAGCCTGATGAGGGAAAGATCATCGTTCAAAAAGGCGTCCAGGTCACGCATCTGCCCCAGGAAGTGCCGGTTGATATGGAGGGAAGTGTTTTTGATATTGTCCTTTCCGGCTTGGGGGAGCGCGCCAATCTTTTAAGCCGGTATCATCAATTAACCCATCGGCTTCATACGGAACACACTCCCGAATTACTGAAACAGCTTGATGATCTGCAGGCGGAGTTAGATCATACCAATAGCTGGGACGTGAATAACCAGGTTGAATATGTTATTGACCGGATGAAGCTTGACGGTGAAATGGATTTTAAAAGCCTTTCCGGCGGACAAAAGCGCCGGGTGTTTTTAGCCCGCGCCCTTGTCTTAAAGCCCGAGGTTTTGCTCCTTGATGAACCTACCAACCACCTGGACATTGATTCAATTAATTGGCTGGAAGGATTTCTTTCCGGCTATCCGGGAACAATTTTCTTTGTTACCCATGACCGGATGTTCATGACGCATTTAGCGACCAGGATCGTTGAACTTGACCGGGGCAAGATCTACAGCTGGGCATGCGGTTACAAAACTTTTCTTGAGCGCAAGCAGGCGGCATTGGATATTGAAGAGTCAGAGTGGGACCATTTTGATAAAAAATTAGCCGAAGAAGAAATATGGATCCGTCAGGGAGTTAAGGCAAGGAGGTGCCGCAATGAAGGCCGGGTCAAGGCGCTGGAACGCTTAAGAGAAGAAAAGAAGACCCAGCGCAAGCAAGAGGGCCAGGTACGCATGCGGGCGCAAAAATCCATTCTTTCCGGGCACAAAGTAATCAAGGCCAGTCAGTTAAGTTTTACTTACGGTGATAAGTGTTTGATCCGGGATTTTTCCACCCAGATCATGCGCCAGGATAAGATCGGAGTGATCGGTCCTAACGGCAGCGGCAAGACTACGTTGCTGCGCATTCTATTGGGCAAGCTTGAGCCGCAAAGAGGAAAAGTCACCCCGGGAACAAACTTAGAGGTTGCTTATTACGATCAGCTGCGCGAGCAGTTGGATGAAGAAAAGACAGTTGCCGAGAATATAAACGGCGAAAGCGAGACGATAATCATTAACGGTAAGCCCCGGCATATCCTGGGATATCTGCAGGATTTTCTTTTTGCGCCTGACCGCGCCCGTACGCAGGTAAAGGTCCTTTCCGGCGGAGAGCGCAACCGCCTGTTCCTGGCGCGGCTGTTTTCCAAGCCTTCTAATGTGCTGGTGATGGATGAGCCTACCAATGATTTAGACATTGAGACCTTGGAGCTCCTTGAGGAATTACTTCTTGAGTATCCGGGCACGCTGCTTTTAGTCAGTCATGACCGCGCGTTCTTGAATAACGTGGTTACCTCAACTATTGTTTTGGAAGGCAACGGCATAATTAATGAATATCCCGGAGGTTATGATGATTGGTTAAACCAGCGCCAGCCAATATCAAAACCTGAACCGGAAAAGACTAAAGCCAAAAAAGAGCCCGTAAAGAAGGTAAAGCCGATTGTCCCGCGCAAGCTTACCTATAAAGAGCAGCAGGAGCTAGACAGCCTTCCTGCAAAAATTGAAAAGTTAGAAGAGGAGCAGAAAACGCTCTATAAGCTGTTCGCGGACATTTCTTTTTACCAGCGGGACTCCGCGGAAATCAGCCAAACCAAAGCCAGGTCCGCGTCCCTGTCCGAGGAGTTACAAAAAGCGTGCGAAAGATGGGATTATCTGGTAGAATTAGCAGAATAGCAAGATAGCTGAAGATTTTAGAAAGGAGGACATGTTGGCAAGAGATAACTATTCATATAAAAAGTATCAGAAAGAATTAGATCGGAAAAAGAAGGCGGAGGAGAAAAAACAAAGAAAGCTGGATAAGAAAGCGGCAGAGGCCGCGGCAGAGGCTACGCCTGAGCCCGGACAAGCCCCCAATGACCAGCCTGCCTTAGAATAAAGAAATACTTGCAGTCTTTTTTAAAAGTTCTATAATATCATCATTGAAAAGGAGGAAACATGGGATATCAAGGTGGTGGTGGATTCGGCGGTGGGCCGCGGGAAATGCATAAGGCAATTTGTTCAGAATGCAAAAAAGAATGCGAAGTCCCGTTTAAACCCAGAGAAGACCGTCCGATATACTGCAAGGAATGTTATTCAAAACGTAAGAACGAAGGTCGTTAAAAAAAGGGGCGTTTCTATATTTTCGGATAAATCGAAAAATAGCGGAACGCCCTTTTTCCGTATACTTAAAAAACCGGATAGGCTAAGATGAATATTTTTGTGGGTAATTTGTCGTTTAACTCCACCCAGGAAGACGTGCGTAAGCTCTTTGAGGGTTTTGGGAATGTTGCTTCCGTGGCGATCGTGATGCGCAAAGAGAAAAAAACGCCTAAATCAAGAGGTTTTGGTTTTGTGGAGATGTCCGATGAAGAGCAGGCGCTTACCGCAATAGCCGGCCTTAACGGTAAGGAATTTATGGGCCGCGTCCTTGATGTCAATCCCGCGCGCACTAAAATAGAAACCCGCATCGGCAAGCAGCCCGTTCTTAATAAACCGGGGACATACAAAGGCGGCAGGCGTACGCGCAGCTATATGAAAAAGCGCGGGCTGATCGAGATGCCGAAAGAGCCTAAGCCACGGCCGAGGCCCCGGGATAATCCACTGCGCTGGCGTAAAAAGAGAGACCAGGTAAAGCCCTGGCGCAAATAAAAAAGTAGAGGTGTTTATGCTTCCCGTAGGCCAATTAATGATCGAACACCGGCTAATCGAGCGGGTGATCAGGCTTTGGCAGGCGCATCTGGACAGGATTGAGAAGGCCCGGGCCGTAGACGTTGATTTTATCGCAAAGGCAATAGATTTTATGCGCGTCTATGCCGACCGCTGCCATCATGGCAAAGAAGAAGATATTTTGTTTCGCGACCTGAAGAAAAAAAACCTGCCCGCAGAGCTTGCCAAGATCCTTCAAGAGTTGGTCCAGGAGCACATTATTTCCAGAAATACTATTAAAGAATTGAGCTGCGCAAGAGAAAGATATATTGCCGGGGATAAAACTGCGTTTAACGATATTCGCGCGGCGGTAAAGACGGTCGTAGACCTGTATCCTGCGCACATCCAAAAAGAAGATAAACGTTTCTTCCTGCCCTGTATGGAACTTTTTACTTCCCGGGAAAAAGATCAGATGATCTGCGAGTTTAATGAGTTTGACCGTAACCTGATCCATGAGAAATATAAATTACTCGTAAAAGAGATGGAAGGCGTTCATTAAGGAGGCTTTTTCATGCCCAGAAGAAAAGATATTAAGAAAGTCTTGATTATTGGATCCGGCCCGATCATTATCGGCCAGGCCTGTGAATTTGATTATTCAGGGACCCAGGCCTGTAAGGCCTTGCGCGAGGAGGGTTATGAGATCGTCCTGGTGAATTCCAATCCCGCGACGATTATGACTGACCCGGGCATGGCTGACCATACCTACATAGAGCCGTTGACAGTGGAAAGCTTGACTGCGATCATCGCCAAAGAAAAGCCGGACGCGCTGCTGCCAAATTTAGGCGGTCAAACAGGTTTAAACTTATCTTCTGCTTTGTATAAGGCAGGAGTTATGGATAAATATAAAGTCAAGATCATCGGGGTCAAGGCTGATGCGATTGAACGCGGAGAGGATCGCGAGGCATTTAAAGATACCATGAAAAAACTTGGTATTCCGGTGCCGCGTTCGGAGATTTGCCTTACTGAAGAGGATGCGCTGAAAGTCGCGCGTAAATTAGGCCTTCCGGTGGTAGTGCGGCCTGCCTATACCATGGGTGGGACCGGAGGCGGCATTGCTTATAATGAAGATGACCTCTCTACGTTATCCCGGCGCGGGCTGAATGCCAGCTTGATCCATCAGATATTGATCGAAGAGGCATTAATCGGATGGGAAGAGCTGGAACTTGAAGTAGTGCGGGATGAACTGGGCAAAAAGATTACGGTCTGTTTTATTGAAAACGTTGATGCTATGGGCGTGCATACCGGCGATAGCTTTTGCGTTGCCCCGATGCTCACTGTACCGCAGGAGCTGCAAAAAAAACTGCAGGATTATTCTTATAAGATCGTTGACGCAATCGGCGTTGTCGGCGGAACAAACATTCAGTTCGCGCATAACCTTAAAGACGGTCGCGTAGTTGCCATTGAGATTAATCCGCGTACTTCGCGCTCATCCGCGCTTGCTTCTAAGGCAACCGGCTTTCCCATTGCCCGGGTTTCCACGAAATTAGCTGCCGGGCTTAGCCTTAATGAGATGCCCTATTGGAGAAAAGATACGCTGGATAAATACGAGCCCTGGGGCGATTATGTGGTGGTTAAATTTGCCCGCTGGGCTTTTGAGAAATTCCGCCGCGCCAAAGATATACTCGGCACGCAGATGAAGGCCGTAGGCGAAGTAATGAGCATTGCCAAGACTTTTAAAGAATCTTTCCAGAAATCCATCCGTTCGCTTGAAACCGGAAGGTCAGGGCTAGGGTTTGCCAAGGATTTTCCCGATTTATCCCTGGAGGAATTAAAACTGCGCTTGGCATATCCTTCCAGCGAGCGCGTCTTTCTGATGTATGAAGCCTTGCGTAAGGGCATGTCTGTGGATGATCTCTATAATATGACTTTCATCGGCAAATATTTTATCAAGGAAATGCAGGAGTTGGTGAATTTCGAAGAAGCCATGCTCAAGCGCGGATGGCAAAAGCTTTCCGATGATGATCTGCGCAAAGCCAAGACATGGGGCTTTAGCGATAAGTATTTGGCTAAAATATTCAAGGTTAAAGAAGAAGAGGTGCGCAGCCGCAGGAAGAAGATCGTTGGCAATGCCCGCTTTGAACCGGTGCCGGTAAGCGGGGTAAAAGACGCAGCCTATTATTATTCCACCTATGCTCCGGGTAAGGACCTGGTGCCGGTTTCCGGCAATAAAAAGATACTCATCTTGGGCGGCGGGCCAAACCGCATTGGTCAGGGCATTGAGTTTGATTATACCTGCGTGCATGCCGCGTTTGCCTTGCGCGATGAGGGCATTGAAACGATCATGATTAATTGTAATCCCGAGACGGTTTCCACTGATTACGATACTTCCAATAAGCTTTATTTTGAGCCTTTGACCGTAGAAGATGTTTTAACGATCTGGGAAAAAGAAAAGCCGCAAGGCGCAATCGTGCAATTTGGCGGACAGACTCCGTTAAATATCGCAGCCGAGCTGGAGCGTAACGGAGTGAATATCCTCGGCACAAGCACGCAGAGTATTGCCTTTGCCGAAGACCGCGAGCTTTTCCGCCAGAAAATGATCGAGCTGGGTATCCGCCAGACCGAAGGAAAAACCGCTTTTTCTTTAGATGAGGCAGTTGTCATTGCCAAAGAGATCGGCTACCCGGTAATGGTCCGGCCTTCTTTTGTTTTAGGCGGCAGGGGCATGGAAATCATTTATGACGAGACGATGCTGGTGAAATATGCCAAAGAAGCGATCCAGGTCAGCCCGGAGTATCCGATGTTGATCGACCGCTTCCTGGAAAAAGCTTTAGAATGCGAAGTTGACGCGCTTTGCGACGGTAAAGAAGTTTTTGTGGCGGCGGTGATGGAGCATATTGAGCATGCCGGCATTCACTCCGGAGATTCTGCCTGCACCATTCCTTCACGGACGATCAGCCGGGAGCATCTAAAGATTATCGCGGATTGGACAGAAAAGATCGCCCGGGAATTAAAAGTAGTGGGCTTGATCAATATTCAATTCGCTATTTGCGGGAAAGAGGTTTATATCCTTGAGGCGAACCCGCGGGCATCGCGCACTGTGCCGCTTGTGGCAAAAACTACCGGTATTCCGCTGGCGCGCATTGCCACATTATTAATGGTGGGCAAAAAGCTAAGTGATTTTCCTGAACTTGTAGCCAATCGTAAACTTCCCTATGTTTCGGTAAAGGAGGCGGTGTTTCCTTTTACCATGTTCGCGGAAGTCGACCCGGTATTAGGCCCGGAAATGCGCGCAACCGGCGAAGTAATGGGCATTGCCGATGATTTTGGCCTGGCATTTTTTAAAGCCCAGGAAGCAGTAGGGACGAGGCTGCCTACCGAAGGCAATGTATTGGTTACGGTAACTGATAATGATAAGCCGGAGCTTGTTCCGATCGTTGATAAATTGGTGAAAATGGGATTTAAGCTCTTCAGCACGGAGAGCACGCACCGTTTCTTAAAAGAAAAAGGCATTGAATCTACGTTCATCAAAAAGCTGCATGAAGGCAGGCCGAATATTTCCGACGCGATTAAGAATAAGGAGATCCAGCTGATCGTGAATACCCCTATCGGCAGAATGAGCGCGCATGATGACAGTTACATCCGCATGCTGGCTATCCAGTATAAGATCCCGTATGTAACCACGATCTCTGCTGCCCGGGCAACGGTTGACGGCATAGAATCCGTAAAAAGGAAACAGCGGGAACCGCGTTCGCTTCAGGAATATCAGGGGATGTTGAAAGCCCCCGTGCGGGAAAGGGTTAATAGCCAAATTAATTGAAAAAGCCGCGTTTTAGATGTAAAATGGCCTGATGGCAACAGGAAAACTCAGGTATGAAGTAGATCCGCATAACCGGCTGGTAGTTTCAAGGACAGGCCTGGAGAAGTTTAGAAGGGTTTTAGAGGGGCGATTCAGCATTGCCGCAGGCAATACTCTAACCTACCACATAAAAAGCCCGATCCCTGCAGACATAAAGCTGCCGCACCAGGTAAAATTAAAAGGCGCATGGTCCTTGACGGAAGAACATCAGCTCCGCCTTACCCTGGATAAATGGGGCAGACAGACATTCGGGGATCAGCTTACCCTTCAGGGGGAGATCATTGCCGGCCAGAAGAATTCCCTGCTTTTTGCGGTTACAAGCAGGGCAAAAGACGGCAGGCAATCCGTTTATATCCTTGAGCTTTCCGGCTCCTGGCAGGCGGATATCCGCAACCGGCTTACTTTTAAGGCCAATAAAGAACGCGCAAGCTATGATCTTTTGACTTTTGAGGCAGCATGGCAGGTAGATGAAAATTATAAGCTCATCTACCGTTATAAAAAAGAGGATTTGCTGCGTAAACGCAAAAGAATACAGGCGATTGCTTTTCAGGGGCATTGGGATATCCGGGATAAAGCCCGGTTATCATATGTGCTGGATAAAAATAGCGGGTCAAGCTTTGATTTTAAAACCAGCCTTGGAATATTTAAGGATAATTATATAAAATACGAGCTGGGCATCGGCCTGGCGCAAAGGGTAAGGCCTGTAAGGCGCAGGATAATTTTTTCCGGTAAATGGCAGGTCAATAAAAACGCCGGGTTGGTATTTTCAGTAGAGCAAGGCAGTAAAAAGATCCAGGAATTTGCCTTTGGCGCGGAGGCAAAGCTGACGGATAAAGCAACGGTCTTGTTTAATTTAAGGAATAGTTTGGATAAGGGTATCGGCGCGGAACTTGAATTATCCCGCGCCGCTTTTAAGGGAAATGGCCAGGCATTCCTGCGATTGATCAAATCCCGGCAGGAATCAGCAGTATTCCTGGGCGCTGGCTGGGGATGGTAAGGAGAAAGCTAAGATGAAGATTGATTGTAAGAAATGCAAGAAGCAAAGCACCTGTTGTGATTTTGGGGTATGGGTAGATCTGGATGAAGCGAAAAAAATATTGTCCCTCGGCTTAAAAGGGGATTTTTATCATCTTGAGAAGCATAAGGGATACCCTTCAGGTTACCGGGTCGGTACAAGCTGGGAGGATAACAAGTGCTCTTTCCTTACGAAAAAAGGGCTCTGTTCTATCCATAAGGTTGATTACGGGCTTAAGCCCCACCACTGCAAAGAATTTCCATACGAAAACGGGAAATTATCTTATTTTGCGAAGATATTATGCCCGCTGGCTAAAGCAAAAAACAGGATAAGGAAAAGGAGCAGGTAAATATATGAAGCAGGCGATTCTTTCGGTGATCATCTGGGTTGTGGGGATCGCCTTGACTGTCTTATTATTTTTTGTGATGGCGTTCTTTTCAATTATTCTCTATCCTTTTGACAGAGAGCGCAGGGTCGCGCACGCGCAGTGTTTTTGGTGGACTGACGCGGTAACCGCCTTAAATCCCTACTGGGACGTAAAGGTGAGCGGCCTTGAGAACATCAACCGGGATAAAACATATGTTGTCGTATCAAATCACCAGAGCTTAGCCGATATTGTTTTAATGTATAAAACAAAGATGCAGTTTAAGTGGGTAGCGAAGGAGAGCCTTTTTAAGATCCCGGTCCTCGGATGGAACATGATGCTTGCCCGGCATATACGGCTGCGGCGGGGGAATTTTTCCAGTATTAAAAAGGTTTATAGAGAAGCCGGTGAGTGGCTGCGTAAAGGCATATCGGTCGTATTTTTTCCGGAAGGCACCAGGAGCGATAACCATGAGATCGGCGATTTTCAGAACGGCGCGTTTAAGCTGGCCATAAAAGAAAAAGTTCCGATCCTGCCGGTGATCATTGAAGGGACAAAGAACGCCATTCCAAAAGGAAGCTGGCTTTTTAAGACAAAGATCTCTTGCGCCATAAAAGTACTTGCTCCGATAGACACATCCGGTTTCCTTCCGGGTGATTTTGTGCGGTTGCGAGATTTGGCTAAGGCGCAATTATCAGGAGGTGCTTTATGAAGACCGGGATGAAATTGATGATTGCGGTAATGAGCGCGGTTGTTCTTCTTTCGGCAGCCGTGGCTTTGGCTGAAGATTTTTCCGCAGAAATGGTCAGCACGACTAAAGACGGGGTTTTTCAAGGAAAGATATTCGTTACTAAAGACAAAGTAAGGATGGAAGCTCCGGATGCCGTTACTATCAGCCGGATGGATAAAAAAGTAGTATGGATGCTTATGCCCAAAGATAAAATGTATATGGAGCAGGAAATTGATACCAGCAGGCCGATGGCCCCTACGGAAAAAGTAGAAAATGAGATTGAGCGTAAGCTTGTAGGGAAAGAGGCGATAGGCGGCAGGATGACTGAAAAGTATGAGATCACTTACAATCAGAACGGAAATAGAGAAACCATGTATCAGTGGATCGCCAGCGGGTTAACCATACCGGTTAAGATAGCTGCGGCTGACAATAGCTGGGTCATAGAGTATAAGAACATAAATACAGGCAGCCAGCCTGATTCATTGTTTGAGGTGCCTGCCGGATATGAAAAATTCTCTTATCAGATGCCGTCCATGGGTAATGTTATGGAAGGGCTCGGCAGATAAGCGAATGAAGGGCCGGATATGAAAAATCATGGCATAAGAGTACAGACGCGGCTGGTCTATTTCCTGGTCTTTCTGATCGTCATATTCCTTACGGTTTTTATTTCCTTCAGGGTTATGGAAAGGCAGGCGATCGCCCGGCTATTCCAAAATAGCGCTAAAGAAAAAGAGCGCGCCTTTGACAAATTGTTGAAGCTGGAGGGCGCATCTTTAGAGACCATAACTTTTGATTACACGTATTGGGACGAAATGCTGACAGGCGTGGTCAACGATGATAAGAATTGGGCCGGCACCTCTTTGTCGCAAAGTTCGCTTTCCAATTTTGACATTAACGGCATGTGGATCTATAACGCAGCCCGGCAGCCGTATTATTCTATCAGTAATTTAAAAGACGGCGACGCCGGGATAAATTTTCCGCCCGCGGTCTTTGACGCGTTATTTCAACAGCGGTTTGCCCATTTTTTTCTTGAGACGCCTGCCGGCTTGTTGGAGCTGCGCGCCGCTACTGTTCATCCCAGCAATGATCCGGGCAGGAAGACCGAGCCGCAAGGATACTTTTTTGCCGGACGCTTATGGGATGATAGTTACATTAACGAGGTTTCGGAAATGACGGAGGCCGCGGTAAATTTACGTCCGTGGGCTAATGATGCAACGGGGTCCCGTATAGACTTTAGAAACGGGGTTATTACTTTTTCACACAGCCTTGATGATTGGCAGGGTAAACCGCTTCGGCAGCTGATCGTTTCAAAAGTATCCGAGGAGATCAGGGAATTCAATGCGGCATCCAGAAAATACCTTTTGCTTCTTTTGGCCTTTGCCGGCGGCTTACTCGGTTTGATCGTATCGGTGATTATCGGATGGGTATTTCTGCCTTTACGTTCTATCTCCATGTCATTAATGGCCGAGGATCTGAAATATCTCCAGCGGCTAAAAGATAAAAAAACTGAATTCGGCGATATCGCGCGTCTGATCTACGATTTTTTCCGCCTCAAGCAGATGAAAACCTCTTTGACCCAGATGATCGTGCATGACCTGAATAATCCGCTCGCAGGGGTATTGGGTAATGCCCAGATACTGCAGATCGGCGCGGATAAACTTTCTTCCGAAGAATATAAAAAAACCCTTTATTGGATAATTTACAGCGCGCAGGAAATGCAAAGGATGGTCTCTAATCTTTTGGATATCGATAAAATGGAAGAAGGTAAGCTCACATTGCATTATGAGGAAGTAGGCTTGAGCGCTTTGTTCGCAGAGATCTCCAATGCGATGAATGTTATTGCCCGGCAGGAACAAAAAACCATTACTTTTGACGCGGCTCCGGAACTTAAGCTTCAAGCTGACCGGGAGATCTTAAAAAGAATTATCTCTAACCTGATCGGTAACGCGCTTAAATTCACGGATACCGGGACCACGATAAGCGTGCAGGCCAGCCACGATAATGATGGCAGGCAATTTGTCTTGAGCGTAAAAGATCAGGGAGCAGGCATACCTAAAGAATATTTGTCGCGCGTGTTCGATAAATTCGCGCAAGTAGAGTCAGCCCAGGCGCAGGTAAAGGGAAGAACCGGTAAAGGGCTGGGCCTTACTTTTTGTAAAATGGCAGTAGAAGCGCACGGCGGAAAGATCTGGGTAGAGAGCGAAGTGGGCAAAGGAACCACATTTTATTTTACATTACCGGAGAAATAATGTCTAGTGCGCCCAATCATTCTAAGTATATACGCCACGGCTCGGCAATCGTCAAAGGGACGATTGAATTCGGCAGGTTCACGATCCCCTATCGGATATATGAAAATGAAGGGCCGCATATTATCTGTCTTAATGGCGTGCAGCAATCCATGGCCATGTGGCATACTTTTGTCCTGCGTTATGCCCCGCATTATCGCGTCGTGCTTTTTGATTTTCCCAATCAGGGCAAGGGCAAGGTTGTTTCCGGCCCGACCTTTGTTACCCTGGATGAACAGGTGGATATTTTGCGCGAGGTGATCAGGTCTACGGGCATAAATCGGAATGTCACGATCTGTTCTGCTTCGTGGGGAGGGATCATTGCCATGGCCTTTGCTTCGCGGCATCATAATGAAGCAAAACAATTATGCTTAGCCAGCCTCGGGACAAAAGCCAATGACCAGATGGTTAAAACCATTAAAGAAGGTTTTAAAATAGACCCGCAAAACAGGCAGAAAATGGCTGATATCCTGATTGAAAGCTTCGGTAAGAATCTTCCGGAAAACATCAAGAATAAGATCGTCAGCCAGTTCCATGCCATGAGTGAAGAAAATCTGCGCGCATTCTATGAGCACGGGTTGTTCGTAATATCAACGAAAAAATTAGGCGACCTGATCAATCTTGCGAATATCAAGGCAAAAACATTTTTGATCTACGGAGAAAAAGACACGATTATTGACCTGGAAGACGTTAAATTCCTTGCTTCCCAGATCCCCCAATGCGAGGTCAGGGTTGTCAAGGGCGCGGGGCATTTCCTGCATATGGAGCAGGAGGATATTTTTGACGTTTACGAAGATATTTTGCCTATACCTGCCCGGCCAGCGCAAAAGACATGAGTGAAAGCAGGGACGTTGGTAAAGGAAAGCCGTTATATAGTCCATGTTGACATGGACGCGTTCTTCGCCGCGGTAGAACAGCGGGATAATCCTGCTTACCGGGGAAAGCCGGTAGTTGTCGGCGCAGACCCCAAGGCAGGCAAGGGCCGCGGCGTAGTTTCCACTTGTTCTTATGAAGCCAGGAAATTCGGCATCCATTCGGCAATGCCGATCTCTATTGCTTTTCGTAAATGCCCTCAAGCGGTATTCCTTCCCGTTGATATGGAAAAATACAGCGCAGCGTCGGATAAAATATTCAGCATCTTCCGGCAATTCAGTCCGTTAGTAGAAGGAGTGAGTATTGATGAGGCGTTCCTTGATATCAGCCCGACTTATCGGCTGTTTGGCACGCCTTTAGAGGCTTGCAGCGCAATAAAAGAGCGCATAAAAAAAGAAACCGGCCTGACTGCGTCAATCGGCCTTGCGCCGACAAAGATGGCTGCCAAGATCGCCTCGGGCTTGAAAAAGCCCGACGGCTTGGTTGAGGTAAAAAGAGAGAACCTGCTTGATTTTCTCTGGCCGCTGGACATTGGCGCGCTCTGGGGAGTAGGCAGCAAAACAAAAGACCTTCTGAACCAGGCGGGCATTTGGAAAATAGGTGACCTTGCTAAAAAAAGCAAAAAAGATTTGAGCGCGATGTTCGGCAGGAACGGCGAATGGTTCTGGGAAATGGCGCAGGGTATAGATGAAAGCGAGGTTGAGACGGAAAGAGAAGCAAAGTCCGTCAGTAATGAAATGACTTTTGAAAAGGATACGGCTGATAATGACCGGATAATGGCTGAACTGGCGTCTTTATGCGAGCAGGTATCCGGCAGGCTGCGCGAGGCAAACTTTAAATGCCGGACCATTACTTTAAAGGTCAGGCTGGAAGGTTTCCAGACTTATACGCGGGCCGTAACAATAGGAGAGCCGACAAATTTTTCAGAAGCCCTGATCAGGGCGATCCGGAAGCTTTTTGAGGATTTTCCGGCTCACGGCCGTAAGGTAAGGCTGGTCGGAGTAAGGGCGTCAAATCTTTCCGCGGCAGATGAAAAATACCTGTTTGTGGATAAAGCAGACGTAAAAAAAGAAGAGGTGCATAAGGTAGTGGATAAGATCCGCCAAAAGTTCGGCAGCGCTTCTATCCGCCGGGCAGCCAGCGCATAAATCTCTTGCTAACGGCGGTATTATGAATATAATAAAAGCAATAAAAAAGGAGGAAGTAAAATGGCCAATTCAATCAGAGGGACGAAGACAGAGAAAAATCTTTTAGCGGCGTTTGCCGGAGAATCCCAGGCAAGGAACCGGTACACCTATTTTGCCAGCGCTGCCAAAAAGGAAGGGTATGAGCAGATCTCCAATATCTTCATTGAGACGGCAGAAAACGAAAAAGAGCATGCCAAGGTATTCTTTAAGCATCTTGAGGGAGGAGACGTAGAAATCACCGCCTCTTATCCTGCGGGAATGATAAAGGATACGAAAAGCAATCTTGAAGCGGCAGCAGCCGGAGAACAGCTTGAGTGGACTACGCTTTATTCAAATTTTGCCAAGATTGCCAACGAAGAAGGTTTTCCCGACGTAGCGCGCTCTTTTGAGCAGATCGCCAAGGTTGAGAAAGTCCATGAAGCAAGATATAGAAAGCTGGTCAGCAACATCGCTACCGGCGAGGTATTTAAGAAGAAAACACCGGTAAAATGGCATTGCATTAACTGCGGCTATGTTATTGAAGGGGCAGAAGCGCCGAAAGAATGCCCTGCCTGTAAGCATCCTCAGGCATTCTATGAGGTTTTAAACGAAAATTACTAAGTAAATGGGTATCAGGCCGTATCCGGAAAGCCAGCCTATAGAACTTGCCGACCGCCCGGATTTTATCAAGGCATTCAAGGAAAGCCCTCCGCTGATCTCGGAATTCACTTTTACCAATCTTTATGCCTGGCGCAACGCTTATAAATTTTCCGTTTCGCTGCTTGACGGCATGCTTATTGTTTGCTCGGGAGCGGAAGAAACGAAGCGTTTTTTAAATCCCATCGGCAAAGGTAATATAAAATCCGCTATAGAGAAGGTAATGGGCGATGGCGCCGGGGTCTTTATCCGGCTGCCGGAACAAACCAAGTCCCTGTTTGATAATGACAGCCGTTTTGTTGCCGAACCTGACCCGGATAACGCCGATTATTTATACAACAGTCTTGATTTGATCTCTCTTGCGGGGAGAAAATATGACGGTAAGCGCAACCTGATCAAAAAATTCAGGGCGCAAAACGTTTACGAATATATCCGGCTTGACGCGGCTAACGCGCAGTTCTGCCTGGAGTTTGAAGAGGCATGGTGCGCGATCAGGGATTGCGACCACGTGGAGGGATTAAATAATGAGAGGCACGCGATTAAGGATATGATCGGTAATTTTTCCGCTTTTTTCCTTATTGCCGGGGCGATAAAAATAAAAGGCGCTATTCGCGGCCTTGCTATTGCCGAAGCGCTTAACCCCGATACGTTGGTGCTCCACGCGCTTAAGGCAGTCAGCGATATCCCCGGGTTGTATCAGGCGATGCTGCATGAATTTCTGATCCGCGAAGCAGGCATGTTCCGCTATGTAAACCTGGAGCAGGACCTCGGCATTGACGGTTTACGCAAGACAAAGCTTTCATATCATCCCTGCGCAATGATCAATAAATATACCCTCCTGCCGGTAAAATAGAAAGAGCGTATGCTGCGGAATTTAGCGCAAAATAAAAATATTAAGCATCTTATCGTATCAAGCTGGTCAATCAGCTGGCCGATGACCCTGATCATGTTCTTTATGTTCCTGATCGGGCTTGCCGACGTCTATGTCGCCGGTTTATTCGGAAAAGAGGTCCAGGCGGCTTACGGTTTTGCTTCGCAGCTGTATTTTGTTTTCGGCATCATCGGATTTGCGCTGACTACGGGCGCGGTTTCTGTAGTCAGCCGGCTGCATACTTCGCATCATCAAGAGAGCCTGCATACTGCCGTGGATTCTTCATTGATCAGTTCCACGCTTTCCGGCATAGCCTTAAGTTTGCTTGCGCTTATTTTTTCTTCCGGCCTGGTCAGGGCGTTTGACGTTCCGGCTGCGCTTAAGGGGCCGGCGCTGTCATTAATGCGGTTTTATTCTCTGGGGCTGGTCTTCAGCTATATCCTTGTCAATACCAACGGGATCTTGCGCGCCTGCGGCATGATCAAAAAATCCCTTTGGACAATGGTCATCGTCTGTCTGCTGAATATCTGGCTTAATTTTACGTTGTCTTTCGGCACAACCCTCAGGTTTCAGGGGATTGTCGTGGCTACGATCATCAGCACAGGCATCGGCTGCATCCTGAATTTGGTCTTTCTTAAGCGCATAATGCTCCACCGTTTAAAATTTTCCCTGCCGGTGACCAAAAAGATCGTTTCTATTGGCTGGCCTGCGGGCATGCTGCAAATTTTATGGCAGTTGGCAGCTTTGGCGCTTTTTTTGATCATCAGCGCTTTGCCGGTGAATAACGTGGAAACGCTGGCTGCGTTTACCAACGGCCTGCGCATTGAGGCGGCAATCTTCCTGCCCGCGTTTGCCTTTAACATGGCAGCGGCAGTTGTCGTCGGTAATCTCCTCGGCAAGAAAAACAAGGAAGATGCTTTCTGGGCAGGCATAGTTACCGCGTTATTGGGACTTACGCTGGTTACCATTATGACGGTGGCAGTAATGTTCAATGCCCGCAATATCGCCGGCCTGCTTTCAAATAACGAACTCGTGATTAATGAATGCGTCAGATATATTTATATTGCCTTGCTTTTTGAGCCGGTAATGGCGTGGTCGGTGATCCTTGCCGGCGGCCTGAACGGCGCAGGAGACACAAAAAGCGTGATGGTGATCGTCGCCTTATGCGTGTGGCTGGTGCGCGTGCCGTTAAGCTATATCCTTGCCTTGCATTTTGGCATTGGCCCGGCAGCAGTATGGTGGGCAATGAATATTTCCATATCGTTTCAGGCAATTTTTATCACCGGCCGTTATTTTTCCCGTAAGTGGCTGATTCATGCCCACGTTGAAATCCCTGTTTAGGCTGAAGGCATATTTTGCTTGCGTTATTAGAAGCAAGCAAGTAGAATAGAATTAAAGGAAAGAGGAGCCAAAAGTGGGTCTAACCCTTGATTTGATCGCGCAGTGGTCGCAGTCCAACCTGGATATCATTTTTTTCATCTATGGCTTAGCTTTTGTAGGAATGGGCATTGCTGTCTTTGCGCAGCCCAAAAAAGGAAGCAAATTCAAGCTTGCTGAAATTTTATGGCTTTTAGCGGGATTCGGCTTGATCCACGGGGTAAATGAGTTTTTGGATATGTGGGCGATAATCAAGGGCAAGAATCCTGTTTTTGATCTTGTCCGCAGCTTCATTCTGATAATTTCTTACCTGTTTTTATTTGAATTCAGCAGGCGGCTTTTCCGCATCTGCGGCCAGAGATATTTTGAGAAGACCGCCAGGGCATTCGGCTGGTGGTTGACCCTAATCATCTCGTTTGTTATTTTAACCCTTAGTTTTATTAACTCCGGCGATTTCTGGAGGATGGGGACTATTTTTTCAAGGTATCTTCTGGGTTTTCCGGGTTGCTTTTTGATCGGTTTTAGTCTTATAGCATATTATAAATGTAAAGAAGAAGAGCTGGCGCCGCTTAAGGTAAAGAAATATTTTTTCGGGGCGAGCTTAGCTTTTTTTACTTATGGGATTTTGGGGGGATTGGTGGTCCCCAGGGCGGATTTTTTCCCCGCTAACCTGCTTAATACGGATTCTTTCTTTTCGTTAATGCATGTTCCGGTCCAGGCGTTCCGCAGTATTTGCGCAATAATTATTGCCTGGTCGATATGCGGAGTGTTGAGGATCTTTAGCCGGGAAACAATGGAAAAGCTCCAGAAAGAGGTTTGCGAGCGTAAGTGCGCGGAAGATGCGCTGCAGAGAGTCAACAATGATTTAGAGGCGCGGATCCAGGAGCGGACCAGGGAATTGCGCAATGCTTACGATGAGCTTAAGGTAACGCAATACCAGCTGATACAGTCGACTAAGATGGCTTCCGTAGGCCAGCTTGCCGGAGGTATTGCCCACGAGATCAATAATCCTTTAACCGGCATATTAAATAATGTTCAGTTAATAAAGATGGAAGCAGTGATCAAAAAAGATTTTAGCTTTGAAAACTTTATGCACATCTTGGATGTTGTTGAAGAGTCTGCCTTAAGGTGCAAAAGCATTACCGATTCTCTCCTTGGTTTTTCCCGCTCTGCCACCGGCAAATTCATTCCTGTTCCGGTTGACGAGTTGATCAGGAAGGTAATGGCCATCATTTCTTATGAAATGAAACTGCAGGAGATCAACCTGAAGACTGAAATTCAAGCCGGGCTGCCGAAGGTATTTGGAGAGCCGCAACTTTTACAGCAGGTAATCTTTGATCTTATCAATAATGCCAGGTGGGCGATAGAAAAAAAGCCTGCGCATGACGGCCACGGCGTAATTACTATCCGCGCAAGCCTTGATCCTTCAGAAAAACGCGTATTGATCTCGGTTGCGGATACCGGGATAGGCATTTCTCCGGAGCATTTAAAGAAGCTATTCGACCCGTTTTTTACCACTAAACCGACAGGCGAAGGCACGGGCTTGGGTCTGTCTATTATATACAATATCGTTAAACAGCATAGCGGCGATATCAGCGTAGAAAGCACGCTTGGAGAAGGAGCGGTGTTTACGGTAAGTTTACCTATTGCTGAAAAAATCGCCGCATAACCATAAAGGATAAAAAATATGCCACACAGAGCGATTAATTCCAATAATCCAGCGCAGCAGCCCAGTCAGGGTTTTTTCGGCCTTGGTATTGCCCCGGGGATACTTGAGATCCTTGAGCGCATAAAATTCAAAGTCCCCACTCCGATACAAATCAAAGCTATTCCTATGGCTATTGAAGGTAAGGATGTTGTCGGTATTGCCCAGACAGGTACCGGTAAGACCCATTCTTTTGCCATTCCCATGGTGCAACGCCTGGCGCAGAAAAAGGGGATCGGTTTAGTCCTTGCTCCGACGCGCGAACTGGCGATCCAGATTGATGAGGCAGTTCAGGGTATTGCCCATCCCTTTGGCATGCGCACAGCCTGCCTGATCGGCGGCGCGCCGATGAATGATCAGATCATTGCTTTGCGTAAGAGCCCGCGCGTGGTGATTGCCACTCCCGGAAGATTACTGGATCATATGGGTCAATGGAATGTTATCCCGGATGAAGTGGTCATGCTCGTGCTTGATGAAGCAGACCGTATGCTTGATATGGGGTTTGCCCCGCAGATAGAGAAGATCCTGCGTTTTATGCCGAAGGAAAGGCAGACCATGCTTTTTTCCGCGACTATGCCAAAAGAGATCATGGCAATTGCCGCCAAATACATGAAACTGCCGGTAAGCGTAGAGATCGCGCCTTCCGGGACAACTGCTGAACGCGTAACCCAGGAGTTATTCATTGTTAAAAAAGACGCTAAACTGCGGCTGCTCGGTAAGCTCTTGGCGCAATACCAGGGTACGGTGCTTTTGTTTTCGCGCACGAAATACAATGCGAGGAAATTGACGCGGGCTATCCACGAGATGGGACATCGGGCAGCAGAAATCCATTCTAATCGCTCTTTGTTGCAGCGCCGCGAAGCCCTGGAAGGATTTAAGTCCGGTAAATACCGGGTGCTGGTTGCTACGGACATTGCCGCGCGCGGCATTGACGTGTCCGGCATAGAATTAGTGCTTAATTATGACCTTCCCGAAGACGCGCAGAATTACGTGCATCGTATCGGCCGCACGGCCAGGGCCGGGCATAAGGGCCATGCTATCTCTTTTGCTACGCCGGACCAAAAAAGGGATGTGCAGGAGATTGAAAAGCTTATCCGGGCATCGCTGCCGGTTTCAAAACATCCGCAGGTCCCTCCGGAAGAATTCAGCGAATTTGCGCAGCAGCCTCCGAAGCGGCAATATGGCAATAAGCCAAGGTCCGGCACCGGACAGAATCACAACAAATTCCGTAAACAATCCAATTTCCGCCGTTAAAAAGTAGGGACAAAAAAGTAGGGACAGAGACTACTTTTTAATCTCCTTTTCCCCTTGACATTCAGATTTATTTGATATATCATACTATTCATACTATTCATATTCAAGATAGCCTGATTAGCGAGAGGAGATACAGATGAAAAACCTTGGAGAAGGCAAGTTTTTCGGTTCGGTTACCGTAGGAGAGAGGGGGCAGGTGGTTATCCCCGCGGACGTAAGGAAATCTTTTAAGATCAAATCAGGGGATAAGCTGGTTGTCCTGGGAAAACCCGGCATGGAGATGTTCAGCTTTATTCCTGCGGAAAATTTTAATCAGTTCCTCGGCGAAGCGGCAAAATTATTCTCTAAGCTTAAAGGTAAAACTTCCCAAAGGGCCTAACTTTATGTCTTTTAACCGGCTGTATATCGTTATAGTCTTAATTTCATCCTTTATATTTTTTCAGGCAGAGGCCTTTGCCGTTGAAACGCTTTCCTGGCAGGACTGCATAAGGGAAGCGGCAAAGAACCATCCTGATCTGATCGCGGCAGAAGAAGAAGTAAAACAGTCGCAGGCAGGTAAAACTATCACTGCCAGCGGCCTTTATCCGCAAGTAGATGCCAGCGTAACCGCTTCCACGGCAAGGACTGATAACGGCGTAACCAATTCTAACGCGGACAGCTATGGTTATGGCCTGAGCGGTACGCAGTTGATCTTTGACGGCACCAAGACCATCCAGGACGTAAGAGCCGCTTCAGAGAACATCGCCGCATCAAAGGAAAACTTCAGGTTTACTTCTTCTGCAGTACGTTTCCGGCTGCGCACAGCTTTTATTGATCTGTTAAGGGCGCAGGAATTGTTGCGCATCACCGAAGATATCTATGATATCCGCAGGGGCAACCTGGAATTGATTACTTTGAGGTATGAATCCGGCCTGGAACATAAAGGCGCGCTGCTTACCGCGGAAGCTGACCTGGCCAGCGCAAAATACGGGATTTCCCAGAACAGAAGAGACTTGGAAGTTGCCCAGCGTAATCTGACAAAAGAAATGGGCCGTAAGGAACTCGTGCCCTTAGAGGCTAAGGGAGATTTTAAAGTAAGTAACATTGTGAAAGATAAGCCGGATTTTGAGGCCTTGGTTAAAAATAATCCTTCCTTGCAGCAGTTGGTTGCCCAGAAGAACGCGGCGCAATTCAGTTTACGTTCTGCATATGCCAATTTTTCTCCTACGCTTTCCGGTTCAGCAGGCGCAAGTAAAGCCGGCAGCCACTGGTCACCGAAAAACGACCAATGGAACCTCGGTCTTACTATGTCTATGCCGGTTTTTGAGGGCGGGTTAAGGCTAGCCCAGGTAGCCCAGGCAAGGGCGCTATTAAACCAATTACGGGAAAATGAAAGAAGTACCAAAGACGGGTTAATCCTGACATTAGAGCAGACTTGGGCAGAACTGCAGGATGCTATAGAGAATGTCGAAGTGCAAAGAAAAACCCTGGTTGCCGCGCAGGAACGTTCCAATATTGCCCAGGCGCAATACTCTATCGGTTTTATCAGTTTTGATAACTGGACAATCATTGAAGATAATCTTGTCAGTGCCAAGAGCGCATTTTTAAATGCCCAAGCCAATGCCTTGCTGGCAGAGGCTGCATGGATCCAGGCGAAAGGAGAAACATTAGAATATGAATAAAAAGACAAAATTAATTTTGCTCGTTCCGGTTATCCTGGCAATTATCGCGTTTGCCGCGATAAAGATGAGGCCAAAGGCTACTTCTGATGAACAGGCGCAGGAAATTACCCCGACTATCGGCCATATTGAGACCACCGTTTCAACAACCGGTACGGTCCTACCGAAGAACCGGCTGGAAATTACTCCGCCGGTTAACGGCCGAGTAGAAAGCGTTCTGGTCAAGGAAGGCGAGATGGTAAAAGACGGCCAGGTCCTGGCCTGGATGAGTTCTACGGAAAGGGCGGCAATCCTGGATGCTGCCGAAGGCCAGGGGCCGGATAAATTGAAATATTGGGAACAAACTTATAAGCCGATACCGCTGCTGGCGCCGATCGACGGAGAAATTATTGTGGCGACGGTGCAGCCGGGCCAGACTGTAACTACCAGCGAAGCGGTGCTTGTGCTTTCCGACCATCTGATCGTGCGCGCGCAAGTGGATGAAACCGATATCGGCAAGGTAAGGCTTAACCAGGACGCGGTCGTCAGCCTTGATGCCTACGCCGATAACAAGATCAAGGCAAAGGTGGAACATATTTATTACGAATCCGAAACCGTAAATAACGTTACGGTTTATAAAGTCGATCTTGTGCCTGAGGAAGTGCCGCTGTTTTTCCGCTCCGGGATGAACGCGACCGTAAATTTCATCATTGACAGCAAAGACAACGCCATACTTGTGCCGCTTGAGGCAGTGCATGAGGATAAAGACGGAGATTATGTCATGGTCAAGAATAACGCCGCAAACGAGCCGGCCAGGCGTACTGTCGTGTTGGGCGTTTCCGACGATAAGAACATAGAGATTGTTTCCGGGCTCGGGATAAATGATAAGATAATCATGAAGACTGAAAAATTCGTCTTGCCCAAAAGCGATACCGGCAAGAACCCGTTCATGCCGTCCCGCAGGCCAAGCGCGACACAGCGCAAATAGTCACGAATGATAGAGATAAAGAACGTATCAAAAACTTATCAGATGGGCAAGGTAGAGGTCAAGGCCCTTTGTGATGTTTCTCTGAAAGTTTCTTCCGGGGAATTCATCGCGATCATGGGGCCTTCAGGCTCAGGTAAATCCACGCTGATGCATATTTTGGGGCTCCTGGACCGTCCGGACTCCGGCTCTTATTATTTGGGGGATAAGGAAATCACAAGGCTCTCCGATGAGGAAGTAGCCGGCCTGCGCAACCGGATCACCGGTTTTGTATTTCAACAGTTCCATCTTCTGCCGAGGATGACCGCGCTGGAAAATGCCGAGTTACCGCTGATCTATGCCGGTAAAAGGCACTTAAAAGAAAGGGCGAGGCAGGAGTTGGAAGGGGTTGGCCTGAAAGACAGGATGCTGCACCGGCCTAATGAGATGTCCGGAGGCCAGCAGCAGAGAGTGGCGATCGCCCGTTCGCTGGTCAATGACCCGCTGGTAATACTTGCCGACGAACCTACCGGAAACCTTGACTCCAAAAGCAAAGAAGAAATACTTTCTATATTAAAAGAGCTCAACCGTAAAGGCAAAACCGTTATTATTGTTACTCACGAAGAAGATATTGCCGCTCCCGCCAGAAGGATCATCCGCATGCATGACGGAAAAATAGTTTCAGACCAGCTGCGGCCCGGCAGCGGGGGAATGCCGGAACCGGCTAGCGACGGAAAAAGCAGGCTCAATGATATTTTTTCAATGCGTCATAAGATTTCCGGTGGGATTAAGTTCCTGGATTACCTGCGCCAGGCGGCATTTGCCATGCTTTCGCATAAGATGCGTTCGCTCCTGTCTATCCTGGGCATATTGATCGGCGTTGCCGCGGTAATCGCCATGCTTGCGATCGGCCAGGGCGCGAAAGAGTCTATTGCTAAACAATTAGTGTCTTTGGGTTCAAACCTTTTAATTGTCAGGCCCGGATCTGCGCGCGTGCACGGAGTAGCTATGGAAACAGGCACAGTTACCCGTTTTACTTTTAGCGACGTAGCGGCAATCGCCAAGCTTACCGACGTGGTAAGCAGGCTTTATGCTTCCGTTTCAGGCAGGGGCCAGCTCGTATACGGCGGCAATAATTGGAATACTCAGGTTGAAGGCGTAGGCGTGGAATACGCTAAAATGCGCGCAGCCGAGCCGACAATCGGCAGGTTCTTTACCGAGGAAGAGCTGCGCATGCGGGAAAAGGTTGCAGTGGTCGGCACAACCGTAGCGCAGGAACTTTTTGGCGAAAATAATCCGGTGGGGGAAAGCATAAAAATAAATCTTCTGAATTTTAAAGTAATCGGCATATTGCCGCCAAAGGGCGCAGGGGGCTTCAGGGACCAGGATGATGTGGTAGTTATACCGGTGACTACGGCGATGTACCGGGTTTTCGGAAAACAGTATGTTGATACTATCTCTGTAGAAGCAAAAAGCCCGGACCTCATAGAAGCGGCCCAGGATGCAATATCCAAAACGATCATAAAACAGCACCGCCTTAATAAGGACAGCGAAGATTCTTTTCAGATCCGCGATATGTCCGAGATTAAAAAGACCCTGGAGGCCACGACTAAGACAATGTCGCTTTTATTGGGGTCGATTGCCGCCATATCGCTGTTAGTCGGAGGCATCGGGATCATGAACATCATGCTTGTTTCGGTTACCGAGCGCACGCGCGAGATCGGGCTGCGCAAGGCCATCGGGGCGAATAATAAAGATATTATGGCGCAATTCCTGATTGAGGCTGTGCTGATGTCATTTATCGGCGGCATTGCCGGCATCTTGTTAGGCAGCGGCATAGCTATTTTGATCACGATTTTTGCCGGTTGGTCAATAAAAGTATCTTTGTTTTCCGTAATACTGGCAACGGTATTTTCTTTGATGGTGGGAGTAGTTTTCGGTATCTGGCCTGCCCAAAAAGCATCCAAGCTTAATCCTATTGAAGCCTTAAGGTACGAATGACGCATATCTTTCGCGCGCTGCGGCACAGGAATTACCGCCTTTTTTTCGGCGGACAGAGTATTTCTCTGATCGGCACGTGGATGCAGCAGATCGCCATGAGCTGGCTGGTGTACCGGCTTACCAATTCCGCGTTTTTGCTTGGCACAGTGGTTTTCTTCGGCCAGATACCCGCGCTCATATTGATGCCTTTTGCCGGAGTGATCGCTGACCGGCATAACCGCCGCAACATCCTCCTTATTACCCAGATATTGGCAATGCTGCAGGCATTTGTGTTATCTGCGCTTGTCTTGACCGGCAGCATAGAAGTCTGGCAGATCATTGCCTTAAGCATGTTTCTGGGTTTGGTCAATTCTTTTGATATGCCGGTGCGCCAGGCTTTTACCGTGGAAATGATCGGTAACAGGGAAGATTTAAGCAATGCCATAGCCTTGAATTCTTCAATGGTGAATGCCGCGCGATTGATCGGGCCATCCATTGCCGGGGTCGTCATTGCCGCCGTTGGCGAAGGCATGTGTTTTTTGATCAATGCCGTCAGTTATATTGCCGTGCTCTTTTCTTTGTCGGCAATGAGGATCGAGAAGAAAAAGGCAGGGGTAATCCATCCCCATGTCTTGCGCGGGCTAAAAGAGGGATTTGTTTATGCATTTAATTTCACGCCGATAAAATACATCCTTATCCTCCTGGGCCTTGTCAGCTTGGCCGGAATGCCTTATCAGGTATTGATGCCGGTTTTTGCCAAAGATATTTTTCACGGCGGGCCAAAAACGCTCGGGTTTCTTATGGCCATGGCGGGGATCGGCGCGCTTGTCGGAGCGATCTATCTGGCAGGTAGAAGAAGCGTGATCGGCCTGACCAAGATAATTGCTTTAACATCCGGAATTTTTGGTTTGGGGCTGGTAATATTTTCTCAATCACGCGTACTTTGGTTTTCCATGTTTGTTATTTGTCTTTCCGGCTTTGCAATGATGGTGCAGATGGCAGCCAGCAATACGATCTTACAGACTATTGTGGATGAAGGCATGCGCGGCAGGGTAATGAGTTTTTATACAATGTCTTTTATCGGCATGGCGCCTTTTGGCGGGCTTTTAGCCGGCATTCTAGCCGGCACAATCGGCGCTCCCGGTACTTTATTATCCGGAGGCATCTGCTGCATAATCGGAGCAGCTGTCTTTGCCGGAAAATTGCCGTTTTTAAAAAGAGAGATGCACCCGGTATACGTAAAAAAAGGGATTGTGCCGGAGATCGTCAATTAGCGGTTGCTAATAAACGTCCGTTTCAGGGAATCTTTGAGCCTGCCCTTGCGCTGTTCTCTGATGATCGCGCTTGCGATCAGCCGGGGCGCGGCGAGAAAAACAGAAATGATCTCTTTAAAAGTAAAGAACTTTGTGATAAAAATATTCTTCCAGAGTATTTTTACGAACCTCGAGGGAGTATAAAAAGAGAATTTAATCCTCCTGCCGATCTTTTTTAATGCGGCGTGGCTGTAGGTATCGGAATAAAGTTCGCCTCTTTCGGTAATGTGGTAACCCGGAGTTTTTTCCGCAAGTTCTCTCAAAGGGGAGAATTTTTCTATCCTTAATTTATTGCAAGCGATCACATCTACGCCGATCTCTTTGGCAAATTGCGCGATATAGACCATTTCTTCTTCTTTTTCGCCGATATTGCCGTAGATAAAGTAGCCGCTGTAAAAGATAGGGTACTTTTTCAGGACAGCGAATGACCGGCGTATTGTTTGCTGGTCAAAGCCTTTGTTGAGCTGCGTTAATATCCAGTCATGCGGGGATTCTATGCCAAGCAAAAGCGCTTTGAATCCGGCCTTGACCATTTTTTCCAGCAGCTTAGGGTATTTAGCGATCTCAATGCGCGCCTGGGCAATAAAGCGTTTTTTTATTTTTAATTTGATGATCTCGTCGCAAAGCTGCTCCGCTCTTTTGGGATTGGCAAAAAGGTTATCGTCGCTAAAAAGGATCACTTTAGCTTTTATATTTTTGATTTCATTGATCACGGATTCTACGGAGCGCGCGGCATAATTCCGTTTTTGCCCTAAGGGATTGAGGCTAAAGGTGCAGAATTTACAGTCAAACGGGCAGCCTCTGGCGCTTAATACCGAATCAAAAGTCAGGCCTGCGACGTCTATGCCGTTTAATGCCAGGGCGTAGTTACCTCGCCTTAAGCTGCGGTCCGGGGCAGGGAGGCTGTCGACGTCAGGAAACGGCCGGTTAGGGTTATGCCGGATGCTTCCGTTTTCCCTGTAGGAAATGCCCAGAATATTTTCTAGCGGAGTGCCCGTTAATATTTCCCGGATAGTTTCTTCGCCTTCGCCGCGGACGATGATATTGATCTTCGGGCAGGCGTTAAAAAGTTCTTCTACTTTTTCCGTAGCTTTATAGCCGCCGACTACCAGCGGGATGTTATGCGGCATGCGGTTGAGCAACTGGCAGATCTCTTCAAACTGGCGGTCCCAGCCGATACTCACGCAAATAATATCTACGGCGTTGTCCCGTACAAAGGCCAGCAGTTTATCCGGGTCGGATAATTCATTTTCCTGCCTTAAGTCCAGGAGAGTGATCTTATCAACTAATCCCTTTGCGCTGGTAGCAACGTATTCGATGCCGGTGGGAGGGAAGAGCATCATTGTGCTGTTTGCGTTGCTTTCAATATAAGGGTTTAAGAATAATGCGTGGCTGTATCTCATCCCAGCACTTTATCATTAATCCGCGCTTTAGGCAATAAATTTCGTATTGCCCAGGCAGGGATTTTGCAGTAGAATAGCAGTTTAGAGCGCGGATATGGAAAGAAAGATAGGGCACCTGAAAGTAGAAATATTCAAGATCAAGAACCGCCAAGGGTATGCCGCGGTCTGTTTCGAGCATCTTACTGAAGGAGAGACCTCCGAAGAAGCATACGCGCGCATGGCTAAGGCGTTGCGCAGGACCAACAACAAAGAAGTAAGGATCCGATAATGAAGGCGACTATTATTAAAAAAATAATATTCAGGCTGTTTATCTTTATCGCCGCCGCGGTATTCTGTTTTGCGGTATTTACCGTGTTTGTGGACCAGGCGCTATTCGTGCGCCACGGAACTTTTTACCGCGCCAAGACCGGTGAGAAAGTGATCGCCCTTACTTTTGACGACGGCCCGTCACCCAAATGGACCAATTTGATCCTTGATGAACTTAAGGATGCCGGGGTAAAAGCGACTTTTTTTATGATCGGAAAGCATGTTGAGCAATATCCTGAAGTGGCAAGGCGTATTGTTGCCGAAGGCCATGACGTAGGCGTACATACCTATAACCATCCCGTGCTCTTATTTTCTCCGACATGGCATTTGGAAAAGGAGTTGAATGATACGCAAGCCGTGATCAAGGAAATTACCGGGAAAACAACTTATTTATTCCGTCCGCCCAAGGCATGGCTTTCCGCAAAGGAGAAAGCCGAGATCGCCCGCCTTGGTTATACGACTGTCCTTTGGTCGCTTAATTCCAAGGATTGGGTAAGATTTGACGACAAACATATCAGAAACTATATCTATAAGAACGCCCGGCCCGGAGACATCGTGCTTTTTCACGATGCCGGAGGCGCTTTTAGAATAGAAGGCGGTAACCGCAAGCAGACAACTAAGACCCTTCCCAGGCTGATTGAAAAGCTGAAAGAAAAAGGTTATCGCTTTGTTACGGTAAGCGAATTATTGGAGATGAGCGCAGGACATTAACCCCAGGATCACCCACCAAAACAGCGATACTTCCGGCAGGAAAAAACTAAAATCAATCAGGTTATGAATAAGGAAAGCGGCGCTGGCAGCCATTAATCCCGCGGCCAGAGGGGTCCGGCTTTTGGCAGGCAGCCGCCTTGAGTTATTTGCGCAGTCCCGGAAGCTCAAGAAAACCATCCACAGAAAACTTGCCACGCTCAATAAACCCATTTCCGCCCAGATCTGCAGATAAGAGTTATGCGCGTAGCGCGAGAGGTTAAGGTTAAAATTACCGATCCCTGTTCCGGTAAACGGCGAAGACTTGATCAGCGCAAAGGTCTGTTTCCAGTAATTCCAGCGCATTAATGACGAAAACAGCGGATGGGTGTGTTCGCCGGGTGCATTTGACCTTATAAACAACACGATCACCCCGGCCACGGCTATGCCGATCAGGAAAATGATTTTTTTCCTGTCGATCGCCACCCTTAAGTAACTATACAGCCCTAAAGCCAAAAGCAGGCAAAAAAGCCCGCTTAACGATTTAGTGAGTAAAAGCGCAGCCAGCATCGGCACGAGGAATAGCCATCTGCTTTTGACTGCCATGGTAAGAGGTATTACCATTACCAGGAATCCTGCCAGGGTGTTCGGCGTGACAAAGGGGAAAAATACGCGTTTGCGGCTGATGATATCCAGGATGAAGGGATCGTTGATCTTTTTCCGGGATAAATAATCAATCAGGTGCTGGAAACCAAAAAAATACTGGTATATGGAGACAATGCTGACGATCAACCCGGATAAAGCAATGATGCGGATGGTGTTTTCTCTTTCTTCGCGGTCAAAGCGGGAAACGGTTATTAAGATTAATACCGCGGTTATGTACTTATATAATTCCGCCACGCCGGCGATGATGTCCGCCGAGAAGACAAGCGATACGCACAGGGCCAGGAAGAAAAAGTTCAGCGCCAGTTTCAAGTGATTGGATATCCCGGGCACATTCTTTTTTTGTACCAGGCAAATGCCCAGCGTCAGGAGAAGCAGGAAGGAAAAACAGAGGTTTATTTCAGGGAAGGCCAGTGATGAAATGAATGGCCGGATGAAGATTAGGATTAGCAGGAACGGAACCATTGTGATATAATTCTAACAAAGCAAAAAAAAATGTCAAGTAAAGTAAGTATTATCATAGCGACTACCGGCAAGGAGAGTTATTTCCGGCAATGCCTTGATTCGGCATTGCAGCAAAGCCATCCGGATAAGGAAATAATCGTTATTGATAATTCCTGCGGTAAGTTAGAGGAATATGGCATCCGGCAGTATGCGGAGGTAAAAATATATTCCGAAAACCGGAATATGACTTATTGCCGCTCTTTGAATAAAGGCATTGAAGCCAGCAGCGGAGATTTCATACTTTGCCTGAATGACGACGCGGTATTGGAAAAGGATTTTATTGCCGAGGCCTTAAAAGGTTTTGGCCGCGATCCGCGGATCGGCATGGTTTCAGGCAGGATCCTGCGTTTTGACAAAAAGACGCTGGATTCTACCGGGTTGTTCCTGACGTTTTCGCGGACTGCCTGCGAGCGCGGCCACGGCAAGCCCGCTGCGGGAAGATTTGAAAGCGAGGGTTATGTATTCGGAGTAAGCGGTGCAGCGGCTTTTTATCGCCGGGAAATGCTGGAAGCGTTAAAGCGCAACGGGGAATATCTTGACGAAGATTTTGGTTTTTTTTATGAAGACCTGGATATTGCCTGGCGCGGCCAGAACCGGGGATGGAAAGGATATTATATGCCCGCGGCCGTAGCTTATCATCTCCGGGGAGGCACTGCCCGGCCTGTTGCCGGGCATGGCAAGAGGCTTGCGCGCCGTTATTTAAGCGATGAACTGTATTTTGACCTGATCAAGAACAGGTATCTGGCGATGATCAAAAACGACAGCTTGTTTGGATTTTTATTTAGCCTTCCGTTTATTATCCTCTATGATCTTGTTGGCTGGGGATTCATTATTTTATTCCGGCCGCGGCTGATAAGAAAATTTTTCGTATGGGAAAAAAGACGAAGATAAAGAAGGCGATTATTTTCAGCCTTGTAGTTTTATTTTTGCTGGCAGCCGGAGGCATCATCTATTTGAACCAGGTAGTCCTGCCGCAGAAATTAAAGGCAGTGGTGATCAAGGGGATCAGCGATTCGCTGCAAAAAAGGACTGTTTTAGAATCCCTGCAGTTCAATATTTTTAAGGGTCTGGTATTGCGAGGCATTACGGTATATGACGGCGATAAAGAACTCTTAAAAATAAAAGAAGCTTCATGTACTTTTCTTATCTGGCCGTTTTTTAAAAAGCAGATTATTGTGCCGGCTTTAAAAGTCAGGTCTCCGGTGCTGTTCCTGGAGCGCAGGCAGGATGGCTCGTTCAACGTTTCCGGATTATTTTCCGATCGGCCAGCGCCGGGTTCAGGCAGTACCGGTTTTAAGCTGCTCGTCCCAAGGGTCAGTATTACCGGAGGTAAGGTTGATTTCTGCGATAATACCTGCAGCCCGGCATTTTCCGTCCTGGCGGATAAGGTTAATTTATCCGTATTTTTATCGCTGCCGGCAAAAATAAAATTTAATTTGCAGTTTGAAGCCAGGCACGAGAGCATCGTTGGCCCCGCAGCCAGGGTAGTTGCCTCCGGAGAATATGTTATTGCCGATAAGGCATTGGCAGTTGAGGCCGCGGTCAAGGGGCTGGTGGCAGGCAGTCTTAATACTTATTGCCGCGGATTAGGGGTTTGCCTGACCGAAGGCAGTATTGACGCCACGGCAAACATACGCTTCAAAGACAATGTCGTGTCCGCAGATCTGAATATCAAGCCGCAACAAATATCTTTTGTGAAAGATGGAGTAAGCGGGCGCATTGTTTCGGCTGTGAGAGTCGATGCGCGGTATGGCCCGGATGCCGGAAAGTTTGATTATTCAGCGGATATGGGAATTTCAGACGCGGACATAAAGTTCGGGGATTCCGCAGCCGGAATCAGTTCTCTTAATGGCGCGCTTAAGCTTAGGCCGGATCATCTCGCTTGGGAAAACATTAATTTTAAATATGCGGACCAGGTCTACATGTCATCCGGAGAACTTACCAATTTTAATTCTCCGCAGGTGCAGCTCAGGCTGGGTTCGGATAAATTAACCCTGGAATCGGCATTTACAGTTGCCGGGAAAAAACTAACCGTCTCAAGTCTTAACGGACGTTACGCCGGATCAGAGTTCTCCTGTTTGGCTGACCTTGATTTTAGCGAGCCCTCCGTTATTGAAACATCTGCTTCATACCGGATGAATGTTAATCTTGATGATATAAGAGAGCCGTTAAGAAAACATAAGGAGATGCTGGATAAGATAAATCTTCGGGGGATCCTGGCCGTAGAGGGAAGGCTTGACGGCAACATAAAGGACATCAAATCATGTTTTATTGAAGCAGGCCTGTCTTCCGGCTCCGTAGGTTTTTATGGCTTGAAATCCGGCGATTTTGTTATGCATTATACGCAGGATAATGGCATTGCCGATATCCCGACAATGCGCATGGCTCTATATGACGGCTTTATTGAGGCATCTGCGAAAATGAACTTAAAATCGGAAAACCTTCCATATTGGATAAGCGCCGGCATTGAGGGGGTAAAAATAGAGAAATTAAAGAACGATACCGCGTTGGCTTCAAATAACATTGCCGGCTCAATAAAGGCGCAGGTTAAGATAAACGGTTTTTCTAACGACCTTTCCAAATTAAGCGGCGCAGGCGCCATCGCGGTCACCGAAGGCAAGCTCTGGGAACTGAATTTCTTTAAAGGCATTGGCGCGCTTCTCTTTACCAGCGATTTTACCAATGTCATGTTTAGCGAAGGCTCATGCGGTTTTGTTATTCAAAATGAATATGTTTCTACCGATAGCATAAAGATGCAAAGCCAGCTCATGGCGATCACCGGGCAGGCAAGGATCGGCTTTAACGGCTCGCTTGAGGCTGAACTGAATACTGAAGTCATGCCGGATGCTCCGCTGACCGGTACAATAAAAGATTTTACTACCGCCATCCTCGGCCAAGCCACCAAAGTAGGGGTGATCAGGGTCAGCGGCACCCTTAAAGAGCCTAAATTTAAATTTAAGACCGCGGTAGTGGATATTATAAAGACCTTTAAAGATGTTTTTCTCGGAAATGGAAAGTAGGAGGCATCTTAAAATGAAGATCGCCCTTACCGTGATGTTTTTTTTCTGCGTGCTCTTTGCCAACTTTTACGCTGTAAGAAAAATGGAGCGTTACGGCCTGGACCTTCTTTTCTATGACAGGCTTTCGGTTGCCTATGATATCGGTTCAGCCGAAGGCATGGAAAAAGAGCTTACGGCAATACTTTCCAATAATAGCATGCCCCGTGTATCAAAACTGGCAAGGCAGTTCCAAAGCCAGCTGCCAGGCATAGAAGACCCTCAAGGATACCTGAAAAATATTGTTTCGGAAAAAAGAAACACGGTCATGATGTTGAAAAACCTGCGTACGGCAGCGATATTTGTTATGCTTTTGCTATTTACTATCCGGCTTTTAATGCGTAGGAAAAAATAGGGACAGAGACTACTTTTCTATTATAGAAAAGTAGTCTCTGTCCCTATTTTTTGCTTGACAATATATGAAAAAAGCATATAATTGTATTTAAGATAATATAATTATATGCTAAAAGCATATATGGGAAAAGAGAGATGAAGCTATTAGGCAAGAATAAACTTAATCTGCTTAAGCTGTTTTACGCGCATCCGGAGCAGCAGTTCTATATACAGGAAATCGGCCGCCGGCTGGGCAAGCGGCCAGGCGTGTTCCAGTCTGCTTTATACAGCCTGCATAAGGAAGGGCTGCTTTTGAGCGAATATAAGGCCAATGCCCGGTTTTTCCGCATCAATAAAGGCTATCCTATATATAATGAATTAAAAAGCATAGTTTCCAAATCCGCGAAGATGTGCCTGATCGTCTTACTTTTCTGTGCCCCGCTTTTATACGCACAGGAACAGCCGCTTACCCTTAAAGATGCGATCACCATTGCTTTCCAGGGCAATAAAGATATCCAGATACAGGAACAGGGGATCGCGGTAGCCAAGGCAAATATCCTTGACGCGCGCAGCCGGTTCCTGCCGCACATAAACTTAGGCGCATCCTATACTCATAACGATAAAGTCTTTGCCGAGACTATCGTTACCGGTTTTCATAACGACAATCAGATAGGCCTGTTCATTAATGAATCGGTCTATAATGGAGGGGCTAATCTTGCCAACCTTAAGCAGTCCCGGATCAATCTGCAGGTGGCGGAAGAAACATTACGCGCCAAAAAATTAGACGTGGAATTTGAAGCAAAGCGGCTTTATTACGGTCTGCTTCTGGCTTATGAATCGGAGCGGATTGCCAGGGATTTAGTCGGCCAGGCAAAAGAGCACTATCAAAACGTGGAAGATAAATTTACCCACGGCACAGCTTCGCGTTTTGACGTGCTGCAGTCAAAGGTACAGGTTTCTTTGCTGATACCGCAATTAATCCAGGCCGGCAATGATATTAATTATATAAAAGCCGAATTAAATAAGCTTTTTAGCCGGAAGGTAAATACCCCGATAGAGACAGAGGAAAAATTGGAATACGCTCCCATTGAGATAAGGGAAGACGAGTTCCTGAAAACCGCATATTTGAAAAAGCCGGAATTGATCCTTAAAGAATTAGGCGTGGATATAAATAAGTGGTCGATCAGCATGGCTAAGTCAGGCTACCGGCCGGATATCAGCATACAGGCGGAGCTACTTCAACGCTCAAATAATACGGGTAATATTTTTGACGCAAAACACAGGAATTGGAATGCCGGGGTGTCGGTTACCGTTCCCATATTTGAAGGATTTTCCACTAAGGCGAAAGTAGATGCGGCAAAAGCGCAGTATGCGCAGGCGCTTTTAGATAAAGACAATCTGACTGACCAGATCGCCGTAGATATCCGTAAAGGCTGTCTTGACTTGAGAGAGGCAGAAGCGATCATTATTTCGCAGAAAGACAATATTGAAGAAGCTGCCGAGGCATTAAGGATCGCCGAGGTGAGTTATGATAACGGGGTGGCGATCAATCTTGACGTATTGGATGCGCAGGTCTCTTTGGCGCAAATACAGAAGAACCTTGCAGAGGGAACATATAATTATCTGATGGCCAAGGCATATTTGGACAGGAATATGGCAGAAAGCCTTATTAAGGAGGCAGGTAATGAAAAAACCGATTAAATTAGATAAGAAGTCTATCCGGGTGATCGTGATCATCGCGTTAGGCATCGCTGCGTTATTCTGGGGCGCGGGATCTTTCATTAAGAAGAGGATCCATGATAAATGGATAAAAGTTTCCGGTAACATTGAAGGTGATGACGTGCGTATTTCTTTCCGCGTCAACGGCCAGATCATTGAGCTCTTGACCGACGAAGGCAAGGTAGTCAAGCAGGGCGAGACAGTAGCCCGCTTGAATACCGATGAATTGAGCAAGATAAGGAACGAAGCAGCGGCAAGCCTGAAAGCTGCGGAATATGATTATGAATTATCGCGGCTTGATTACCAAAGGGCAAAAAACCTTTTTGAGGCCGGGGCAGTTTCCGCCCAAAAAAGAGACGAGGCGCAGACAAAATTTGACGCGGACAGGGCAGATGTTGAACAGTTAAAAGCTTCTTTGGAGCTTGCTGAGACACGGCTTGGTTTTGCGGAGCTGGCCTCGCCGTTAAACGGTTTTGTTCTAGTGAAAAGTTCTCTTGCCGGAGAGGTAGTCCAGCCGGGTACGCCCGTATTTACCGCCATTGATTTGAATAATATATGGGTTACTGCTTATATTAATGAGACAGACCTGGCCAGGGTAAAACTTAATCAGGAGGCAGAGGTTGTTACTGATACGTATCCGGGAAAGAAATATAAGGGCAGGGTTTCTTTCATTTCCAGCGAAGCAGAATTCACTCCCAAGACCATCCAGACCACGGAAGAAAGGGTAAAGCTAGTTTACAGGATAAAGGTGAGAGTAGATAATTCCAGCCTTGAGCTTAAGCCCGGCATGCCTGCGGACGCCTATATCATCGAATAGTATGATAACCATAAAAGCAACCGGCCTGACAAGAAAATTCGGCAATAATACTGCCGTAAATAAGCTTGACCTTGAGATCGAGGAAGGCGAGATCTTCGGGCTGGTCGGGCCTGACGGCGCAGGCAAGACCACGACTATGCGGCTTTTGACCGGCATACTTGACCCCACGGAAGGCGAAGGCTGGGTATATAATAAACACATCGTCAAGGAAGCTGAAGCGTTGAAAGAGAATATCGCTTATATGTCTCAACGCTTCGGGCTTTATGAAGAATTGACGGTTTTAGAAAATATTAATTTTTATGCCGATGTTTTCTGCGTGCCGAAACAAAGCCGCGGAGCTACCATTGAAAGGCTCTTGGGTTTCTCCGGGCTGACTCCTTTTAAACAGCGGCTGGCAGGCAAGCTTTCCGGAGGCATGAAGCAAAAACTCGGGCTTTCCTGCGCGTTGATCCATACCCCCAAAGTTTTATTCCTTGATGAACCGACCAATGGCGTTGACCCGGTTTCCCGCCGCGATTTCTGGAAAATACTCTACGACCTTTTAAAAGAAAAAGTAACCATATTGTATTCTACTTCTTATCTTGATGAGGCAGAGCGCTGCCGCAGGGTCGGCTTGATCCATAAAGGCAGGCTTTTAAGATGCGAGACCCCGGATAAGATCAAACAGGAATACAATGTCAAGACTTTGGAAGAGGCGTTTATTAAGATCGTCGGTGATTATGAGGCAAACAAGGCATGAACGATAATATCGCGGTAAGCGTAAAAAACCTGGAAAAAAGGTTTGGGGAATTTATCGCGGTTAACCAGATCAATTTTGAAGTAAGGCAGGGGGAGATCTTTGGGTTTCTCGGCCCTAACGGCGCGGGAAAATCCACGACTATCAGGATGCTCTGCGGCATTTACTCGCCTACTTCCGGAAGCGGTACGGTAGGCGGCTTTGACATAATCAAAGAGCAGTATAAGATCAAGCAGCACATCGGCTATATGTCCCAGAAGTTTTCTCTTTATGACGACCTTACCGTGGAAGAGAACGTTGATTTTTACAGCCGCATTTACGGCATCCCTGAAAACGAAAGAAAAAAACGCAGTGATGAAACGATAAAATTAGCCGGCATTGAAGAATTCCGCTCAAGCCTGACCAGCACGCTTTCCGGAGGATGGAAACAGCGCCTGGCATTAGGATGCGCGATCATCCATCAGCCGAATATTATTTTTTTGGATGAGCCGACGTCCGGGGTTGACCCGATCACCCGCAGTAATTTCTGGAAGATCATCAGGGAAATGGCTTCGCAGGGCAGGACGATCTTTGTGACCACGCATTATATGGATGAAGCGGAGAACTGCAACCGCCTGGTAATGATCTATCACGGCACGATGATCGCGATGGGCAGCCCCGAAGAGATGAAGACCAGGATCATGCAGAATGATATCCTTGAAATAATCATGCCGCAGGCCGAAAAATGGACAGAGAAGATTTCCGGGCTTGAGTCGGTCAAGGAGGTCGCGCTTTTCGGGGTGAATATTCATGCCGTGGTCTATGAGGCCCAAAAAGCCGGCCGGGAAATAAAAAGCCTTTTAGAGAAGGAAGGGGCAACAGGTTTTTCTATCCTTAAGATCAAGGCTTCCCTGGAAGATGTCTTTGTTTCCCTGATTGAAAATTACGACGCGGAGCATAAGGCAACATGAACTTAAAAAGAATATTGGCCATCTCCAGTAAAGAATTCATCCAGATCAAGCGCGACCCGCGTTCTTTAGGCCTGGCAATAGTTATCCCGGTGATCCTGCTTTTGATCTTTGGCTACGGTTTGTCCCTGGATATTGACCGGGTGCGCACAGTGGTATGGAACCAGGATGCTTCTTCGCAGGTTACCCGAGATTTTTTGCTTAATTTCAAATATTCCAAATATTTTAAAATAATCCGCTATACGGATAACTATAGAGAGATTGAACGCCTGATCAACAGCGGCGAGGCAATGATGGCGCTGGTTATCCCTAAAGATTTTTCCCATTATCTTGATTCCGGCAAGACCGCTCCGCTGCAGCTCTTGGTTGACGGCAGCGACTCTAATACCGCTACCATTGCCATGAATTACGTGCGCGCGGTAGTTTCCAGGTATAATGTGCGGTTATTGTCGGACACGCTTGCCCATTACGGCATTAAGCCTGCTGCGGCAGTAGATATGCGTTCGCGGGTTTGGTTTAATATGGGCTTAAATAGCAGATGGTTCATTGTCCCCGGCGTGATCGCGATGATTATTATGATCATCGCAGCGCTGCTTACTTCTATCTGTATTGCCAAGGAATGGGAAAGAGGCACAATGGAGCAGCTGATCTCTACGCCTGTTAAGCCGCCGGAGCTTGTGATCGGGAAATTCCTGCCGTATTTTACTATTGGTTTTTTTGACCTTTTTGTGGGCGTGATCATGGCCAGGTTCTTATTCGGCGTCCCGTTCAGGGGCAGCTATATCGTATTGGTCATTCTAAGCGCATTATTTCTGATCGGAGCCCTGTCGCAGGGAATATTGATCTCTACGGTTACCCGCACGCAATTATTAGCCAGCCAGCTGGCGACCCTGACCACCTTTATTCCGACTATGCTTTTGTCTGGGTTCATTTATCCGATCTTTAATATGCCGCAGGTGATCCAGGGAGTGACTTATTTCATTCCCGCGCGTTATTATATTATTATCTTAAGGGGGTTGTTCCTGAAAGGTAACGGCATAGACGTGATGTGGGATGAGGCGGTTTTTTTGTTTTTGTTCGCGCTTTTGATGTTCAGCCTGGCGATCAGAGGGTTCAAAAAAAAGGTAGCATAAAATGTTCAGTTTTGAAAGGGCAAAAGCTGTATTGATCAAAGAATTCAAGCAGGTCTTGCGCGACCCGCGGATGAAGACGGTTATTTTTATTTCTCCGCTTATCCAGATCATCCTTTTTGGCTATGCCGCCAACAAAGACATTGATTTTATTCCCACTGTAATTTATGACCAGGATAATACTAAAGAAAGCCGCCAGCTCCTGCGCAGGTTCACTTATTCCAAATATTTTGTGCCGAAATATTATATTCACAGCGAAGGCGAACAGGACCGCGTGATTGATAAAAGCCAGGTAAGCGCGGTGTTACGCATTGACCGCGGTTTTGGCCGCAACGTGAAGGCCGGGAAGAACGCGGATATCCAACTGATCGTTGACGGTACTGATTCAAACACCGCAATGATCATTTCAGGCTATGCCGGCACGATCATCAGCAAATACCAGTCTGACCTGGTTAAGGAGCGGATTGCCGAAACAGGCAAAGAGATCAGCCTGCCGAACGTTGATCTAAGGGACCGCGCCTGGTTCAACGAGAACCTCATCTCCCGCAATTATTATCTGCCGGGAGTAATTGCTTCTATCGTCACGATCATGTCGCTTTTGCTTACGGCTATGGCGATTGTCAGGGAAAAAGAGATCGGCACGATGGAGCAGTTGATCGTTAGCCCTTTAAAACCGCTTGAACTTATCTTCGGCAAGCTCCTGCCTTTCGGCGTGATCGCGCTGATCCAGTCCACACTTATTACTTCTCTGGGAATTTTCTGGTTCCATATACCTTTTAGAGGCAGTTTATTTTTATTGTTCCTTGCCACCTGCACCTACCTGTTTACTACTTTAGGGGCAGGCCTGTTCATTTCTACGATTGCTTCCACCCAGCAGGAAGCAATGATGTCGGTGTTTCTTTTTTATATGCCGACTTTCCTGCTTTCCGGGTTTGCCTATCCGATCGCGAATATGCCGCAGGTGATACAATGGTTCACATTGATTAATCCAATGCGTTATTTTCTGACGATAATCAGGGGTATATTTTTAAAGGGCGTGGGCATAGAGGTACTTTGGCCGCAATTTATCCCGCTTTTGGTTACCGGTTTTATCGTGATCACCCTTAGCACTTTGCGGTTCAGGAAACGAATGGCATAATGCTTTTTTTTTGGCGATAAAGTGATATAATAGAACACTAAAGTACGGTGTTTTCTATAATCGGAGGGGCTAAAGATGAAAAAGGCGGTTATTTTGCTGGTTATCGGGTTATTTTTGTCCGGGTGCACTACGGCAGGCATTCCGTGTCAGAAAGAGGATATTGTAAAGACTTATGCCGCGTCAACCGCAGCCTCAAAAAACAGCCTGTTACAGGACTTGACTTCGGGTAAAATAGCAGTCGGCGCGACCCTGGATAGCATTCGTTCAGAATACGGCAACGCGGATGATATGCTTATTGCCGGCTGTATAGTAAGATTGATCTACCGGCCGGATTCCGGTAAAAACATTACGCTTTGGTTTGACGACGGTAAGCACCTTTCAATGTGGAGCGGGTAAAGATGGATAACCGTAACGATACCAGTTGGGTAAGCATTCATAAAGACATGACCAAGGAAGGAGTGGAGCGCTCTTTCCTTGCCAACCGGGAATATACCCTTGCCAAAGATCAGTATACTGCTACTCTTACCGATGATTTCTGGGCGCTGGCAATCGGCATCAGGGACAGGCTGATTGAGCGCTGGATCGCCACCCAGCAAAGATACCATCGCGATAACGTGAAAAGGGTCTATTACTTTTCGCTTGAATTCCTTATCGGCAGGCTTTTAGGCACAAATATCCTGAATTTAGGGCTTTGGGATGAGGTGCGGGAGGCGATGGAAGACCTCGGTTTTAACCTTGAGGAAATACGAGATTGCGAGCCTGACGCCGGCTTGGGTAACGGCGGTTTGGGCAGGCTGGCGGCATGTTTTCTTGATTCAATGGCTACGATGGGCATTCCCGCGCACGGCTACGGCATAAGATATGAATACGGGATATTTAACCAACGGATAATCAACGGTTATCAGATTGAATTTCCCGATGAATGGCTGCGGCGCGGCAGCCCCTGGGAATTTGCCCGGCCGGAATATACGGTAAAGGTGCATTTTAACGGCCATACCTATATGTTTAACGACGGTAAGGGGAAGCTGCGCGTAAAATGGGTGGATACGGAAGATGTATTGGCAAGCCCTTATGATATCCCGGTAGCAGGGTTTAAGAGCGATGTCGTTAATACCCTGCGCCTTTGGTCGGCGCGCAGTACCGAAGAGTTTGACCTGAAATATTTTAACGACGGCGATTATGAGCACGCAGTATATAATAAAGTATTTTCGGAAAATATCTCCAAAGTCCTTTATCCCAATGACAGTGTCAGCCAGGGCAGGGAGCTGCGTTTAAAGCAGGAATATTTCTTTACTGCCGCTTCCATTGCCGATATTATCCGCCGGTTCAAGATGGAGAATTCCGATTTCCGTTCTTTCCCCGATAAGGTGGCGATACAGCTTAACGATACGCACCCATCCCTGGCAATCGTCGAGCTGATGCGCATCCTTATAGACGAAGAAAACCTTGATTGGGATACGGCTTGGGATATCACGGTCCGCACGTTCGCCTATACCAATCACACCGTGATGCCGGAGGCCCTGGAGTCATGGAAGGTGAATTTATTTGAAAAACTGCTGCCGCGCCACCTGCAATTGATCTATGAAATAAACATGCGTTTTCTGCACGAAGTGGCCACGCGTTTCCCCGGCGATACCGACCGCATCCGCAGGATGTCGATCATTGAAGAGGGCGACCCCAAGCGGATCCGTATGGCTTTTCTTTCTCTGATCGGCTCGCATTCGGTTAACGGGGTTTCCCGCCTGCACAGCGAACTTTTAAAGACGCAGCTCTTTAAAGATTTCTTTGAATTTTTTCCCGAACGGTTCAATAATAAGACTAACGGCATCACCCAGCGACGGTGGCTGCAAAAATCCAATATCCGGCTTTCCGGCCTGATTTCGGATACGATCGGGGACAAGTGGATATCCGACCTGTTCGAGCTGGAAAAGCTGCTTCCCCTGACAGAGGACGATGCCTTTCGCAAGCGCTGGCAGGAGGTTAAAAAAGTAAACAAAAAAGCCCTGGTGGATTATATCCATAAAACAACCGGTATTTCCGTGCATCCGGAATCAATGTTTGACGTGCACATAAAAAGGATCCATGAGTATAAGCGCCAGCTTTTGTTCGGCCTTTTTATCATCGCGCAGTATTTAAGGATAAAAAAGAACCCGCATGCCGCGATTATCCCGCGCACGTTCATTGTCAGCGGCAAGGCCGCCCCGGGTTATTTTATGGCCAAGCTGATCATTAAATTCATCAATAGCATTGCCGGCGTAGTCAATAAAGATAAAGATATAAATGACCGGTTGAAGGTGGTTTTTCTGGAAAATTACCGCGTGTCGCTGGCGGAAAAAATATTTCCGGCATCCGAACTTTCCGAGCAGATATCCACTGCCGGTACCGAAGCCTCAGGCACGGGGTGCATGAAATTTATGATGAACGGCGCGCTTACCGTGGGCACCTTTGACGGAGCTAACATAGAGATCGCGGAGGCTGTGGGTAATGATAACATATTCATTTTCGGGCTGACCGTGGAAGAGATAGAAAAAATAAGGCAGGGCGGCTATGACCCGCAGCAATATATTGAGCGCTCGCCGGTGTTAAAAGAGGTAATACAGCTGATCAAGAGCAATTTCTTTTCTCCCGTAGACTATAACCTCTTTGGCCCGATTGTGGACAGCATTATTTTTTCGGATCCGTATTTTATCTGCGCGGATTTTGACCAATATTGCGCGGTGCAAGAGAAAGTTTCAGCGCTTTACCACGATAAGACCGCGTGGACCAAAAAATCGATCATCAACGTTGCAAAGTCCGGAAAATTTTCCAGCGACCGGACAATAAAGGAATACGCCAAAGAAATATGGAATGTTCCGGTCTAGGCACTAGCATATGATCATATTACTTGCGGCGCTATTCCTCTGCGGCGTAGGCTTGGCAACTTATGCCCTGTTGCCGTCAGATACATCTTCCAAAAAGGCAAAAAAACCCCCAAAAACTCCCAAGCCGGTTAAGCCGGCCCCAGTCTTTTCGTTTGGCAAACACAAAGAAGAGTTGCCTGCCGTTGTTCTGCCGGATACACAAGAGCAAAAGCCCGCCCAGGAAAATCTTCGTCCGGAACTGGACGCAGCTTTAAAAAGAGAAGCTGACCTTAAAGCAGAACTTGCCAGGAGGCAGGACTGGGTTGCTAAAGAAGAAGAGTTGGCGGTAAAACTTAAAGCGCAATTTGATGAACTGGAAAAAAGATTTATAAAAAAGGAAAAAGACCTGCAGGATGAATTTGCCAAAAATGTGGATTTAACGCGGCAGATGCGCGAAGCTGACTTAAAATACCAGTCGTTGGAAGAAAAAAATAAAAAGTTAGACGAAGAAAACCAGCGCTTGAAGCTTCAGGTTGATGAATTCAGTAAAGAATTAAAAGACCATCTTAATACGATCACCGTATTTAAAAAACAGCAGGAAACCAGCGAGTGGGTCCCGAAGCAGGAATTTGTCAAGCTTAACGAAGAATACAGCGATCTGGAAAAGGAACTGGAAGCGCAGGAGAATAAAGCGCAGGCATTATTTGATGAGCTGATGAAGTTTAAGGCGCAGCCGCAGCCTGCGCAAGAAGAGCTTCCGCAACCAGCGCAGGAAGAAACCGCGCAGCCAACTCCGGAAGAAACCCCGGCGCCCGTTCCGGAAGAAGCCCCGCAGCCTGAATTAACCGTACCTGAACCGCAGCCTGAGCCAGCTGTACCGGAGCCGCAACCTGAACCATCTGCGCCTGAACCGCAGCCTGAAACTCCGGAGTCCGAGCCGCCAGCCCCGGAAACACCCAAAGAAGCTGCGCCTGCTCCTAAAGTAGATTTAAATATGGTGCGCAATATCGGGATCATGGCGCATATCGACGCCGGTAAGACTACCACAACAGAACGTATTCTTTTTTATACCGGCAGGTCGCACAAGATCGGCGAGGTCCATGAAGGCAAGGCACAGATGGATTGGATGAAGCAGGAGCAGGAGCGCGGCATTACCATTACTTCCGCGGCAACTACCTGTTACTGGAAGGATTACCGGATTAATATCATCGATACGCCCGGCCACGTTGATTTTACCGCGGAGGTCGAGCGCAGCCTGCGCGTATTAGACGGGGCAGTAGCGGTATTTTGCGCCGTAGGCGGAGTCGAGCCGCAATCGGAAACTGTCTGGCATCAGTCCAATAAATATAACGTCCCCAAGATCGCCTTTATCAATAAAATGGACCGCATGGGCGCGGATTTTTTCGCGGTGATCAAAGGGATCGAAGAGGAGCTGGGCGGTAACGTCATTCCGCTTGAAATCCCCATCGGCGCGGAAGAGAATTTCCAGGGAGTAGTAGATCTTTTGGAAATGAAGGCTTATTATTATGAAGACGAATCGCTGGGCAAGAGTTACAGGGTTGAAGAGATCCCCGCGGATTACAAGGAAGCTGCTGCCAAATACCGGCATATCATGGTTGAACGCGTGGCTGCCTTTGACGATACCCTGATGAAAAAATACCTTGAGTCCGCGGATTCGCTGACCGCGGAAGAATTATCCCAGGCTATTCGCAAGGGAACGGTTGCCAATAAAATGGTGCCGGTGCTTTGCGGCGCGTCTTTCAAGAACAAGGGCGTGCAGAAACTCTTGGACGCGGTTGTCGCTTATTTGCCTTCGCCGTTAGATGTCCCTCCGGTAGACGGCCATGATCCAAATGACGCGCAAAAGGTGATCAGCCGTAAGCCCGATACCGGCGAGCCGTTTTCCGCGCTGGCGTTTAAGATCCAGTCAGACCCGCATATGGGCAAGCTTGTTTATTTAAGGATCTACTCCGGATTCCTTGATACCGGATCCTATGTCTTTAATGTTACGAAAAATAAAAAGGAACGCATCGGCAGGATATTGCAGATGCATGCTAATCAGCGTGAAGCAAGGGATAGGGCGCTTGCCGGAGAGATCGTGGCAGTGATCGGCCTCGGCAATACTGTAACCGGCGATACGCTTTGCGATCCGGAGCATCCGGTGCTCCTGGAAGCGATCGAGTTCCCTGTGCCGGTAGTTTCGCTTAGTATTACTCCGGCCGGCAAGGCAGACCAGGACAAGCTTGGCAAAGGCCTGGCAAAGCTTACCGAAGAGGACCCGACATTCAAGGTAGAAACCGACGAAGAAACGAAAGAGACGATCCTTACCGGCATGGGCGAGCTGCATCTTGAGATTATTGTCGACCGGCTAAAAGTAGAATTCGGCGTTGACGCGGTTGTCGGCAAACCCAAGGTCGCTTACCGGGAAACCATACTAAAGAAAGTCTCGGGCGAATATAAGCACATCAAGCAGTCAGGCGGACGCGGCCAATACGGCCACGTAGTGATGGAATTGATCCCGGCTGAACCCGGAGAAGAATTTGAATTTATTAACAGCATCAAGGGCGGTGCGATCCCCCGGTCGTTCATCCCGGCAGTAGAAAAAGGCGTTGTTGAGGCAATGCGTAACGGAGCTTACGCCGGGTATCCGGTGGTAAATATTAAAGTTAACCTTACCGACGGTTCTTTTCACGATGTTGATTCTTCGGAACTGGCGTTTAAGCTGGCGGCGATCGGCTGTTTTAAAGAGACGTTTATGCGGGCAGATCCGGTTTTGCTTGAGCCATATATGTCGTTGGAAGTCGTTACTCCCGAAGAATATGTCAATGCCGTTGTCGGATACATCTGTTCCTGCCGCGGTAAGATCCTTGGCATGGACACCAAGGGCAAACAAAAGATCATTGATGCGGAAGCGCCGCTGGCAGAAATGTTCGGCTATGCCACGAATTTCCGTTCTTTGTCCAGCGGCAGGGCAAACGCGTCCATGCATTTTGAAAAATATATGCAGGTTCCTTTTGAGATCGCCGCGAAGATATTGGAAGAGAAAAAGAAGAGAAAAGAGAATGCTTAACGCTGGAGGGGGTTATGTTACAAAATAAGAAATGGGTAGGGTTGGCGTGCGCTATTATTATTTCCGTTTTTATTTGTCCATGCGCGCTTATTGCCGCTGAAGAATCTGATAGCGGCGCTCAGAAGGAATATCGCCAGCGCCTGGAATCATTGATCAGCGAAGAGCCGGAAGAAGAGAAAGAAATGCCTTTTGAGGCAGATACCTTTGTAAGGTACATGCCGCAGCGCCGCGTAGATGCCATGGCAGGCAAGGTCGGAATCATCGAGTCGGGCAATGAATGCAGCTATAATCTAAAGGCTTTCGGTAAACTGCCGATGGAACTTTCTTTTGAAACCGGCTATATCAGTATCAATAATTCCGCTGAAGTTAAGCTTCCGTCGCATCTGACCAGCTTGATCGCCGGTATTCAAACAACGCTTCCGTTTTTCGGCATTGATAAAACATATTTCCGCTTAAGCCTATATCCTTCTTTTCGCTCGGAGAATTGGAATGCCCGGTCATCGGCTTTCCGTATGCCGATACATACTTTTATGATCTACCAGCCGGATAAGAAATGGACGTTTGTCGCCGGGGTGGCAACTTTTCCGGATTACCGCAATAAGGTCTGCCCGATACTGGGGTTTATTTATAAGCCAAATGATAAATTATTATTCAATATCATCCCGGATAACCCGAGTATAAACTATATGCTTAATGACAAGATCACTTTATTTGCCGAAGGCGGCATGCTCTGCGACGAATTTGAAGTGGATAAGGACGGCAGAAAAAATGTCGTTTTAGAGTATAAATCCTACCGCGGAGGCGCAGGGATTAACTATAAATTTAATAAGCATATTGAGAGTTCTGTTTCCGTAGGCGGGGTATTCGGCCGCAGGATGCAGTATCGCGACAGTTTAGGCAAAGTGAGCGTGGACAGCGGCATGTATTCGGAATTCCGTGTCGACATAACCATTTAGTTTTAGGGACGGTTCTCAAGCCAATCTTAAAGTGTCCCCATAAAGGGGACACTTTAGCTTTGAGTTGAGAACCGTCCCTACATTAAAATGATCTCGATCGTTATTCCTGTCTATAATGGTCAAAAGCACCTGGAAGATTGCCTGAAGCATATCTTTATTTCAACGTATAAAGACTATGAGATCATCATAGTGGATGATTGTTCTTCCGATGCTTCAAGCCAAATCGCGGACAAGGGGCGTTTTTATAGAGACGTCCCTTTTTTTATAATCAGGCTTGGGCAGAGGCAGGGGCCGGCAGCAGCGCGTAATATTGCCAGCCAAAATGCCCGCGGTGAAATATTATTATTCATTGATGCGGATATCTTTATTGCGCCGGATACCATGCAGCGCGTTGCGGATTTCCTGGGCGCAAGTAACGGCGCGGACGCGATAACCGGGCTATATTCCGTTCAGCCGGCGTATACAAATTTTTCCAGCCGTTATAAAAACCTTTATTTAAGGTATAAATTTGCCAATGCAGCGGAGTTTACCTGCACTGCAAATACTGCTTTGCTGGCAGTAAGGAAGGTAAGTTTTGAGAAAACCGGCGGGTTTAACCCGGATATGCTTACCTGCGAGGATTTTGAATTCAGTCAGCGCTTTGCCGCGGCCGGATTTAATATCTATAACGATAAAGGCCTTGAAGTGGTGCACAGCCGTTATTTTTCATTGCCCGGCCTGATCAGCGACGATTTCATAAAAGCGGTAAACATGGCGCATCTTTTTTTAAACCGCCGCGGTGCGATCCGCCGGCATCCCGGTGAAAAAGGGATTTTGTCTATCAGCCGCAGCCAGATGTTTGCGACAGTAGCAACGTTCCTGTTATTTATTGATCTTTGTTTATTGCCGTTTTTTCCTTCGGTCGGGTTTGTTGCGATAGGGGTGGTCCTTGCAGCCATTACAGCGATCTCCAATTTTGATTTTTGGCGCTTCCAATGGAAAGGCCAAAAACCGGTTTTTAAGATATTATCTTTCCTATTTACCTATATTGAGCATTTGATTTCCGCATTCGGCGTCATCACCGCAGTTGCCCGAAGGATAGTTGGTATAAAAAAGGGCAATTTCCCCTTTTTGCTTGCTTAGCCGTTGACTTGTGTTAAAATTAGTGTTTAAGGATCAGCTTGGATAGAAGAAAGGATATGGTAATGAAGGATATCAAGTTTGACTTTAATAATATGTTCAGCGAAAGCATAGGCTCAAGCCACGGGGTCAGCGCAGAAGACCTTTCGGCAATGGCAGTAGCCGCAAAAAAGGCGCATCGGCACTTCAGCGGTTTACTTAAAGACAACCGCAACCGGGTTGATCTCTCCCTTGAATGGACACAGCTTCCTTTTCAAAGCAAGCAGGTTTTAAGCCGGATCAATTCATTGGCAAGAGAGATCAGGAAATATGAAAATGCCGTATTCTTGGGTATTGGCGGCTCATATCTCGGCCTTAAGGCAGCGCAGGACGCCTTGCTTAAGCCGTATCACAATGAATTTTCTACATTAAGGAAAGGCACCCCAAAGATATATTTTGAAGGCAATAACCTTGATCCTGATACTTTAAGCGCGCTGTTGAAAAATCTTAAAGCCAAAAAGACATTTGTGGTGGTGATCTCAAAATCCGGAGAAACCACGGAAACCAAGGCGGCATTTGAGATCGTTGAAGGTTGGTTGAAAAAGGGAGCAGGCAAGAACTATGGCCGGCAAATAATCGCGATCACTGATCCGGCTTCCGGGTCTTTACGCAAAAAAGTCAACGCAGCGCAGGTAAAAGACAAGCGGAGTTTCCGCAGCCTGCCTTTATTAAAAGGGGTAGGTGGCAGGTTTTCCGAATTAAATATGGGGCTGTTGCATCTGGCAGTTGCAGGCGTTAACCTGCAGGCAGTCTTGGATGGGGCAGCAGCAATGGCAAAAAAATGCGCAACAGCGGAATTATCTAAGAATCCGGCATTGATGTATGCTACGCTGCACACCATTCTTTATAAGAACAAAGCCAAGCCGATCGCGATCATGATGCCGTTTTCCGAAACCCTTAAATCTACCGCCGATTGGTATTGCCAGCTCTTGGCGGAAAGCCTGGGGAAAAAATACGGCCGCAGGATACGGATTAAGCCGGACGGCACGGAAGAATGGCTCAAGGATTTGAATCGCATTGTTAATGTCGGCCGCACCCCGGTATCCAGCCGCGGAACAAACGACCTGCATTCCATCCAGCAGAATAATATCGAAGGGGAGAATGACAAGGTTATTACTTTTATTCGCGTGGGGAAATTTAGCAGCGATATTAAAGTTAGCGCTAAAAAAGGCGATCTTCTCGCCGGAAAGAAATTTTCCGAATTGCTTAACCTGGCGCAGGAAGCAACCGAATGGGCGCTGGTAAGGCAAGAGCGGCCCAATTGCACGGTGATCATGCCGGAGATCAATCCGTTTTACTGGGGAGGTCTGCTGTTCTTTTTTGAGATGGCAACTGCCTATGAGGGCGAGCTACTTGACGTCAATGCCTTTGATCAGCCGGGAGTGGAAGGCTATAAGAATTATATGTACTATAAACTGCGCAAACCCGGCATTGCCCCGGCAATCACCGAAGAGATCAAAAACAATCCGCTGGTTAAGCATTCGCGGTATATTATTTGATCTAATTTCCGCCTTTTTGTTCTCGGCGCTGCAAACATTCTGCCGTCGGCTACGGTTTACAGCTCGCTCTCAGGCATACTTTCGTAACATTAGAGCTTCCGCTCGCCGTAAAGCCTTGCCGACCGAACCCTAAAAACGAGTTGGCAGAAGTTTGCAAATGCGCCTGCGAACAAAAAAGCGTAAATTTATCAATACGCTCTAGCGCTACTGATTTTACGGCTGACTTGGCTTGCTTTGAGCAGCACGTAGGAGGCTTGAGCGGGCATGGATGCCTTTATTTTCCGTGGGCAGAGCGAAAGCCGACTTCCGAGCGAAGTCCCGCCTCGCAGGGGCGGGACGAGCGTTGCTGCGAGAAGCAAGACAAGGTAGACGCAAAATCTATTAAATTATGATTGAACTGAAAGATAAGCTTAATCCCGCGCAGTTGGAAGCGGTAAGCGTGATTGACGGCCCGGTGCTGGTGATTGCCGGCGCAGGCTCAGGCAAGACCCGGGTCATTGAATACCGTGTCTTAAACCTCATTAGGCATAATATCGCGCCGTCGTCCATACTTCTGCTGACCTTTACCCGGGAAGCCTCCCGTCGCATGCTTAGCCGCGCCACGCAGCATGACAGCCGCTGCGAATTGGTTGACGGCGGCACGTTCCATTCGTTTGCCTACAAAACCCTGAAAAAATACAGCCGGGCAATGGGAATGGCAGAATCGTTTTCCGTGATCGATGAGAATGACGCCGGCGAAGCGATCCAGCGCTGTGCCGCGAGCATGGGCCTGTTTGATAAGGAAAAACGCTTTCCCAAAAAAGATACGCTGCGCGCGATCTTAAGCGGCTGCATAAACCGCAACCTGCAGGTGGCGGCGATACTGGAAAAAGAATACCCGGATTTTATCGTTTATGCCCCGGAGATCGAGCAGCTTGGTAAAAAATACGCGGCATATAAACTTGAGAGAAACCTTTTTGATTACGACGATCTTCTGATTTACCTGAAGCTGCTTTTGGAGAATCCCCGGATCAGGCAGCGGATATCCGCGCGCTACCGCTATGTTATGGTGGATGAATATCAGGATACGAATAAATTGCAGGCGGATATTGCCTGTCTGCTTGCCCATGGGCATAATAACATTATGGTAGTCGGAGATGATGCCCAGAGTATTTACGGCTTCCGCGGCGCTTCCCATGAGAACATTATGGGATTTCCCACCCGGTTCAAGGAATGCAAGATCATCAAGCTTGAAGAAAATTACCGCAGCAGCCAGTCAATACTTGATTTAGCGAATTCCGTGCTGGAAAATATGCGCAATAAATACTCTAAGTGCCTTGTTTCGGCGAGGAAATCATCCGGCGATAAACCGGAAATGCTTTTTTTTAATAATGCCTATAACGAGGCAGAGTGGATTGCCTCTAAGATCAAAGAGCTGAGGGATGAAGGCGTGCATCTCTGCGAGCAGGCAGTGCTTTTTCGCTCCGCATATATTTCTATTCCGCTTCAGGCAGAATTGAGCAAAAGAAATATCCCCTATCGGGTATTTGGCGGCCTGAAATTCTATGAAACCGCGCATGTAAAAGACTTGTTAGCGCACCTGCGCGTAATTTCCAATCCGAAAGACGAATTAAGCTGGCTGCGCATTTTAATGCTGATCCCCGGCATCGGACCGAAAACCGCAGATAAGGTAATGGGGGGTATTTCTATCAATGCGAGGCTCGGAGATATCCTTGACAAGTCGTTTTCCGCTTATGACAAGAATAAATTCGGCGCGGGTTTAGGTAAGCTGGAGTCAGCCTTAAAGAGCGCTTCTGCCAAAGATATCGGCGTGGGTGAGAGGTTCGGAGCCGCGCTTGATTACTACATACCATTGTTAAAAGAAAAATTTGATGATTGGAGCCTGCGGTTGAACGACCTGGAAACTTTAAGGCAGATCGCCTGCAGGTATGATTCATTGGAGCAGTTGCTGGCGGATTTTACCATTGAATCTCCGGAAGCAGGAGTGAGCCGGGTAGACCCCGGTGTTCCGGAAGACGAGAGGCCGCTGACACTTTCTACCATACATTCTGCCAAGGGCCTGGAATGGGATTGCGTGTTTGTCCTGGGGCTGGCGGAAGGCGTTTTGCCGGTAAGTTTTGCGCTGGATGATGAATCAGAAATTGAAGAAGAGCACAGGTTATTTTACGTTGCCGTGACCCGGCCGCGCAATAATCTGTTCTTATCGCTGCACCATGAAGCAAGCAGGCCGGGCATCTCGCAGTTTAACCGGATATGCCGTTTTATCGACTCGCCGAACATCATGGCGCGGCTGAATAATCAGGCAATATTCGAGCCGGATATTGACGACGATGAAATAGAGGAATGGGCAGGCGCGGGCCGGTCATTATATAGCAAGAAGTCCCTGCTTGAGCGCGCCTCCGGTTACTTTTAGGAAGGATAAGTATGATCTTTCCGACTTATGAAGTCCAATTTGAGAAGAGCGGTTTTGATGAATCCGTGGTCGTAACCGGAGACATCAAGAACGACTCCAGCCGGGACTATAATATGGCGATGTTTAAGATCGTTTTATACAGCAGGCATAAGCTTGTCGGCTCAGGGGTAATAAAGGTATATGATTTTAAAAGAGACATGACCAAGCCCTTCCGCGCTTATGTTGCCATGGATACTGCCGTTAAAATTACGGCGATAGACAGGTATGAGATAATGATCGAAGGCGGCTATTAAATCCTTTGACAAAGGGCATAAATGTGGTATACTTACGCTTGTAGTAGTAGTAAATAAAGGATTAGAAATCTTGTGCCGCAGGGGATAACTAGCCTTTGCGGTTTTTTAGTTTCTGCCATTATTTACTATACAGAATATCGTAGAAAGGAGGTAGTAAGTAATGGCAAGAGGTAAAGTGAAGTGGTTCAATAACCAGAAGGGTTATGGTTTTATCACTCCTGAGTCCGGAAGCGATGTCTTTGTGCACCATACCGCGATACAAGGCGATGGTTACAAGACTTTAGCAGAAGGCGAAGAGGTCGAATTCGACATCGAAAAAGGCCCCAAGGGAGAACAGGCTACGAAAGTAGTCAGGTTATAACCTTAAAAAACAGCGGCCCGGCGGGCTTTCCGCCGGGCCTGTCTTTTAAGAAAAACAGGAGGGGTAAATGCATACTGGTAAGATCAAAAAGATAATCCGCGACAGAGGCTTCGGGTTTATCAGCGATACGGACGGCAGGGAAGTGTTTTTTCATCAGTCCGGCGTGATGGATTCCAAATTCGACAGCCTGACCGAAGAGCAAAAGGTTGAATTTGACGTTGAGACTTCAAATAAAGGGCCGCGCGCGATAAACGTTAAAATACTCGCTGAATAAGGCTAAACTATAAATAGGAATGAAAGTAGTATTTATTGAGCCGCGTTCTTCAGGAGCAAGCGTATATAGCAAGCTGCATATGCCGCTATTAGGCCCGGTGTACTTAGCAACGATACTTAGGGACCGCGGGCATGAAGTAAGGGTTTATCATGAAGACATATGCGCTCCGGATTATTCAAAATTAGATGCCGATCTTGTCGGGATCTCTATTTTGACGTCTACTGCCAAGCGCGGCTATGAAATAGCGAAAAAGTTCCCGCGTGACAAAGTGATCATCGGCGGCGTGCATGCCAGCCTTATGCCTCAAGAGGCCAGCCAATATGCCCGGCAGATAGTGGTCGGGGAAGCGGAAGAAGTGATTACGGCTGTCGCGGAAGGCACTATCAAGGATTCGATCGTCCATGCCAAGCCGATCCAGGACTTAGACAGTCTGCCTATTCCGGATTTTTCCCTGATAAAGGGCTATAATGCGTCCGGGCTTGTGCCTATTTCTACATCGCGCGGCTGCCCGTTTGATTGCAGTTTTTGCTCGGTGACAAAAATGTTCGGCCGTAAATTCCGTTTTCGCAGCGCAGAGAATGTTATTGAGGAGTTGCGATCAAGGGAAGCGGCGCAATTCTTCTTCTGCGATGACAATTTTACCGCGTATCCCAAACGCGCGCATGCATTATTGAGCCAGATGCTTAAGCTTAAGATCCGCAGATGGGCTTGCCAGGTGCGCTGCGATGTCACCAGGAACAAAGAAATGCTTGAGCTGATGGCCCATGCAGGCTGCAAGGTAGTCTGTGTCGGGTTTGAATCCATAAACAGTAAGACGCTGGAGGCATACGAAAAGAAGCAGTCAGTGGGGGATATCGTCAATGCCATCCATTCTTTTCATGAAAAGCGGATTAAGGTGCATGGTATGTTCGTTCTGGGGAGCGATAACGACGATACTAATACTGTCTGGGACACTTTCAGGTTTGCCGTAAAGCAAAAAATAGACACTATTCAGATGTCCATCCTTACGCCATTCCCCGGTACAAAAGTTAACGCTGACCTGGAAGCCGAGAAACGTATTTTTAGCCGCGACTGGGACCTTTATGACGGCCAGCACATTGTCTTTCAGCCAAAATTGCTTGGGGCCAAGGAACTGCAGCTATCCGTGCTTGCGGTCTATCTTAAGTTCTATTCGCTTTCCTGGTCTTTTATGCTCTTATTTAAGCTGCATCTGCGTAACGCGATGTTCCGTTTTATGGGCCATGCGATATTGAAGACATGGTTATCGCGTAACCGAAGTTTGCACTGGCTGCCCGCGCTTGATTCAAACACAAACCTTCCTTAATTTCTCGCATATTTAAAATCGTCAAATAAGAGTTGCAGTGCTATTTTGTTGTGTTAAAATTAGATGTTACTTTACATATTAAGGAGTTTTTATGTACCGCGTTGATATCGAAAGCAGCCCTGATGGGGCATTTAGCGTAAAAGCCGGAAGCGGTTCGTTTGTCATGGACATGAAAAATAAGGGAGTTACTCCGCCTGATGCCTTACTTGCCGCGCTTGGCAGCTGCATAGGCGTTTATATACGTAAATATACAGATGGAGCGGGATTGGCTTTAGGTAAATTCAGCGTCAGCGTGGAATCGGAATTCAGCGCTGAGCCGCCGCTGCGCTTTAAAACCATAAAAGTGGTTGTGGATCTCAAAGGCCTACAGCTTGATGAACGCAGGCAAAAAGCGCTTTTGGAATTTACAAAGAACTGTCCTGTCCATAATACTTTAAAATCCAATCCTTTGGTTGAAACCGTGCTGGTATAAGATGGCTGCAACGAGGATTTCCGTAAAAGTCAAGCCGGGATCGCGGCAGGAAGAGATTGAAAAGCTCACAGAGGTAAGTTTTCTTATCCGCGTCAAAGCCGCGGCGCACGAAGGCAAGGCCAATACAGCGGCAATAAAATTATTAAGCGAATATTTTGACATCCCGAAAAGTAGGATTATAATAGTAAGAGGAGAAAAGAGCAGGGATAAGGTCATTGATATCACCGATTAACATAATGGACGCTAATTTTTTTCGTAAAATAGAAGAGATTGCAAACAAGGACAGCCGCTATAAGCCCGATGCGTATGAATTCGTTATGCAGGCATTGTGGTTTACGCAAAAAAAGTTAAAGCAGTCAGGCCATGTCAGCGGCAGGCAGCTTTTGGACGGCATCAGGAAATTCGCCATCCGTCAATACGGCCCGATGGCAAAGACGGTATTCGGGCATTGGGGAGTCAGGGTTACGGCTGACTTCGGAGAGATCGTCTTTAATATGGTAGATGCCGGGTTGATGCGCAGCACCGAAGAAGACAAAAAGTCCGATTTTGAAGATGTCTATGATTTTGACGTTGCCTTGAATGTTTTCAGGGCCGAAAAACGCAAAGCGCAGCGTTCCGAGAAAGTTCTGGAGAATGAAAAAGAGAATCTATTATCATGACACTGACGCCGGCGGCGTAGTATACTACGCCAATTACCTGAAATATATGGAAGAGGCACGCACGGAGTTCTTCGAGCAACGGGGTATCTTTATCCGTGAGCTCGCGGCTTCCGGTACTTTATTCGTCGTGGCGCGCCAGGAAATAGATTATAAGCTGCCGGCTTTTTACGGAGACATTTTGGATATATCTACGGCTATAACTGCCGTGACCACCGCGAAGATAGAATTTAGCCACGAAACAAGAAACCAAAACAACCAGCTTGTTAATACTGCAAAGGCGGTAATGGTTTGCGTAGATACCGCGATAAAACCCAAAGCTATTCCCGAAGAGCTTAAGAAAAAGCTGGCCTTGGTGCCGCAGGAGGTGGATCGGGCATGATTATTCTTCTTTCAGCTATTTTTCTCGTAGGCATAGCCCTTGCGGTATACGCGTTTTTGCCGAACCGGCAGGAGGGAGCTGGCGAAAAAGAACGCGCAGAGCCAACTGGCCTGCGCTTTCCGCATGTCGCGGCAGTACCGAAGGCCCCGGTTAATAACGCCGAATTGCAGCAGCTCAAGCTGGATGTTGACCAGTTAAAAAAAGAGAACAACCAGATGAGTGACGAGAGCAGCCGGCTTAAGGCGGAGAATACGCAGTTAAAGGAAGAAATGCTGGCAAAAAGCAGGGAACTGGAAAAGGCATCCATCCCGGATCCCGGCCTAAGCAATGAATTGGCCGCGGCCAAAGAAAAAGTTACGGCATTAGAGGAACAGCTTGCCAAGCAGCAGCAACAGTCTAAAGAGCAGGTTTCGCGCAAAGAACACGAGGAAATAAACAATAAGCTTGTTGCCGCGCTGGAAAAAGTAAAGGCGTTAGAAACAGAAACAGCTTCTTTAAAGACGGACATGCAAAATCAACAGAATAAAGGCGAAGAGGCGTTGAAAAAAGATCACGAGGACGCTTTAAATAAGATCAAAATGCTGGAAACGCAAATCGTACAATACAGGAAAGAAATAGATAAGGCCGCGCAAGAGGCGGCTGCTGCGCCGAAGATTGAGCCGCAGGATTCTGTGCCGAGAAAGGAATACGAGGCGCTTAAGAAAAAGCTGGAAGAAGCAGAAGAGGTCCTCAGGATCGTCCACGGCACCGGGGAATAAAACAATATGTCCGGGTGCCTCCTGCCGTTTTTAATAATCTTTAACTTATTTTTTGGCTGGATTTTTTTAAAGCCGCTGCACTGGCTGCTGCTTGAGGCCGTGTTGGTCATCCTTTTTGCGCTAAGCGGGTTTATCTTAATAAAGAGGGTAACTTTGCGTTACGGCCGTCCGGGTAAACGTTCAGGTAAGGGCCGCGGCAATGTCATTGATACCGAGGGAAAGGTAATTAAATAAATAGATGAATTATGGAGCAATGCTTTTAAGCATTATTTTCATCCCGCTTGCCGGGGCTTTTATTCTGCCGATAGCAGGAAGGGTCTCTGCGGCATTAAGGAACCTGGCGGCGCTGCTTTTTGTTTTGGTCCCGCTTGCCTTACTGTTAACAATGCTGCCCCTGGCTTCATCCGCAAAAATAGTAATCATTCCCGGAAGCCTTGCCCCGTGGTTCAATACCGCATTTAGCGCAGACAGCCTGGCTGTATTCATGGGCTGCGTTTCCGGGCTGATCAGCGCGGTGATCATCCTGTATTCTTTCAGCTATATCAGCCATTATGAAAACCAGAACGAATATTATTCTATGGTGGCGCTGTTCCTCGGCGCGATGATGGGTTTGATCTTTTCGGCTAACTTGATATTTATGTACATATTCTGGGAGCTTACGGCAGTTACCAGCTGGCGCTTGATCGGGTTTTTCCGGGAAAAAACGCATGTTTTAAAAGCGGATAAATCCTTTTTGGTAACCGGCTTTGGCGCGCTGGCAATGCTCATCGGGTTTATCGGCATATACCAGCAATGCGGGTCGTTTGACCTGGCAGTGGTAAAAGAAAGTTTTAAAGCCGGTAACGCACCCGGTTTTGCCGTATTGCTGATCCTTATCGGTATATTTTCCAAATCCGCCACTTTACCGTTCCACACCTGGCTGCCGGATGCAGGCGTGGCGCCCTCGCCGGTTACTGCGCTGCTGCACGCGGCGTTATTAGTTAAGATCGGTGTTTATGCCTTTGCCCGGCTTTTTATCGCCACGATCACTTTATCGGCGCTGTGGTATTCTGACGTAGCGGCAGTTGCCGCGATAAGCGCGCTTGTTTGCGCGGGCGCAGCGCTTATTGAAACCGACCTAAAACGCATCATTGCCTATTCTACGGTCAGTCAGATCGGTTTTATCTTTTTTGGGCTCTCTACCGGCAATGATATCGGGATCATCGGCGGGCTTTTATATATCTTGATGCACGGCCTGTCAAAAGCAGGTTTGTTTCTTTGCGCAGGCATAGTTGAACAAAAGGCAAAGACTAAAAATATTACAGAGCTTGGCGGCCTTATCCATACGATGCCGGTTACCGCCGCATCTTTTTTACTTTGCGCGTTTTCCGTGATGGGGTTGCCGCCGTTGGGCGGTTTCTGGAGCAAATATATGGTTTTTGCCGGAGCGGTGGGGGCAAAGCAGTATTCCAGCGCTTTTGTGTTTTTAGCCGGAGCAGTTTTAACGGTATTATATCTTTTAAGGGCCTTTAATATGGTATTTCTCGGCGAGCCTAAAGCGCAAAGCCAGAGAGAGGGTTCTTCATTAATGACCGCAAGCGTAGCGCTTCTGGCGCTGTTATCCCTTGCCGCCGGCATTTTCATTAAGTATCCTTTTGGTTTCGCTGAAGTGATCGTCCGGCAAATAACCGGCGGGTAAAATAAGCTATGGAAAAGATACTGTTGTTATTTATATTAGCGCCTTTATCGGCAGGCGTATTGTGCCTGTTGATGCGCAGGCTGGCCGGCTTAAGGGAAGTAACTGCTTTGTTTGCCGGGTTGGTAAATCTTCTCTTGGCAGTATTATTTTTAAACAGCCGGGCGGTTTATTCTTTACCTTTATTGGGGCAGGCAGGAGAATTTTCTCTAAGGCTCTATAATTTCAGTTCGTTCATGATTCTTGCCGCGGCAGTATTCGGATTCCTGGTCATTCTATATTCAAGCGTATTTATGCGCGGCAGGGATTACCTGAACCAGTTTTATGCCTACATCCTGATAACACTCGCTTTTATTAATGCCGCTTTACTGGCGGATAATCTTTTGTTGATGTTGTTTTTCTGGGAAGGCCTGCTGCTTACTCTTTTTGGCCTGATCGCCATAGGCGGCAGAAATGCGTTTAAGGCGGCAACAAAGGCCCTGATCATTGCCGGGGCTTCAGACTTTTGCCTGATGCTGGGTATTATCATGACCGGCCATCTCGCGGGAACGCTGACGATCTCCAGGATCAGCCTTCCTTTAAGCGGCCTTGCCGGAGTTGCCTTTATTCTCCTGGTGATCGGAGCAATTTCTAAAGCCGGATCAATGCCTTTCCATAGCTGGATCCCTGACGCAGCGGAAAACGCGCCATTGCCGTTCATGGCGATCCTGCCGGCATCGCTGGAAAAATTACTAGGTATTTATTTTCTTGCCCGGATATCTTTGGATATGTTTAAGCTTGCTGCCGGTTCATGGGCAAGCAGCCTGCTGATGATCGTTGGGTCAGTGACGATCTTGTTTGCGGTAATGATGGCCCTGGTGCAGAAAGATTTTAAACGCCTGCTTTCTTACCACGCGGTCAGCCAGGTAGGCTATATGATTTTGGGCATCGGCACTTTAGTCCCGGCAGGCATTGTCGGCGGCCTATTCCATTTGATTAATAACGCTTTATATAAAAGCTGTTTGTTCCTCTCTGCGGGTTCCGTGGAGAAACAAGCCGGCAGCACAGACTTAGAGAGCCTCGGAGGCTTGAGGCTGAAGATGCCGATAACTTTTATTTGTTTTACTATAGCCGCCTTATCAATATCCGGCGTGCCGCCGTTTAACGGGTTTTTCTCCAAAGAGCTGATTTATGGCGGGGCGCTGGAAAGAGGCTGGATATTTTACCTGGCTGCGGTTGGCGGGTCTTTTCTTACCGCGGCTTCATTCTTAAAACTTGGGCATGCCGCGTTCCTGGGCAGGTTAAATGAGAAAAACAAGGCAGTAAAGGAAGCGCCGCTGCGCATGTTGGCGCCGATGCTTGTGGTTGCCGCGACCTGCGTTATTTTCGGCCTGCTGAATTTTATTCCGTTACGCTATCTTATCCAGCCGGTAATCGGGCAGGAGAGGCTCGGGGGCCATGATTTCAGCGGATTGCACGTGAATGTTTTTCTCTTTGCGGTTACGATCGCCGTCTTGATCGCTGCGCTGCTGGATCATTTATACGGAGTAAGGAAAACCGGAAGCGGCTTAAGGGCGGTAGACCATATTCATTATGCCCCGCTCTTGGGCTGGATATATGATAAAGCGCAGCGCGGGTATTTTGATCCCTATAATATCGGCATGGGATTAGTCAGGATATTTGCGCATGCCGCATGGTGTTTTGACCGGACAATAGACTGGATGTATGACGTATTTGCGGTAAAGCTTGCCTTTGCGTTCAGTTATGGAATAAGAAAAGCGCATAACGGTAATTATTCTCTTTATGTTATCTGGGCCATTACCGGCGCCGCGATGGTAGTGGTATTTTTATTGAAATCGGTTTAGCTTAGGAGAAGAATAAGCAATGCCTTCTTTGTTGATCTTGGTTCCGCTGCTGGAAATCATATTTTTTAATCTTTTCTTCGGCATCCAAATGACCAGGATAGCGCTATGGTCTGCTGCCGCGTTGTTTGTCTTCCAGATCCTGGCTGTGCTGATGCATAATTACTTTTTTTATAATCCCGGGCTTGACCGCATCAATTCATTCTTTACGGTCCACCTTGGAGCGGATCGCCTGGCGCTGATCATGCTTTTCTGTATCGCGGCTGTCTGCCTGGTGAGCCTGATCATCGGCAGGTACACCCTTACCGATAAGAAGCAAAGGTTTAATTTTATTAATGTCCTGATCATCGCTTTTATCGGCATGAACGGTATTGCGATGACAAAAGACATGTTTTCATTATACGTATTCCTTGAGATCACCGCGATATCTTCGTTTATCCTGATCGCTTTTCGCAGGGGCAGGGCCAGCCTTGAAGGCGCGTTCAAATATACGGTTCTTTCTTCGGTGGCGACCATAATGATGCTTACTTCCATCGCGCTGCTTTTATTTACTTCCGGAGATACTTCTTTTCCCGGGCTGCAGAGCGCCTTGGCGAATTCCAAGCATAATTATGTTGTTATTTTCAGTATCGCGATTTTTATCTGCGGGCTTTTTATCAAGGGCGGACTGATGCCTTTCCACGGCTGGCTGCCGGACGCTTATTCCAGCGCGCCGCCGGCAGTATCGGTATTATTGGCCGGGATCGTAACAAAAGTATGCGGCGTTTACACTTTGATCAGGCTGGTAACCGGGGTTTTCGGGTTTAGCCCGGGGCTTAATGCGTTGCTCTTATTCGTAGGGTTAGTTTCGATTATTACCGCTGCGCTGGCAGCTTTGGGCCAAACTGATTTTAAACGGATGCTGGCTTATTCAAGTATCAGCCAGGTCGGTTATATAATATTGGCATTAGGAAGCGGCACCGGCCTTGGGGTGATTGCTGCGGTATTCCACCTGTTTAATCATTCAATGTTCAAATCTCTTTTATTCGTAAATTCTGCGGCAGTCGGTTTACAGGCAGGGACGACTGAAATGGATGATCTGGGAGGCCTTTCATCAAGGATGCCGGTTACTTCCGTTACTTCGATCATCGGTTTTCTTTCCGCAAGCGGCATTCCGCCTTTGTCCGGATTTTGGAGCAAGCTGCTCATTATCATCGCGCTGTGGAGCGCTGGCCAGCATTTTTATGCGCTGGCAGCAGCCCTGGCAAGCATCCTTACTTTGGCTTATCTGCTGATTATGCAAAGGAAAGTTTTTTTTGGAAAGCTTGCGCCGGGCCTGGAAAGCGTAAAAGAGGCAGGTTTGGGTTTTTCGCTGGTTTCTATAGCGTTGGCATTGGTCACAATAATGGCGGGATTATTTTTCCCCGCGGTATTCGTGTCTGTGTTTGAACCGGTAAAACAAATTTTATTGCCATGATCTTAATTTTAACACTTTTGGTAATTATGGTGGTAGCGGCAGTCTGGGGCGTGATGGTCAGGAGCCTGCTGAAGACCGCTATCGGACTGGCAGTTGTCAGCGCCATAGTCAGCATTTTTATGTTCCGTTTTAATTCTCCATTGGCAGCGGTTTTTGAGCTTTCCGTATGTACCGGCCTGATCACCGTGATATTCTTAAGCACCATAGGCCTGACTAAGCCGATTTCCGGAGAACAGCTTAGCTCTGTGACAAAAGAGCGCTTGAAGCGTTATCGTTACCTGCCGCTGTGGATAATCTGTTCCGGGGTAATGGCCTTATTTCTTGTAGGGCTGCCGATCACCATAATTTTTGTGCAGCGGACAGTAGAGACCGATCCCCGGCACGTGCTTTGGAATCTGCGGCAGTTAGACCTCTTCGGCCAGATCATTATCTTACTTGCCGGAGGTTTTGGCGCGGTAATGTTATTTAAAGAAAGAGAAGACAATGAGTGGTGATGTTCTGGTATTATTCTGGACATTCGTTATTTTTATAATCATGCTTTGCGCAACCGGCGTTTACTGCATGCTGGTGACGCGTAATATGATCAAGGTGTTGATCGGCCTGGAGATCCTGAATAAAGGCGTAACCTTACTTTTTGTGGTCATCGGCCACATTACTAAGCAGGAGCCGCTGGTGCAGGCATTCGTGATCACGATGATCGTAATTGAAGTTGTGCTCATTGTCGTTGCCGGAGGCGTGATCTTAAGTGTTTACCGGCACGATGAATCGCTGGACGTGGATAATCTCAGGAACCTTAAGGGATAGGTATCGTTATGTATGAATGGCTGCTTTTTCCTCCCATAGCTTTTATAATCATCCTCGGGTTGACCCTGACCCTTTCCGGCTCATTGTCCAGGCTTGCCTTCCGGCGCAGCACTGTCTTAAAAAGCGGCTCAAGAAAGGCGTATGCCTGCGGCGAAGACCTGCCTGAACACAGGGTACAGGTTAACTACGGGCAGTTTTTCCCGTTTGCCTTTTTCTTTACTATCCTGCACGTAGTCGCTTTGATCGTCGCTACCGTGCCTATAGAAACGATAGATTCTTTTTTTATCGCCGTGGTTTATATTGTCGGCGCGATCACCGGGCTGGTGATTCTTTTTAGGAGATAGCAGCAATGGGATTGATCAAAAAAATGGTAAACTGGTCAAGGTTGAAGTCGCCGTGGATACTTCATTTTAATACCGGCGCCTGCAATGCCTGCGACATAGAGATCATTGCCGCGCTCACTCCGCGTTATGACCTTGAGCGTTTTGGCGTGCAGTTAAAAGCTACGCCCCGGCACGTGGACATTCTTGTCTGTTCCGGGCCGATCACCCGCCAGACCGCCGACAGGGTGGTCAGGATCTATGAGCAAATGCCTGAACCCAAGCTTGTGGTTGCCGTAGGCTCTTGCGCTGCTTCCGGAGGCGTTTTTGAAGGCTGTTATAATGTTGAGCACGGCATAGACTCCGTGATCCCCGTGGCTGCCTATATCCCGGGATGCCCGGCAAGCCCGGAAGCAATAATTGACGGGATAGTAAAGCTGCTGGCAAGCCTGGAAGAAAAAGAAGCGGTAAAAAAGTGAACATGTCAGAAGAAGAAAGAATACGGCAGGAATTGCTGAAGAATTTTAATTTTCTGGGAAATGGCATAAGGGTCCAGAGGCAAAGGAGGATCTATGCCGAAGTTTCTCCGGATAAATTCTTCAATGTATTTGACTACGCGATAGAAGCTCTAGGTTTTTGCATACTTTCCGGTATTACCGGCATGGACGAGGGCGAAAAACTTTCATTTATTTACCATTTGTCCAGCGAAAACGGGATTGTCTTGAGCATTAAGACCGGCGTAGCCAAAAATGATCCGGTTATAAAGACAATAACAAGTTATTTTCCCGGCGCGGAAATTTATGAAAGAGAATTGGTTGATCTATTGGGGACAAAGGTAGAAGGGCTTAAGAAAGGCAAGCGTTATCCTTTGCCGGATAATTGGCCTGAAGGCCAATACCCCTTGCGTAAAGACTGGAAAAAAGAAATGTTGCAGGAGGGCAGTAAAAATGCATGACATAAAAATACCCGTTGGGCCGCAGCACCCGGCTTTAAAGGAACCGGCCAGTTTCAGCCTGCTTTTAAGCGGGGAAAAAATATTGGAAGCAGGCGTGCGGCTTGGCTATAATCACCGCGGCATTGAGAAGGCTTGTGAAGAGAGGACGTATATTCAGGGCCTTTATCTTATTGAGCGCATCTGCGGCATTTGTTCGCACGCGCATTCCACTTGTTTTGCGCAGGCAGTAGAAGAGATCGTCGGCATCAGTGTCCCTAAGCGCGCGGAATACATCCGCACGCTGGTAGGCGAGCTGGAAAGGATCCACAGCCATCTTTTATGGCTGGGAGTGGCAGGCCATGAAGTTGGATTTGATACCTTATTGATGTATACGTGGAGCGACCGCGAGATCGTCATGGATATCCTTGCCGGGCTTACGGGTAACCGCGTGAATTACGGCATAAATTGTCTGGGCGGGGTCAGGCGCGATATTTCAGCTGAGCAGGTGAAGGACATGCTTAAGGCAATGGATACCCTGGAAGAAAGGACCAAGTATTATATTGAGGTAGCCACCGGAGAAACTACTTTGATAAAGCGGCTTTCCGGGGTTGGGGTGATGTCTAAGGAAGATGTCTTGCGTTTAGGTGCGGTCGGCCCGACTGCCCGCGCATCCGGCGTGGCAAGGGATGTGAGAAAAGACGATCCGTATGCTGCTTACGCGGAAATCGATTTTAAGGTGATCACGGACAGCCATAATGATATTTACGGCCGCACCATCGTGCGTTTAGGCGAGTTGATGGAAAGCTATAGTATTATCCGAAAAGTTTTAAAGAATCTTCCCGGCGGCGAGATCGCCGTAAAAGTGCCGCGCAAGATCCCTGCCGGCGAAGCAGTAAGCCGCTATGAGGCGCCGCGCGGAGAGGACCTGCATTATGTCAAGGCTAACGGAACGGATAAGCCCGAAAGGGTAAAAGTAAGGGCGCCTACCCTTGCCAATATCCAAACCGTAGCTTTTATGCTTGAAGACCGTTATCTGGCAGATATGCCTATTGTTGTGGCAGCGATCGATCCCTGTTTCTCCTGCACAGACCGGCTGATCGCGCTTAAAAACCATGAGAAAAAAGGCAGAAAGATCGTTACCTGGGAAAGCCTGCGCGTAGAAGGCATAGAATGGTACAGCAGGCAGGGCATCGATTTTACGAAGTTGAACAAAAAACTAAAAAGTAAAGCGGGTTAACCGATGTTTAAGGCGTTATTTGAGATCATTATTTTCCCCGGGGCGCTGTTTTTGATCGTCTTCGGGTTTATTGTTGAATTCTACGACCGCAAGGTTTACGCGCGGATGCAAAACAGGGTCGGGCCGCCGTGGTTCCAGCCGTTTGCGGATTTTATAAAGCTGGCAGGGAAAGAAGACCTTATCCCCGAAGAAGCGGACCCGCGGCCGTTCAGGCTGATGCCGATATTCGCCTTTGCCTCAACGGTTACGGCGTTCCTCTATATACCGCTCTGGAAAACGCAAGCCTTGTTTTCTTTTCAGGGCGATGTTATCGTCGTGCTTTATCTTTTGACCATCCCGACAATGACTTTGTTTTTGGCAGGCTGGTATTCGCGTTCGGTCTATTCTACGATCGGATCTATGCGCTCATTGACGCAGTTATTTGCTTACGAGATACCGTTATTGAGCAGCGTTTTAGCTTCCGCGCTTCTGGCAAATACCTGGACATTAAGCGAGATCACGGTTTTTTACAGCCGGCACCCGGGGCTTTGGGCGTTTAATCTCCTTGGTTTTGCGATCTCCGTAGTCGCGCTAATGGGTAAACTGGAAAAAGGGCCGTTTGACATACCTGAAGCGGAGACCGAGATCGTTGCCGGAAGCCTGACAGAATATAGCGGGAGGCTGCTGGGGATGTTCCGGCTTACTATTGACGTAGAAATGATAGTCGGCGCAAGCCTCTTGGCAGCGGTTTTCCTGCCGTTCGGGCTTGACCTTGGCCCGGCTGTCGGTTTTCTCCTTTTTTTAGTTAAGATATTCCTGATCGTGAGTATAATTTCTTTATTCCGCACAGTGTTGGCGCGGCTGCGCATAGACCAGATGGTTAATTTATGCTGGAAATATATTGCGCCGCTGGCATTTTTACAGGTGCTCGTTGACCTGACGGTAAAATGGTTCGTAGTAAGATAAAAGGAATCAAGATGAAAATGAGAAGGCCGGGAAAAATGATCAAGGCGGTTTTGTTTTCATTGTTTAAAAAACCGGCTACGACCAGGTATCCCTATGTGAAATCCGGCGCGATCAAGGGCTCCCGCGGCAAGATCAAGTTCTCTGCGGAAAAATGCGTGGGTTGTAAATTATGCATGAGAGACTGCCCGGCAAAGGCAATAACCATCCGGCAAACAGAGGATAAAAAGATCGTTGCCGAGATAGACCTTGGTAAATGCATATTTTGCGGCCAGTGCGTGGACTCCTGCCTTAAAAAGGCATTGGCAGTAACGGATGAATTTGAGCTGGCAGAGCTGAATTCCGGAAAACTAAAAGTAATTTTAAATGTTGCCCCTAAAGAAAACCCTGAAAAATAAACTTAAAGGAGCCGACAGGGTTGCTGTCCTTGGCGTAGGCTCTGATATCCGGGGAGATGACGCAGCCGGGGTGATCGTGGCAGAGCGGCTCGGCAGGAAAATGGCTAATCGCCGCAGGAAATTCCGGGTTTTTATCGGGGCAACTGCTCCCGAGAACCTGACCGGCCAGATAAGGCAATTTAAGCCAAGCCACTTGATTATCGTGGATTCCGCGGATTTCGGCAAGCCGGCAGGCAGGGTAAAGCTGATTGAAACGCAGGATTTCGGCGGAGCGTCGTTTTGCACGCATAAGCTTCCGCTTAAAATAATGATTGAATATCTTGTCCGTTTGCTTAAGTGTGAGATAATAGTTATCGGCATCCAGCCGAAGAGCTTTACTTTCTGCAGCCGGCCGACAAAGGCAGTTGCAGCGGCTATAACGCAGGTTTGCAGCGCGATTAATACGGCTTTAGAACAATAAACAATCTGGGGGTGATCGTATGTCAACGTGGCAATTATTCCGGACCGGCGGCTTTACCTTAATAATACTCTTGTTTTGTTCAATCGTTTCCCTGGCGATTATTATTGAGAGGTATCTGTATTACCGCAGGCGCTCGCGGGTTAAAAGGCTTGATTTTATGAAAAAAGTAAGAAAAGAGCTGGAGAAAGGGAGCGTTGAAACAGCCCTCTCAATATGCAAGAAAAGCGATACTCCGTTTTCCAGCGTGGTTTACGCCGGCTTGAGCTTCTATAATCACAGCGAAAAGGAAATATCCAATAATATGGACCGCGAGATCGTCGTAGAAACGACCACCCTGGAAAGGTTTACCGCCATCATCGGGACGATCGCCAGCGTTGCGGTATATATCGGGCTTTTTGGCACGGTATTAGGCATAATGCGGGTTTTTCATGACCTTTCCGCAAGCGGCACCGGAGGGGTAGGCGTAGTGATTAATGGTATATCCGAAGCGCTTGTTACCACCGCGGCCGGGCTTTGCGTTGCTGTCCCGGCAATTACCGCCTATAATTATTTTATTAAGAAGATCGACAGTTTTATCAAAGATATGGAGCTTTGCGCTTCCGAAACAATGGACCTGACCGCGCCTAAATAAAATGAACGTCAACGCCAGAAAACAAAAACTGATCACGGAAATCAATATCACGCCGCTTACCGATATTGCCCTCACGTTGTTGATCATATTTATGATCACTACTCCGCTGATCGTCCACTCGGGTATCAAGGTTAATCTCCCTAACGCCGCCAGCGCCAAGCCTAACGAAAACGCCCGGCAGCAGGTAAATATCACGGTAACAAATGAGGGGACTATTTATGTTGACGATATCCTGGTAACGCGTAAAGAATTTAAAGAGCGGATCCACGCCCTGCGCGAAGGTAACCCGGGTATCGAGGTAGTCCTGTTTTCCGACAAGCTGGTGCGTTTTAAGGACATTGTCGCGGTATTAGACACCTTGAACGGCCTTGGCATAAGAAAGCTCAACATCGCAGCAAAGGCAGAATAAATATTGACAATAATATCCCGGTGTGTTAGATTACACCTCGTTTAATTCAAGAATTCCCCTATATAATAACTAAGCTTAGGAGGTAGCAAAATGGCAGGTTTTGATTTCTTACTTCTTGCACCGATCGGCTCAATAGTAGCGCTGGGTTTTGCGTTTTTGTATCTTGTCCCTTTTCTTTTAAGACAAGATAAGGGAAGCGACCGGATGCAGGAAATTGCCCTCGCAGTAAAGATCGGGGCAAGGGCGTATTTAAAGAGGCAATATCTGGGCGTGTCGCTTTTCTTTGTGGTAGTCTTTTTTATCCTTATGGCAATGGCATTTAAGGGGTATTTAGTAATGTTTGTGCCGTTTGCCTTCCTGACCGGCGGGTTCTTCTCCGGGCTTTCCGGTTTTATCGGAATGACAATTGCTACCGAGTCTTCAAACCGTACTGCAGCCGCGGCAATGAAGAGCCTGAACTCCGGCTTGCGCGTGGCATTCTCAAGCGGCGCGGTTATGGGCCTGACCGTAGTCGGCCTTGGCCTGCTTGATTTAAGCGTCTGGTATTATTTCCTTAATTGGTATTATTCTTTTAATCCTACGCCGCTGGGCACGGATAAGATCGCGGCAATCACTTCCACGATGTTATGTTTTGGCATGGGCGCAAGTTCAATGGCGCTTTTTGCCCGTGTTGGCGGCGGTATTTTTACCAAAGCCGCGGACGTGGGGGCTGATTTAGTAGGTAAGGTAGAGGCAGGCATTCCTGAAGATGACCCGCGTAACCCGGCAGTTATTGCCGATAATGTAGGCGACAACGTCGGCGATGTGGCAGGCATGGGCGCCGACCTTTATGAATCATATGTCGGTTCGATCGTGGCTACTTCGGCATTAGGCGTTGCCGCAGGATTAGGCGTAGCAGGCGTGACAGTCCCGATGGTTATGGCAGCAGTAGGCGTGTTTTCTTCGATCATAGGAACGTTCTTTGTAAAAAGCAGGGAAGAGGCAAGCCAAAAAGTCCTGCTGGCAGCATTAAGAAAAGGCGTTTTTGCCAGCTCATTTATCGTGGCGATCGCTTCTTACTTTCTCGTTAAGTACACTTTAGGCGCGCAGCACATGGGAGTTTATTGGTCAGTGATCGCCGGTTTAGTTGCCGGCGTTCTGATCGGCCTTTGCACTGAATATTATACTTCCAGCGGTTCTTCGCCTACGCGTTCAATTGCCGACGCTTCTTTAACCGGCCCGGCAACCGTAATTATTGCCGGTATGGCTGTGGGGATGATGTCTACGGCGGTTCCGGTGATTATTGTCTGTGTTGCAATATTGTTGAGCTTCTTTTTATCAGGCGGAGCAGCGGATTACAATGCCGGATTATACGGCATAGCGATTTCCGCAGTAGGTATGCTTTCAACTTTAGGCATAACCTTGGCAACCGATGCTTATGGCCCGGTAGCTGATAATGCCGGCGGTAACGCGGAAATGTCGCATTTACCCCCGGAAGTAAGGAAGAGAACAGATGCATTGGATTCTTTAGGCAATACTACTGCCGCAACCGGCAAGGGCTTTGCCATTGGCTCAGCTGCCTTGACAGCCCTGGCTTTGATCGCTGCTTACCGTGATCAGGTAGCCATATTCGGCAAGGAAATGACCTTAAGCCTGATGAATCCCAATGTTTTAGTGGGTTTGTTTATCGGCGGAATGATGCCGTTCCTGTTTTGTTCAATGACCATGCGCGCAGTCGGAAGGGCTGCAGGAAAGATCGTGGTTGAGGTGCGCAGGCAGTTTAAGGAAATTGCAGGCATTATGGAAGGCAAGAGCAAGCCTGATTACGCGCGTTGCGTGAGCATTGCTACTGCCGCAGCGCAGAAGGAAATGATCGTGCCTTCGCTTCTGGCAATCGCCACTCCCATCATCGTAGGGTTTTTAGTCGGCATCGAAGCAGCAGGCGGCTTATTGATCGGCGCTACGGTTTGCGGGTTTGTATTAGCGGTTATGATGGCAAATTCCGGCGGCGCCTGGGATAATGCCAAGAAATACATAGAAGAGGGGCATCATGGCGGCAAGGGCTCGGCAGCGCATAAAGCCGGTGTTGTCGGCGATACCGTGGGCGACCCGTTCAAGGATACCTCCGGCCCCAGCTTAAACATCCTGATCAAGCTGATGTCCATGGTTTCCATAGTCTTTGCTTCGTTTATCGTCAAGAATTCGTTGTTTAAATAATAATAAATAGGGACAGAGCCTACTTTTCTGTACAGAAAAGTAGGCTCTGTCCCTATTTATTTGTTTTACGCTTTGTGTTTTTGGTGTTAAAATAAAGTCATGACGGATCTGGAGTTTGTCCAGCGCTGCGCTTCAGGCGACAAGCAAGCTTGGGATGGATTCGTAGATAAATATTTTCGCCTCATCTATAGGTATATCAACTCCGCTTTAAGGCAAAATAACCCCGCTCTTGCCACCGAAGAAAATACCGACGATATCTTTCACGAGATCGTTGTTATCCTCTCCCGGGATAATTTCAAAAAACTCAAGACTTTTAAAGCAAAGAACGGCTGTAGCCTTGCCAGTTGGCTAAGGCAGGTAACGGTAAATTACACCCTGGATTATTTAAGAAAGCAAAGGGCCATGTTGTCTTTGGACCAAGAAGACGACGACGGCTTGACCCTGGCAGGCAAGCTTTCCGATAATTCGGCTTCTGCCCGGGATACGGCTGCAGTGGAAGAAAAAATCACCGGGCTTGAAGAATGCATAGAGGCGCTGGATGCGGATGATAAGTATTTTCTTGAGTTTCATATCAGCCGCGGCTTGAGCCTGGAGGCAATGAAAGGCCTGTTCAGGGTTTCCCGCGGTGCAATAGACATGCGCAAATCGCGGATCGTCAGCCGGTTAAGAGACTGTTTTAAATCCAAGGGATTTACGTTAGATTATTAGTCCTGCTTCGTCTATTATGTTGGAAGGATAAAACTATGCCGAATGACCTGGAAAAACTGATTAAGCTTGTATATAGGAAACATAAGTCCGGAAGCCCTATACCCAAGGAGCATCCGGATGAAGAAACTATGGCTTGTTTTGTGGAGGGAAAACTTAGCCCGGCAGAAGAACAGAATATCCGCCGCCACCTGGTAGAATGCAGCCTGTGCGCCGAAGTGTTTTTAGCGCAGATCAATCTGGATATCTCATCGGCTCCGGAGATATCAGATGACTTGATTATTAAAACAAAGAGCCTTTTCCCTCAAGCAAAAATAATTCCGGTGTTAGAGGTGCTTTTGCAGCTTAAGGAAGGGTTGATGGATCTCTTGGCTACCAATGGCGATGTCCTGGTCGGGCAGGAATTGATCCCTGCGCCGGTACTGCGCAGCCGTCAAATAAAAGGTTTTAAGGACGAAGTGTTGATATTAAAAGATTTTGCCGGTATTCGCGTGGAAATGAAAGTAGAGAAAAGGGGCGGTTCAGCATTTGGTTTGTCAGTCAGCGTCAGGGACAAGCAAAATTTACGGGTGATTAAAGATTTAAGAATTACTCTCTTAAAAGGCGATACAGAGCTTGAATCTTATATAAATGATTCGGGAAAAGTAGTTTTTGAGCATGTGACGCTGGGTAAATACACCGTAGAGATAGCGGACCTTAAGGAAAAGCTCGCGGCAATTTTACTCGATATCAAAACCTGATCTTCGTCTATGCCCGCAGAGAAAAACGCTTATGTCCTGGAAGTGGCTCGGCAGCCCGGCATCCTGATAATGGGCATTTTTAATTCAGGAAGCCTTTCTCCGACACTTAAACATTACAGCCAGATCCCCGTATCCTTTCCTCAAATCAACCGGCTTTGCCGGGAAATCACCTCAATACTTGGCGAATCCGGAAAATTCCGTTGTGAGCCCGAACAGCTTAATCGCATGCAAAAGGCAGGCCAATTCCTTTGGGACCATCTGCTTACCAGTCAGGTAAAAAGCCGGTTAAGAAACGCGGAAGGCAGGGAGCTTATCCTTTCTTTAGACGAAGACCTGATCGGCATTCCGTGGGAACTTTTGTATGACGGAAACGATTTCCTTTGCCTTAAGTTTAATTTAGGCAGGTTAGTAAAGACGCAGCAGCAGGAGAAAGTTGTGCAATACCGGTCATCGGTGAGCAACGTGCTGAAGATGCTTGTGCTCGCTGATCCCACGGCAGACTTAAAGTCTGCCTACCTTGAAGGCGTGCATATAAGAAACCAGTTTGACCGGCTCAGGCAGCAGGTGAGGATTGATTTTAAGTCTACGGACATAGATACGGTTTACGTAAAGAAAAACCTGCGCGATTACGACATTGTGCATTTTGCCGGGCATTGTGAATACGGCTCCGGCGGCCATGCTGCCGGAGGATGGCTGTTAAGCGACGGCAGATTTACCGCCCAGGATATACTTGCATTGGGAGAAAATCAAAATCTTTCTCTGCCAGGCCTTATTTTTTCTAATGCCTGTAGTTCAGCAAAGTCGTCTAATGGCTTGATGAATGATGATTACCAGGAGAAGACGTACAGTTTGGCAGCGGCATTTTTATTTTCCGGGGTCAGGCATTATATCGGCACGATCTGGCAGATAGAGGACCCGGTGAGCCTTATGTTCGCCAAAGAATTCTACGACCGGCTGATCAAAGGCGCGTCAATCGGAGAATGCATACGCTTAAGCCGGCAGCGTTTAGTTAAAGAATATGGCCCGGCAGCAGTTTGTTGGGCAGGATATATTCTTTACGGAGATCCGGCGTTTCGTTTATTTAAGCAAAAAATGCCTGCGCAGGCGCCGGCAAAGATACGCAAGGCAATACGCAGTAGTAAAAGCAGGATCTTGAAACTGGCTGTGATTGCGCTGTTCATCGGAGCCGGTGCGTATTTATATTCTATCCTGCCTTTTCGTAATCCGGCGTCATACCCCTTATATTTGAGGGCAAATAAACTGTTTGAAAAAGGCGGTAATGCAGAGATCATCGCGCTTTCGCGTAAGATTATTAAAAATGACCCGATGTTCCTGCCGGCGTATTCCCTGCTGGCGAATACCTATCAGCGGATGGGTGAACGGGAAAACGCATTAAAGTACTATTTTGACTATGCGTTATACAGTCAGAAAAGGGGTGATTGGAAGAATCTTTCCGAAGCATATATAGGTATAGGCTGGATCCATCATCTATTCGGAGATTACCCCAAGGCATTTGAATTTTATAATAAAGCGATCTCAACCAGCAAGGGGGCAAAGGACCGATTGAATGAAGCTTCCGGTTTGCGTAAGCTTGCCGTATGGTATATTGATAAAGAGGACTATGATAAAGCGCTTGAGCTTTTAACTAAAAGCGCCGAGATCAACCGGGAGAACCAGTCTGACCGCCGGTACAGATATAATCTTGCCTGTGATTATTTTGATCTTGGGCTGGTTTTTTCTAATAAAAACGATTATAGCGCTGCCAGGGAATTTTATCAAAAAAGCCTGCAGATATTTGAAAAAATGGACCTGAAGAGCGAGCTTAGCGATTATTATTTTAACCTGGGTGAAATGCATCTTCTGGAAAAGCAATATAGCCAGGCAATGGAATGTTATCTTAAAGGTCTGAAGATAGATGAATCTCATGGTAACCGTCTTGCTTTTGCTTCTGATTATAATATGATCGGAGAATTATATATGAAAATGGGCAATCTTCAGGAGGCGGAAAAATATTTTGATAAAGCGGTTGCCGTTTCCAAAGAAATAAGCCTGATGCCTGATCTTGCGGGAGCATATTATAATTTAGGGTTGCTGGAAAAGTCCAAAAACCGTAAGGCAGCGGCAAAGGAATATTTCCGGCAGGCGCAGGAAATCTACCGCCGCATAGATACGCCGGCGCATGAAAATATCCGCAAGGAATTCATTGATTTAGAAAACAGCTGAAAAAATATTTTCTCCGTCCCCTTGAAAATCAGCGGTTAATGTGTTATGCTTTAGCTGTAGAGTAAGAGTGCGGCGAGGGGTGAAACTACCAGCGGGCAGGCAATGCCCGGCAAAAAGCAAAAACTTTCCAATTTCCCCCTTGCCGTTTTTATTTGAAAAACCGGGGACGGTTCTATTTTTAGTTGAAAAATAGAACCGTCCCCATATTTTTTAGTTAGATTTCGCCACCTTTTTCGTCTATTAAGTGAGGACATGAGTTATGGAGCAGGGCGACATAACTCATATGTCCGAACTTACCCCGCCAAAGGCGGGGTCCACGTAGAGAGGTGGAGAAATGAAGAAACGTGAACTTATTTTTACGGTCATGTTTTTAATAGCCGTGACTGTGGCAAACAGCCTGGCAGCGCAACAGGCAGAATGGCAGGATATCGGAGGTGGTAACTTGCGCTTCAGCGCGGTTTGGGTGAATCCTGATAACGCATCAGTGATCGTAGCCGGTTCAGCAGGCGGGATCATAAAAACCGAGAATGCCGGTAAACAATGGAGACATGTTTTAACCGTAAGGCAGCAGGTCAATTTTTTTGTTGCGGTAAGCGGAACCAACCTTTTACTGGCAGCTACGGGGAATGGGTTATATTTAAGCCGTGATCAGGGCTCAAATTGGAAAAGGGTATTTAAGGGCAGGGATTATCTGGAAAGTAATTGTAGCTCTGTTGCGCTGTTTAATAATCGTATCTATTTAGGGACAAAAGCAGGATTATTTGTCAGTAAAGATAACTGCCGCAGCTGGCAAAAAGAAGCCGGCATTTTAGCAAACAGCCGGATATGCACGATTAGCGTTGACGCAGGCAATATTTATGCTGCTTCCGCACAGGGAGTATTTAAGATGCAATCCGGCACAGGTAATTGGCAAAGAGTTTTTGTTCCTTCTGCCGGAATTGATAATGAGGCTCCGGAAGAAGCGGCTGAAGAAGCCGCAGATGAAGTTAGCGAAACATGTTCTTTAGCCGTTGATTACCGTAAACCAGGGCATTTGTATCTTGCTGCAGCAGGGAAGACTTATGAAAGCATTGACAGCGGAAATACATGGGAATTGTTGCCGGATTACGGTTTGTTCGATAAATATATAAATCTGCTGTTAATATCTATTGATTCCCGGCTCTTTGCCTGCGTAAAGAAAGGCATATTTCTTTTGCAGGATGATCGGTGGTTTGAGGTATCTGTCGGCTTAATTGCGCAGGATATCCGCGGGCTTGATTCTGACAGGCAGGGCAATATATATGCTGCCTGCAACAGCGGTTTGTTTAAAGGCCGTATTGGTTCCTGCGTAGACAATAGCGGCAATAAAATAGAAGCTTTGTATCTTAACGGCGAACCGGAGATTGATAAGGTCCAGAAAGCCGCGATCAAATACGCGGAAGTTGAACCGGAAAAGATCATCCGTTGGAGAAGGCAGGCTGCCAAAAAAGCATTCATGCCTAGATTTACCGTAGGTATCGACAGAGACACCGGCGATCTCTGGCATTGGGAATCGGGCTCCAGCACAAAAACCTGCGATGATGTATTAATGCGGGGCAGGGATAGTATCGGCTGGGATGTATCATTAAGTTGGGATTTGAGTGAGATCGTCTGGAATAGTGAGCAGACATCAATTGATACGCGCTCCAGGCTGATGGTGCAGCTGCGCGGCGACATACTTGATGAAGTAACAAAGCTGTATTTTGAGCGCATCCGCGTCAAGGCCGAACTGGATAATCTGGCGATCGAAGACAGGAAGAAGAGGTTTGAAAAGGAACTGCGCTTGCGCGAGCTGACGGCAATGCTTGACGGCCTTACCGGCGGGTATTTTTCCCGCAATAGCTCTTGACCTATTTTTAAACCGGCAGTAGAATATAGCTAAACCTAAAAAGATAGGTTGTGTGTACTTTCTGTGCAAGTAAGGTTTAAGACGCTTTACACAAGTTGATATGATTTATGAAGTTATAAAATAAATTCATAAATGGCAAAAGATGAGCCTAACTTCAAAATCTTCCCGTAGGTCTTTTACTCTGCTTGAGCTAATTATTGTAATAGTGGTCTTAGGCATCCTTGCTACCTTGGGTGTTTTTCAATACAGCAGAGTAATAGAAAATTCCCGCCTTGCGGAAGCTATAATGCACCTAGGCGCTATGCGCCAGCATATTTGCGCATATTATATGGAACATGGTACTGCGGAAACTGTAACCATTGATGATCTGGGAGAAGATTTAACCTCATGCGGCCCAAGTAGTTTCTATCGGTATTCCTTGGAGTGTACTACTAACGACCCCGATGGAAGATTTTGCCTTGTAGCGCGCAGATGCACTAGTGACGGGAAAGCCCCGGATGTCTCAAGGGAGTATGTCTTCTGGTTAGAGTATTATCCACAATCACAGCGGTCTATTTGGAACTGTTATTATGAAGACAACGGTTCTGCCTGTTTTGGTTATCCGTCTAATCAATTTGACTATTAAGAGTAAATTATCTTGCGCCCAAAATGTTCTCATCTGAACAACGGCCTGAAGTAAAATCATTTCTGTTGACCTATTTTTAATCCGGCAGTAGAATAAAGGAACATAAGGAGGCGCGATGAAGACCGGTTTAAAAATTTCCGCACTTTTTATTTTGTTATTTCTATTTTCTGCTTTCCCTGCCCAGGCAAAACTTAAAGGCTATACCTATCCATATGATATTTCACAAATTGAATGGGTTATCTTGAACTGGACTGCTGCTTATCGCGGTACCACAACCCCGACCGATCCGTTTACCTTAGACAAAATACAATACGATAGGAAGATGAGAAAAGTCGTGGTTTATGCCAACGGCCAAGCGGCACAGGCGACAGATGAAAATCTCAAGAAATCCGTTGACGGTATTCTTAAGCTGTTTGTCCCGCGTTTCCCCAATTTTGACGCCTCTACTGATCTCTTTGTGTATTACACGCTCAAGCAGGAAGACAAGCCCGACCTGAAATATAAAGAATATAAAGGCGGGAGCTTTTCCGACCGTAATTCTCCGCCGGAAGAGCTGACGCCAACGCCGGGGTATCCTCAGCTTGCGCCGCCTGCAAGTTCTTATTGATCCCGGAGCGCGGTAAATGCGCGTAATGCTGGTCCTGCCTCCTGATGTCAGCTTTGTTGAGCCGTTTAAATCATCCCCGAAAAAACCGCCGCTTTTAGACTGGGGTTTTCCCATTGGGTTAGGTTACATTGCAGCCGTTCTCAAGCAGAACGGCTTTACTGTTTCTATCCTGGACAGCTCGCTTTTTGACTGGCGTCTTTCTATGGACGGCCTTATCGCGGAAATAAAACGTTTTAACCCCGATGTGGTCGGTATTTCCTGCCTGACCCATCTCTTAAAAAGCGCATTGGAGCTGGCGGCAAAAATAAAACAGCACGATAAACAGACCAAGGTGATATTCGGCGGCCCGCATGCCACTTACGATTATGCAGGCTTGTTAAGCCTGGATTTTATAGATTATGCCGTGGTCGGAGAGGGAGAATATACTTTTCTTGAGCTCTGCGAAAAAATTAAAAAGCATGAATCAACAGAAGACATAAAAGGAATTGCTTACCGCGACGGCAATAAGAGGATCATAAAAACCCCGGGCCGTCCGCTGATAGAAGATCTGGACAGCCTGCCTTTTCCCGCAAGGGAGCTGGTAGATTTTAGCCGCTATGTCCAGTATTTCGGGATATTAGAAAAAAACGTGAGCATAGTCTCTTCGCGCGGCTGTACCAACCGCTGTGTATTCTGCGCTTCCGCGCATTTTTTTGGTAAATGGAGGCCGCGGAGCCCGGAAAATATCATTGCCGAGATCAAATGGATATTTGCCAATTACCCCAAAGCCGCTTCGTTCACTTTTATGGACGATGATTTTACCGGGGACAGGCAAAGGACTTTGCGTTTTTGCGCTTTGTTAAAGGCAGCAGGATTGCATAAGCACAGGTGGATGTGCCAGTCGCGTGTGGACCAGATAGACGAAGAGATAGCGCATGCCTTAAGGTCAGCAGGCTGCGCAATGGTATATTTGGGCATTGAAAGCGGCTCGCCGGAGATCCTCAAGAATATAAATAAGCGCATCAGCCTGGAACAGGCACGCAAGGCAGTAGCGATTATCCGGGCTGCCAAAATGGACGCGTATGCCTTTTTCATGATCGGCCATCCCGGAGAGACAAGGGAGACAATTAGAATAACCCGCAAGTTTGTCCGGGAGCTTAAAGCCAGCGAATCAGGCGTTGGCATTGCCTGGGTTTATCCCGGCACAAAGCTTGAACAGCTGCAGCCGGTAAAGAACTGGCAGGAATATATATATACGCCCGAGGTAACAAGCCCGTCATTTTTCGCGCATCCTTGCATTCCAAGTTTTCTCCCGGAGGGTTTTACAAGGGAGGAGCTTAAAGCAGCTTGCGCCAGGTTCAGGAGGGGGCTGGTCCCGCTTTATTTTCTCCGGAGAGTCCGCGACTTTATCTGCAGGTTGAGAGTTGAGCCAAAGAGGACGCTCAGGCAATTCCGCGGGCTTCTTTTGACCCGGAGTTGAAGTAAAAAGGGTATTGCAAATCCGCCTCTTTTATGATAATGTAATAACCTATCCTACCGATGTTTATTAACCCTTTTTAAAAAAGAAGGTCAATATGGCTCTAGTGCATTTAACTGATGATAGTTTCAAGAAAGAAGTCTTGGAATCGGATTTGCCTGTTTTGGTTGATTTCTGGGCGCCGTGGTGCGGGCCATGCAAAATGATCGGGCCGCTGGTGGAAGAGTCAGCCAGGGAATTCGAAGGAAAACTTAAAGTTGCCCAGGTCAATGTTGACGAAAGCCCGGCCGTTGCCACGCAATACGGCATCATGTCCATACCGACGCTGATGTTCTTTAAGGCCGGCAAAGTCATGGACCAGTCCGTCGGAGCCTTAAGCAAGCCGGAATTGAAAAAGAAGATCCAGGAAAACCTTTAAGCTGGATGAAGCGCATATTTATCGCTGCCACCAAGCAGAATGACGGTAAAACCACAGCATCGCTGGGTTTGGTCTGTAATTTTCAAAGCCGGTTTAAAAAGGTCGGGTTTATCAAGCCGATCGGCCAGCGCTACCTTGAGGAAGAAGGCGTAAAGTTCGACGAAGATTCCTACCTTATTGAAGAAGTTTGCAAGATAAAATGCGGGCTTAAAGATATGAGCCCGATCGCGGTAGAAAAGGGTTTTACGGAAAAATACATCAGCCGGCCCGATAAGAAATCGATCACCGAACAAATAAAGAAGTCGTTTAAGCGCGTTTCCCAGGGCAATGACCTGGTAATTATTGAAGGCACGGGCCATGCCGGAGTGGGCTCGGTATTTGACCATTCAAACGCCACGGTCGCCAGGCTCTTGGGCTCAAAAGTAATTATCATCTCTTCCGGCGGCATTGGCAGGCCGATTGATGAGATAGTGCTGAACAAGGCGCTTTTTGAAAAAGAAGGGGTCAAGGTCCTCGGCGTTATTGTCAACAAGGTCCTTCCTGCAAAATTTGACAGGATCAGCCAACTGGTAAGGAAGGGGCTGGAGAGAAAAGGTGTTCCGGTCCTGGGTATTATTCCCTACGATCCTTCGCTGGCCTGGCCGACGATAAAACAAGTGCTGGATGAGACCAGTTTTGAGCTGCTCTGCGGCAGGGAGTACCTTGCTAATTACGTCGCCAGAGTCATTGTCGGGGCAATGAAGCCCCAGGATGCGGTAAAATATATCGTAGACGACAGCCTGCTTATTACTCCCGGGGACCGCGACGATATCATCACCGCTGCTCTGGATTGTTTCCGTGACAGCGCGAAAAAGAAACTTAAAATTGCCGGAGTCATTCTTACCGGCGGTATTACCCTTGAGTCACAGACAATGGAGTCTTTAAAGAACGCCGCTGTTCCGGTCATGCTTGCCAAATCTGACACTTACGATGTTGCTTCTTCCGTGCACGACCTGACGGTAAAGATCACGCCGCAAGACAGCGAAAAGATCAAGACTGCCGTTAGATTGGTCAGGAATAACGTAGATATGGATAAGATATTGAAAGGGATGTAAAAATGGATACTATCGGATTAATACGCCAGCGCGCAGGAGCAAAAAGGAAGACGATCATCCTGCCGGAATATCACGATAGCCGCGTAGCGGAAGCGGCAAAAATCATTGAGCGGGAAGGCATTGCGAACGTCATTCTGTTGACTAAAGAGATGATGGATCCGCAGGCTAAAGAAAAGTATATTGAGCAATATTACAACCTGCGTAAAGCCAAAGGCATTACCCCGGATGAAGCAAGGAAGATGTTTGATGATACGCTTTATTACGCGGCAATGATGACCCGCGAAGGCAAAGCCGACGGTTTTGTCGCCGGAGCAAGCCATACCACTCCGGACGTGGCAAGAGCGGCAATCCATTGTCTGGAGATCGACCAGCGCATCAGTATTGTCTGCAGTTGTTTTATCATGGCCGTGCCGGACTGTCCGTACGGCGAAAAAGGGAACTTCGTTTTTGCCGATTGCGGCATTATCCCGGACCCGAATTCCCGGCAGCTTGCCTGTATTGCCGTTGCTTCGGCAGAGTTGGCGGAAAAAGTTTTAGACATCAAGCCGAAGGTGGCATTTTTAAGTTATTCCACAAAAGGTTCGGCAAAGGGAAAAAATATTGATACGATTACCGAGGCCCTGAAGACAGTAAAAACAATGTCCCCGGAACTTTTGGTTGACGGAGAGCTGCAGGTTGACGCGGCGATCGTGCCGGAGGTAGCGCAGATAAAATATCCCGATAGCCCTATCGCCGGCCAGGCAAACGTATTGGTTTTCCCGGACCTGGAAGCCGGCAATATCGGCTACAAGCTGGTGCAGCGCCTGGCTAACGCGCGCGCCTTAGGCCCGCTGCTTTTAGGGTTAAATAAGCCGTGCAGCGACCTTTCGCGCGGCTGTTCTGTTGATGATGTGGTTGATTGTGTGGCAGTAACCGCGATCAGGGCTCAGTAATGAAAGTACTTGTTATTAACTGCGGCAGTTCTTCAATAAAATACAAGCTTTTTGATATGCCCAGGGGCAGGCTTATATCAAAAGGCCTTGTTGAGCATATCGGAGAAAAAGGCTCGGAAATAAAAGACCATCATAGGGGCTTGGAAATAATTTTAGAAAAAGTTGACGGCGTCCATCTGATCGGCCACCGCGTAGTGCACGGCGCGGAAAAATTCCGCCGGCCGGTAGTGATCAATGCGGCAGTGATCAATAAGATCAAGCAATGTTCGAGCCTTGCGCCATTACACAATCCGGCAAATCTTACCGGCATCCTTGCCTGTAAAAAATTATTGCCCGGAGTAACACAGGTGGCGGTATTTGATACTGCCTTTCACCAGACCCTTCCGGAGTACGCTTATATTTACGGCTTGCCTTATGCGTATTACCGTAAATTCGGGATAAGGAAATACGGCTTTCACGGCACCAGCCATGAATACGTTGCGCATGAGGCGGCAAAAATTTTACATAAGCCTCTTGCCGGTTTAAAGATGATCACCTGTCATTTGGGCAATGGCTGCAGCATTACGGCAGTGGATAAAGGTAAATCAATTGATACCAGCATGGGTTTTACTCCGCTGGAAGGGCTTTTAATGGGTACGCGCTGCGGAGATCTTGACCCTGCGCTGGTAACCCATATTATGAATAAAGCTAAATTGACCGCTTCCCGGATAGACGGCATTTTGAATAAAGAGAGCGGGCTTAAGGGCGTTTCCGGCATCAGCAATGATATGCGTATGCTGGAGGCTGCTTCCAAAGCGGGGAATAAGCGGGCAAAGCTGGCATTGGAGATCTTTGTCTACCGGATCAAGAAATATATCGGCGCCTATACCGCGGTAATGGCAGGATGCGACGCGCTGATATTTACCGCCGGTATCGGAGAGAATCAGAAGAGCATCCGCGACCGCGTATCAAGCGGGGCATTTTCGCATTTAAGGAAAAAACCCAAGGTGCTGGTTGTCCCGACAAACGAAGAATTAATGATCGCGCGTAAGGCAGTACATTTAATAACGATTAGGGACGGTTCTCAACCAAGGAGAAAAATGTCCCCGCATGGGGACACTTTTCCCTTGGCTTGAGAACCGTCCCTAAAGGAGTAAATATGTTAAGAACTATGCTAAAATCAAAGATCCATCGTGCCAGGGTGACTGAGGCCAACCTCTATTATAAAGGCAGCATTACCATTGACGCGAAGCTGATGAAAAAAGCGGATATCTTGCCGGGTGAAAAAGTGGAAGTGCTTAACCTCAATAACGGGCACCGGCTTGAAACATACGCGATAGAAGGTAAGGCCGGTTCAGGCATAATCTGCCTTAATGGCCCGTCAGCACGCGGGGTATGCGTCGGCGATCAGGTGATCGTTTTGTCCTATGCCATTATTGAAGATAAAGAGGCAAAAAAAGTTTTACCTAAAATAGTCAATGTCGATGAAAGAAACCGAATTAAAAATTAGGACGCTGGGCGATAAAGTTTTGAAGAACGGCGTGCAGCAGGTTGAAAAAGTAACCGATAACCACCGTAGGCTTTTAAGCGAAATGGCGCGGCTGATGTATGCGGTTTCCGGCATTGGCCTTGCCGCTCCGCAGGTAGGCATTACTGAATCGCTGATCGTGGTTGACGCGGGAAGCGGGCTCTATAAACTGGTAAACCCGCGGATCGTGGAAACCCGCGGCCAGCAGGTAAGCGAAGAGGGATGTTTAAGTGTGCCGGAAGTCGGGGTAAGGGTCAAACGCGCGCAATCCGTAGTGGTGGAAGGGTTAGATGAGAACGGCAAACCCGTGACTATTGAAGCAGAAGGCTTGCTTGCCTGCGTGTTTCAGCATGAAATAGACCATTTGAACGGCACGTTGATCGTTGACCACGCGTCATTGATTGACAGGATAAAATACGGCAAAAAGATCAAGGAAATCTAATTTACCCGGTTGGTTCAGGCAGGAAATGCCGGCTGCTTTGGCGCGGGAGAGTAAAGAGCTGCTTGCCGGCTTAAAGCTTAACACCGTATGCGCTAAGGCGCGTTGCCCCAATCTGAACCGTTGTTTTAATAACCGCGAGTTGACCTTTATCATTCTCGGCGATGCATGCACGCGTAACTGCCGTTTTTGCGCGGTAGAAAAAGCCGTTGGCCGCAGTTTAAGCGTTGATGAAACTGAGCCGGAAAGGGTCGCGGAAGCGGTAAGCCGGATCGGATTGGATTACGCGGTAGTCACGTCGGTTACCAGGGATGATCTTTCCGACGGCGGAGCAGGCTATTTTGTCCGGACAATAAAGGCAATTCGCAGCCTGAATAACAAGGCCGGCGTAGAGGTTTTAACACCTGATTTTCAAGGCAGGCCGTCAGCGGTTAAGGCAATCATTGATGCTTTGCCGCAGGTATTTGGCCATAACCTTGAAACTGTAAAACGGCTTACCCCGGAATTGCGCCCGCAGGCAGATTACCGGCGTTCGCTGGATGTATTAAGGCTGGCAAAAAAATATAACCGGCAGTTGGTCACGAAATCATCGGTTATGCTCGGGCTTGGCGAAAGCAAAGCGGAAGTCATCGCGGCAATGCGGGATTTAAAAAGCGTTGATTGCGATATCATTGTCCTGGGGCAGTATTTGGCGCCTTCTCCGCTGCATTATCCGGTAAAAGAATTTGTCCGGCCGGAGCAATTTTTAAATTACAGGGACATTGCGTTATCCTTAGGTTTTAAAGCAGCCTCTTCAGCGCCCCTGGCAAGAAGCTCTTACGAAGCAAAACATCTGTATGAAGGAGCAGTGAAATGTATGATGTGATCATTATCGGCGCCGGCCCTGCCGGCCTTGTTGCCGGGCTTTACTGCGGCAGGTTCAGGCTGAATACCCTGATCATTGAAAAAATAAATGCCGGCGGACAGATCGTGCTTTCTCCGACGATAGAAAATTTTCCGGGGTTTCCTTCGGGTGTATCTACCGCTGAATTGATCGAAAGGATCAAGAAGCAGGTTGATGAGGTAGGCGTGCGGATGGTTACGGAAGGCGTTTTGGAGGTTTCCGCGGCTGATAATTCCGGCATTCCGGTTTACACCGTGAAAACGCCCGATAATAATTACCAGGCAAAAACCGTTATCATTGCCAGCGGCGCTTATTCCAAGAAACTGGCTGTGCCCGGAGAGGGAGAATTCATCGGCCGGGGGGTTTCTTATTGCGGCACCTGCGACGCGCCGTTTTTTAAGAATAAAGAAATCGTGGTTGTCGGCGGAGGCGACCGCGCCGTGGAAGAGGCGATATTTTTGGCCGGATATGCTTCCAAGGTTACGCTTATCCACCGTCGGCAGGAACTGCGGGCGTCTAGAATACTGGAAGAAAAGGCAAGGCAAAACCCCGGGATAAATTTTAAGCTGGACAGCGTCATTGAAAAAATAACCGGCACGAATAAAGTTGAAGCCATAAAAATAAAGAACGTTTCATCCGGGGCAACCGAAGATTATTCCTGCCAGGGCGTTTTTATTTTCGTCGGAATAAAACCAAATACGGACTTCGCAAAAAACCTGTTACACCTGGATGAAGCAAATTTTATAGTTACCGAACAGGATATGAAGACGTCGGCCAAAGGAGTGTTTGCCTGCGGCGATTGTATAAAGAAAAATCTTTATCAAGTAGTCAATGCCTGCGGAGAGGCCGCGGCAGCCGCGGATTCCGCGCACAGGTATTTACTTAATCTAAAGTAATGAAAAATTCTCTTACCAGCAGCAAGAGGCTTAGCGATTGGGTGAGCAAGATGGCGCGGCTTTGTCAGCCGGATGAAATTGTTTGGGTTGATGGCTCACTTGAGCAAAAGCTACGGCTTGAAGATGAATGCGTTGCCGGCGGAGAGCTGATCAAGCTGAACCAGGAAAAACTTCCCGGATGTTTCCTGCACCGCACCAGCCCCGACGATGTCGCGCGCACGGAACATCTTACGTTTATCTGTACGAAGAAAAAGAGTGATGCCGGACCGACGAATAATTGGATGTCGCCTTTCGCGGCTTATCGTAAAGCCACGGCGATCTTTAAAGGCTCGATGGCCGGAAGGACCATGTACGTGATCCCGTTTTCCATGGGCCCGGTAGGTTCGCCTTTCAGCAAGATCGGCGTGGAGCTGACCGATTCCAAGTACGTAGTATTGAATATGCTGGTTATGACGCGCTGCGGCTCAAGCGTGCTGCGCCAGCTGGAAAAAGACGACACCAGCTTCACTAAATGCCTGCATTCAAAGGCGGAACTTGATATAAATAAAAGGCTGATCCTGCATTTTCCCGAAGATAATACTATTTGGAGCGTGGGTTCAGGCTATGGCGGGAACGTGCTATTGGGTAAAAAATGCCTGTCGCTGCGCATTGCCAGCCATATGGGAAAGAGAGAAAACTGGCTTGCCGAGCATATGTTGATCATGGGCATTGAGGAACCTAACGGCCATGTTGAATATATTGCCGCGGCATTTCCCAGCGCCTGCGGAAAGACCAATCTTGCCATGCTCATCCCGCCGGAAGGGCTTAAGGTAAAAGGTTACCGGATCTGGACCGTAGGCGATGATATCGCCTGGATGAGGATAGATTCCGATGGTTCTTTGTGGGCAATCAATCCGGAAACCGGATTTTTTGGGGTTGCGCCGGGCACTAATTCTAAGACTAACCCAAATATGGTTGCGACGATCCGTAAAGATACCATTTATACTAATGTTTTATTTAAGCCTGACCGCACTGTCTGGTGGGAGGGTTCAGACGGCCCTGTTCCGTCTGAAGGCATAGACTGGCAAGGCAGGGCTTGGAAACCGGGCATGGTTGACGCAAGCGGTAATCCCGTAAAAGGCGCGCATCCTAACAGCCGCTTTACTACTCCGATCGTAAATTGCCCGACAGCATCATTCCGCCTTGATCAGCATCACGGCGTGCCGATTTCCGCGATTGTTTTTGGCGGCAGGAGAGCGCATCTCGCGCCTTTAGTTTATGAATCTTTCAGCTGGCAGCATGGCGTATTTGTGGGCGCGATCATGTCTTCGGAGCTTACGGCAGCGCAGGTGGGAAAGCTTGGCCAGGTAAGGCGCGATCCCATGGCAATGATCCCTTTCTGCGGCTACAATATGGCGGATTATTTCCGGCATTGGCTGAAGATCGGCAAACAGATGAAAAAACCGCCAAAGATTTTCAACGTGAATTGGTTCAGGACCGAAGCATCGGGAAAATTCCTCTGGCCGGGATTTGGGGAGAATTTACGCGTGCTGGAATGGATACTTGACCGTTGCAACAACCGCGTGGAAGCGGTAAATACGCCTATAGGTTTTGTCCCAGCAGCATACGACCTTGACCTTACGGGTTTAAAGATCAGCCGGGAAACCATGGAAAAACTTTTTAGCGTTAATAATAACGAGTGGTTGGAAGAGCTCAAGGGCATAAAACACTTTTTTACACAGTTCAAAAAAGATCTGCCGCCGGAATTATGGCAGGAATATGAAGATTTGTTCAGGCGGCTGAAAGCCGGTTAAATGGATAAAGACGTTTTACTATATACGGATTTTAAAGACTTAAAGCTTTGCCGCCGCGGTAAGGTCAGGGATGTGTATGACCTGGGCGATGAGTTGTTGATCGTCTCTACTGACCGCATTTCCTGTTTTGACGTTGTTCTTTCCAACGGTATTCCCCATAAAGGCAAGGTGCTTACCAGTATTTCCGCTTTTTGGTTTGGCCTCATAAAGGGCATAGTCCCGCATCATTTCATAACTTCTGATGTAAACAAATATCCTGCCGAGGCGCGCGAATATACAGCCGAACTTTCCGGCAGGTCAATGCTGGTTAAAAAAACCAAACCGCTTCCTGTGGAATGCATTGTCAGGGGGTATTTGTCCGGCTCGGGATGGAAAGAATACAAGGCAAACGGCTCTATCTGCGGCATAAAGCTGCCTGCCGGGCTGGTTGAGTCGGATAAGCTTCCCCAGACCATCTTTACGCCATCCACAAAAGAAGATAAGGGCCATGATATTAATGTCAGCCAGGAACACGTAGAGGGTCTATTAGGCAAAACTGTCGCTGATAAATTAAAGCAGTTGAGCATCGCGGTTTATGAAAAAGCAAGCCGCTATGCCCGCGATAAAGGCATTATCATTGCCGATACGAAATTTGAATTCGGCATATACCGCGATGAGATCATTATTATTGATGAAGTATTGACCCCGGATTCTTCGCGTTTCTGGCCGGCTGATGAGTATAAACCGGGACAATCGCAGCCGAGCTTTGATAAACAGTTTGTGCGGGATTATCTTGAGAGCCTGGATTGGAATAAAACTTCGCCTGCCCCGGCATTGCCTCCGGAGATCATAGAGAAGACCAGCCAAAAATACCTCGAAGCTTACCAGCGCCTGACCGGTAGAAAGCTTGAGGCCTAAAGTAATGGCAATCCTAAAAAAAACCTTGTCGATCATTTTCCGGGTAGCGATCAGTATCGCGCTCCTGGTATTCATTTTTCGTAAGGCCGATGAAAAAGTCCTGCTGGAACTGGTCAGGAATGCCGATAAGCCGCTCTTGTTTTTCGGTTTTATTATTTTTTTTATCGCCTACCCGCTGTGCCTTTTCCGTTGGGAAATGCTGCTTAAAGCAGCCCAGATCCGCCTGCCGCTTAAACGGGTGATTATATCTTATGCCGGCGGCATATTTTTTAATTTATTCCTGCCTTCCACTATCGGCGGAGACCTTGTGCGCAGCGTCGATCTTGCCTCACATACCAAAAAACCCCGCCAGATCGTTGCCACTGTGCTCCTGGACCGGCTTAGTGGCTACATTGCCCTGGCGCTGGTTGCGCTGGCAGCGGTCATTCTTGGCTGGAGATTGGTGGGAGACGTATCCGTGGTTGTCCCCGTCCTGATAATCGCAGGGCTTCTTGTTGTTATCCTGCTGGTTCTTTTTAATAATTTCGCGCATTCTAAAGTGAATAAATTTTTGGATTCGCCCACTGCCGGAAGGATAAGGGAGGCAATAACCAGCCTGCACCAGGAGATGCACCTTTTTGGGAAAGACAAAAGACTGGTCATTAAGAACATCGGGTTGTCCATATTGATCCAATTTACCGGGCCGCTGGCATTTTATCTTATCGGTCTGTCGCTGGGCATTAAGATAAGTTTTACTTATTTTCTCGTATTTGTGCCGATCGTCGGAGCGATCACGCTCCTGCCGCTTTCCATCGGCGGCCTGGGCCTGCGCGATGCCAGCATGATATATTTCTTTGCCAAGGCAGGAGTGGGTAAAGACCTGGCTTTTGCGATGTCGCTTTTGAACTTTGTATTCATTCTCATCTGCGGGAGCCTCGGAGGCATTATTTATGTCTTTACAGTTCGTAATCGACGGCTACAATATCACAAATCACCGCCTGTTTCCCCGGCCAAGTAGAAAAACGCGGAACTCTGCGTCTTCGCTGATAAACCTGATCACAACAAATAACCTCTGCGGGAGCCTGAAGAATAAAGCAACGCTGGTCTTTGACGGTTATGCTTCCGAGCCGGGCCTCAAGCGGCAAGAGGGCCGTTTCAGCGTGGTTTTTTCCGGGGACTCCAGCGCAGATGAGAAAATAAAGAGTATGCTTGAAAATCTGCAGGACAGAAAAAATACCGTTGTTGTCTCCGACGACAGGGAAATAGCTTCTTTTGCCAGGCACTGCGGGGCAAAGGCAATGAGCGTGGAAGAATTTATCGGTTTGCCGCGGCGCTCGGCTGCGCAGAGGCAGGCGCGGGAAAATGACACAAAGCCCGTGTTGAATTACAGCCAGACAGCCAAAATTAACGAAGAGCTTAAAAAACTATGGTTGAAGTGAAGGGTGACTTTATAAAATTCCTCGGCACTGCCGGCGCGCGCTTTGTAATGATCAAACAGCTGCGCGCTTCCGGAGGCATTTGGGTGTCTTGCGCCGGGGTAAATATCTTGATCGATCCCGGGCCGGGCAGCATTGTCCGCTGCGCAGCCAGCCGGCCAAAATTGAACCCTTCGCTTTTAGACGCGGTAATCCTGACCCACCGGCACCTTGATCATTCCGGAGATATTAACGTGATCATTGAGGCAATGACTGAAGGGGGCTTTAAAAAGCGGGGAATCGTTTTTTGCCCAAAAGATGCGCTGCAGGATGATCCCGTAGTCCTGAAATACCTGAGGAAATTTCCGGAGAGTATCATTGAGTTGGAAGCAAAGCGCAGCTACAGCGTAAAAGGTTTTAAGTTTCAAACCTCAATGGAGCATATCCATCCTTGCGCTACCTATGGCCTGAAGTTCAAGATCAAAAAAACTACGGTAGGCTTAATCACGGATACCAGGTCATTTTCGGCGCTTACGGATTTTTATAAGTCCGATATCCTGATTATCAGCGTAGTCTTTTTGGAGCCGCGCCCGGAGATTGCCCATCTTTCGCTGCCGGAGGCAGAAGAGATAATCCGTAAAATCAGGCCTAAAAAAGCCATCCTGACGCATTTTGGGATGACCATGCTTAAGGCAAAACCGCACCTGCAAGCCGAGGCATTATCGCGCAAGCTGGGTATAGAAGTTGTAGCTGCCTATGACGGCATGTCCCTGGATTTTTAGGAAAGCGCTTTCCTTGACAACTTACCTACAATATGTTATACTTTTAAAAATTTAACGGAGTAAACGCATGCTCTTAGGGATTTTCCGGCAGTTCAATTGGCTTGACGTTTTTATCGTATTCCTTTTATTGAAAATAATTTACGCCGCTGTAAAAAACGGTTTCATCGTGGAACTGTTTAAGTTCTTGGGAACCGTTTTTTCTGTTTATATCGCCTTTCATTATTTTACGATTCTTTCCGATTTCTTCATGAGGCGCGTGCCTGAAGAGCATGGTTTTCCGCTGGAATTCATGGATTATGTAGTTTGCCTCGCACTTTTGGTCAGCGTTTACCTGGTTTCTGTATTCCTGCGCAGCCTTTTTTGCCATTTTGTAAAGATGGAGGCAGTGCCGACGCTAAGCAAATGGGGCGGGCTTATTTTGGGTATCGGCAGGGGGCTTATTGCCGCAAGCCTGGTAGTTTTTATGATGTTTGTTTCCACGACTAATTATTTGAGCGCCAGCGCCAAAGATTCCTATATCGGCCGCCGGATATTCAATGTCAGTATTTCTACTTATACTGCGGTCTGGGATGGCTTAATGAACAAGCTTGCCCCGAAAGAAAAGTATAACAATACGGTTACCGAAATCCAGCAAAGCTATTTCGCAGAAATACAATAAATGAAATTATCCGATTTTTACGCAAGCCTGGTAAAGGCCGGCAGCGATTTAGACCCTCGTTGCCGTAAAATAAGCTCTTACGCCGATACTGCCATACTCTACGGTTCAGCCGATACGCAGGTCAATAAGATCCTCGTCGGCATAGACATTGAAGTAGGCGAGTTGCTCCTGGCGGATAAGATACGCAGAGAATCAAGCCTGGACCTTGTTTTATCGCATCATCCGGAAGGAAAGGCATGGGCAGCGCTTTATGATGTGATGCAGCTGCAGGTTGACCTTTTGATAAAGGCAGGTGTCAGTCGCAGGGCTGCCGAAGGAATGCTTGTCGAGCGCAAAAGGGAAGTGGAGAGAAAGCTTCTGCCCAATAACCATACGCGCGCAGTGGATGCGGCAAGGCTTTTGGACTTGCCGTTTGCCTGTTGTCATACTCCGGCGGATAACCACGCGTCCTTTTTCATTGAAAAGTTGATGCGCGATGCCAGGCCTAAGAAAGTGGCTGATATCGTGGATATACTATTGGCTGAACCCGAGTATAAACATGCGCAAGAACAGTCAGCCGGGCCAAAAGTGATCTTAGGCAATCCCAAGCGGGCAGTAGGGAAGGTCTTCGTAGAAATGACCGGCGGCACTGAAGGCCCGAAAGAGGCATTTGATAGCCTTTATAAAAACGGCGTGCGGACCATTGTTTCAATGCATTTAAGCGAAGAGCATTTTCGCAAGATCAAAGACGGCGACCTTAACGTTGTGATCGCCGGGCACATATCTTCGGACACTTTGGGGCTGAATCTTATCTTGGATAAACTGGAGAAGAAAGAAAAGTTTTCCATCATCAGTTGTTCGGGATTTACCAGGTTCAGCAGGAATTAGGAGCCAAACATGGCCGGCCTTATTCCGGAAAATATATTAGAGGATGTTTTAAGCCGGGTAGATATTGTTGAAGTTATTTCCGGCTATATACCGCTTAAGCGCGCAGGCAGGAACTTTAAGGCTAACTGTCCTTTTCATCACGAGAAAACAGCGTCTTTTATGGTTTCGCCTGACCGCCAGATCTACCATTGTTTTGGCTGCGGAGAATCGGGGAATGCCTTTAAGTTCTTGATGCGCTATGAGCGCCTTGAATTCCCTGAGGCAGTGGAGCAGCTGGCAAGAAAGACCGGGGTGATCCTTCCTCAAAACCCGGATGTTTCGCCTGCCAGCGCAAGTATCTCATCCCAGCTTTATAAGATCAATGAACTGGCAGCAGCGTTCTATGAAACTAATCTGCATTCGCCGGATGCTTCCGGGCCCAGGAAATACCTGATCAGCCGGGGTATAAAAGAGGATACGGCGAAATTATTCAAATTGGGTTTTTCTTTTGATAAATGGGACGGACTGATCAATCACCTAAGGCAGAAAAATGCGCCGCTGTCACTTTTAGAAAAGGCAGGGCTGATCCTTGCCAAAGACGGCGGCGGGTATTATGACCGGTTCCGTAACCGGATAATCTTTCCGATTTTTGACATAAAGTCCAAGGTCGTGGGTTTTGGCGCCAGGGTGCTGGACGCCTCCATGCCCAAATATATGAATTCGCCGGAAACCCCGGTTTACGTCAAGGGCAAATGCCTTTTCGGCCTGAATTTTGCCAAAGACGCCATAAGGCAGGAAGATTCCGCGGTAGTTGTTGAAGGTTATCTCGATTTTATCATTCCCTATCAGGAAGGCCTGAAAAATATTGTTGCTTCATCCGGCACTGCGCTTACTGAAGAACAGATCCGGCTTTTAAAAAGGTTTACCCATAACATCGTCATGGTTTATGACGGCGATTCTGCCGGCCAGATGGCGACTTTACGCGCGCTGGATATGTTCATCGCGGAAGGTTTAACTGTCAGGGTGGCGCCGCTTCCCGAAGGCTTTGACCCGGATACTTTTGTGCGCAAGCACGGCATTGCCGCGTTCAGGGAAAAGATTGCCAACGCCGAAAATCTCTTTGATTATAAGCTTAAGATATTAAGGGCGCAATACGGCTCCAAGGGCATAGAAGGCAAGGCGAAGATATCCGCGGAAATGCTTCCGACGATAAATAAATTCACGGACGCGGTCTTAAAGTCGGAATATATTAAAAAGCTTGCCGATGAATTAAGCGTTAATGAAGATGCCCTGCTTGCGGAGATAGGTAAGCTTAAGGAAATTAAGCCCGGCTTTCCGGCTTCAACGTCTTACGCGGACAGGAAAAAAGCGGCAGATGTCAACCCGACGGAAAAGCTGCTGATAAAGTTGATGCTGGAAGAGGATAACCTTATTGACCATGTCCGGCAGCACCTTAGCCCGGAAGATTTTCAAGGCGCGCTGACTTGCAAGATCGTTTCTGCGATGTACGACCTGGCCGGTAAAGGCAGGGATATAAATAAAGCCGTATTAATAGATCATTTCGGCGATGAAGATATCTTGCACGTTGTCTGTGAATCGGCGTTCATGCCGGAAGTTTCCGATGAGCAGCGGGAAAAAGTCGTCGGAGAATGTATCCGCAGGTTAAAGAGCGAGAAAATAAAATCAAGGCAGCATGATTTGCATGATCAGATCAAGGCTGCGCAGCGTTTGGGCGATAATAAACGGCTCAATTCACTAATGCAGGAATTCCATCTTTTAATAAAAAAGGGGTAAGCGCCATGAAGAAGAAGGAACTGAATAAAAAGAATGTTGAGAAGATCATTGCCTTAGGCAGGCAAAAAGGATATCTCACCTATGACGAAGTAAATGACCTGCTGGCGGATGACGTATCTTCGTCTGAAGAGATAGATAAGATATTTGAGCTTCTTGGTAATGAGGATATCCAAGTAGTGGAAAATGTCGAAGAGAAATCTCCGGCGCAGCAAACACAGCAGGCACTGGCATTAAAAGAAGAGGCAATGAATGAGAGCGTTGCCGCGGCAGAACGGTTTATGCCCCTGGATGACCCGGTAAAGATGTATCTCAAGCAGATGGGTTCGATATCGCTGCTTTCCCGTGAAAACGAGATTGATCTGGCAAAGAAGATCGAGGATACCGACGAAAAGTTCAAGCGCGCCGCTCTGGCAACGAGGTTCGTGCACAATGAGATAGTAAGGGCAGCCAACGATATCGTTGAAGAAAGGGTAAATTTTGATGAGGTTTTAAAAGAAGATATCAAGGCCAGCAAGACCGGAGTCTTAAGGAGGGTAAAGAATATCCTCGGTAAGCTTAAAGGCACGCGCAGCAGCACAAAAACGTTAGAACTCCTTATGCAGTTCAATTTTACCACTTCTGTGATTGAGACAGCGGTGCATAAATTGAATGTGATGATAAGGGAGATGGATTATCTCAGCCGTCACTCAAAACCAAGCCGTAGCCGGAAGCTTGAGCTGCTTAAGCGGATCAACGAGCCGTATTCCAAAGTAAAAGAGCAGATGAAGCTGGTCAAGTCCACGCATATGAAATTCAGCCGCACGAAAAAACGGCTGGTGGAGGCCAACTTGAGGCTGGTGGTAAGCATTGCCAAGAAATACACCAATCGCGGCCTCTCGTTCCTTGATCTGATCCAGGAGGGTAATATCGGCCTGATGCGCGCGGTTGAGAAATTTGAATATAAAAGAGGCTACAAATTTTCCACTTATGCCACGTGGTGGATCAGGCAGGCGATTACCCGCTCCATTGCCGATCAGGCGCGCACGATCCGCATCCCCGTGCATATGACCGAGACGATCAATAAGATCATCCGCTATTCGCGTATCTTTATTCAACAGAACGGCCGCGAGCCTATGCCTGAAGAGATCGCGCATAAAATGCGCATGCCGCAGGAAAAGGTGAAGGCGATCTTAAAGATCGCGCAGGAGCCGATCTCTTTGCAAATGCCTATTGGCGACGAAGGCGACACTCATTTTGGCGATTTTATTCAGGACAAAAAAGCAGTTTCGCCGGCAAACGCCACCGTGCGTTCTATGCTCAAAGATGAAATGGGCTCGGCGTTAGATACGCTTACTGACCGCGAGAGAAAAATCCTTGTCTTGCGTTTTGGCGTTACCGACGGGTGCCCGCGCACGCTTGAAGAAGTGGGCAATGTGTTCAAGGTTACCCGCGAAAGGGTGCGCCAGATAGAGGCAAAGGCGCTGAAGAAACTGCGCCATCCCACGCGCTCGCGCAGATTACGCGCATTCCTGGATATGACCATCGCGCATCAGCGGGAGTATTAAAAGTAGATGGTTATAGACTACGATAACCTAAAGGGCACTCACGGTTTTTAAGTGAGTGCCCTTTTATTTTGTTCTTTAACAATTTTACGCCTGCCTTGTCTTGTTTCTCGCAGGGACGCTCGCCCCGCCCAGCGTGCGGGGCTTCGCTCGTGAGTCGGCTTTCGCTCTGCCCTAACGTAAATGATGGCAACCGTGCCCGCTCAAGCCTCCTACGCCCCGCTCAAAACAAGCCAAGTCAGCCGCAAGGTTGATAGGATCAGTTACAAATATATTTAAAAAGAGGGAAGATATTTAAATTTTAAGAATTAGGGGGATGATATAATGGAATTAAAAGATTTCGTCAAAAAAGTATTAACAGATTTGGTTCAAGCAGTCGAAGAAGCACGTTCGGATTCTGTGCGCGATATGAAACTTTATGATAAAGAAATGAAGACGGTAGAATTTGATATTGCTGTTACGGTTGAAGATGTTGACAAAAAATCTGGTAAGGCAGGCATTCGTGTTGTACAGTTTGCAGAGGCCGGTGGAGATATAGCGAAAGAAATAAAGAATTCTACTGTTAGCCGAATAAAATTCGGGATTTTTGTTGGAACATTAACAAAAGCAGAAGTAAATGAACAATCGCAAGAGGCAGAAACGCAAAGACGTCGAAATCAAAGACAGCAGAATTGGGTACGGTGATAATTTAGAATCTCTGTGATTAGCATTTAATTTTATATAAATTTTAAGGTTTTTATTCGTAGGCGCATTAGCAAACTTTTGCCAATTCGTTTATAGGTCAGTCGGCAAGGTTTTACGGCGAAGTGAATGCAGAAACTGACTCTCGTCAAGAGGGCTCGTGAATTTCTGCAATGAGCGAGCCGTAAACCGTAGCCGACGGCGAAATGTTTGCAGCGCCGAGAACAAAACCTTAAAATGTAAGGAGGCAAGATGAGGAAAATGGTGGTTTTAGCCCTGGTAGGGGTATTTTGCGTAATTTCCGCGGCATATGCCGAAACGGCAACCATACCCGACCAGCCGGCGATAAGGAAATTAGACATGAATAAAGACGGCAAGCCAGATGTTGCTTATTACAGCGATGGGAAATCCATAGTCGCTATCAAGGCAGATACAGACCATAACGGCAAGCTGGACGTAATCGTGCACCTCAAGGACGGGCAATTTGATTCGGCGGAAATTGACAATAATAACGACGGCAAGTCCGACCAGACTTTTAGCAATGTTGACGAATTTAATAAATGGCTTAAAGATAACCACCCTGATTTTTATGGCTATATAGGCCAGCCTGATTGGCAATTTAATCTGCTCAAGCCTTAAACGCGAAGGAGGAAATATGAAAAAAACAGCGGCTTTAATTTTGACAGCGATAGTTTGTTCAGTTTGTTTTGCCTACGCGGAAATGGCGCCAGCGCCGACACCTGCCAACGAGCCGGCGATTAAAACAATTGACGTGAATAAGGACGGCGCGGCTGACGTTACCTACTACGGCGACGGTAAGAACATAACAAGAGCAGAAGCCGACACCAATTATGACGGCAAACCCGATGTAATTGTGCACGTTAAAGACGGTAAGTTTGATTCAGCAGAAGCCGATACCAACAATGACGGCCAGATGGACAAAAAGTTCAGTGATACTGCCGCTTTCAATCAATGGCTCAACGAAAACAGCCCTGATTTTAACGACCACCTAAATAGGCCTGACTGGCAGTTTGACTTAGTGAAATTCTAATTGTATTGACAGGCAAGACCTTCGCTTGAAAAGGCGAAGGTTTTTTATTTATGGATACTCAAGAAAAATTAACAATACTCTCACGGGATTCTCAATATGACCTTGCCTGCGCCTGCGCTACGCGTGATGATGAACATCGCAAGCGCTCGCAGGAAAATAAATGGATTTATCCGGTCATACTTCCAAGCGGCCACACGACTTACCTTCTGAAAACCCTGCTTTCCAATGAATGCGTCAATAACTGTAAATATTGCCCGTTAAGGTCCGGTTCAGGCAGCCGGCTTTGCAGCCTTACGCCTGAAGAGTTGGCAGACGCTTTTTTTTCTTATTATAGGACAGCCAGGGTAAGCGGGCTGTTCTTAAGCTCTGCGGTTACTAAAAGCCCTGATGCTACAATGGAACGGATCAACCGCGTAGCGCTTAACTTGCGCAAAAGGCAATTCCGGGGCTATATTCATTTGAAAATAATCCCCGGCGCATCTGATGCTGCCATACGCCAGAGCCTTGCCTTGGCAAGCGCCGTATCTTTGAATATTGAAACTGCGGGAGAGGAAAATTTTAAACAGCTAAGCACGAGTAAGGATTATCTGCGCGACATTATCCGGCCGATACAGCTGATCAGCAGGCTGACGCGCAAAGGCTCTGATTACGCGGGGATCAAGCAAACTACTCAATTTGTCGTCGGCGCTTCCAAGGAAACAGATAAAGAGATCATTGATTATTCCTTTAAATTATACAAGGAGGCTGGCTTATCCCGCGTCTATTTTAGCGCGTATCAGCGGGGTGCCGGCGCGGCTGAACTTCCCGGCGAACATTCCCGGTTTACCAATGCCGATCTTTTGACCCGCGAGCACCGCCTGTATCAGGCAGATTGGCTGATGCGCAAATACGGTTTTAAAGCCGAGGAGATCCCTCTTGAGCCCGGAGGAAATCTTTCGTTAGCGGTTGATCCCAAGGAAATGTGGGCAAAGCTGCATCCGGAATTTTTTCCCGTAAATATCAATAAAGATGATAAATACCGGCTGTTGCGCGTTCCCGGTTTAGGGCAGGTCGTAGTTGAGCGTATTTTGGCATTCCGCAAGGAAGGGGTAAGAATCCGCTCTTTTAGGGATTTAGGAAAAGAAGGCAGGCTGTTTAAAAAAGCTCAAGCCTACACGATATTTTAAAAATGTTAAAAAAAATCTTTATTTTTACGATACCGGTATTCATTTATATCTTGGTCCTGTCGGCGTTGAATAAAGATACTTTGCAAAGACGGGTTGATAAGCTGATTACGGAAATACCCGTTAATTATTTAATTTCCACAGGCGGGGCAACAGGGCTTTACGAAAGCACTTTTAATAAAATATGTTCTATGGGAGGAAAGGCTGTTCCATCTTTATTAGCGAGGATTAAGCTTGCCGGACAGAAAGAGCCGAGCATTGAATCGTTGGGCTTTATGGTATCCGCGGAAACATATTGCTTGCGCCGGATCGGGAAGCCGGCAGTCCCGTATTTGATTAGGGCCTTTGAAGATAGAGCCATGCCTGATTCAGCACAATGGTTATTGGTAGATTTGATGAAGGAAACAGAAGATAAAAGAGTCCTGCCGCCTTTTATAAAAGCCTTATTTGATAAAAATGAGGATATCCGGATCAAGGAAAGGATCGTATTTAATTTAGGGTCTTTCCATGATCGGCAAGCAGCAGCCGCGCTGATCAAGGTTTTAGATGAGGATGATTATGTGCTGCGGATAAGGGCGATCACGGCATTAAAAGAGATTGGCTATAAAGATGCGCTTCCGCCTGTTTTGCCGGCCGTTAAAGCGGTAATCAATAGGAGCGGCTCAGGTAAAGATGATAAAGCTCGCACTTTTCCTTTTTCATTGGGCAAGCCTTCGGTTTGCATTTTTGGCGATCCTGATAATCGGCATAACTTTCAGCCTGTGCACGATTCAAACATTATTGCGGTCAATAAAATTATTGACGGGGCGCGCAGGGCCTACCTTGCCTATGATTGTGATTTTCGGGGCGCATTGATAAGGTTGTATTATAGCGATGATCTGGAGGGGCCGTGGCTTGCTTATTCCGGGAATCCGGTCCTGGGTCCGTCAGACCGCCGTTACAGATGGCCATCTGTCGTGTATGACGGCTCAATATTTCATATGTTTTTGACGAATATAGCAGATAAGCAGATCGAGCGATGGACAAGCACTGACGGCATAAATTACGCTTACCGGGAAAAAATGAACTTAGAAAATGCCACGATTTACATGAATCCGTTTTGCTGGAAAAATCCTAATGACGGCAACTGGTATTTATACCGCCAACGATGGGCTGAGAAAGGCAAGAGGCAGCTATATGCCAGGAAGTCGCCTACGATTGACGGGTTAAAGGCAGCGCCGGAACGCCTGGCTGCCGATGATTCGCAGGTCAAGCCCGCAACAGTAGGGGCGGCGAGCATATTTTATAATAATGATGGTTTTTATTATTTATTCGCAGAGGATGAAGCCGGGGAATCATGGGAAATATGGGCTTCAAGAAGCGCATCTCCGGTAAGTGGTTTTGTATCTTGCTCCACAGAGCCTGTATTAGAAGGCGGCAATGCCTGCCCGATCATTTTAAAGTCGCCGGATGGGTCCAGGGCCTATCTATATACTACTGTTTTATCCAAGGGTAAGTGGTATGCCCGGGCCTATTTGAACATAACGGCAGATGAAACCGCTAGCCGCTGAACGTCTTTACCTAATATATACCAACCCCTGTTTTAGCCATAAATTTTTTCTTGCCAGGTACTTATAATCTGTGTTATACTTTATATTCTATAATTAGCCAAAATGTAAATTTGAGAACTTTGGGGCCCATAGCAAGCTCATCCCCCTGACGGAGGATTTCGCTATGGGAAGGGATCTAAAAACTTTGAATTTTGGGGCCCATAGCTCAGTCGGTCAGAGCAGGTGACTCATAATCACTTGGTCCGGGGTTCGAGTCCCTGTGGGCCCAGTTAATAAGTTAGGGGCATTTAGCTCAGTTGGTTAGAGCGCTACATTCACATTGTAGAGGTCAGAGGTCCGAGTCCTCTAATGCCCACTTGAAAATCGGGCGAGCTCAGTTTCCGCCGAAGGCGGACCCGCCTGCGGCGGGGGTTAGAGCGCTACATTCACATTGTAGAGGTCAGAGGTCCGAGTCCTCTAATGCCCACTTGAAAATCGGGCGAGCTCAGTTTTCCGCCGAAGGCGGACCCGCCTGCGGCGGGGGTTAGAGCGCTACATTCACATTGTAGAGGTCAGAGGTCCGAGTCCTTCTGCGCCCATATTCATAAAAAGAAAGCTGCGGTGAAAATGGAACAAGTAAGCCTCAAAGAACAGCTGACAAACCTTATTAATCTTCAGAAAATTGATTCGGAGATCTATAAACTGCAACGGGAAAAACAGGCTAAGCCCGAAGAGATAAAAACTATTGAAGCGGCTTTTGAAGCAAAAAAACAAGGGTTGGCAGAACTTGAAAAAACTTCGCTTGACCTGCAGAAGCAGAAGAAAGATAAAGAGCTTGAGCTTGCCTCAAAAGACGAAGCAGCCAAAAAACTGCAAGGCCAGCTTTTCCAGTTGAAGACAAACAAGGAATATCAAACGATGCTGCAGCAGATCGCCGATACTAAGACCGACGCTTCGGTAATAGAAGAGAAGATCCTGATTATCATGGAGCAGATGGATAAGGTAAAGGTAGACGTTGATACGGAAAAGCAAAAGCTTAAAGAAGAAGAAAAATTATTTAATGAGCAAAAGGCAAAAGTCCAGGTAAGGGTAAAAGAGATTGACGACCGGGTCAGCGTTTTAGACGGCCAGCGCAAGCAGATCGCGCCGGCGATCGATCCAAAGATAATCACTCAATATGAAAGGATCCTCGCCAATCGTGACGGTTTGGCGATCGTCCTGGCAAAAAATAATTCCTGCCAGGGATGCAATATGTACGTGCCCCCGCAGGTGATAAATTTAATAAAAATGTATGACCATATTATTACTTGCGAAATGTGCAACCGGATATTGTATATAGACGATGAAACTGCTTGATATCTATATTGACGGCGCTTCAAAGAATAACCCGGGGCCTGCGGGTATTGGCGTAGTCATCTGCCGGGAAGGTGAAGTCGTAAAAAACATTTCGGAATATATCGGAGAGGCAACGAATAATTTTGCCGAATATACGGCGCTCATCTACGCGCTGCAGGAAGCATTGGTTAACAAGGCGGAAGCGGTAAATATCAAATCGGACAGCCAGCTTCTTTGCCGCCAGTTGAATAAAGAATATAAGGTTAAAAGCCAAAGCATCATCGGTTTGTATAATCAGGCAGTGCATTTGCTGTCCGGATTCAAGAAGGTTTCCATAAAACACATTCCGCGCGAGGAAAACCGCGGCGCGGATAAATTGGCTAATGAAGCGGTTAAAAAAGCCGTAAGGAAAAAGGTTTAGGCAGGCAGGATGTGGCTGCCCCCGCAGTTTAAGCTGCGGGGGAGGAAAGTCCGGGCTCCAGAAGGCACCGTAGCGGGTAACACCCGTCCGCTCAGGCAGTATTGCCGGGGTGAGGATCAGAGCTACAGAGACGAGTCCCGCCGCCTCAAAACGGCGGGGGTGAAACGAGCAATCTCTACGAGGAGCAAGGCCGAATAAGAGACGAGGAGTGCCTCTCCGTTAATAGTCTCGGGTAGGCTGCTTGATCCCGGCGGCAACGCCGGGGTTTAGAGGAATGGCCACTTTAGGAAGCGGATATTCGCATCCCACACAGAACCCGGCTTATCCTGCTTGTCTATTAATTAAAAACAAAAAATAGGAGGAACAGATGTCAGGTCACTCTAAATGGAAAACAAATAAGGGTAAAAAAATGGCGGCTGACGCCAAAAAAGGGGCAACCTATACGAAGATCATTAAAGAGCTTACCGTGCTTGCCCGTGAAGGCGGCGGTAACCCCGATACCAATCCTAAATTACGCGCAGTCATGCAAAAGGCAAAAGAAGCTAATATGCCCAATGACAACGTTAAAATGGCGATTAAGCGCGGTACCGGCGAGCTTCCCGGCGTTGTATACGAGACAGTTATGTATGAAGCCTATGGCCCGGGCGGCGTGGCAATATTGATCGAGGCGCTGACCGATAACAAGAATCGCACCACCGCGGAGATCCGTAACATAATGTCCAAAAAAGGCGCGAATATGGCAGGCGCCGGCGCGGTAAGCTGGATGTTTGCCAAGAAAGGTTATATCCTGATTGAGAAATCGCAGGCTAAAGAGGACGAACTGATGAATATCGCCCTTGAAGCAGGCGCAGAGGATTTCAAATCCGATGATAAGAATTATGAAATCACTACCGCCGTGCAGGACCTGGAAAATGTAAAAAAGGCGATACAGGATAAAGGCATAAAGTGGCAGGACGCAGAACTGACGATGATACCTTCTTCAAGCGTGAAGGTCGCGGGTAATGAAGCGAAGCAGGTATTAACGCTTATTGACGCGCTGGAAGAGCATGATGATGTCCAACAGGTCTATGCTAATTTTGACATACCGGATGAGATAATGGAGCAGATCGCTGCGTCATCTGAAGAATGAGGATATTAGGGGTTGACCCGGCGCTGACAATCACCGGCTACGGCATTGTGGATTTCCAGCGTAGCAGCCCGCAGCTGCTTGAAGCAGGCATCATCAAGACTTCTGCCAAGCAGCTTTTATCGCAGCGTTTAAGCAAAATATTCCGGGGCATAACCGACCTTATCTCGGAAACCAAGCCGGATGTGATGGTGTTGGAAAAATTATTTGCGCATTATCATCATCCAACTACGTCGTATTTATTGGGCCACGCCAGGGGCGTAATATACCTGGCAGCGGCTGAAGCAGGCGTGCCGGTAGTTGAATACGCGGCCACGCGCATAAAAAAAGCAATTGCCGGAAACGGCATGGCATCAAAGTATCAGGTCCAGAGAATGGTGGCAAATTTGCTTAATCTTAAGAAGCTGCCGGAATACCTGGATGTGACCGATGCCCTGGCGCTGGCAATCGCGCATTCAAATATCATAAAATTTAAGCTATGATCGCGCGCATTTCGGGAAAAATAATCGAGAGGGGAAGCGGCTTTCTTATCCTTGAAGCCGGCGGGTTCTGCTATGAGGTGCTTATCCCGCAGGCAGTGATGCAGAATATTGACGAGAATGTGCCGGGCGAGGGGCCGGTAAGCCTGATTACTTACCATTATCACCAGGTCGAGCCTTCGCGCAGCATCCCGGTATTGATAGGTTTTTTAAATGAAATAGAAAAAGAATTTTTTGAAGCATTCATTACGGTTTCAGGCATCGGGCCGCGCGCGGCAGTCAGGGCGCTTAATAAGCCGATATCATTGATTGCGCAGGCAATAGATGAAGCAAATATTGACTTCCTGAAATCTTTACCCGGTATCGGCCAACAGCGGGCAAAAGAGATCGTTGCCAAGCTGCAAAATAAAGTCGGCAAGTTCGGCCTGATCCAGGATGCCGGCAGGAGAGAGCCGGGGGCGGAAACCCGCGATATTCAGGAAGAAGCGATGGCAGTATTGACCCAGCTGGAATATAAGAAATCGGAAGCCCAGGCCATGGTCAGGAAAGCGCTGGAAAGATCGCCGGATATCGAGACCACTGAAGAGCTGCTTAATGAGGTATATAAACAGAGGAAAATGGGATAGGGACGGTTCTCGGCCAAGGAGAAAAATGTCCCCGAATGGGGACACTTTTCCCTTGGTCTGAGAACCGTCCCTAAAGAGATATGCTGGAAAATACGCACGCTGTAGTTGAGGCAATGCTTTTTATCAGCGAAAAGCCGCTGACTATCGAACAGATAAAAGACGTTGTTGACGGCCTTGACGCCAATGGGGTGCGCAAGGTCGTTGCCGAGCTCAACGCCGGATATGAAGAATCAAACCGCGGCATCCGCATTACCGAGGTTGCCGGGGGTTTCAGGATGATCACTCCGCCTGCGCTGGCGCCGTTTTTAAGAAAAATGTATAAACAGCGCAGGGCAGAAAAACTTTCCAAGCCGGCGCTTGAAACACTGGCGATCATTGCCTATAAACAGCCGTTGACAAAGATTGAAATTGAATCTTTAAGGAACGTGAACGTTGACGGCGTAATGTCCAGCCTGCTTGAAAAGGGGTTGATCCGTATCACCGGTAGAAAGAACGCGCCCGGACGGCCGATCGTATACGGGACAACACGGCAATTCCTGGAACATTTCGGTTTAAAGTCCCTGGAAGACTTGCCTAAGATGGAAGATTTTTCCGAGCCAAAAATAATAGAGGAAAAGGCAGAAGAAAAGGTAGAGGAGAAGAAAGATGAGCCTGCAAAAGCTACGGAAGGAAATTGACGGCATTGATAAAAAGATCATCGGGCTTTTGAACGCGCGCGCCAAGGTCAGCTCCGGCATTGCTAAGGTAAAGATCAGCTCCGGAAAAAGCGTTTATTCGCCTGACCGCGAAAGAGAAGTCTTGAAAAAAGTAGCATCGCTTGGCAGGGGGCCGCTTGGCACCGGGGCTTTGGAAGCAATATACCGGGAGATCATGTCGTCCAGCCTTGCGCTAGGTAAGGCGATGAAGGTCGCTTATATGGGGCCCGAGGCATCTTTCAGCAATCTTGCGGCAATAAAAAGATTCGGCACGCAGGTAGAGTATCTTGCCTGTGATTCTATCGGCGAGGTATTTTTGGAAGTGGAAAGAGGTAATGCCGATTACGGTGTGGTGCCGATAGAAAATTCCATTGAAGGAGCGATCAGCTATACGTTGGATATGTTCATTGACTCGGATCTAAAGATCTGCAGCCAGATAATCCTTGATATATCGCATAATCTTTTGGCGAATTGCCCAAAAAATAAAATTAAAAAAGTGTATTCCAATCCGAACGTATTCGGGCAATGCCGGCTGTGGCTTGAGAAGAACCTTGCCTGCGCGCAGAAAATAGAGGTTTCCAGTACCACTCGCGCCGCGCAGATCGCTGCGAAAGAAAAAGGCAGCGCCTGTATTGCTTCGCTCTTGGCGGCAAAAATATATAAGCTCAAGGTAATCGCTTCCGGCATAGAAGATTCTCCGCATAACATCACCCGGTTCCTTGTGATCGGAAAATCCGACGTCCCGGCAACCGGCAATGACCGCACGTCAATAATGTTTTCTATTAAGGACAAAGTCGGCGCGCTGCATGACATGCTTTTACCTTTTAAAAAATATAAGCTTAACCTGACAAAGATCGAGTCACGGCCTTCCAAGAAAAAGGCATGGGACTATTATTTCTACGTTGATCTTCAGGGGCATGTAAGCGAAATCAGGGTAAAAAAAGCGCTGCAAGAGCTGGAAGGAAAATGTAAATTCATGAAGGTCCTCGGATCATATCCGGTGGGGGAATAATTAGGTGTTAGGTGATAGGCATTAGGTGATTATGATGAAAGATCTGGTAAGAAAAAATATAGCTGAGATAACTCCGTATATCGCGGGAAAGCCGATTGAAGAGACAAAGCGCGAGTTCGGCCTTAAGGACGTGATCAAGCTTGCTTCTAATGAAAATCCGCTTGGGGCGCCCCCTAAGGCGATCGAGGCAATAAGGAAAAGCCTCGGTAAGATCAACCGCTATCCGGATTCCGGAGGATTTTACCTGAAGAAGAAGCTGGCGCGCTGCCTTAACCTTAAACCGGCAAATATCCTTCTGGGTAACGGCTCGGATGAGATCATCGATATTATCATCAAGACCTTTGTTGAGGAAGATGAGAACATTGTTACCGCCGATACCACGTTCCTTGAATACGCGATCATTGCCAAGGTAAATAACCGCAAGGTGGTCACCGCGCCGCTGAAATATTTTAAATTTGACCTTGAAGCGATCAGGAAAAAGATTGACAGGAAAACAAAGACAATATTTATCGCCAATCCCAATAACCCGACCGGTACCTATATTACGCGCCATGAAGTGCAGGAATTCCTTAAGAGCCTGCCGGACGATGTTTTACTCGTGCTTGATGAGGCTTATGAGACTTTCATTGACGTGAATGATTTTCCTTCAAGCATCAGCCACATTGGCGGCGGGAATGTGATTATTCTGAAGACGTTCTCTAAGGTTTACGGCCTTGCGGGCTTGCGCGTTGGTTATGCCGTTGCCAAGCAGGAATTGATCCAGGCAATGGAAAAAGCGCGCCAGCCGTTTAACGTGAATAGCTTGGCCCAGGCTGCTGCCGCAGCGGCCCTTGACGATAAAAAATTCCTGCAGAAATCGCGCAGGGCAGTACTGGAAGGTAAGAATTACCTTTATGAGGAGTTGAAGAAAATGGGGCTTGCCTTTGTACCGTCAGTAGCCAATTTTATACTGGTTGATACAGGCAGGGACGGCTCGGCTGTATTCAAGGACCTGCTTAAGCGCGGAGTGATTGTCAGGGACATGAAACAATACGGCTTAAAGAATTTTATCCGCGTAACCATCGGTACAAAAAAGGAAAACCGGAAGTTCGTGGAGGCGTTAAAGAAAATTTCATAACGAGGGGGGGCAAGAAATGGATGAGAATTTAGCAACGGTGCTTTTGATCAAAAAGGTTTCTTTCTTTATCGGCTTGGGCGGATTAGTATTCGGCCTGGATGCCGTGCTCGGCGCCCACATAACCTCCGCGATCAGCCACTTTTTATCAAAGACCATAGATCTGGATAAATTTTTCATGGGCCATCCCAAGCGCAGGATAAGCCTTGGCATTGCCTTTTTGATAGTTTCATTGATGGCTTTTTTGGTGAAGGTCTGGTAAAGATATAAGGGGGTATTTATGATTATCGTATTAAGGCCTGACGCAACAGATGAACAGATAAACCATATAATTGAGCGCGTGCAGAAACTCGGCCTTAAGCCGCATGTTTCCAAAGGCACGGAGCGCACGATAATCGGCGTTATCGGGCCGGAGGATATTTTACGCGTTACTCCTTTGGAAGTTTTTCCCGGCGTAGAACAAGTTATGCCGGTGCTTGCCCCGTATAAGCTGGTTTCCCGGGAATTTCGCAAAGAAGGTTCGCTCATTGACCTTGGTAAGGGGGTAAAGATCGGCGGCAATAAGCTGGTGATGATGGCCGGGCCTTGCGCGATAGAAAATTATCAGACCCTTTTTGATATTGCTAAAGAAGTGAAAAAGGCCGGGGCAAAGGTGCTGCGCGGCGGCGCATTTAAGCCGCGTTCCTCGCCTTACAGCTTCCAGGGCCTGGGAAAAGAAGGCCTGGAGTATTTGAAAAAAGCCGGCGATGAATTGGATATGGTCACGGTAAGCGAGGTGATGGATTCCGGAGACGTGGACCTGGTCTCGCGCTATGTGGATGTGCTGCAGGTCGGCGCGCGCAATATGCAGAATTTCCATTTATTAAAAGAGATCGGCCAGACGAAAAAGCCGGTACTCTTGAAGCGCGGCCTGTCTTCAACGATCAAGGAATTATTGATGTCCGCGGAATATATTGCCGCCGGAGGGAATTTTAATATTATTTTATGCGAGCGCGGCATCCGGACCTTTGAAGATTCTACGCGCAATACCCTGGATATCAGCGCGGTGCCGGTGATCAAGCAACTTTCGCATCTTCCGATCATCGTTGACCCGAGCCACGCTGCAGGCAAATGGGGTTTAGTTGCCCCGCTTTCCAGGGCAGCAGTCGCCTGCGGCGCAGACGGTTTGATCATTGAAGTGCATTGCCATCCGGAAGACGCGCTTTCAGACGGCGTACAGTCATTGATCCCGTCAAATTTTGCCCAGCTGGTAGAAAGCTTGAAAAGCGTGGCAAGGGCAGTAGGTAGGGAAGTTTAAAGATGAGACTATTTAAAAAAGTCGCGGTTATCGGAGTTGGCCTGATCGGCGGTTCGATTGCTGCGGCAATAAAGAAAAATAATCTGGCGGGTACGGTCGTGGGCACCAGCCGTCATAAGAAGAATCTGTTGCTGGCAAAACGCCGTAGGGCCATTGATAAGGGGTCGCAGGACCTAAGTGTTATCCGCGGCGCAGACCTGGTGATCATTGCTGTGCCCGTAGGCAGCGTATTAAGGCTTGCTCCGCAGATCGCCAAACTTATCGGCCCGGAATGCATTGTCTTTGATGTGGCAAGCACAAAACAGGCGATCGTAACAAAGCTTAGCCGGGTCTTTCCCCGGTATGTGGGCAGCCACCCGATGGCCGGATCGGAGAAGCGCGGCATTACTAATTCAGATCCCGGGATGTTCAAAGGCTCAACCTGCATATTGACCCCTACGCCAAAGACAGATAAAAAGGTCCTATTAAAGGTGAGAAAGTTATGGGTTTGCCTCGGAGCAAAGGTCATTGTCATGCCTTCCGCAAGCCATGACCGCGCGCTTTCTTTTGTCAGCCACCTGCCCCATATTGCCGCGTTTTCATTGATCAACAGCGTGCCGCAGCAATATTTTAAATTTGCCGCAAGCGGATTGCGTGATACTACGCGCATCGCCGCATCTGACAGTGAGATCTGGAGCAGTATTTTTTTGAGCAACCGCAAGAACCTGCTTTTTGCGGTCAGGTCGCTGGAAAAAAATATCGCGGCGATAAAAAAAGCAATCGCGGCAAAAGATATCAATAACCTGAATAAAATCCTTAAATCGGCAAAGAAAAAAAGGGACAATTTGTGATCATTGCCATTGACGGCCCGGCAGGCGCGGGCAAGAGCACAGTCGCGAAATTATTGGCCCAGAAACTGGGCTTTCTTTATATTGACACCGGGGCAATGTACCGCGCCCTGGCATTAAAGGCGATTGAATCCGGGATTGACATTAAAGATGCTGCCGCGGTAGTGAAAATGGCATCAGCCAGCGATATCGACCTGGTAAATGACCCCGGCGCAGGCCCGCTAAAAGTATTTTTAGACGGCCGCGACGTTTCGCAGGAGATCAGAGAGCCGCGGGTTACTGCCGTTGTTTCTGACGTAGCCAAGATAAAAGAAGTGCGGGAGATCCTTGTTAAGCTGCAAAGGCGGCTGGGGGCCTATAAAGACAGCGTGCTTGACGGCCGCGATATCGGGACCGTGGTTTTTCCCGCAGCAGACAGGAAATTTTATGTGGACGCGCAGTTTGAGGAGCGGGCAGTAAGGCGGCATAAGGAACTTATTGCCGCAGGCCAGGCCGTTACCTTAGAAGACGTTCAGGCTGACCTGTGTAACCGCGACACGATCGATTCAACGCGCTCGCATTCGCCGCTTAAGAAAGCAGACGACGCAATTTACATAGATACGACGGAAATGAGTATAGAAGAAGTTGTGAAAGCACTTTCGGGATATCTGTAGGTTATGGTTAGGGTTAGGGGCAGGAAGCCGGTATGGTTTAAGGGTTAAGTTTAGGCCATTGATACTTAACCCTAACCTATTTACCATACTGGCCTCTTAACCTTAACCTAATAACTTAACCTAAAATTACCATATGGATAAATCTTTGATCCGTAATTTTTCAATAATCGCCCATATAGACCACGGCAAATCTACACTTGCCGACCGTATCCTTGAATTGACCGGGGCGGTAGATAAGCGGACGTCGCGCGCCCAGCTTTTAGACGATATGGACCTTGAGCGAGAGCGCGGCATTACCATTAAGGCCTCAATGGTCAGGCTTGCCTATCGTTCTAAAAAAACCGGTAAAGATTATATCCTGAACCTCATTGATACCCCCGGCCACGTAGATTTTACTTACGAAGTTTCTAAATCTTTAGCTGCCTGCGAAGCCGCGGTGCTGGTCGTGGATGCAGGCCAGGGTATTGAAGCGCAGACAGTGGCGAATTATTATCTGGCGCGGGAAAATAACCTGAAAATAATCCCGGTGATCAATAAGATCGACTTGACTGCCATTGATCTGCCGCGTGTAAAACGGCAGATCAATACTGTCCTGGGGTTTGAGGAAGAAGAGATTATTCTTGCTTCCGCCAAAGAAGGCATCGGCATTGAAGATATCTTAGAGCGGATCATTGAGGTGGTGCCTGAACCGGCAGGGGAGAACAGCCGGCCTTTGAAGGCGCTGGTTTTTGACTGCCGTTATGATCCTTTTAAGGGAGTGGTAGTTTTTGTCAGGGTAGTGGACGGAGAAGTTATGCCGAATACCCCGCTTAAAATGATGCATTCCGGGACGATTTATAAAATCGAAGAATTGGGCGTTCTGGCAAACCTCAAATATACGAAAGTCGGCAGTTTGACCGCAGGCGAAGTAGGTTATTTTACCGCCAATATCCGCGACGCGCGCGAGATCATCATCGGCGACACGATCGCCGATAACCGCAATCCTTGCGACGGTGTTCTACCCGGTTACAAAATCCTTAAGCCTTTGGTTTTCTGCGGCATCTATCCGGTGAATGCCGCGGATTTTCCCGACCTGCGCGAGGCAATGGATAAGCTGAAATTATCCGACGCCTCGTTCGTATTTGAGCCGGAAAATTCACAGTCATTCGGTTTTGGTTTCCGCTGCGGATTCTTAGGCCTTTTGCATATGGAGATCGTGCAGGAACGATTAGAGCGGGAATATAATTTAAATTTGATACTTACTGTCCCGAATGTAGTCTATAAAGTAAAAGGCAGGGACGGCGCGGTCATTGAGGTAGATACCCCGGCAAAATTCTCGCCGCAGGACGTTTTAGAGGCGTATGAGCCTTATGTGAATTTATTGATGATCATTCCCGTGGATACCATTGACCTGGTATGCGAACTGGCTAAATCGCGGCGGGGGACATTCCGTTCCAGCGATTATCTGGGAGAGGATAGGGTGAAGGTGGTATTTGAGATCCCGCTTTCGGAGATCATCGTGGATTTTTATGACCGGATGAAATCACTGACCAAGGGCTACGGTTCTATTGATTATGAATTCAGCGATTATCTGCCGACTAAGCTGGTAAAACTGGATATTCTTTTAAACGGCATTGTTTGCGACGCGTTTTCTTCTTTAATGCATAAGGATAAGGCTGCGCATAAGGCGCATGCCTTAGTTGACAAGCTTAGAGAGTTGATCCCGCGGCAGGTATTTGAAGTTGTGATCCAGGCAGCGGTAGGCAGCCAGATTATTGCTTCGCAGAAGATCCGGGCGCTGGCAAAGGCAGTAACCAGCAAATGCTACGGCGGGGATATCACCCGTAAACGTAAACTTTGGGATAAGCAGAAGGAAGGCAAGAAGCGGCTTAAGCAATTCGGCAGGGTAGAAATCCCGCAAGAGGCATTTTTGGAGGTATTAAAAATATGAGCGACAAAGCTACAGGGCATGAAAGCGCAGGCATAAAAAAGAAATCGGTTGTCCGTGAATGGGCAGAGTCTATTCTTATCGCTTTTATTTTGGCGATGTTCATCCGCACGTTCGTAGTGCAGGCTTTTAAGATACCCACCGGTTCAATGCGGCCGACGCTTTTAGAGGGAGATATTATCCTGGTCAATAAATTCATTTACGGGGCAAAGGTACCTTTTATCAACTTCAGGATACCGAAAGTACGCATACCGAAAAGAGGGGATATCGTAGTTTTTATTTATCCTGACGACCCGAAAAAAGATTTCATAAAACGGCTGGTGGGTTTGCCCGGAGATACGGTTGAGATCAAGAACGGCACCATATATATCAATAACCATCCGCTTATTGATTATGGCTTTAGCCAGAGGTATTACTATAACCGGGGTGATTTCGCGCCGGAAGGGGTAAAGATCGCTGTCCCGAAGGACAGCTATTTTGTTTTGGGTGATAACTCTGCTTCTTCGCAAGACAGCCGTTATTGGGGGTTTGTTCCGGCGGAGAATATCCTGGGGCAGGCAATGGTAGTATATTGGCCGCCGCAAAGGGTAAGGATAATAAAGTGAATTTTGCCAATAAGATTTCCACGTTCCGTATTTTAAGCGTTCCGTTTTTCTTTGCCAGCCTGATCTATTATTCTCCGGAAAGGCCATACTTAAGATTTGTCGCCCTGGCGATCTTTATTTTAGGGGTGATCTCCGATGCGGCAGACGGCTATATTGCCCGCAAGTCCGGCCAGCAGTCAAAGGCCGGGCTGATCCTTGATCCATTAGGCGATAAGCTGCTGTTGATGACCGCATTCATAAGTTTAGCTTTTATTGAAAACTTTGCGATCAGGTTTCCTTTGTGGGTGGTATTGATCGTAATCAGCCGCGATACGATCATTCTTATCGGCGCGCTGGTGATTTATCTTGTGAAACAGAATATCGCGATCTTTCCCACGCGCTGGGGAAAACTTACCACTACTTTTCAGATGTCGGCAGTGCTTGTGGTCCTGTTGCAATGGAATTCAGCTTATATCTTTTGGTGGCTGGCAGCGGGTTTAACGCTTATTTCAGGGATTGATTACGTGATGAGGGGGTTTAAAATTCTCTATGCTGCGGATAATCACCGGAATACTCATTAGTTATCTTATCGGCTCAATACCTACTGCTTATATTTTCGGCAGGGTATTAAAAGGGATCGATATCCGCAAGTTCGGTTCCGGGAATATCGGGGCGACCAATGCATTTCGCGTATTAGGCAAAGGCCCGGGCATACTTGTTTTAATTCTGGATGCGCTTAAGGGCGTTGCGGCTGTGGCGTTTGTGGGCGGATATTTTTCCGGAGAATTGTTGTGGATAAGTTTTGGCCTAAGCTGCGTAGTCGGGCATATCTGGACTGTTTTCTTAGGGTTTAAGGGCGGGAAGGGCATGGCTACTACCTTGGGAGTCTTGATCGGGCTTGCCCTTAAAATACCCGGACTAAGGATTGTTTTAGGGATAACCCTGCTTGTATGGCTGCTTACCTTTATAGTTTCTCGTATTGTTTCCCTGGCTTCGATAGTCAGCGTAATTGCCCTTCCGGTACTGGCGTTGTCATTCAAACAATCCGTTATTGTAGTTTCTCTTAGTGTTGTGCTCTCGCTATTAGTGATCTTGCGGCATAAACCTAATATTAAAAGGCTGTCGCAAGGCAAGGAATCCCGCCTCGTGTAACTCGTTGTAAATAATAAAGTTAAACTTCAGCATCAAACATTAAGATTTGGAAGCGCTTTCTAAAATCCGCGTTATTGCCTTGTTTGCGCCAGGTTGCGAAGCTATACTTCTCTTAAGGATTATAATAGTCAGCTTAAGAAAAGAGGCGCAAAGTGAGAAATCTATTATTCAAAAATTTAACTTCGGATGACAAGCGGCGCAAGATCATCACCAGCTCTGAGGTCGTAGACAGGGAAGGTGTGCGCAGCGTGATTAACCGGCACTTTGTGTGCATGGTAAAAGAGATCCCGGACTCCGATGTTTCGCGGCCTCAGCCATATGTACATGTGGTAAAAGAGCATAACAGCCGGGAGCAGAAAGAGAAGTTTTTTTGTAAGATAAAAGGGAGCGTCTGCGCAGTCAGTAACGGCAAGTTGTTCCTTATACTTTTTGTGCATTCGCTTAAGATCAGCCTTTTCGCAGCGCAGCAAGGGCTGATAAAATAGAATAAAAATAGGGACAGAGACTACTTTTCGTACGGAAAAGTAGTCTCTGTCCCTATTTTTTTCTTGACATATTGGAGCAGCCGCTATAATATATAGCAAATATGCTCAAGAAATTATTTTCCCTAGCTTTAGTAGTAATTTGGATATCAGGTTTTATCTGTATCGAGCCCGCCCATAGTGCCCCCGCTACGGTAGAATATCTCTGCGAATTAGGCATTCAATTCTACCGTCAAGGAAGATACGATGACGCGCTTACCGAGTTTAAAAAAGCGCTTAGTCTAGACTCTTCCAATAAGACTGCTTTAAGATACATAAACGATATTTTTTCCGCATCATCTGAACCTGCGCAGCAGCTGGAAGCAGTTCCCGCGCAATTCAAAGCCGATAAATACGACGCTATGGAACAGGCGTTGAATAATTATAAAGAGGCTCCCAAGGCTCAAGCTAAACCGGCAGCTCCCGTTGTTAAGCCCGCTGCCAAAGATGAGGCAGTTGACGAAGCTTTAGAGATCGCCGGCGTAAAGGTTACCGGAGAAGCGCAGATAAGGGTTGGTATGGATTCCGGCGATGCCGTATGGAAGAGGGCGAACTGGGATTTGAATGAGCGTAATTACCGCAGGAATTCAGATTCTGCTTTCGATAATAAGGAAAATACATACGATCCGCGGATATACGACCGTATGGCGGTAAAGCTGGAAAAAGGAAATAACGAAGAAGGCCTTAGTTTTTATAGTAATGTGGTCGTCGATCCCTGGAGCTTTACTGGTAAGAGCGCTAAGACCACTGTCTCCAGCGCATTTGGCGATACCGCCGAAGTAGAATTAAAATATTGGTCCAATACGGGTTATACGATTAATGAGAAAGCCTATACAACCAGCCTGGGTAATTCATTTAACCTCCCCGAAATAAAAGTTAAAGACGGACGTACAGACGCGTTTACCAAGGCCGGTGATTATACTATTCCTGTTTCCGACAGTTTTACCATTCCCGCAACGAAAATCTATTATCAATTCCAGCCGGTACGCGAATTATGGGCTGGTTATAATAGCGATATTTTTAGCGCCAAATTTTATCCGCTTGCCTACGAGAACCAGGCTTCGACGTTTGACGATCCTTTAAGGCTGTCCAATAACCGGCAGTGGTGGGAAGACAGCCCGTGGATACGCAGGTGGACTCCGGGCAGAAGGAATTCCGGGCTTACGCCGGTTGATTTCACCAGGGGCTACTGGGACAATACACTTTCTTTTTATACGCGCGACAGCGAGGGCCAACGCCTGACCGGACTGCGGGGTTTGGATCTTCAGCTGACCCCGTGGGAAGGGACGTCCATAGTTTCCAATTTTGCGACCCCAAAGGACCTTTGGCAGGATTATTCGGATGCAGATAATATTATTTCCGCTACGCGGCTAAAACACCGAATCTGGGATAGCCTTAATATCGGCGCCACTTATACCGCCCGCTTAGGATTTGAGACGGAGAAAGAGTACCGGACCGATGCAAAGAATTACGTTGCCGGCGGAGACATAAACTATGAGCCGATTAACGGCATCATGGCCAGCGCAGAAGTTGCCGCATCAAAATCATACTATGACTTGAGCGACGACCAATTCAAATCCGAAAAAGGCGGCAATGCGTACTATTTTTCGCTTATCGGAAGATTTCCCTTTGCCAGCGTTATTAACACTAAATATGGTTATGACGGAATACAGCCGGATGAGAAAGACCGCTTCTTTAACAAATTCCGGTTCTTCGTATCCCGCATGGATGAGTCTTTTGATCAGTCCCTGTCTTCTTATGTGGAAACGCGCGATGACGAATGGTGGGGAAGGCACTTGAATTTCCGGCAGCCGTTCCGGTTTTTCTATGAAGGAGACCAGGGGGAAGGCAAACTATTGACTTGGGATGATGTAAAGAATCGCAAAGTCGGTAACGGCATTGATATCGGCCGTAACACTATTGGCCTGCGCATAGAATCTCAGTTATGGGATAAGCAGGTGGATAATCTCTTTGACGTGCGCAATGTCCATGGGACAAACGGGAAATTTATTGAGAATGTCGTGCGGGATGAATTGACATGGCAGGCAAACGAAAAATTGACGACGAAGATGTTAGGTATTTATAATAAGCTGCCGAGGACAACGGCAGGCCTTGATCCGTTCCTTTTTGATCCGCTGACGCGGCAGTATTATGCCAATTCCGAAATTACCGACGGCCTGGATCCTACGCTAAAAACCGGTTCCCTGGGGCTTGAATATGCCCTTAATGATTGGATGACGGTAAACGGCATCTGGGAATATACCAATGATTATACCCTTGGTTATGACGGGTTTCCAAGGTCGATATTATCAAGTACGGATATGGGCTCGACATTTTCCGAATACGATAACCAATACCGGCAAGAGCGCGCGTTCCTTTACAGTCAGCAGTTTTTTCCAAAGCCGCCCTATGATTTTTATAATATATTCCGCACCGGCCTGACTCTTACTCCTTCGGAGAAATGGCAGTTTTACCTTGATTATACGCGCAATTCATATGAAAAAGCAGGGCAGGTAGACGGTAACTTGAACCATATCGGCCTGGAGGTTTCTTATTCGCCTACTCCGAAATTAGGTATTTTCTTTAAATATATTTATTCCCGTTGGCAGGACCTTGATAAATTGATCGCCGGCAGCACAAAATTATACAGCCATCACAACGCGTTCATTGAGCTGATGTACCGTAAGTCGGAATTGGAAAATTTTGTTTTCCAATACGGCGAAGCAAGCCGTAACCCCTATGAGGGAGGTTTGCTTAACGTCGGATGGGATCCTTATGGCAGCAGCGTAGAAACCCTGGACACAGAGCACATCTTCCGCCTTTATTACCGCCGCAAGTTCTAACTTATTCCAAGTATATCTCTATTGATTTTACTTCCAGGTTCCTGATTTTTTCAGCGTAAGGGGCGGGGATGATCTTTTGGGCAAACTCAGTGAGTTTCCCGGAGTTTTCCGTGAGGCTGATCCGTTTGATCTGCGCGCAGTCTTTGCCAAAAGTATTCTTTCTTTTTTTATTGTGATAAGTCACCAGGGTTTTACCGAAGAAATTGAATTTATAATCACCTTTTTTATCAAATAACCAGCCGGGCAGTACCGGTGCAAAACGCAGGTTTAATTCGCCGTTCTCATTCAGGAAGAACGGTTTTAGGCCGCTGTTCATCGCCAGCCAGATGCTTAGAAATTCCGCGGTTGATCCGGAAAGCCTGGCAACAAAGCCTTGCCCGTGTATATTTTTATCCGGAAAGGCGCTGCTTGCGATAAACGAAGAATTTTCCAGGATGCTGCGGCCGTAAATTTGCGGGTCCATGAACGGGATAAGGATATTCCTGAATTCTTTATAGAATTCTTCATATAGCCCGGCGCGCAAAATCTCCAGTAAATATTTGTATTCCATATGCAGCCAGATAGATTCATTTTCCAGCCATCCCGGAGTGAATATCCGGCATCTGCCGATCTCTTCCGGCATTTGGCTTAAGTCCGCGGTTTCCTTATACATCTTAAGTTTTTTATCATAGAGGGGGCTGGCCTTAACCGGCTCATAAAGGAATTTTGCCGCAGCGCTATTTTTAGCCAGTTTTAAAGCGTGGACTTGCGATTCCAGGAACAGGGGCAGCCTTTTTTGCCTGAACGCAAGCGGCCTTACAAAATTATCCGCCGTAAGTTCGTATTTAACCACTTCGTTTATAAAATAGGCGCAGTAAATATTTGTCTTTTTATCCAGCGCCTTCTCAATGCCTTCGTTTAATTTTTTCAGGATCTCTTTCATAATGGAAGAAAGGCCGGCGGCAGGGATTTCTGTTTCCGCGCCGCTTAATCCGGTTTTCGTTTTCAGCCGGTATTCCTCCATCAGGCTATGGCTTTTATCCCAGAAGGTAAAATCTTTATTTTGGCTGCCGGAAGTGAAATATTCCCGGATCAATCCGTCAATGGCGCTGAGCAACCCGTAAATCTCTTCCGTAACGGTAATTTTACTTTTTCCGGATTGCGTTATAGCGGAGATAATAAAAAGGACAAGGCGTTTTAATTCCATGGTTTCGCAAACAGATGAGCCGCATAGCGCAGGAAGGCCGTTAAGCGCGTCGTACCAGTTCGGCTTGTTAGCTTCCATTTCTACGCCCACGCCAAAAGGGTCAAGCGAAGCAGCCTTGACCGCTGCCAGGCTTAATAATTTATTGATCAATGTTGTCCGGTAGATCTGGCCTTCGCCGAAGCCCGCCCGGACAGTATTGGGCTGGCTGTGGCGCTTGCGGATCATTTCTTTTTTTACCGGGTCGATCCCGACAGAATGCAATTGCTTGACGCTTCCTTTATAAATAACGTATTTTTTATTCCGCGGCCGTACGACCTCGGCGTTATCGTAGAAGGTGAAGTCTTTTTTCTCAAAAATAATCTCTTTCAAGTTCTCCGGATAAACCCCCAGGTAATTTTCCAGAAGGTCTAAATTATAAGTCCAATGGTCTGTCCAAAATCCCTCCCCGTGCTCTGCCTCCTGATTTTTGTCGCAGAGCGGAAGGAGGATATCAAGGAATTCATCATATGAGAGATTAAGTTTTATTTTACTTTCTTCAATGTGGAGTATCAGTTCTCCGGGAGAGAACGGCTTGTTTATAATGCCGGCGATCTTATTCAAATTTTCCTGGCTTGTTAGCCTCGCTAACGCTGTTTTTATATCCTGCACATTCCTGGCAATGAATGTCGAGCCTTTGACCACCAGGGGGTTAAACCCGTCGAGTTGCAGAAGGTTAAAGAAGCCGACGATATTTTCGTCTTTGATCTCAGGATTAAACCAGACGTCAGAACGCCGGTTCTGGTTAACGTCGCGGTAGTTACCGTTGCCTTGCGAAAAATAAGCAGGCTGGAGCTGGAATTTGTTATAATCGCGCTCCAGGTCGCCGTGCTTGCGTGAATAAAGGTAGAATATCGCGCTGCCGTATTTGGACTTAAAAGTTACGGGATAGCCTCCGCGCAGCAGGTTATCCAGATAGGTCTGGCGGGCATAGAGGTCAAATTCAGGCAAGCTGCTTTCGGTATTTATATTGTCCTGAAGCGAATTGATAAGCTGTTTATTTTCTTCGCATTTATCGGCCAGATATCCGGCTGCGATTATTTTTTTTGCGGCGGCATTCAGGGTTGCCTCGCTGGGCATATAGCCTGCGGCAGCATAGAATGATTTTTGTCCGCCTGCCGCCAATTCAAAGTCCAGCAATGAGAACGCGCACGGCGTCTGGCTTTTTATCAGTTGTTCGCCTGGATAGCGGAACTTTTTCGCGTGCAGGAATAAGTAAGGGCAGGTAAAGTCGGTTACCGGGCCGAATATAGAGCGGGGATCTACGATCGGTTTTATGATCTCGGGCTTACCTTTATGATAGTGGAACCCGAGATAAAAGTTCCCTTCTCTAATGTGGACTACTTCCGGCTTGTCTACCGGGTCGACTGCCAATTTATAGAAGGGCACGCCGTTTTCAAGGTTTAAAATATTCATCCATGCTTCGATGGTGCGGCTCATTTCCTTCAGGAAAAAATTATTTGTTCCGAACGGCACTATCTGCGGCAGTCCGTCGAGCAGGCTGATTTTTTTTGTTTTTTTACCGGTATTAGTGATAGTCACGGCCCTGGCTAATGCGCCGAAATTATCATTGGGAATGGTAAAGTATTCAACGTTTATTTTTAAGCCTAAAGTAGCGTTGATCTCTTCAAGCTTCAAGTTCCAGGAAGTAATTGCCATGCGGTTGGACAGCGCAAAGCCAAGATTCACCGTCCCGTTGGCAAACGGCTCGTAAAAGTATTCGTTTTTACGGTTTGAGGTTTTGATGAACGTGCGAAAGCCGCGCAGGGGGGTAGTTTCCCAGGCCTTGTTTGCCGGCTGGAATTCAAGAAAGGCGTTATCTTTATCTTTTGTGCCGAAACTGGAGATTGCCTGGCCGCGGTTAACGTAAAACGCCCAAATCGGTATGCCGTATGGGCCGGCAATACCGGGAAAAAAGTTGGCAAACGGCTTGGAAAAATTGAAGTTTTCAATCACAAACTCGCCGTTTGGATCAAGCTGGTATTCAGGTTTTCTTATTGCTGTATTTGTCTTCATCGCAGTGGGTTATATTAACGATGATATTCTACATATTTTTTCAGCTTTGTCTATGCTTTTCTTCCGTTGGCTATTTTCTTTGATTTATACAGATAGACCTTGCTCTTGTCCGGCATGACAAATTCTCTTACGACCGTGAAATCTTCTGCCCGGATCCCGTAGTCAGGCGCGTGTTTTAATTCTATGGGGCTGACTATGAAATCCAGTTTTTTCCTTTTCTCTGCCGGTAAAATATCATGGAGATGGATGATCTTTAAAGGAATATTGCTTAGCAGCAAATGGTAGCGTAAGCTCTCAAAATCAGTGCCGGTGTAACTGCTCAACCTGCTCATAATAATAGATTTTTGCGGATCTTTTCTTTCTTCCAGGTTCGGGTCAAAGCTAATGACTCCTACCAGTGGCTTTGCCTTGGTAGTTTCCTTTAATATGCACTCAATTATGGCTTTTTGTTTCCATTTGCCCTTGCGGGGAAAATACTTCACCCCGCCCAGGATATCCGCGGTGGGAACAAGCAAGATATTGAACCTGTACCCGTAAAGATTAAGATGCAGCCGCGTATGCTTATATTTGGTATAAGAAATAATAAAGAACTGGAAAAGGCCGATCGCGAGTATTAAAAAAACAGTTATTTTTTTAAAAATAGCCCTTTTTATCTTCGTGACGCCGTAAGCGGAAATCAGGGCAATGGCCGGCAAATACGGCAATGTGTAATACCAGAATTTGTTTTTGACAAAGGTAAAAAAGATGTAAGGAACAATAATCCATGCCAGGCACAGGAAAAATAATTCAGTCTTTTTCTTTTTAGAAAGCGAATAAAGGGATATCACAAACAACGCAAAGAAAAACAATAATATCTGTTCGGTGATCAATACGCGAAGATAAAAGAAAAGCGAACGAAATGAAAATATCGGTATGTCGTGCGGCACTAATAATGGGTCTGTAGCCGAGTCTATCGCCAGCGGCAGCATGTTTGTTAGATTTGGGATGTACCACCAGGAGGCCATGATAGCCCCGATGATAATAGAAAGTATCAGATTTCCGACTATCTTTTTTCTTACGACGGTATTCGCGTTAGGGAAAGACCCCGATACTAAAAAAAGCAGCGGCCCGGCTATAAATACCAGGTAGGTTTGTTTTGTAAGCAGGCCGAGGCCCAGGAATAAGCCGAATAAGAGGCTCGCGCCTGTTTTTCTGAAGCCTTCGGAATAATATAAAGCAGTAATGCCGGCAGTTACCGTAAAACAGAACGTCGCGCTAAACATGAACATCCGGCTTAGATGGAAAAACATGGGGTAGAGACACAACAAGAGGGCAGCCAGCAAGCCGGCTTTTCTGTTTCCTGCCTTTATCCCGATAAGATACAAAGATATAAGAGTGCCTATGAGAAAGAACACGTTAGACATGATCAGGGTAATAGTGTTCCTGCCGAAGGCCAACCCGAACAAGCTGGCAACCAGCGGGGTCAGCGGAGGGTAAAGTTGGTCCACCTGGACAAATTCGCGAAATGTATACGCGGGCAAATTAGATAAGATGTCCATGTAGCGCAGGCTGGCGATCAGGTGGAAGGCTTCATCGTCAACAGGAGGGTGCTGGTTCAGGCTCAACCAGATATAATTATTGATACCGCAGAATGCTATAATCGCCAATAGACCAAAAAGATATATTTTAGAGCCACGAGAGAGCATCTTACCGGACATATTACCACCAAACCGGCTTATTTCCAAGCAGCATTTTTGTATAGACTTTTTAAGCAAGTGATGGTATTATAAAGGCTTAAAACCGAGGTAAATATGGCAATAAATAAAGAAATAGTTGAATATGTCGCGCATTTAAGCCGCATTGAGCTTGAGCCGCAGGAATTGGAGAAGATCTCCGGGCAGCTTAGCAGTATACTTGATTTTATTGATAAGCTAAAAGGCGTAAACACGGATAATATCGCAGCGACAAGCCATATCCTTCCGTTAAGCAATGTATTGCGGCAAGATCATCCGGGGATTTCCCTGTCCAGCCAAAAGGCGCTGGCAAACGCGCCGGAAAAACGCGATACGTTTTTCATCGTGCCGAAAGTCATTGAATGATAGGTGTTAGGTCTTAGGTGTTAGGTGTCAGGTTAGAAAGAATATAATGGAACTAAATAGATTAACTGCGCATGAATTTTTAGGGAAATTAGGGAAAAAAGAAATAACCTCCCGGGATGTTATTGCAGATTTAGAACGATGTATTAAAAAAACCGATCCTAAGGTTAAGGCCTATGTCAGGCTTTCTGATCCCTTGGGCCTATCACCTGACGCCCAACACCTGACACCTGACACCTATCACCTAAGCGGCATCCCCGTTACCATCAAGGACAATATCTGCACCGACGGCCAGAATACCGAATGCTGCTCAAAGATCCTTGCCGGATTTAAGCCTCCTTATGATGCGACAGTCATAAAAAAACTTAAAAGTGCAGGAGCAGTAGTTTTAGCTGCCAAGGCAAATATGGATGAATTTGCGTTTGGTTCATCTACGGAGAATTCCTGTTTTGGCCCCACGCGCAACCCCTGGGATTTGGAGCGCGTGCCCGGCGGCTCATCCGGTGGATCTGCTGCGGCAATTGCCGCGGATGAAGCAATTATGGCATTAGGCTCTGATACCGGCGGTTCCATCCGCCAACCGGCAGCCTTCTGCGGAGTGGTTGGGTTGAAGCCGACATACGGCAGGGTTTCCCGTTACGGCTTGATCGCATTTGCCTCAAGCCTTGATCAGATCGGCCCGATCACCAAAGATGTGCGCGATTCGGCGCTGCTAATGAATGTTATTTCCGGCCATGATACAAACGATTCTACTTCTGTCGACCTGCCGGTGCCGGATTACACAAGATCGCTGACCAATGATATTAAGGGAATGAAGATCGCATTGCCTAAAGAATATTTTATTGATGGAATGGACCCGGAAGTAAGGAGCATTGTTGAAGAAGCAGTTGAAAAATTAAAAAGTTTGGGCGCTTCTTGCAAGCAGGTGTCTTTGCCCCATACCGAATATGCTGTTCCGGTTTATTATATTATTGCCACTGCCGAGGCGAGCTCTAATCTCGCCCGTTTTGACGGCGTGCAATACGGCTATCGCGCCAAAAATACTGCTGCGCATGGCCAGAGCATGATTGAGATGTATAAAAGAACGCGCGGCCAGGGTTTTGGCGAAGAGGCAAAACGCAGGATTCTTTTGGGAACATTCGCGCTTTCACACGGCTATTACGATGCTTACTATTTACGCGCATTAAAGGTGAGGACTCTGATCAAACAGGATTTTGACGCTGTGTTCGCTGATTTTGACTGTATTATTACCCCTACTTCACCTACTCCGGCGTTTAAGATCGGGGAGAAGGCGCAAGACCCTTTAAGTATGTATTTGTCGGATATCTATACGATATCCGTGAACCTGGCAGGTATTCCGGCAATATCCCTACCATGCGGCTTTACGAAGGCCGGGCTGCCTGTCGGCTTGCAGATCTTGGCCAGGCCTTTTAACGAAGAGGCCATTTTACGCGCGGCCCATGCTTATGAACAAGGCACGGCGTGGCATTTGCAAAAACCAAAGTTATAAAATATGGAATACGAAGCAGTAATCGGACTTGAGGTCCATATTCATCTAAGTACTAAGACCAAGGCTTTTTGCGGCTGTTCCACTGAATTCGGCGCTGAGCCCAACTCTCAGGTTTGCCCGGTTTGCCTGGGATTTCCGGGGTCGCTACCGGTATTAAATAAGACCGCGTTGGAATACGCCATTAAAGTCGGATTGGCATTAGGCTGCAGCGTGCAGGAATATACTAAATTTGACCGCAAGCATTATTACTATCCTGACCTTCCGAAAAATTATCAGATCTCGCAGTATGACCTGCCGGTTTCTAAAGACGGATTTTTAGATATTAACGTTGGCAATACGCCTAAGCGCATCCGCATCAAGCGCGCGCATCTGGAAGAAGACGCAGGCAAGCTTATCCACGCTGCAAATTCAAGCCAGGTTGACTTAAACCGCGCCGGCATACCGCTCTTGGAGATCGTTACTGAGCCGGATATCAACTCGGCGCAGGAAGCGTACGAATATCTTTCTGCGTTAAAGAGTATTATTGAGTACCTTGACGTTTCCGACTGCGATATGGAAAAGGGGTCTTTGCGCTGCGATGCCAATATTTCCATCAGGAAAAAAGGCCAGACACGGTTAGGCACAAAGGCCGAGCTGAAAAATATGAATTCTTTTAAGGGTGTTAAGGATGCGCTTGCTTATGAGATAGAAAGGCAGGAGCATGCGCTGGAAAACGGGGAAACGATCATCCAGGAGACAAGGCTCTGGGATGTCAAGGCAATGAAAACATTCCCTATGCGCACAAAGGAAGAGGCAAAGGATTACCGTTATTTTCCGGAACCTGACCTGCCGCCGTTTATCATCGCCAAGGATCAGATCGAGGCAATTCGTAAACAGATCCCGGAGTTGCCTAAGGCAAAGGCATTGCGCTTTATGAAAGAATACGGCCTTTCCGAATATGATGCCGGGATTTTAGTTTCAACTAAAGACAACGCTGATTATGCCGAAGATCGCCTTAGGCAAGGTAAAAATAAGAAATCGGTAGCCAATTGGTTAATCGGGCCATTGGCCGGAATAGCCGGCAGCAATAACATTGAAATTTCGGAAATTAAAATTTCTACAGGTGACTTTCTGGAATTGATCGACCTTGTGGAGAATAAGCAGGTAATCTCTAATCTTAAAGGAAAAGAAGTGTTGGCTGAAATGGCTGCTACTGGTAAGCCGCCGGCGCTTATTATTCAGGAAAAGAACCTGGCGCAGATTTCTGACGAAGGCGCACTAGAGAAAGAGATGGAGGCAGCGATCTCTGAGAACGCCAAGTCAGTTGCGGATTACCGTTCGGGAAAAGCCAATGCCTTGATGTTCCTTGTCGGGCAAGTGATGAAAAAGACCGGCGGCAAGGCAAACCCAAAGGTAGTGCAGGAAATGCTAAAGCGGAGGCTGGAAAGTGTTTAAAAAGATCCTTGGCGCAGCGGCGCTTTGCAGCGCTATCCTCGTCGCGACGTCTTTTGCGGTTTCCGGGATAGATAAAAAGAAGAAAGACGACATGCTTAAGCAGGTTGAGCTTTTTTCTAATGCGCTGGTGATCGTTGAGGATGAATATGTAGACAATGTATCCGGCAAAGACCTGATCTACGGCGCGTTAAAAGGAATGCTTTCTGCGCTTGACCCGCACAGCCAGTTCCTTGACCCGAATGACTATAACGAACTTAAGATTGATACAGAGGGGCAATTCGGCGGGCTGGGCATTGAGATTTCCATTAAAGACGGGTTGCTGACGATAATCACGCCGATTGAAGATACGCCGGCGTGGAAAGCCGGGATAAAAGCCGGAGACCGGATCGTTAAGATCAATAATGAGTTGACGCGTGACATTACCCTTACCGACGCAGTGAAAAAAATGCGCGGCAAGCCCGGAGAGGCGGTTGACCTGGCGATCTGGCGTGAATCGGAAAAAAAGGTTTTGGAATTCAGGATTGTCCGCGACATCATCAAGATCCGGGATATTAAAGATGCCAGGATACTTGAGGACGGCATTGCCTATATCCGATTAATTGAATTCCGGGAAAATACTCCCGGGGATATGGATAAAGTACTGGATAGATTGAGCAAAGAAGGAATGAGCGCGCTGGTGCTTGACCTGCGCAATAACCCCGGAGGGCTGTTGGATATTGCCGCGAAGGTCAGCGAAAAATTCATACCGGAAGGCAAGCTCATCGTTTCCACTAAAGGCCGTAAGGATTCGCAGAACCTGCAGTTTTTTGCTCATGGCCGCCGGATATACCAGGATATTCCCATTGCCGTATTGATCAACGAGGGCTCTGCTTCCGGAAGCGAAATCGTTGCCGGATGTTTTCAGGACTATAAGCGCGCAGTGATCCTGGGGAAAAAATCCTTCGGCAAGGGTTTTGTGCAGACGGTGATCCCGCTGGGCGACGGGTCAGCAATAAAACTTACTACCAGCCGTTATTTTACTCCTTTAGACAGGCCGATACAGGGTATCGGCATAATGCCGGATATCGAGGTAGAGAGCGAGCCGCTAAAAAAAGAAGAGAAACAGGAACAGCCGGCTGTTAAGACCGAAGACGTCTTTGAACAACTTGAAGCCAAGCCTGAAGAAAAAGAAGCCGCGCCTGTTATGGATTATAAGTCCGATAAGCAGCTTATGGCTGCGATAGACGCGTTGAAAGCAATAAAGGTCTATCAGCAAGACACCGGCGATAAGGCACATGGCGCATCGTAATAAATATAAAAAACTGGTTGTTATCCTGGCGCTGGTTGTTGTCATTGAAGCAATCGCGATTTTCGCGCTGCTTTTTTCCCGGCCGAAAAAAAAGATAATGAAAGTAAAGCGGCGTCCTGCGCCTGCCGCGCAAATCGGCAAGATCGCCATTGTCATAGACGATTGGGGGTATAATCAGAATAATTTAGCCTTATTAAAGCAGATCAAGCAGCGCGTCACATTGGCAATACTGCCGAATCTGCCCTATTCCGTCAAGATCAGCCAGGAAGCGCGGGCCTTGGGCCAGGAGGTGATCCTGCATTTCCCGATGGAACCGCAGGAAAAATCCCATCTTGAGCAGAACACGATCATGACAGGAATGGATGAGCCGACGATCAGGCAGATCCTTGCCTTAGACCTTGACAGTGTGAATTCCGCCAGGGGCATTTCCAATCATATGGGTTCCGCAGCGGTAAGTGATATGCGGACAATGACCGTTATTTTCGCCGAATTAAAGAGGCGCGGCTTATATTTCCTTGATAGCTATGTTACTTCAGGAAATGTTGCTGCTGGCCTGGCTGGCACGATGGAGGTAGGCTATGCGCGCAGGAACGTGTTCCTTGATAATAAAGAAGACGCCGAATATATAAAAAATCAGGTTAACCAACTAAAAAAGAAAGCGCGCCTCTATGGCAAGGCAATCGGCATTGGCCATGACCGCAGGCTTACCTTGCAGGTTTTGAAGGAGTTAATGCCGCAGATGGAAAAAGAAGGCTACAGGTTCGTTTTTGTATCGGAGCTGATAAAATAATGCGCGTATTAGGCATTGAGACGTCCTGCGATGAAACATCCGCGGCGATCGTAAAAGACGGCAGAGACATCCTCTCTAACGTAGTCAGTTCAAGCATTAAATTTCACGCCAAGTATGGAGGCGTTATCCCGGAGATCGCCTCACGCATGCAGCTGGAGACGATAACCCAGGTCGTTGATTCGGCAGTAGAAGAGGCAGGGATAAAACTTAAAGATATCGGGCTGGTTAGCGTAACTGCAGGGCCGGGCTTGCCGGGGTCGCTTTTGGTGGGGACATCATTTGCCAAGGCAATAGCTTTTAGTTTAGGCGCGCCGCTTTTAGCTGTTGACCATATTTACGCGCATATCTATGCCAGTGCCTTGGACAGGAAACCGATCCAGCTGCCATTTATTGCCCTGATCGTTTCCGGCGGCCACACCAGCCTTTTTCTGGTGAAGGATTTTGACAATATCAAAACACTCGGCGCAACGCAGGATGACGCCTGCGGAGAAGCATTTGACAAAATTGCCAAGCTCCTCGGATTGGGTTATCCCGGCGGCCCGTTGATCGAGCAGTTGGCAAAAAAAGGCAACCCTAAAAAGATAAAATTCCGTTGTTCGGGCACGCATGGCCAACTTGACTTTAGTTTCAGCGGCATAAAAACCGCGGTTCTTTACCGCGTAAAGGCAGAAAAAACCCTAAGTCGGCAAACTGTCTGTGATATTGCCGCTTCGTTCCAGGAGGCAGTAACCGATACGCTGGTAGAAAAATCTCTGCTTGCCTGCAGGATGAAAAAAATTAACCGGTTGGTGATTGGCGGCGGGGTGGCGGCAAACAGCTACTTAAGGGAAAAATTTTCCCTGCATGCGCAAAGCCGCAAGGTCAGCCTGCATTTTCCTTCCCGGCAGTTATGCATGGATAACGCGGCAATGGTGGCCGGCTTGGGTTTTCAGTTATTTAAAAGAGGGCATAAATCGGAGTTAGACTTTTAAGAAAGCGAGGTACTTATGCTTACGGATTTTCAGGTCACAGCGCGGTTAGTCATGTCAGTGGCATTGAGCGGCCTGATCGGCCTTGAGCGGCAGTTACACCGCCGCACAGCCGGATTGCGCACGCATATTTTGGTATGCCTCGGCTCTTGCCTTATAATGTTGACATCGCTGTATATTTTTGATATATATAAAAATATAGTAGCGCTTGACCCGGCGCGCATTGCCGCCGGAGTGATTACCGGAGTAGGATTCCTGGGCGCAGGCGCAATAATCACGCAGGGGCAGGGCGTAAAAGGCCTGACCACGGCTGCCAGCCTTTGGACGGTTGCCGGCATCGGCCTTGCCGTGGGCTGCGGTTTCTACAGCGCGGCTATTGTTACTACCATCCTTACGCTTATGGTTCTTTTCTTTCTACGTTATGTTGACGGCATGATACTCGGAAAAGAAGAAAAAATTAAAGGAGGTGAGGGCAATGGCGTTTAATAAGAAACCGGAAGAGAAAGTCCTTGATGTAGACGCGGCAATGCAGGGCACCTTAAGTTTTAAGGACCCGGTTAACCTGCGTATCAACGGCAAGTTTGAAGGCAACCTTGATACTAAAGGCAACCTTACCGTCGGGAATTCGGCGATAGTTTTCGCCGACATTATCGGCGACAACATCGTTATCGGCGGCAGGGTAAAAGGTAAGATCACCGCGAAAGAAAGATTGACCCTCTTGCCCAGCGCGATCGTTGAGGGAGACATATACCCGGCGAAACTCAACGTCGCAGAAGGCGCAATACTTGAAGGCCGCTGTTTGATGCTGCACGATTTCCTGAACTCCGAAGAACTGGCGCGCTACCTTGAAGTGGACCTGAATTCGGTGTTTGAATGGGCCAATTCCGGTAAAGTCCCCGGGTTCAAGGAAGGCGAGAACTGGAAATTCGAGAGGAAGGCGATTGATTCGTGGGTCGCTTCGGGAAAAGTAGGAAAATAAGTAAGGACATAAGAAGTTATGGAGCGAAGCGAACATAACTTATATGTCCGAACTTATCCCGTAGCATACAGGTATTTTTCGAAATAGCTACGGGATTAACTCATAAACGCCGCGATTATTTACTATTAATATGTCTGAAGAAAAACTTTTGACTATAAGGGAAGTGTCGCTATTCCTTGATATATCGGAAAAGGAAGTCATTGACTTGGCTGAAAGCCAGATCTTGCCTGCCTATAAGATCGGCGGCGTATATTTAAGGTTCAAGCGCTATCAGGTTGAAGAGTTCAAAAAGAATTCCAAACCGCATGCGCAGAAGAGTAGCGCTCTCCTGAAGGCGAGTTTCGGAGAAAAGGTCGGGGATTTCTTCTATTTTAACGATTTTTATATCCTGTCCGCTTTAATCATCGCGGCAATACTGGTGATCATTTTCCGGGGATTTTAATGGTTTCTGAAACTGGTTTCTGCGACCTTGGCTTTGCCAAAGTGGATATTGACCGGCATAGGCGCAGGGGTTTTCCTGAAGTCATATATTGCGCTGGTAAGACAAGAGAGCATATCAGGGAAATTTGCCGCAAGCTTATTGCCAATAAGCAGGATTTGTTACTTACCCGGCTGGATAAGCCGGTTTACGCTTACCTGAAAAAAAGTTTTCCTCGCCTAAAATATAATATTTCCGCCAGGTTGGGATATTCTGTCGCAGTTAAAAGGCCCGCTAAGGGGTTGGCGGTAGTTATTTCCGCGGGCACTTCCGACATTCCCATAGCCGATGAAGCCTTTGTCACGCTTGAAGTAATGGGTAACCGCGCGGTCAAGCTTTATGATGTCGGGGTTGCCGGCGTGCACAGGCTGATGCATAATCTGGACTATTTAAAGAAGGCCAAGGTGATCGTCGTGGTCGCCGGTATGGAAGGCGCGCTGGCAAGTTTAGTCAGCGGCCTGGTAAGTTCGCCGGTGATCGCCGTTCCGACGAGCTGCGGTTATGGAGCGAGTTTCGGGGGGCTTGCGGCATTGCTTTCAATGCTTAACGGCTGCTCTCCGGGAGTTACGGTAGTCAACATAGATAATGGATTTGGCGCGGGGTATTTTGCGAGCTTGATTAATAAGTAATCTTAGGAGGATTGCGCATGGCTCTTTCCGGATTGGACATCTACAAGTTATTGCCGAAAACCAACTGCCGCGAATGCGGCTTTGTCACTTGCCTTGCCTTTGCAATGCAGCTTGCCAAAAAAGCAGTGAGCATTGATAAATGCCCGTTTTTAAGCGCAGAGGCAAAAAAAGTCCTTGAGGCATCTTCGCAGCCGCCGATCAAGTTGGTTACTGTCGGCGAGGGCGAAAACAAACTTGAGATCGGCAATGAATCAGTGCTTTTCCGGCACGAAGAAAAATTCCACCGGCCATGCGGCATTGGCTTTATCATTGACGACAGCTTAACGGACGGAGAGATCAGCAAGAAGCTGGAAAAGATAAACCGCCTGGCATTTGAGCGCGTGGGCCAGAAGCTGGATGTGAACCTCGTGGCGATAAAGCAAAATAGCACTAAAGACAGGTTTGTTAAAGCAGCGGAGCTGGTTTTAAAGGCGACCAAGCTGAACATTGCCCTGATCTCCGGAGATCTGAGCGCGTTGCGGCCTGCGCTTGAATTGTCTAAAGCGCGAAAGCCGCTGGTTTGTTATGCGAATGCCTCTAATGCCGCGGAAATGGGGAAGCTCGCCAAAGAATTCAATACCGCGCTTGCGGTAAGCGCCCATGACCTGGATAGTTTAACCGCGATTACAAAAGAATTGAATAACCAGGGCGTAAGTGAACTGGTTTTAGATACCGGCATAAAATCTCCGGCAGAAAAGATCTGGGACCTGACGCAAATAAGAAGGCAGGCCTTAAAAAAATCCAATCGCAGTTTAGGGTATCCGGTAATGACAATGACTTCATCCGTTGACCCGTATGAAGAGGCGATAGAAGCATCCGGTTATATTGCTAAGTACGCCGGTATTGTGCTGCTTAAAGGCGCAGAGCCCCAGCAGGCGCTGGCGCTTTTAACTTTACGCCAGAATATCTACACTGACCCGCAAAAACCTCTGCAGATCGAGCCCAAGGTTTATCCGGTAGGCAGCGTAAACGATAAATCTCCGGTTTTAGTGACTACTAACTTTTCGCTTTCCTATTTTACAGTCTTAGGCGAAGTTGAAGCCAGCAAGATCCCGTCGTATATCATTAGCGTGGATACGGAGGGCATGTCGGTTTTAACTGCCTGGGCAGCGGAAAAATTCACTCCTGAAAAGATCGCCGATTCAATGAATAAATTCGGGATCAAGGATACGGTTTCCCATAAACGGTTGATCATCCCCGGTTACGTAGCAATGATGAGCGGCGAGCTGGAGGATAAATCCGGATGGGAGATCATTGTCGGGCCAAAGGAAGCTGCCGGTCTGCCGTCATTTTTAAAGAATATGGCATGAGTAAATTCAAAGTTACATTCTATCCTTATAACAAAACCGTGGAAGTGGAAAAGGATACTACCATTCTTTCCGCGGCGGTTTCCGCGGGAGTGCCGCTTAATTCAGTCTGCGGCGGAGACGGCGTATGCGGCCGCTGCAAAGTAGTTTTGAAAAAAGGCAGTGTCCTGATGCAGGCAACCGGTCTTTTAAGCAGCGAAGAAAAAGCAAGGGGCGTATATCTTGCCTGCCTTTCTGAAGTCCAGGGCGATCTGGAAGTTGAAATCCCTCCGGAATCGGCAGCGGATTTTGAAAAAGTCAGCGATCAAGAGCTGAAAAATACTTATTCCGATATTGAGGATATTGAACCGGTAAAGCCCGGGCTGGCAGAGCAGGCATTTAGCAATCTTCCGTTTACTTCAAAGTTCTATCTTGAGCTTCCGGCTCCTGACCTGGATGATAAGGTCAGCGATCTGGAGCGGTTGTACCGGCAGATAAATAAAATGCTTCCCAATGCCTTGATCATCCAGACCGGCATTGTCAGTATTCGCAATTTAAGTGAGTTGCTGCGTTCTTCCGGATGGAAGATTACGGTAACCCTTGCCAGGCGTAACGGCGTGACAGAGATCATTCAGATCGAGCCGGGAGATACTTCACAGAGGAATTTTGGGATGTGTTTTGATATCGGCACAACTACGGTTACCGGCCAGCTTGTGGATTTAAATAAAAGCAAGGTCCTGGGCACCAAGGTAGCTTATAACAAGCAGGCGACTTTTGGCAGCGATGTGATCACGCGCATAATCTATGCCCGCGAGCCGGACGGCCTGGAAAAGCTGCATTGCGCCGTGGCAGAAGAAATGAACCGTATGAGCCAGGAGTTGATCGCCGAGCATAGCATAGACTTAAACGACGTTACCTGCGTGTTGTGCGCCGGTAATACCACAATGATGCATCTGCTTTTACGCATTGACCCGACCTATATCAGGAAAGAGCCGTATGTGCCGGCAGCGAATTTTATCCCGCCTTTGCGCGCCACAGAAGCCGGCGTAAAAATAAACCCGCGCGGCTTGTTAACCTGCGTGCCGGGCGTGGCAAGTTATGTGGGCGGAGACGTAACCAGCGGAGTATTGTCCTGCGGCATAGATAAGGCGGATGATTTAAGCATCCTTATTGATATCGGCACCAACGGAGAGATCGTCCTGGGAGATAGGGATTTTATGGTCAGTTGTGCTGCGTCTGCCGGGCCGGCGTTTGAAGGAAGCGGTGTTAGCTGCGGCATGCGCGCGACAAAAGGCGCGGTGCAAAAAGTAAAGATTTCCGGTAAAGATTTTAACATTTCTTATGAGACGATCGGCGGGATGAAAGCCAAAGGTATCTGCGGCTCAGGCTATATTGACTTGATCGCGGAAATGCTGGCTGCCGGAATATTGGATAAGGGCGGTAAGATCAAGGATCTTAAACATAAGCGTATCCGCCAGTCGGAAATGGGCAGGGAATTCGTCGTGGTATTTAAGGAAGACGCGGATTCAACTTCAGATATAGTAATTACGGAAGTTGATATAGATAATCTTAAGCGCGCCAAGGCCGCGATCTATTCGGCTATGCTGGTGTTGCTGCGGCGCATGGACATTGACCTTAATGACGTGAAGAAATTATTCATTGCCGGAGGCTTTGGCACTTCAGTTGACATCAATAACGCCATAAACATCGGATTACTGCCGGATATCCAGCGCAGCCGGATCGTTTTTGTCGGCAATAGCTCGCTTTCCGGGGCCAGGGCAATAATTTTATCTTATGAAGCAATGAGGCAGGCAGAAGAAATCGCCCGGAAAATGACTTACCTGGAATTATCCACTGAACCGGCGTATATGGATGAATATGTGGCGGCTTTATTTTTTCCGCATACGGACCTGGCCAGATTCCCCAGTGTTAAATTATGAGCTATACGATCGCCCTTGCCGGTAAAGGCGGTACGGGTAAAACTACGATTGCTGCCCTTCTTGTCAGGTTAATCAAGGAGGCTGGTTTGGGTTCGGTTTTGGCAGTGGATGCCGACCCGAATTCAAACCTGGCGGAAAGCCTCGGCGTGGAAGTAAAAGAAACCATCGGGGATATTCTTGATCAAGTCGCGGCGCATCCGGATAAAATACCGCAAGGATGGACCAAGGATCGCTTTGTTGAATACCGCGTGCAATCGGCAGTTCAGGAAGAAGACGGCTTTGATATTATTACAATGGGCAAGCCCGAAGGCCCGGGTTGTTATTGTTACGTGAATAACATTTTAAGGTCGGTAATGAGCAAGCTGACGGATGATTATGATTTTGTGGTTATGGATAACGAGGCGGGCCTGGAACATCTCTCGCGGCGCACCACAAGAAGCGCGGATGTGCTGTTGGTGATTTCAGACGCAACCGGAGTAGGGCTGAAGGCTGCGGCAAGGATCGCGCTTTTAGTAGGGCAGTTAGGCATTAAGGCTAGGGCCAAGCAGCTGATCATAAACCGCTGGAACGGCAAAATGGAAAAAGAAAAACTTGAAGCCTTAGGCCTGCAATATATAGGTAACCTGCCTTTGGATGAGGAGATTGCTAAAATCAGCCTTAACGGAACTTCGTTATGGAAATTGGAAACCGATAGTTTAAGCTTGCGCGCGTTAAACAAGATATGGGGGGAAATTAAGAATGGCAACTGAGTTGATGCTGGAAAAATGGTCGGGTGAAGTTTTTACGGTAACTATCGGAGCGACAAAGCAAGAGGGCGGTTCACGCAGCCGGCAGGTCAAGGTCGGCGGCCAAAAAGCCTTACCGTATTTATTCGCAGAAGGCGCGATCCCCAATAAGCCGGTGATCGCTTATGAGGTTTGGGATATACTTCCGAATGACTGGCCGGAAGCATTAGCTTGTGCCTACGGAAAAGTTCTAAAGGATCCCTTTGCCTGGGCGGAGAAATGCGTGCGCGAATATAAGGCCGAGCTGCTTTGCGTAAAATTACAGGGAACGCATCCTGAATCCGGCAATAAGGGGCCTGCCGAGGCAGCAGACTTTATTAAAAAACTATTGAAAAAGATAACTGTGCCGCTGGTGATCACCGGATGCGGGGATGATGCCAAAGATAATCAGGTTTTGCCTGCCTGTTGTGAAGCTGCCAAAGGTGAACGCTGCTTGATCGGGAGCGCTGTGCAGGATAATTATAAAACGCTGGCAGCCGCGGTCCTGGCTGACGGCCACAGCATTATTGCCGAATCGCCCATAGACATAAATATTGCCAAGCAGTTGAATATCTTGATTTCAGATATGGGATTGCCCTTAGAGCGGATCGTGATCAACCCGACGATCGGCGCCCTGGGGTATGGGCTTGAGTATGCTTATTCAATTATGGAACGCAGCCGTCTGGCAGCTTTAGCCGGAGATAAAACCGTTGCCAGCCCGTTTATCTGTTTTGTGGGTCAGGAATCATGGCGGGCAAAAGAAGCGAAATTGCCTGTTGCAGAAATGCCGGCATGGGGCCCGGAAATGGAGCGGGGCGTGACCTGGGAAGCTGTAACCGCAGCCGCGCTGGTCCAGGCAGGCGCGGATATCCTGGTGATGAGACATCCGGTCGCAATTGAGAAAATAAAAAAATATATCGATAACCTGTTTAGGGACGGTTCTCAAGCCAATCGTAAAGTGTCCCCGTAGGGGGGACACTTTAGCTTTGAGTTGAGAACCGTCCCTAATCTAAGGAGCTATATGTTCATAATCGGCGAGCTGATCAATGGGATGTATCAGAATATCGGCAAAGCGATCAAGGAGCACGATAAGTCAGCCATACAAAAATGCGCGCTTGAACAGGTTGAGGCAGGCGCAGACGCTTTAGATGTGAATTGCGGCCCGGTGTCGCGCGACCCGGTTTCCGATATTCAGTGGCTGGTGGAAACCATACAGGAAGTAACCGATAAGCCGCTGGCGCTTGATTCCAGCAAGCCTAAAGTCATTGAGTCCGGCTTAAAAGTGATAAAGAGCAGGCCGATCATCAATTCTACTACTGCTGATCCGGACAAATTAGAGGTTTTGGTAGGGTTGGCAAAGCAATATAAGGCCAGGCTGATCGGCATCACCATAAGCGCAAAAGGCATTCCGCAGAATAAAGACCAGCGCCTGGAACTGGCAGCAACTATTGTCTCTACCTGCGTTGACCAGGGTTTTGCTATTGATGACCTTTTTCTTGATCCGATCGTGCTGCCGGTGAACGTTGCCCAGCCGCAGATGCTAGACATTCTGGAATCTATCCGTGAATTTAAGATTATCTCCGAGCCTTCGCCCAAGACAATCCTGGGCTTAAGCAACGTATCGCAGGGCAGCTGTGTGCGTGGTTTGATCAACCGCACGTTCTTAACAATGGCAGTTGCTTATGGCTTAGATGCTGCTATAATGGATCCTAAAGATAAAGAGCTTGTAGATTCAGCGATAACCGCGGAATTGATCCTCAATAAGCATATTTATTGCGATTCTTATTTGGACGCGTATAGAAAAAAATAATGAAAAAGCGGGTACTTAAGCATATCTTCCGTTTCACGGGATTTTTTCAAAGCATGCGGCTGGCAGCGCAAGGCGTCGGCTATCTGTTCCTTTATCACCGCAATATGCGCATCATGTTCATGCTCGGGGTCGCGGCATTCCTTTTGGGCGTCTATTTTGGATTAAACGGCCTTGAATTGATCGCGCTATGCATTACCATCACTCTCGTATTTATGGCGGAGATCTTCAATACGGCAATTGAAATGATGATTGATATGACTACCCGCAAGTATCATATCCTGATAAAGCTGGTTAAAGACATTGCCGCGGCAGTTTCTTTGATCGCCTGCCTGAACGCGCTTGCCGTAGGTTATGCTTTATTTGCAAAAAGGATTGCCAATATTATCGATGGCGGTATACCTCTTTGCTTTGCGCAAAAAACCGCCGGCGAAATAGCGCGGTTTGAGGAGTTGCTTGAAGAAGAGGCGGCGCTAAGGCAAAAGATCAATAGCCCGGACAAAGTATTCGTTAAAAAAATCAGCATAAAAGGCGCCGAATTGCTCAATGAAAAAGAAATCGGGGAGATCATTCCGCCGCTTGAAGGGCACTGGCTGACTGAAGACGATATCAACCAGATAGCCGGCGCGCTTACGCAGGCTTATGAGAAAAAAGGCGTTAAGCTGGCAGCCGATGAAATAACAACAGAAATTAAAGGTGACATTCTTGAAGTTTGCATAAAAAGCGAAATTACAAGTTTAGACAAAAAGGAGGGACAGCGATGAAAAAGGCGCCCGCGATTCTTTTAGGTTTAGTTTTTATCTTTGCGTTTGGTTTTGTATATGCCGCTGACGAGGCGGGCACGATTTCTACGTCCCAGCGTAAGATTGACAAGGAAATACGGTTGCAGGAAAAGTTTGATAAGCCCAGCCCAAAGGCGGAAATTGAGGAAGAGCCTCAGGCTGCGCAGCCCCGGCTCCCGGAGTCAACCGAAAAAGTCATGGTTACGAGTATTACCGTAACCGGCGCTACGCTTATTACGGAAGACGAGATCAATGCGGTTACCGCGGAATTCAAAAACAAAGAGCTTATGCTTAAGGATATGCAGAAGATGGTAGACATGATCACCGATATCTACCGCAGGAAAGGCTTTGTTACTTCCCGCGCCTACCTGCCCCCGCAAAAAATTGAAAGCGGAAACCTTGAAGTAAAAGTCCTGGAAGGAATTACCGGCGACGTAGAAATAAAAGGTAACCGGTTCTTTAAATCTTCCCTGTATCAGCGTAAGATCGCGCTTAAAAAGGGGCAGCCTTTTAATTACGAAAAATTGCGCGAAGGCTTAAGCCTGATCAATGAACAGGCAGACCGTAACGCTAAGGCAGTCATTGCTCCGGGCAAAGACCCCGGGACAACCGATGTGCTGGTAGAGGTAAAGGACCGCCTGCCCATACATTTGGGCCTTGCCTGGGATAATTTTGGCTCGCGCTATATTAATTACAATCGTTTTAAAACTACGCTTACGCATAATAACCTTTTAGGCTTTGACGACAGCCTGGAGGTTAATTATCAGGGCTCGGAAGGCGAAAATTATGTTTTGTTGAGCGGCCGTTATATCCTGCCGGTAACCAGAGACCTGAATATCGGCTTTGTAGCCGCAAACTCACGGATCAAGCTGCAAAAAGAATTTGAGGACCTGAATGTCCGCGGCAAGAGCCGGATCTATGGCGTTTATGCCCAGCAGATATTAGTCAATAACGAGAATAGCAATTTAGTCTTAAACCTTGGTTTTGATTACAAGGATGTTTTTAATTTCCAGGCAGGAGAGGAAACCAGCCGCGACCGGCTGCGCATCAGCCGCATAGGCTTTGACTGGGATGTTACCACCAGGTTAAGCCGCACGCTGCTTATGGCAGAATTTGATTATGGCATCCCGGATATTATGGCAGGCTTGAAGAAGCGCGATACCCGCGCGTCCCGCGACGGCGCAGGCGGGGAGTTTACCAAAGAGATAATAAACCTTTTACATCGCCAGAAACTGCCGTTTGATTCTTCCATATACTGGAAAAACCAGATACAGCTTACCCCCAATATCCTTACTTCTACAGAACAGTTTCAGATCGGCAGCATTGTCAACGTGCGCGGTTATCCGGCTGCGGAAGCAGTAGGCGATAATGGTTATTCCATGACCTGGGAATGGTCAATCCCGCCGTATTTTGTGCCGAAGTCCATCGGATTCCCGCTTTCAAAGGCAAAAATCTATGATGCGGTAAGGATCGTTACTTTTTATGACTGGGCAAATGTCAGGTTAAGAAGGCCGCAGGCAGGAGAACAGAAGAATAAGACCTTAAGAGGCGCGGGATGCGGTTTGCGCATTAATTTACCGGAAGATTTCAGCGCGCGCGTAGAATTTGCCTGGCCTCTGGACCAGAAGCCGTCTGACGGAAAAGGCGTGCAAACCTGGGCGGAAGTTTCCAAAACGTTCTAGGGATAGATCCCGACAGCAAGCAGCTCGTAGATTTTGTAGAAATCTACTCGCAGCTGCGGGATTTCGCTAAATCAAAACTTAAGGATCTCAATTCGGCCCAATGGCTTATTTTCGCTCGTTTTTATTCGCTCAATAAGCCATGGCCTCATTAAAATATCGCCTTGACAAAGCCGTTTCCATTGGGTAAACTTTCTTTTGTTCGTGCTAAAAAGAAAGCGTTTTCATAACTATAAGGAGACCTTCAAAATGGCCCGTCATAAAAGAATCTTAGCTGCAATAATCCTTACTTTAATTACTCCTGCATTGGCGTTTTGTTTGCCGTCCGGGGCAAGTGGAGATGATATTACCAGTGGTTTAGCTGTTGTCACTACTGTTCCCGATACTAAAGTTGATGTCGTGATTACTAATCCTTCAGCCAACGCAATTATTAATTGGGGTACCTTTGATACTGATTCAGGCCAAGCGGTAAATTTTTACGGAGGCTCAACAGTTTTAAACCGTATTGCAAACGGCAGCCCTACGAATTTCCTCGGTACGCTCTATTCTGAAACCGCAAAGATCTTTGTAGTTAATCCTAATGGTGTAATCTTTGGCGCAGGTTCACGCGTTGACGCCCCCGCATTAGTTGCTTCTACCCTTGAGATTAGCGATGCGGATTTCCGTCTTGGGGCGTATAATTTTTTAAAAAAGGTCGGAGTAGACGGCTCCATTATTAACGAAGGCAATATTAATGTTAATAACGGCGGTTATGTCTGCCTTTTGTCGCAGGCAGTTGAAAACCGCGGGGTGATCATTGCTGATCTCGGCACCGTAGTTTTGGCAGCAGGAGAAAAAATGACCCTTAACCTTGATCCTGCGGGCACGATATCCGTAGTCATCGATGATGTGGTGAAGAATGACGTACTGGGTATGAAATGTGCGATAAAAAATTCCGGTGTGATCCGTGCTGACGGCGGGAAAGTTATTTTAAATGCTGAGATCCTTAATGGTATTTTTGATTATGCGATTAATAACACCGGAGTTATTCAGGCAATCAACCTTGTAAATCATAACGGCGTGATCGAGTTGGTGGCAGAAGGCGACCCGATAATTGATGACGTCACAAATACCGGCATGCTGGTTTCCGGCTTTAACAGCAGCGAGATAGATAGCTTAGGCGTGTTTTCATGGGAGTATTTGAGCGGTTCAAGGGGTTTTAAATTGATTGAACTCGGCTATTACTATTATGATAATGGTGTGCTTACGCGCGTGCCTTTTGCTCAGGCTCTTCCGGGAAAAGATATCAAGAGTGGTTCTGGAACAGGTCAGACTTCTTTAGATGCCACTGAGTTTAAGCTGTATTGTATTTTCCAGAACGGGAAGAATGATTATATCTGGTATGAAGAATCTTCCCTTAACAGCGGTTCAAAACAGGATCATGTAAAAGAGACTGGAGTCATATATGGGTTTGAGGATTATCCCAACGGCGGGGATCAGGATTTTGATGATGCTGTAATACGTTTTGCCTCAAGCTTTGCCACCTACCCGGATTTACCGCCTGAGCCGGATCCTACTCCCCGGGTTTCTGCGAGCGATTTGTGGGGCAAGGAAGGCTTGCCTTATAACGAGCAGTTTGCCGTTTGGCAGTATAATGCGGTTGACCCGAGATTGGTATATTTCTATCATCCGATCACTGCTTCGGCAATGAACGGGTTTGATGAATTTGTCCTTGAAGAAGGCGCCTATGACTTCATTGAAGGTTCGCTCAACATCAAAGGCCATCAGGGCTTGCTTCCGATCCTTGAAGGCATAAAGTAAAACTAAGCTCTTAAAAAAGAGGGGACGTTTCCTTAGAAACGTCCCCTCTTTTTTTTGTAGCATTTTCTTTAACGCGGTATATAATTAGGTATTATGAAGCCACGAATCAAAATAGAAGAGATCTTCAAGAACTATAAAAATAAGATCTACGGCCTTGCCTTGAGCATTACCAGGAATCAGACTGATGCTGAAGACGTGGTGCAGTCCGTATTCGTGAAGATCATTGATAACATTAAAGAGCTGAAGAACCGCGAATACCTTTCTACCTGGATATATAAGATCGCCTATAATGAAGCGTTGATGTATCTGCGAAAGCGTTCAAGCCGCTTCAAGCTGATTGACGGTTTTAAAGACGGGACAAAGAAGGAGCTTTCCGGGCTGTTCGTTAACTGGTCAAAAATGCCTGATGAACAGGCGCTTGATGTCGAATTCCGGCAGCGGGTTGATAACGCGATCAAGCAGCTGCCGATTGAATACCGTATGCCTTTGGTGCTGCACTATGTTGAACGTATGCCGGGTGAAGCCGCGGCTGCGGTTTTAAAGCTTAAGGAAGCATCATTCAGGACAAGGCTGCGCAGGGCAGAGATGATGCTTGCCGCGGAAACAAAGGATTATTTTAAGGATAAACTGGAGAAAAATGAAGAGGAAAACCCCCGCTGCAGCATCTGGGAAGGGTTCGTATATAACTATAGCCGCGGTTCTTTAGGCAAGACCCGCAAAAAAGCCTTTGATAGGCATATTAAAGACTGCCGGCCATGCAAATTATTCCTGAGCAAATACTCTAAAGCGATCAAAGTCGCTAAGTTCTTGGAATGCCGTGACTTGCCGATTGAATTGGAGGTGAAAATAGCGGATTTTATCCGCAAAAAATCCTGAAACATTTTAGCTCCTGAAGCATCTAAATAGTGTAGAAAAAAGGGGATACAATCAGACAGGAGCTTAAGATGTTGAGGGTGCATAGAGTTAAAAAGATAAGCGTATGGATACTGGCACTGGTAAGCCTTTGGCTTATCAGCCTGAATTCTGCTTTTGCCCTTCCTGAAGGAGAAAGCATAATTGAGGGTAGCGCCAGTTTTGACCGCTCCGAACCGAACATCCTTAAGATCACCACTCCTTCCGATAAATTAATCATTGATTATAACAGTTTTAGCATTGCAGCCGGCGAATCGGTTTATTTTTATCAGCCGTCCGCAACCTCTGCTGCCTTGAACCGCGTTTTGGGCGACCAAATAAGCGGCATATTCGGCACGCTTAGCGCAAACGGCATAATTTATCTGATCAATCCCAACGGCATAAATATCGGCCCATTGGCAAGGATAGATGCCGCAGGCATTATCGCTTCCACATTAAATATACAAAACAGCGATTTCCTTTCTTCAAATTATATTTTTACTAAATGGGTAGATAAAGTAGGCAAGCCGGTAATAAATAACGGCTACATAAAAATAAGGGAAGGCGGACAGGCGGTTTTATTGGGCTCTGCGGTAGCTAATGCCGGCACCATTGAAACGACATTAGGCTCGGTAGTCCTGGCAGCCGGAGAGAAGATCACCCTTAATCTTGATACTGCCGGCATGATTTCCGTAGTGATCGATGAAGCTGTAAAAGAAGAAATATTTGGCTTTGACGGCGAAAAATTAAGCTCGGCCGTTCGCAATAGCGGGACAATCCTTAATCCGGGAGGCAAAGTAATTTTAGCCGTCAAAGCTTTGAATCATATCTTTGATCACGCGATCAATAATTCAGGTATAATCCAGGCAACTAACCTTGTAAGCAATAATGGGATAATTGAGCTGGTAGCCGAAGGCGCTCCGGTGATTAATGCCGGGGCGTTAGAAGCAGGGGCCGGAGCGGTTTATATAAAGGCAGCAGACGTAATCCAGGATGGCTTAATAGAAGCTGTTGGCGGAGAAGTAGTTATTGAAGCTGAAAACATAAAGACGACTTTAAACAGCGATCCTTTAGCTGACGTGGCAACTTTAGCTGTGGTTATCCGGGCAAGTGAAGTAAATATCACTGCCAGGAGCCTTGGCGCAGCAGGTTTTCCTATCGCAATTGACGCGGAGCATATTCATTTTATCCGGTCATTAGGCAACATAGATATATTGGAAAGCTTAGGCATCGGCACAAGTGTGTTGCTGCGCGGTCCTCCGGATGGATTCGGCGCGATCCTCTATGATAAAGGCTCAAGCCTTACATTAGAGGCAGCAGAAGTAAGCTTTTTAGGAAATGAACCCGTATATCTTTACGGAAATATTACTTTTTATAATCTCAATTTAGCGATCCCCGATAAAGAAATATATTTTGAAGCGGGAAAGACATATACTTTTAAAGGAAGCTTGAGTATAATCGGCGCTGTTGATATCGGCCCTGAAGAATTTTTCATTAAACTGCGTTCAAGCCAGGCAGGCGAATATTGGTATCTGGACCTTCAGGCTGCAGGATATCTCCTTGAAAGAGTGAATATCCGTGATGCCTACGCGTTAAATACCGTTATTATCCCGATCGGCGTTGACGCGGGAAACAACGTTAATTTTGAAATTGACCCTACCTGGGACGGCGGCGGTACTACCAATAACTGGTCTGACGCGGATAACTGGTCAGGCAATACCCTGCCAATCTCTACTACTGACGCGACCTTTGACGCTACCTCAACCAAAGATTCTATTGTAGACGCAGCCTTTGCCGGCACGATCCGCGACCTGTTGATCGGTTCGGGTTATACAGGCACTATTACTTTTGAGCGTTCGCTTTCAGTCAGGGATTTCAGCCAGGCAGGAGGTACGGTTAATTTAGGCGGTCAAACTTTGACAGTAAGCCGTAATTTTAGCGTTTCCGGCGGCACTTTCAATGCAGGTACCGGCAATATAAACATAGCGAATAACTTTGCTGCTTCAGGCACAGGCATATTTAACGCGGGTTCAGCTAATCTTGACATTGCCAATAATTTTACTATTTCCGGCGCAGGCGCGTTTAACGAGGGTACCAGCAGCGTTACTTTTAGCGGCGCAGGCGCCACGATCAATGTGCTTACCACCGAAACATTCCACAATGTAAATTTTAATTCTACCGCAAACAAGACAGTAGCTGCAGCAGATACGATTATTATTATGGGAACTCTTACGTTGACCGACGGCGGTATTAATTCCGGCACAGTTTCCGCGCGCGGGAATATTGTTCAATTATCCACGTTTGACGGAGGCACAGCTACGCTGATTATTGACGGCGCTTCTGATCAGACTTTTACCGGCAGCGCCACTACAACGGCAGGCGAATTACCCGATGTTACGATCAACAAGGCCAGCGGTACGCTTTTCCTCGCCGGCACTATCCGTACCAATGGGCAGGGCGCGAATGCCTGGACATATACGGCAGGGACGCTGAATACCGGCTCAAGCACGCTGGTATTTGACGGCGGTATGACTATTACGGGTTCGCATACCCTGAATAATGTGACTTTCAATAATGCCGGGACCAGGGTAATCGCAAGCGGCACTACGCTTACTATAACCGGTACTTTTACCTATACCGATGGAACGATCAATACCGGAACTATTAATGTGCAGGGAGATCTGATCCAGGGAAGTTTGACTGATGGCGGCTCTGCGCTGCTTCAGATCACGGGATCTGCCAACCAGCTTTTTACCGGCAATGCTACGGTCAGCGCCGGCGAGCTGCCTGATTTGACGATTAATAAGAGCGCAGGCACTTTAACGCTGGCAGGTACGATCCGCATAAATGGGGCAGGCGCAGGAGCCTGGACTTATATCGCGGGAACAGTGGACGCTACTACCAATAATTCGCTTGTGGTCTTTAACGGCGCGAATACTATAGACGGACAGGGGACCTCAACCACTATGGCATTTGATAATATTGAATTCACCGGTGGTACCTCAACCCTTGCCGGTAATCTTGATGTAGACGGCAATTTGACGATCTCAGGCGGCACACTTAATACAAGTGCGTCCGATTTTAGTATTAACGTTGCCGGTAATTGGTCAAATTCCGCAACGTTTAATTCCCAGGATAGCATAGTTACGTTTGACGGTTCAATTAATTCTACGCTTGATTCAGGCGGCGTTGCTGCAGGCGACGATTTCCAGGATTTAGTGATTAATAAATCCGGCGGAGCGGTAGTTACGCTGATCAATAATAACCTGGATATAAACGGCACCCTGACGATCAGCTCGGGGGTGCTTTATCTTAACGGATTTAATATTACCACTACCACTTCTTTCGTGAATAACGGTACCTTGCGGCTGCAGGGAATAGAAACCGTATCCTGGACAGTGAATGATACTGACTCCGGAACCTGGGAATATGTAGGCAGGAATATCGCGGAAACCATTACGATCAAAGATTTCGGGGCAACGGACTACTTTAATTTGAGCATTAATGATACCAATACCAACAAGGCGACGTTTGCCTCGTTAAGCGATAAGCTTGTTACCGGAAGCTTTACCGTATCCGCGGGTAATCAGGTTACCTTTACCGCAGGCACAACGCTGACTATTAACGGAGCGTTGACACTTACCGGCACATCGGGTAACCTGATCATCCTGCGCAGTTCAGTAAGCGGCTCGCAATGGCTGATCGATCCGCAAGGAAGCCGCAGTGTTTCTTTTGTAGATGTAAAAGATTCAAATAATATCAACGCTTCTGTGATAACGGCAACAAGCTCAAAAGACAGCGGCAATAATACTAACTGGAACCTGGTGGACCATTTCGTAGTCTCCGGCTCCGGCTCACAGAATGCCGGGGCAGCCAATCTCCTGACGATCACGGCAATTGACGGGGTCGGCGGCACAGCCTTGTCTTACTCCGGAGACAAAACCCTGGTCTTTAGCGGAGCAAATTCTATTGGCAGCTTCGTTCCTACGGTCACGGATAAGAACGGCGCAGCAATAAGTTTTGGCGCAAATACCGTGGTTACTTTTACTAACGGCGTTTCAACCAGCGGAGGCAGCGCAGTATTATATAACGCGGAAAGCGCCGCGATCTCCGCAACGCAGGGTGCGGTTACTACATCGGTTCCTTTGGCAGTAACCGTGAACCCTGCTGCTGCGGCTATAATGGTATTTAGCCAGCAGCCGTCCAGCGTTGATTTTAATACGTTGATCGCGCCGGCAATAACCATTACGCTTAGAGATCAATTCGGCAATACTGCCAGCACGGATAATGCGACTTCCGTGAGTATTGCACTTGGCATTAATCCTTCCGGAGCAGCTCTTTCCGGAACGCTCACCCACACTGCTTCAGGCGGAGTAGTTACTTTTGGCGACTTATTCATTAACCTGCCAGGTACCGGCTATGCGCTGACTGCTTCTGCGGCAGGTTTAAGTGCTATAACATCGGGTAATTTTAATATTACCGGATCATTACCTGCGGTTATCTCTCAATTGGCAACTGCTGACGCGCTGCTTAAGCCGGTGCTTAGCGAGACAGATATGGCTTTATACCGGATAAATACTTTTACCCTTATGCCGGTGGTTTATTTCTATCATCCTCTGGTAAGCGCTGATTATTCTGCTTTTGATCAGTTCATACTTGAAGAAGACGCCTATGAGTTTATTGACGGCCGGATAAACATCCTCGGCCATGAAGGCTTGCTGCCGTTTTTGAAGTAAAACCCGCATGATTTTTTAATAGTAAATTCTAGCGAGGTATTGTATAATGATGTAAATTTACCAGGAAAGGAGCCGGCAATGAAGAGATTAATTGCCTTTTTATTATTGGTAGTATTTGTTATCTGCGGATGCGCAAAGCAAGCGCCTAAAAACAAAGAGATCCTTGCCAAGATCAATAATTATGAAATTACAAAGGAAGAATTTGACGAAGAATTCAAGCTTTCAGCCTACGGCAGGATCGATACTCCCGATTCCCGGAAGGAATTCCTGAATATGCTGATCAACCGCAAGGTTATCCTCCAGGATGCCGAGGCAAAGGGCATTGACAGGGATAAGGACTTCCTTAAAATGGTGGAGCGCTTCTGGGAGCAGTCGCTTTTAAAATTGACCCTGGACAGGAAAGCAAAAGAGGTTGCCGGAGCGGTAGTTGTTACGGATAAAGAGATCGAAGCAGTATATAATAAGTTAAAAGAAGAGGGGAAAACCGATAAGCCCTATGATCAGCTCTATAATCAGATCAAATGGGAGCTTACCCGCGTAAAAGAGAGCCGTATACTGGGTGATTGGATGGCTTCGTTGCGCAGCCAAGCCGACACCAAGCTGAACTTGAACCTGCTTGACCTTAAAGCAGATAATAAATAACACCCAAACCAATAGGCACCTTGCCCTAGAGGATGGGCAAGTGTCGCTTACTGCTGGAATGGTTTGGTGCGCACTTTCTGTGCAGAGGGAGACTAAGATGGCGGAAGCAGCCAAAACTTACAAGCGCGGGAATTATTTTATCGGTAAAAAATTCCAGACGGATTTTATTTTAAAGTTCTGCTCCCTGGTTTTCTTGGGAGGTATCCTTACCGTAGGCGGCGTTTACCTCCTGGCAATGCGCTCTACCACGGTTTCGGTTGTGCATTCGCGCGTGCTGGTGCGTTCCACCGCAGACTTTATCCTGCCGGTGCTGGTTCAAACGGTAGTGGTGGTAGGGATAATTGTCGGCATTGCTACGATCGCCGTGACATTGTTTATTTCGCATAAGATCGCCGGCCCGCTTTTTCGGTTTAAAAAAGTGCTAAAGGCAGTAGAGGGAGGCGATTATTGTTCGGAATTCCAGACCCGCAAGCTTGACCAGCTGCAGGACGTGACAAACGCATTCAATAGCATGATCGCAAAGAACAGGGAGCAGATCAATTTGCTTAAGCTTAATTTCGGTTCTTTGAAAGAAAAAATGGATAAGCTTTCCGAGGGTGAGCTTCCGGAGCACAAGCGTAGCCACTTAACCGATATTAAAAGGATATCCGACGAATTAGACAGAATAATCCGGTATTTTAAATCTTGATGCCGAAATCCCGGTTTTATTGTATAATATGCCTCGTTTTGCTGCTCGTGCCTGCCGCAGCCGGAATGGTTTATGGTTTTGATGACGGTTTTGGTTCGGCGCGCCGCGTAGAGGGCAAATATTTTACCGTGTATTACGCTTCACAGGTTGACCCTGCGGAGCTTAGCCAAAAGCTGAACATCGGAGTAGAGGATAGAGTCCTTACCGGCGGCTCTACTGAAAAATGGGGCTCTGATTATGCGGGTGGTTCTGCTGATAGCCTTGCCGATATGGTCGATACGCTTTTTTTAAGGGTATCCGATATATTGGATATGCATATTTACAGTTTTCACGGCAATATCAAGGTTTGCCGCAATGAAGCGCAATTGAGCAACCTTTATAAGGAGTTTTTCGGCAGGGAACCGGAAAACCATACGCTTTTTGTTGCCGACTTAAACACGATTTATACTTCTCCGGATAATTTTACAAAAGAAGTGCTTGGCCATGAGATCGCCCACGCGATAATGAGCCGTTATTTTGTTGTGCAGCCTCCGATAAAGGTAGCGGAAGTCCTTGCCGGTTATGTAGAATACCAGCTGCGCAAGAAAAAATAAAATTTGGCGGAGTAGCTCAGCCTGATAGAGCACGCGGCTCATACTTAAATGAGGCCCAAACTTGTGGAGCGATAGCAAACATAAGTTTGCTGGCCGAATTAATCCTTGCGAGCAAAGCGAGCAAGGACATGCGCCTGGATTATAATAGTAGATTTTGGCGGCGTAACTCAGCCCGATAGAGTAGTCGGCTCATACCCGATAAGTCAGAGGTTTAAATCCTCTCGCCGCCACTAATTTGTTATCCGGTGGTTTTCCCCTAAGAAGCAGGGGACTGCGCCGCCGGACGTTAAAATAACGGCGGCTGGAAATCCACTCTCCGCCACTTAATAACGCAACAAGTGGCGTCGTATAGTAACGGCAGCCCCGCGCAAGCGGGGCCACTCTCCGCCACTTAATAACGAACTTATGAATACAACCATTTTTTATTTTACAGGGACCGGAAATTGCCTTAAAGTAGCCCGCGATCTGGCTAACGAATTGGGCCAGGCAGAGGCAGTGAGTATTGCCAGGGCAATCAACAGCAAGGCTGCCGTGAACGCTGATTGCATCGGTATTGTCTATCCCGTTTATATGTTCGGTATGCCGCTGATCGTAAAACGATTCATCGATACATTAGTCGCCGATAAGAATAAGTATATTTTTAGCGTGGCTACTTACGGCGGCACTGCTGCCGGCTCGCTTATCCAGACTGCAAAGGCGCTTAAGGCGGTTGGAATGGAATTAGCTTTGGGGTACGGTATCCGCATGCCCGGCAACTATACGCCGCTTTATGAAGCCATACCGGCAGAGCAACAGGAAGGTATGTTTGAGAAAGAGAAAGAAAAGATCAAGGTAATTGCCGAGGCAGTCAGGCAGAGGAAGAAAGGCCTGATTGAAAAAGGCCCGTTATTGTTTAACTTGATCTTTTCCGGAATTTTGTATAGATTGATGTCCCCGAAAATACCGGCAATGGACAAGGGTTTTTGGGCGAATGAAAAATGCACCAGCTGCGCTATTTGCGCCAAAGTTTGCCCGGTAAACAACATCACGATGATTGATGGAAAACCGGTATGGCTGCATAAATGCGAGCAATGCCTTGCCTGCCTTCACTGGTGCCCGGAGCAGGCGATCCAATACGGTAAGAATACTACGGGCAGGAAGCGCTACAGGCATCCCCAAGCCAAGCTTGAAGATATGTTCGCTGCCAGGTAATTATGCTCACCGGTAAAGTCAGAAACACTATAAAAAAATACCGGCTTATCGATAAAAAGGAAAAGGTGATTGTCGCGGTTTCCGGCGGCCCGGATTCTGTGGCCATGCTTTATTTGCTTAAGGGCCTTGAGGATGAGCTGTGTATTAAGCTGTATATTGCGCATTTGGACCATATGCTGCGCAGGAATTCCCATAAAGACGCGGAGTTTGTCAAGGCGTTGGCAATAAAGCTTGGCATTCCGGCTATAATTGCCAAATTTGATGTAAAAAAGACGCTAAAAAATGTTTCGTTAGAAGAAGCCTGCCGTAAGGCAAGGCTGGAATTCCTATTTGAAGCAGCCGGCAAGGTAAAGGCAAGGAAGATCTGCCTTGGGCATAACCTTGATGACCAGGCAGAAACCGTTTTGATGCGGCTGATCCGGGGCAGCGGGCTCTATGGATTATCAGCGATCCTGCCGAAAAGGAAATTCTCCGGGTTTACGCTTATCCGGCCGCTTTTGGAAGTAAAGCGCAAAGAAATAGAAGCATTCCTGAAAAAAAATAAGATCAGCTTCCGCATTGACGAAACAAATAAGGAAGATATTTATTTAAGGAATAGGCTGCGCAACCGGCTCCTGCCTTTATTGGAAAAAGAATATAATGCAAATATCAAGGAAGTCCTCAGCAGCACTGCTTTAAGCGCCGGATATGATTATGATTATCTTTTCGCAGCCGCGCAAAAGGCGCTAAAGCGATTAGGAACAAAAATCCGGCTGCCCCGGTTCCTCAAGCTGCATCCGGCAATGCAAAATCTCATCCTGCGCCGCAGTTTCAGCCGCGTAAGCGGCGACACGCGCAGGCTCACTTTTAAACATACCGAAGAAATAAATGATTTGATTTTAAGCCGGCCCGATGGCTCGGTCGTAGACCTGCCTAAAGGCGTATCCGCAGTTAAAAAGAAATCCTGCCTGATTTTTTATCGCAGATAACCGATTTTTCTTGACATAACTTGATGATTATGATAGAGTTAACCCGATGGCGTTTTAATAAAACCAAAGGAGGTGGAGGATGAGTACTTGGCAAATTGTGTTACTTGAACCCGCCAAGCTGATGTTGGAACAGATCGGGCAGTTCATGATTAACGTTTTGCTGGTGCTTGTAATTCTCGTTATCGGCTGGTTGGTGGCAAAAGTCTTAAAGACCGTCGTCACGAGGATCCTGAGAGTAGTCAAGCTTGACGACCTCTCTGACCGTATTGAGCTGGAAAGCCTGCTTGCTAAAGGCGGGATAAAGTATTCGCTTTCCGAGATGTTGGGGGTAATAGTCTATTGGCTGACGATGTTGATTACCTTTATGGTTGCTGTCAACGCTGTTGGCCTGACCATTGCCGCTGACCTCTTGAACCGGATTGTGCTTTACGTGCCCAGCATCATCGCAGCGGTGTTCATTTTGATCCTTGGTATGTTCATAGCCACGCTTTTAAAGAACATCGTCGTGACTATCGCCACGAACGCCGGGCTTTCAGAAGAAAAGCTCTTAGGCAAGGTCGTGGAAGCGATAGTAATGATCTTTGCCATTATTATGGCGCTTGAGCAATTGAATATCGGCGCGCGCACCCTGCAGCTGATCTTAAGCATCGTCCTTGGCGCTCTTGGCCTTGGGTCTGCTTTGGCATTCGGCCTCGGATGCAAGGATATCGCCGGGAAAGCCGTATCAGAGCTTATTGATAAGGTAAAGAAAAAATAATTTGATATTTACAGGATACTTCACAATAACCCCGCACTCCTTTAGAAAATTGAGTGCGGGGTTATTCTTTATATAAAACCCGCTTAAGGAGCCTTCGTTGGACAAGCTTAACGCCGAATGGCTGAAAGGCCGCCCCAATTTTTATTTCACGTATAAGCGCAAACTCCTGGAATCAATGGTTGAGGGTTCCTGTCTAAGTGTCGGATACGGATGCATTATAGATAACGCGGTAAATATCGGCGGAGAATTTTCAAAGCTGCCCTTTGGCGATGATTCATTTGATACCGTTATTTGTTCCGATGCGCTTGAGTTCATCGGGCCGCATAAGCAGGCCATAAACGAGCTGCTCAGGGTCGCAAGGAAAAAGATCGTGATTACGGTCCCTGCCTATAAGTGGCTTTACGGAAAATATGACAGGCTTCTCGGCCACCGCCGCAGGTACAGCGCCAATGATTTTTCCGGCTTTGAAATAACGCATCTATTTTGGTTCCTGGTCCCGGTCTTATCCTTACGGAAAATTTTCGGCTTGAAACACCGGCCATTGCCAGGCTGGCTGGATAAATTATTTTTCCGGATGTCCGGCCTGCGCCTTAATTTCGGCACGACCATTTTAGCGGTAAAACATAAAGTTGATTACAGGTCGGGCGAAAAACACCACGTATCCGTGTTTGTCCCCATATTCAACGAAGAAAGCACGCTTAAGCGATCGATCCATACGTTGGAATATATAATAAGGAAGATCCCCGTTGATTACGAGATATTTATCGTAAATGACGCTTCAAGGGACCAGACCGAACTGATCAGCCGCGCTATTGAGCGCTCTAACCGCAAGGTCAGCCTGCTTAATTACGATATCGGGCCGACGCGCAGGGAAAATCTGGCGCAGTCGTTTAAAAAAGCCGGTGGCGATATTATCGCGTTTGTTGATGTAGATGCCGTAAGGAGCCTAAGATTCCTGAAAGACCTGATTGACCAGGTGGTTTGCGGATATGATATTGTTACCGGAAGCAGGTATCTTGCCGGTGCAAAAAGGAAAAGGAGCCTTTTCAGGCTGTCGATCAGCCGCGCATATAATTTTTTTATCCGGCTGATGTTTCATACCGGAATAGCCGACCATATGTGCGGCTTTAAGGCTTTCAAAAAAGAAGTTATCCTGGCGCTGGTTGAAGAAATGGGTTACGACCGGTCGTTAAGAAGAGGGGTATTTTGGGATACGGAATTATTATTAAGGGCGATCAGGCATGGCTACAAGATAAAAGAGATCCCGATATGGTGGAGCGAGAGATATGAAAGTAAGTTATATTTTAAACGGGAGATTCTTGCTGCCCGCTATATTCTTGATTTTATCAGAGTTTTTAACAGGGAAAAAATAGATGCCCAAAAAATCCGTCAGCAGTAGATACGTTTTTTTAGCCGCTATCCTGGCATATTGTTTTTTTACTGCGGTCTTTTTTTCTCCCTGCCTTAAGGAGATCGCACTTTCGCTGATCGGGCCTGCGGAAGACAATCTGTCGCATTTCTGGGATATATGGTGGGCGAATAAGGTGTTTGTAGGGCATTCCGGGAGCATGGCCTTTTCAAATTATATATTTTATCCGGAAGGCAGTTCATTGTTATTCCAGGCATTTTCTTTTTATAACCTTTTTATCGCCGTAATATTAAAGCAATTCATAAGCCCGGTATTTGCCTATAATCTGCTGATATTGTCAACGTTCGTGCTTTCCGGTATCGGCGCTTTCCTTTTAGTCAGGTATTTGACAAAGGATCCGTTTGCGGCCGCGGTCGGGGGCTTTATTTTTGCTTTTAACCCTTCGCATTTTGCGCATTCCCTGCACCACATAGAGCTGGCAACGATCCAATTCATACCGTTTTTTGTCCTGTATTTCATAAAGGCCTTGCGTTATAATTCCAAAAAAGATTTATTTCTTGCCGGCCTGTTTTTCGCATTAAACAGCGTCAGCAGTCTTTATTATTTTGTTTTGGGCGTTATCTTTGTCTGCCTTGGTTATGTGTACCTGGTTTTTAGGAGAAGAAGATTTTTCCTTCCCGATGCCTTAAAAAAATCCGTTTTAACTCTTTTGCCTGCCGTATTAATTCTTGGGCCGTGGCTGTTTAAGATGGCGAAAGTAGGCCTGAACCACCCTGAGACAGCCGGCTTGCGTAATCCGGATATATTTGTAATTGACCTTTTGGCCTTGATAGTGCCGCATCCGTACCATGCGCTTGCCGACAGTAGTATATTTCAATACATAAACACCAGGTTTACCGGCAATCCGTGGGAACAGACCGGTTATCTGGGCATTATAAGCATTGTTCTTGTTATTCTGGCGTTTAAAGGAATAAAAAAGCAAGCCGCAAAATATTTTCTTGCCGCTCTGCCGTTTTTAGCCTTGTCCATGGGTACTTCCGTGCATATATTTGGCTGGCAAAGCTCTATACCGCTTCCTTACGCGCTGATGAAACACATCCCCCTGTTATCGGTAATGCATACACCGTCACGGGCCATAGTTTACGTTTATCTGTTTTGGGCGGTCATAGTTTCTTTTGCCATAAAATACCTGTATCGGGCTTATGGCTTTAAGTTGATAAGGAGGGGTCTGGCATTTTTTCTGGTTAGCCTGTTATTATTCTGCGATTATTACTCGGTATGCGCGGCAATAACGCCGGTATATTGTCCGCCTGCCTATAAAACGATCGGCAAGGATACTGAAAAATTCGGCATTTTGGATTTACCCGCTTATAATTATATGTATGCGGCAAGATATATGATGTATCAGACTTTTCACGCTCTCCCGATAGTCCAGGGCTATATTTCGCGCCGGGTAGGCAAACCGCTTATCAGCCGCCTGGAATTAAACGACTTAAGCCTGCAGAAGCTGCAGTTGTCCGTCAATAAAGTCAAATATATCGTGATACATAAATACCTTATTCCTTTAGAGGCGCGCGGCCGCATCAGACTCTATAAAGAAAATTACCGGCTTATATATGAAGACGAAGAGAATATTGTTTTCCGGGTTTATTGACCGGCTCGGGCGCTGTATGGGCAGTTACGCTTACCTTAAGGGGCAGGAATGAGCAGAAAACTCGCACTGGTATTATTGTTTTCCATTATCGGTTTTTTTGTTTTTTCCAATTATATATTTATGCAGTATTACGACGTATTTGCGTGGAAGGATACTGCTTACCATGCCAGCCAGGGGGCGCGCATGTACAAGGTCCTGACCGGCAACCATCAGGACAGTTTTCTGGACGCCTTAACCGCTGAGCCCAGCTATCCGCCGCTTTATTATTTAATTTCCGCCTTGATCCGGATCGTCTTTGGGTATAAATATTTTTTTCTGACTTCAAGCCTGTTCCTTGCCCTGTTACTATGCGGCGCCTATAAGATCGGCGAATATATTAAAGACCGGACAGCCGGCTTATTGAGCGCGGTGATCCTTGGGTTCTATCCGGTTATCTATGCAGCCTCGCGGGTTTTTGATCTGGAGCTGGCGCAGGCGGCGATGTCCGTATGGATATTCTATTTTTTAATCAGGACAAGCGGATTTAACAGCCTTGTATATTCGCTTTGGTTCGGTATTTTGCTTGCGGCAGGCCTGCTGATAAAACAAAGCATAATCTTTTTTATTGTCGGGCCGTTGTGCGCGGTATTCTTTTATCTGTTTATCCCGGTAACAGCCAACAAAGCCGGCCGCAACAACCTGATTATCGCGTTGCTGTTAAGCTTTCTGCTGGTTTTGCTGGTATACTATAAGAATTATCTGATCCATCCTTCGTGTATGGATCGAGACGGTATAGCGCGCCTGTTCTTGAGCAATCAGGACGGGGTGAGAGTCAGCCATCCGTATCAACTCTCTTTTCTGGCATACCATTTGACCGCGATAAAGAATTACCATCTTGGCCTTATAAATGTTATTTTGTTCGTCACCGGCGCTTTTTATTTTTTCCGGGAGCATAAAAATAAATGGCATAAATTGCTTCTGCTTGTATGGTTTATCGTGCCTTTTTGCATCCTGACCATTATGACAGCCAGATTCTTCCAATACGCCGTTCCTTATGTGCCTTTTTTCGGCATTATCAGCGGATTGGGGCTGTCTTACGTGCGGCCGAAGGCCTTAAGATCGGCATTGGCCGTTGTTTTTTTATTTTTCAGCATATTTACGTTCCTGCGTTTCACTCCGGTCTTGCTTCCTGCGGCAGCGCCGTTTTTTGAACGATCGGGTTTGGCGCGGGCAATAGATAGATATACGTTCGTTGAATGTATGCCTTTTCCGCTGAAACAGTGGCGCCCCTGGTATTCTGCCGCAGAATACCTTAATCAGGCCAACCGGGGGAAAAGATACAGGGCCGGAGTAGTCTATTACATTACCGATGATAACCCCCCGGAGTGCGGCGCTTATTTAAGCATGCTGCTCCAGGCATATAATAATAAATCTAAAGTGGTAGATTTGATCCGTTATCGTGATAATATAAATATTTCCAACTGCGATTTTTACCTGTTTGTGCGCTCCGTAGGCCGCGGCAATAAATGGCTGGAGTATGACGAATTTTTGCGTGATCTAAACGAGGCAAATAGGGCTGACTTTCATTGCGCGGAATATTTTGCGGTGATTGATGGATCTTATCCGGACAAAGAAATGCCGGCTGCCTATCGGTTGAAGAAAAACCATATAGATGTTTTGATCGGCATCTTTCCTAAAATCAGATTAGTGCAGAAAATAAGATCGGACGATAAAGAAATTCTGGTTTATAAAAATGAGAATAAACATTGATCCTCTAAATAAACACAGTGGCGCAGCCCGGATGGTTGGCGTTGATTTGCGTAAGGCAAAGCTCGCGGGCATGGTTTTTAGCAGGGTAAGCTTGTTAAGGGTAGATATGGACGCCGCTACTCTTACCGGCTCTAATTTTGAGTCGGCGATACTATCGGGAGTAACTATGCGCGGCGCAGACCTGCGGGAAGCGGACTTGAGTAGGGCAAGGCTGTACGGCGTGATCCTGGAAGAAGCAAGATTATCCGGCTGCCGCGCGCTGCAGACAAGTTTTGCCGGATGCATGCTGCGCGCAGCTTCTCTTGCCGGCATAAACGCATGGGAAGCGGATTTTTCAGGCGCAGACTTACGCGATGCGGACCTGGCAAATGCCGTTGTTGACGGAGCGGATTTTTCCGGGGCTGACCTGACAGGCGCGAATGTTGCAGGCGTTAACTTTAGCAAAGCCAAGGTGCAGGGCGCGCTGTTTTTTTATGCTTCAGGGCTGACGGATGCGCAGAGGAGGTACATAGAGGAAAACAACGGTTTGATTTATACGAGGGGAAAAGTATTATTAAAAAAAGCCGCGGCTGTACTCAAGGCAAACAGGATTCTTCAGGCGGTATTATTTATTCTTGCCGCATTGCCTGTTTGGTCAGGTATTGTGCATTTTTCCGACCCGAAGAACAGGAGCACTTACGTTTTGCCGCAGCTTGCGGAAAGAGAGTATATGCGCGGCAATTCCGCGAAAGCAATAGAGATCTATCGGTTATTGGCTGCCCGCTATATCCGTGACGGCATAAACGACCTCTTTCCTTATGTTAAGATTGCCGCGATCTATCGCCTGGATAAAGATTTTAAGGCAGCAGCGGACGTATTGTCCGGGCTCCTGGAAAATAAGCATTTGCCTAAAGACCAGCTTGCCTGGTTACATGAGGAGCTTGCGCAGGTATATTTAGCCGGAGGCGAATTAGAAAAATCAGCTAAGGAATTCCAGCTAAGTTTAGAGATGCAACCCGGCGATCCCGAATGGGCATATAGGATAAAAATGACATTGGCTGATATCCGCCTACGGCAGGGAAACTGGCAGGAGGCATTAAAAACTTACGGCCGGATATTGACCGAATATAAAGATGCTCCGCGCAAGCTGGCAGACGCTTATGCCGCAATCGGGCAGATTTACCTGGAAATGGATAGGTTAAAAGAGGCAAGGGACGCATTCCTTCTTAGTATTGATAATGACGTTAATGATCGTGAGCGGGTATATTGGGTAAGGATGTGCCTGGCCGATATCTATCGCCGCGAAGGTAAATTGGCGGAAGCCTTACAGGTCTATGAAGGATTTTTAAGCGAATATAGCGGTTTATCGGATAAAATCGCAGATACTTATTTGAGCATCGGTTATGTCCATATAGACATGGGTAAATTAAAAGAAGCAAGGGATGCGTTTCGCTTGAGTATTGCCAAAGGCCCTGGGACCCGCGAGAAACTCTATTGGCCTAAGCTGGCCATGGCCGGAATTGATCGCCAGGAAAATAAGCAAATGGAAGCATTGAAAATATACGGGAAGCTCCTGGTAGAATATAATGATGATCCGCAAAAAACCGCTGACATCTATATAAATATCGGCCAGGCTTACCGGGAAATCGGTAAATTAAAAGAAGCAAGGGAGGCATTTCTCATCAGCCTTGAAAAAGACCCTGCTGACCGCGGGCGGGTATATCATTCCAGCATGAGCCTGGCTGATATTTATCGTCAGGAAGGCGAGCCGACGGAGGCGTTAAAGATATATAAAGAGCTTTTAACGGAATATGGCGATTATGCGGGCAGAGTCTCCGAGATTAATCGTCAAATAGAAGCTGCTTCGCGTTCAACCGGGAAACAGGGAAAAATATAAGAAAATTATGCGGTTTACAAAATTAAAAACATTTATGGGGATGGTAAGCAACAATTCAGCATTCTGCGGCCCCAGAAGCGCGCAGATTGAGGTTTCGGAGCTATGTGACGTTGGCTGTATGCTATGCTATAATTTTTCTCCCTTGCTCCCAAGCCGGAACAACCAAGCTAATGGCCAGGCATTCCTCTCTTTTGAAACTTTTAAGAAATTGGCATGGGAATTGCACATGCTTGGCACGAAAAAAATACAGATAGTAGGGAAGGGGGAGCCGCTCCTAAACCCGGAAATCGGGAAGATGATAAAATTCGTTGTTTCTCTCGGGATGGAGTGTATTTTAGTAACAAGCGGCATACACCTTACGGAAGGGATGATTGATGAACTAGCTATGCCAAACGTACGATTCTGGATAAGCTTGCACGCGGGGACACCCGATGTTTGGTGCAAGGTCCACCCGCGGCATTCCGCTGAAGATTTTTACCGGCTGAAACGGCGTATCTCCATCCTTTCTAAATCAAAGAAAGCCAAGATTACGCTGCATTCCGTGATAAACAATATTAATTATTCGGAAACGACTAATATGGTGCGCTTTGCCGTTGATACCGGAGTTAAAAATATCAATATCCGCCCGATATGGTTAAATTCAGAGCTCTCATCTTTGAGATTAAATAGCGAACAACATTCGCATCTTCAGAAAGACCTTTTGGAGGCGGAAAAATTAGCCGCAAAATACTTTATCAATAATTCAATTCCCGAACTTTTAAAATCGCATTATTTTAATTGTGGCAATCAGGAAGATAAAGACCTTGCCGGGGGGAAAACAACAATCAGCACTCCATGTTACATAGGGTGGCTATTTACCAGGATAGATTCATCAGGTTTGGTATTTCCGTGTTGCGGCTCCGGTTTGGTGATGGGGGATAACTGTTTATCTAAGTTCAGTAAAATATGGTTCTCGGATATGTACAGAGAGTTTCGCAGGATATCTAAAAACATACATAAAACAGGCACCGTGATCGAAAAGACAGATTGTGATAAATGCGGGCATTATGTATTAAATGTTAGAGCGGACTATATTTTACGATTAAAGTTCATAAGGGCAAGGATCAATAGTTTTAAGAACGCATTTAAGTCTAGCCCCCGGAGCGCTGTACGGGGAATTTTCAAAAACATATTTGAGATGTGGGAATAACGATTACCATGACGATGGAAACAATTATATTGTGGGCTGCAGTCTTAACGCTTATCAGCGTATTGGCAAGTAAAATATCCGATAGGTTTGCTCTGCCTGCCTTATTGCTGTTTCTTGTTATCGGAATGCTGGCAGGTTCTGAGGGGATCGGCAGGATATATTTTAACGATTATGGTATCGCAAAATCAATCGGTATCGTCGCGCTGATCTTTATTATTTATTCCGGAGGTTTGGACACGCCATGGAAATCCGTTAAGCCGCTGCTCGCCCCGGGTTTAATTTTATCAACTGCCGGAGTGCTTATTACGGCTGTAATTGTCGGCTTTTCCGCGGTTTTGATCCTTAAATTTTCACTGCTTGAAGGGCTATTGCTTGGTTCAATTGTATCCTCAACTGATGCCGCGGCGGTTTTCAGCGTTCTCAGATCACGGAAAATATCCCTTAAAGGTAACTTAAAGCCTCTCCTGGAGCTTGAATCAGGCAGCAATGACCCGATGGCTGTTTTTCTTACCATCGGCTGTATCGGGCTTTTGATTAATCCTGGCTCTCCCGTGTTGAATTTGATCCCGTTTTTTGTTCTTAATATGGGTGTCGGGCTGTTGATGGGATATTTTATGTCCCGGGTAAGCATTTTCCTTATTAATAAGAGTAAGCTTGAATATGAGGGATTATACCCGGTTTTGACCATTGCCTTAGTAGTTTTTACCTACGCCCTTACTACTTTAATCAAGGGAAACGGATTTCTCGCGGTTTATCTGCTGGGGTTAATGATGAGTAGGAGTGATTTTGTCAATAAGCGGTCAATCGTCCGTTTTTATGAAGGGATTGCCTGGTTAATGCAGATTGCGATGTTTTTGACGCTGGGCCTGCTTGTTTTCCCTTCCCGGATAGTGCCGATCATTGTAAGCGGTTTGCTGGTAGCCGCTATACTTATTCTTTTTGCGCGGCCGGTCAGCGTATTCTTATGCCTGTTGCCGTTTAAATTCAATTTTGCGGAAAAGGCAATGATATCCTGGGTAGGATTACGTGGCGCTGTGCCGATTATTTTAGCGACATTCCCGCTTCTGGCCGGGATAGCGCAGGCGCATGCGATATTTAATATAGTGTTTTTCGTTGTTTTAACCTCTGTGCTGCTTCAGGGAACATCTATACCGGGTATATCAAAAATACTTAAAGTTAATGCTCCGTTTGACCCAAAGAAGAAATACCCTATTGAGTTTGAATATTCGGAGGCCATTGATGCTTCGCTTACCGACATGATCGTGCCGTATAATTCGCATGTTGTCGGAAAATCTATCGCCGCAATCAATATTCCTCCTAAGGCCCTTGTCGTTATTATTTCACGCGAAGATACCTTTATTGTCCCGAACGGCTCTACGGTAATCGAAGGGGGCGACGTCTTATTGGTGCTTGCAAATGATAATGATCTTAAGAGATTGCAAAAAACATTATCAGTGGTAAAGACCTGAACGTAAAAGGAATAGGGGATTGTTTATGATTAGTGAAATTTCAAGCCTTACTAAAGAATCCTGGCATTCATTGTCAGCTGATGAAGTTATCAAACGGCTTGAAGTTGATGTTTCTGTTGGTTTATCCTTGGGTGAGGTTAAGAGGCGCATGGAACGTTTTGGTTTAAATCAAATCACCCCCAAAAAAGGCATGCCATTGTGGCTACGTTTTCTAATACAATTCCATCAGCCCCTTGTGTACATTCTTCTGGCGGCGGTAGTGACTACGCTTTTTTTAAAAGAATGGGTTGAGGCTTCAGTAATCTTTGGAGTTGTTCTTATTAATGCCATCGTTGGTTTTCTGCAGGAATCCAAGGCTTTAAAAGCCCTTGAAGCCCTTTCTCGTTTTATGACATCTTCTGTTTCCGTATTAAGAGACGGTGAGGAACAGCATATTGCATCTACCGAGTTGGTACCCGGAGACGTTGTTATGATTGCATCTGGCGATAAGGTATCAGCCGATATGCGTCTTATTTCTATGAGGGACCTGCAAACTAACGAATCTCCTCTTACCGGTGAATCTGTCCCAGTTGAGAAGCAAATTAATCCTTTGGATTCAAAAACTGTTTTAGCGGATAGATTAAATATGCTTTATGCCTCAACCTTTGTTACCTATGGCCGGGGTAAAGCTGTTGTTACCGCCACCGGAGACTCAACCGAAGTCGGACGGATTTCAGAATTGGTTAGTACGGCTGAAAATTTAGAGACGCCCCTTACCGCTAAAATAGCCCACTTTAGCCATTACCTTTTATTCGTTATTATGGGCTTGGCTGTACTTACTTTTGTTGTGGGCGTCCTTAGAGGGGAATCGGCCGCGGAAATGTTTATGGCCGCAGTCGCGCTTGCGGTAGGGGCTATCCCTGAAGGGCTGCCTGCAGCTGTAACAATAACTCTTGCGATAGGTGTGGCAAGAATGGCTAAGCGCCGCGCTATCATTCGTAAGCTACCGGCAGTGGAGACACTTGGCAGTACCGGAGTTATTTGTTCTGATAAAACCGGAACACTGACTGAGAATCAAATGACTGTGCAGGAAATTTTTAGCGCAGGGAAAACTTATCAAGTTTCAGGGGTGGGATATAGTTTTGAAGGTTCTATTCAAGAGCTTTCGCGTAACTCCGATGCCACCGCTTATGTAGCTCTGAAGGAATGCTTGAGTGCAGGCTTATTGTGCAACGACAGCAGGATTGTGGAACGGCAAGGATTATTCCAGGTGGAAGGTGACCCGACAGAGGCGGCTCTTATTGTTTCTGCGAATAAAGGCAAACGCTTGTTTCCCGAGGGCATGCCTTCGTTGCCACGCAAGGATTCTATTCCGTTTGAATCGGAATACCAATATATGGTAACTTTTCATATTTTACCCAACGGGAATAGGCTTGTTTATTTAAAAGGTTCGGTAGAAAAGATTTTAGCCAAATGCGTTAATTATCTCGATGGAAATGGCGAAATCCGTCCTTTAAAACGCGCCCTTATTGAGCGTCAGGTTGAAATTATGGCAGCAAAGGGCTTGAGGGTGCTTGCTTTTGCCCGTGGCAGTATTTCTTCGCAGAAAGATAGTATTGATCACGGTGATATTACTGAATCTCTGACATTTTTAGGATTACAGGGAATGATAGATCCTCCGCGCAAGGAAGCGATTGAGGCTGTACGACGTTGTCATTCGGCCGGGATATTGGTTAAGATGATAACCGGAGACCATATTCTGACGGCCAAAGCCATTGCTGAACAATTAAACCTTAAAAGTCGGCTTGGAGAAGAAGAATTAATTAAAGACCTCGCAGCGCTGAGCGGAAGCGAACTTGAAAATATGGATGACAAGCAATTACAGGAATCTGTTGATCGGGTCAGCGTTTTTGCCCGCGTGACTCCGGAACAAAAATTGCGGCTTGTTAAAGCGATCCAAGCAAGAGGTTTTATTGTAGCTATGACCGGAGACGGCGTCAATGATGCTCCGGCGCTTAAACAAGCTAATATAGGCATTGCCATGGGGCGCACAGGTACAGAGGTCGCAAAAGAAGCGGCGGATATGGTTTTAACTGATGATAATTTCGCTTCCATTGAAGCCGCGGTCGAAGAAGGGCGATGTGTCTTTGATAATTTAAAAAAGTTCATTGTCTGGACATTGCCGACGAATTTAGGCGAAGCCCTTGCTATCATGGTTGCCATTTTTGCAGGTATGGTGCTTCCTGTCGCGCCGGTGCAGTTACTTTGGATAAATATGACTACCGCTTTATGTTTGGGCATGATGTTAGCTTTTGAGTCCAAGGAACCTGATCTGATGCAACGTCTACCCCGTGATCCTAAAACGCCGATTATGACCGGGGATCTTATTACGCGGACAATCTCTGTTGGCGTGCTTTTAGCTCTTGGCGTTTTTGGGCTATTTTTCTACGAAAGAAATAACGGATTCAGTATTGAAGAAGCGCGCACCGCAGCCGTTGGTGTTTTGGTTATAGGAGAGCTTTTTTATCTTTTTAACTGTCGGTCACTGTCGAAGTCAATGTTTGCTTTGGGGGTATTTTCGAACCGCTGGCTGGTCTTCGGTGTTTTAACTATGGTCGGTTTACAGACGCTTTTTACGTATACTCCTGCTATGAATCGTTTTTTTCATAGCGCTCCGATTTCGCTGAGTGCTTGGGCGCGGATTTTTTTGATAGGCTTGTTTATTTACATTATTGTGGAAATTGAGAAGTGGGGCCGCAGTTGGTTTTTAAAAAAGAATAAACATGAAAGAAGATAAGAAAAAGGTTTATCTTCGCAGTTTTGGCTGTCAAATGAATCTACGCGATTCGGAAGTGGTTGCCGGATTGCTGAAGGATTCCGGTTTTCAACTGGCAGGCGTCCCGGAAAAGGCGGATATTCTTATCTTTAACACCTGCGCAGTCCGGCAACATGCCGAGGATAAGGTTTGGAGCGAGATCGGAAGGTTCAAGAAACAGGGAATCCCGGTTATCGGGCTCATTGGTTGCATGGCGCAGAATTATCAGGATAGGGTTTTCGAGCGTTGTCCAGCCGTGGATTTTGTAGTTGGGCCATCCGATATTCATAAGATCCCGGGAATCATAAAGAAGGTGTCAGGCGACAGGTGTCAGGCGACAGGTAAAAGCCTATATGAGGTAAAAATCTGGGAAACGGAAGGCGGGAACAGGCCAGAGGAAATTTATCATACGGGTTTTTACGAAGATAAAGAGCATTCCTTTGTGGTTATTTCAGAAGGCTGCTCGAATTTCTGCTCTTACTGCGTTGTGCCTTATACGCGCGGCAGGTTAAGGCACCGTAAGCACGCAGATATCCTGGATGAAATAAAACTTGCGCTGGATAAAGGTATTGTTAAGGTCACTCTTTTAGGCCAAAACGTTAATGCCTATCAAGACGGGAATATTGATTTTATTAAGCTGCTTGAGCGCGTTAATTCCATTGCGGGGCTGAAGGAATTCAGTTTTATCACCTCTCATCCGAAAGACGCGGACGTTGAATTATTCAAGGCAATGGCAGCTTGCGATAAGCTGAAAAAATATTTGCATCTTCCGGCGCAGTCAGGGTCGGACAAGATACTTAAATTGATGAACCGCGGCTATACGGCAAAATTCTATTTGGCATTGGCGGATAATTATCGTAAAATCGTAGATAGCCCTAAGTTGACAACCGACATCATCGTAGGTTTTCCGACAGAAACAGAAGCGGATTTTAAGCATACCTATAATCTTGTAAAGGGCGTTGGCTTTGACACGGCATACATCTTTAAATATTCACCCCGGCCGAATACCGCAAGCCTTAAGCTGGGAGATGATGTGCCGAAGCAGGAAAAGGAAAGAAGGCACGCGTTGATACTGGAGCTGCAGAAAAAAATATCAAGAGGGAAAAAGTGAGATTGTTTCGCTTCGCTCGCAATGATAATGTTTTTTTATATTTGGCGCTCTTATTATTTATGATTTCTACGCCCGCTTACGCATTAGACCTTGATCCGCTTAAGGCCGATCTGATGAGCGGCGATTACAGAGCAGCCATAACCAGAGGCGAAAAGATGCTTGCCTCCGCAGGAAACGACAGAGACGCGGACGCGCTGTATTATATTCTCGGTTTGAGCTATCTTAAAGACGGCAATTTCCTGCGCGCGTCGGATATTTTTGAAATAATCATTAATGAGCTTAAGTCCAGCCGCTACGCGCCCCAGGCGCGGCTGGGGCTTAGCGATACATATTTTTTCCGGGGAGATTTCCAAAAAGCAAAGAACGGTTATCTTGAGCTGTTGGCAGGGCAGGATGCGCTAAATTTAAAAGCGGTTGTTTATTCCCGTTTAAGCCAATGCGAAGCCAAGCTTGGCAATACCGCTGCTGCCAAGGATTATCTTGACCGGCTTAGCCGGGAATTTCCCTTGAATGTTGAACCCGGCTGGGAGGCTTTTTTATTGGTAAATAATGACTTCTATTATTCCGTGCAGGTGGGCTCTTTTGCCAGCAAGGCTAATGCTGAAAATCTCATTCGCCGGCTGGAACGCAGCGGCTATTCTGCTTTTATTGAAGAAGCGGTTTCACAGGGAGCGCCGGTTTACCGGGTAAGATCAGGCAAGCTGGCCAGCCGGCAAGAGGCTTTGGAATTGGAAGCCAGGCTTTCCGCGGAAGGCTACCCCACAAAAATCTTTCCTTAATGACAGATCACAAACGAAAAAATAGAATTATTTTTCTTACCGGCCCAACTGCCGTAGGAAAAACCGAAATTGCCGCCTGCCTGGCGAAAAAAATCAATGCCGAGATAATCTCTTGTGATTCTATGCAGGTTTACAAGGGCTTGGAGATAATTTCTTCGCAGCCATCGGCAAATTTAAGAAAGAAGATCCCGCATCATCTTATTGCTATAGCCGCTCCTTCAAAAGAATACAACGTATCCGATTATCGCCGCAGCGCCATAAAAAAGATCAAAGAGATCATCGGCCGCGGCAGGATCCCGCTGTTTGTCGGGGGGACAGGCTTGTATATGTCAATCGTGGTTGACGGTATATTTAATGTTAAGGCGCAAGACAGCCGGCTGCGTAAGCAGCTTTATAAAGAAGCCAAAATGCACGGCAGTAATTTTCTTCATCAGCGGCTGGCAAAAATTGATCCTGAAGCGGCGCAAAAAATCCACCCTAATGACACGCGCAGGATCGTCCGGGCGCTGGAAGTTTTTGAGGTTACCGGAAAGCCGATCTCCTTGTTGCAGAAGCAGAGAAAAGGGATTACGGATAAATATGACGTGAAGATTTTTTGTCTGGATATGCCGAGAAGCCGGTTATACAAAAGGATAGAGGCGCGCGTGGATAAGATGTTTCAGCAGGGGCTGGTTGCTGAAGTAAAAAAACTGCTGGGCAGGCGTTTAAGCAAGACTGCAGCCGCGGCAATCGGCATAAGGGAACTTAAGGGCTATTTTACAGGCGCGTACGATTTAAACGAGGCGCGCAGGCAGATCATCCGCAACACATGCCTTTATTCTAAGCGTCAGCTTACCTGGTTTCGCAAGGATAAGCGTATAAAGTGGATTAAAGTCGGGGTAAAAAGTGGAAAAAGCGCTGTTAGTTACAGTTAAGGTTGAGTCGGAAAAAGACAATTGGCCGCTGGAAGACGCGGCTTATGAGCTGGAAGAATTGGCAGTTACTTCCGGGGCAGAAGTTGTTAACAGTATTACCTGTACTTGCGATAGGCCTGCCGCGAATCTGTTTATCGGAAGCGGCAAAGCCGATGAGATCGCTTTTTTATGCCAAGCCGATGATATTGAAACCGTCATTTTTAGCCACGACCTTTCCGGCACGCAGCAGCGCAATCTTGAAGAAGCCGTAGGCAGGAAGGTGATTGACCGCACCCAGCTGATCCTTGATATTTTTGCCCGGCACGCCAAAAGCCCGGAAGGTAAAGCGCAAGTTGAGTTAGCGCAGCTTGAATATCTTTTGCCCCGGCTTACCGGTAAGGGTGTTGTGCTTTCGCGTTTGGGCGGCGGCATCGGCACAAGGGGCCCAGGTGAGCAAAAACTTGAAACTGACCGCCGTAGAATAAGAAAACGTATTGACCGGTTAAAAGAGGATCTTCAGCGCCTGATGCTCCATCGTCATACCGTAAGAAAGCGCAGGCAGGAAAACAGCGCTGCCTGCGTGGCGCTGGTAGGTTATACCAATGCCGGTAAGTCCACGCTGATAAACGCGCTTACTAATGCTGACCAGCGCGTGCAAGACAGCCTGTTTACTACCCTGGATCCGGTTTCAAAAGGCATACGCTTGCCAAACGGCGAGAATATCGTGCTTTCAGATACAGTCGGATTCCTGCAAAACCTTCCGCATAATTTGATTGAAGCGTTCAAGGCAACTCTTGAAGAGGTGGTAGAGGCTGACCTTCTGATCCATGTTTTAGATGTCAGCCATCCGCGGTTCTATGAGCACAGCCGGGCAGTCAGCAGCGTGCTTCAGGAAATCGGAGCAGCTGATAAGCCGTTAATTACCGCTTTAAATAAGATTGACCTTATGGATGATAAGATCTGGCTTAACCGCTTAAGCGCGGATTTTCCCGAAGCCGTATGTATTTCGGCAAAGTCAGGGCAGAATTTAGAGGAGTTATTAAATAGCATTCAGAAGAAATTTGAGGGCCGTATGGCTTTGGTTGAAGTGGTTATCCCGCATACGCAAATGGGTTTAGTTGACCTTATTTACCGCGAAGGCCGCGTGGAAAGCGTGAAATACCTTGCCGAAGGCATACAGGTAAAAGCGCGTCTGCCGAAAACCGCGGTGGAAAAATATCTTAAAGGTATTATTTAGGTAAAGAATCCAGATTTACGTTGACCGCTGATAGTTGCTGTGATATTATTTTCCGTAGGAGCCTTTAATGTTTAAGCCTACTAAGCTAATCACCCTTTCTTTATTCTTTGTCCTTGCCTTCGGCTTTCTTTTTCTGATCCGCGCTGCCGACGAGACCATTGTTTATACTACCTATTATCCCTCTCCCTACGGAAGCTATACTGACCTTTATGTGGCGAATAAGATGGGCATTGGCACCACCAACCCCGGCAGGGCGCGCCTGACCGTAGAGGGCGGAGCTATATCGCATGACGATGATAACTTTTTTTCCGGTAGTAACGGTGATCCCACTCATGTAAATTTAGGCGTTAGTTCAATGACCGGATATGTTGGTAGAAATTACCCATATATTACTATTCGCGGAGGAGTTAATTCCTGGGCAAACAAGACAGGCGCCACTATCGGCGGAGGGAATACGAATTTGGGATCGGGAAACTATTCTACTATCGGCGGCGGCGTTGACAATGATGTAGGGGAATATGCGACCATAGTCGGCGGAAACGCCAATAAAGCCATGGGCGCTTATGCGGCGGTGTTAGGGGGAGATGCCAATAACGCTTCGGGAAGTTATTCCGCTATTGGCGCGGGAAACGGTAACAGGGCCATTGGCGGTAATTCTACGATATTGGGCGGGATTTATAATAATGCTACTGCTATCGGCGCTACCGTAGGAGGGGGCCGGGCTAATAATGCTTCCGGCGACTATGCGACAGTCGGAGGCGGGATTTATAATAATGCCGCTGCCGCATACGCGACTGTGGGCGGCGGCTATAACAATACTGCTTCCGGCATAAACAGCACTGTAGGCGGCGGGTGGAATAATCTCGCTTCCGGTTTTGCCTCTTTTATCGGAGGGGGCATTAATAATACTGCGTCTATAATCAATGCTACGGTAATGGGAGGCTACGATAACACGGCTTCCGGTAATTCTTCTTTTGTCGGAGGAGGATTTAGTAACCTTGCCTCGGGTTATCTTGCTACGATCTGCGGTGGGAATCGCAATATTGCCGCAGGCATTACTTCTACTATCGGCGGCGGGCTTTTTAATACCGTTGCCGGAGAGGATTGCACGGTAATCGGCGGTAATAATAATACTGCCGGCACTGCTACGAATGAGCAGGCTACTGTTGGAGGCGGATGGTCCAATAATGCTACAGGCTGGGCAGCGGTGGTGTTGGGAGGCGAACATACCAGTGCCTCGGGTAATCATTCTATGGCATCGGGAGACAGCAATACTGCCAGTGGCGATTATTCCTGGGCAGCAGGCAATCAGGCTAATGCCACCCATGATTATTCTTTTGTTTGGGCAGATGCGTATACCGGTTATTCAGGCCCCCGTAATTCTAACGGTCCCAATACGTTCAATGTTTATGCTTCAGGCGGGATGTGGTTTGGCTTAGGCAACCAGATCTATGACATTGCCGAGCATATGAATGTCGCAGAAAGCCAAATAGCACAGGAAACAGAGTTAGTTAGCCTAATCGGAACAGATCTTTTGGGTCAGACCAAATCTGCCTATGACGCAAACCTCTTAGGTGTGA